>DDET01000032.1 GCA_002336915.1 Bacteroidetes bacterium UBA1947 | reverse complement strand
TCTAGCCAGCTGAGCTAATTCCCCAACGGGTGGCAAATATAGTCGAATTCCGGAAAAAAAATCCGTAAATTAGTAAAATGGAAAACGCAAAACGGGAAGGCATCTGGAACCAGATCTTAACGTATTTCTACATACGTAAGCGTGATAAGGATGCGCCGAAGAATACAAACATATTTCTAATGCATGGTATGAACAGGATATCCCTGTTTGTATTCCTTATAGGCATCATCGTTATGATCATAAGATTGATCCGTCACCAGTAATTGAGTAATTGTAAACATATTTATAGCTTAAAAATCGTCCACATGGCGATTTTTTTGTGTTTAAAAACTAAGGGTGCAGCAAATAAATTATAAAATAATTAATGGCTCGATTTTTTTGCCAAGGCTAAAATAGTGGAAATCACCTCGTTAATGCCTTTAAGGGTGGTTGGTTTGATCAAAAATTTATCGGCACCTTCCTTGTAGGCATAGTCAATGTCGCTTTGCGCATTTGAGGTGGTAAGAATGACCAGTGGAAGGGAATTAAAACCGGCTGTGCTTTTGAACATTTTTAGCAGCGTACGGCCATGAACCCGGGGTAAATTGAAATCTAAAATAATGATATCAGGATATGAGCTGCACTTGCTAATGTAATCAATCACTAAACCGCCATCTTTTATGACGTCCATCTCAATAGAAACCTTGTTGTCAGCAAATGCCTCGCGTAACAGTTCAACATCGTCACTGTCATCTTCTACAAGGAGTATTTTTAAAATGGAACTCATATTGACTGGCGAAAATAATAATTTCCCTTGTAACGGAAATACAGCCCTGTCAAAAACATTAATGACCTAACTGAATAATATGCCGGATACAAATGACTATATAGTAGCTGTAGGCGCCTCGGCAGGCGGCCTGGAAGCGATCAACGAACTCTTTGACAATATACCCGGGGACACCGGTTTTTCTTACATTGTAATACAGCACCTGTCGCCTGACTATAAAAGCCTGATGAATGAACTGCTGGCCAAACATACCGCCATGCAGGTGTTTGAAGCGACGGAGGGCATGCTCCTGAGGGCCAACTGCGTTTACCTGTTACCCGCGGGCAAAACAATGACCATCAGGCACGGGGCCTTCAAACTGCAGGACAAAATAAAAAGCCAAAAACCCAATACGGCGATCGACATATTTTTCACATCGCTGGCGGAGGAAAAAAAGGACAAGGCTGTAGGTATAATACTATCGGGCACAGGCAGCGATGGCACCATGGGCATCGAGGCAATTAAAAGTAAGGGGGGCATAATAATAGCGCAAGACCCGATAACTGCAGAATTTGACGGAATGCCCAATAGCGCTATAGGAACAGGTTGTGTTGACATGATACTGGCACCGGAAATGATGGCCGAAGAGCTGCTGGGGTATATAAAGGAATCACCGATCATCAAATCATTCAATAAGCTAAATCACCAGGAGGAAGCCATACTGCTGGACATATTCGACCTGATACACAAAACAACCTCTTATGACTTCAGCCATTATAAGCGGCCGACAATTACCCGGCGGCTGGCGAAAAGGATGGGGGAAAAAAGCATTAAATCGATCACCGACTATTTTGAATTTTTAAAAACAGATGCCGAAGAAGTAAAGGCCCTGTGCAGGGAGTTCCTGATAAATGTAACCAAGTTCTTCAGGGATGAAGATGCATTTGCTGTTATAAAGAGCACGGTGATCCCGTCTTTGTTCAAAGATAAAAAGACCGATGATACTATAAAAATCTGGACGGTAGCTTGCAGTACCGGGGAAGAGGCATACTCACTGGCCATACTGCTCCAGGAATATATTGACGCGAATAAGAAATGGGAGGTCAATGTCAAGATATTTGCAACCGATATAGATGAAGAAGCCATAGAAATAGCATCGAAAGGTGTGTATACAGAAGCCAACCTGAAAGATGTAGCGCCGGAAACCGTGAAGCGCTTCTTCACTAAAGAAGGCAGCAATTACCGGGTGATCCCCGCACTGAGGAAGATGGTTGTATTTGCCAGGCAGGACGTATCGAAAGACCCGCCATTCAGCAAGATAGACCTGCTGACCTGCAGGAATATGCTGATCTATATGAACCCCTTATTGCAAAAAGTGATCTTACAGAAGTTCCATTTTGCGCTGAACCAGGACGGCTACCTGTTCCTGGGGCCCAGCGAGAACATAGGCAGCCTGCGGGATGTAATGAAGGATGTGGAGAAAAAATGGAAAGTATATAAATGTACCAGCAAGGCAAGGCCGGGTGATCACGATACCTTCCTAAACCCCGTACACCGGGGCAATTATATCGACGTCCCGGTAATTGCCAAACCCAAAAATGCGCAGAATAGCATTTCTGATATTTTTAAAGAGACCTTATTGGAGGAATATGACTTTGCAGGCATATACGTTGATAAAGATTTCGAGGTGAAGCAAGCGGTTGGAAATTTCAAGAATTTCATCACTTTCCCCGAAGGCAACTTTAATTTCAACCTGCTGAAGCTTGTACCACCTGATCTATCTATTGCCCTGAGCACCGCCATACGCAAAGCCATGAAGGAAGATAAAAAAGTGGTGCTTAAAAAGGTAAAAGTATCGAATGGGAAGGTCGACAGAAGCATAAACATTATCGTAAAGCCCTACATCGTCCAGAAAACCTATATGCAGCCATTCCTCTTTATCATTTTGAGCGAGGATGTGCCTGAAAAGAAGCCTAAAAGAGAGGTAGTATCGGACACAGAATTTGTGACCCAGCGAATTGAAGAACTGGAAAATGAACTGAGAGACACGAAAGAGAACCTGCAGGCAGTAATAGAAGAGGTAGAATCTGCAAACGAGGAGTTACAATCGAGCAACGAGGAGATCGTATCATCGAATGAAGAACTGCAAAGTACAAACGAAGAGCTACAATCGCTGAACGAGGAATTACATACCGTAAACGCCGAACACCAGCTGAAAATCAGAGAGCTGATAGAGCTGAACGATGATATGAATAACTATTTCCGAAACACAGAAATAGGGCAGATACTCCTTGACAAGAAGCTGATCATCAAAAAGTTTACGCCGGCAGTTACACGGCAGGTTAACCTTATAGCAACGGATATCGGCAGGTCTATTACCGATATCTCCAACAACTTTAGAAATCTTGACTTCATTAACGATATCAAAGAAGTGATCAGCTCGGAACGATCGTTGCAAAAGGAGATAATGATGGAGGATGGTAACACCTTCCTCATGAGAATAGCTCCTTACCTGAGGCAAGACAAAACAACGGACGGTGTGGTAATAAACTTTATAGACATCACCGAAGTAAAACGGCTCAACAGCCTCGTGCAGGCGATCTTCAACAGTTCTATAAACGGCATAGCGGCCCAAAAGGCTGTGAGGGACAGCGCGAATAAGATCGTTGACCTGGAAATAATAGCGGCAAATGATGCAGTTGCGCGGATATTTGATCATCCGGGCAAGAACCTCGTGGGCAAATCAATGCTTGCAGAGTTCCCTGAATTTATGGCCCTGCATTTTGACAAGTACGTAAGTGTTGTAGAACGTAATGAAGCATGCCATTTCGAGTACTTTGACCTGAAAAAAGATACCTGGCTGGAAGTGATAGTGGTAAAGATGATGGACGGTGTGGTGACCACGTTTACTGACATTACACAGACCAAAAGATCGTTCATACAACTGCAGAATACCTCGGACATGCTGCGGTCGTCAAATTCCCAACTGGAGCAGTCTAATTACGACCTCCTGCAATTTGCATCTGTGGCATCGCATGACCTAAAGGAACCATTGAGAAAGATCCAAACCTTTGGCAACAAGTTAAAGGATAAAGTGGAAGATAAACTTGTAGACAATGAACTCGGCTACCTTTCGAAGATCATCAATGCATCGCACAGGATGCAGACCTTGATCGAGGATATCCTGACCTTATCAAAACTGTCGAATAACGGCGTGGAGCGCAGGCCTGTAAACCTGAATACCATCTTAAACAATATCACAGACGACCTGGAAATAACCATACAGGAGAAAAAGGCAAAATTCGATATTGGTACGCTGCCGGTAATTAATGCCAATGCGGGGCAGATCCACCAACTGTTTCAAAACCTGATATCCAATGCAATAAAGTTCAACGAAAGTGATCCGCCGATTATCCGTATCGCGCAAAAAGAGCCGGATAAAGAACTGGCCGACAAATTAGATATTGCAGCACAGGATTATATTTGCATCGAAGTAAAGGACAACGGGATAGGTTTTGAACCGGAATATGCCGAAAAAATATTTGGCGTGTTCCAAAGGTTGAATGGCTCAAACTACCAGGGTACGGGTATTGGCCTGGCTATTTGCAAAAAAATAATTGACAACCATAACGGGTATATCATAGCTGATAGCAAAGAAAATGAAGGCGCAAGGTTTACGATACTACTGCCCAAAGAATGAACCGTAAACGGCGATACTTCGAGGAACGGAAAAAAACAGGGAGAATCAGCTTCCCTGTTTTCTAACATATTTAGTAAGGATAACAATCAGCTGCCCTTCTATCTTACCTTCTATTTGTTCTGTGTTACCTTCTACAAGGCGGATGTTTTTTACAACTGTGCCCATTTTCGCATTTAACGTAGTACCCTTTACATCCAAAGACTTTGTGAGCACGATGGTATCACCACTGTTGAGCACTGTACCGTTGCTGTCCCTATGAAGGTCGACAACATTGTCGCTTTCGTGCTCGCCTGTAGCTTTGGCCCAGGCAAGCCTATCGTCGTCCAGGTACATCATGTCAAGAGCATCGGTTGCCCAGCTTTCGCTGCTGAACCTGTGCAGCATGCGCCATGTAATCACTTGTACGCCGGGCACATCACTCCACATACTTGTGGTGAGGCAGGCCCAATGGGCCTTGTCCAGGTCTTCTTTCTTTTCTATCTGCGCAAGACATTTATTACAGATCATGATGCAATCATCTTCATTACTTTTCTGTTGCGGCATTACTTCATATAAGCTCAGCTTCGTTTCGGCCCGGCATAGCTCGCATTTGCCCTCACTTCTTTTTAGCAACAATTCTTCCAGCTTCATATTTTTATTTTAGTGCGCGCGAAGGTAATTATTTAAATGGGTGCGAGGTAATGATATTAATCATCAATTAAGTGGAGAGGAGCTTTGTGATCGCGTCAGCAGCCTCTCTTGATGCACTTTTACTGCCTAGCTTACTCCAAAGCCCGGCATAGTCACTTTTCATCTGTTGCAGTTCGGGACCATCTGTAAGTATCTTGTCCAGTTCGGCTTTCAGGCGGCTTTCGTTCAGGTCGCCTTGTATCAGTTCTGTTACCACCGGCTTGTCCATTATCAGGTTCACCAGCGATATGTATTTCACCTTCACAATTCTCTTTGCTATCCAAAACGATATGGGTTCTGCCTTATAACATACTACCTGGGGTACGCCAAACAAAGCTGTTTCCAGCGTTGCAGTACCGCTAGTCACCAATGCGGCAGTTGCCTGCTTTAGTATATTGTAGGTTTGGTTTTGCAGGAAGAGCACATCTTTGTCGCCTATGATGTCTGTGTACAGATCGTCGGGCAATGCAGGGGCTTTTGCTATTACGAAGCGGTATTGGGGGTAGTACTTTACCATCTGCAGCATCACGGGCAGCTTGGTTAGTATCTCCTGCCGTCGGCTGCCGGGCAGTATGGCTATTATTGGTTTATCGGTACTTATCGGCTCAATAGGTACTATTTCTTTTTCATGCTGTATCACTTCTATCAGCGGGTGGCCGGTGTACACTACATCGTGCTGCCACCTGTCTTTATAAAAGTCAGCTTCAAAGGGCAGTATCACCATCATCAGGTCCACATCGCGCTTTATCTTTTTCACGCGGTTCTCCTTCCATGCCCAAACTGTGGGCGATATATAATATACCGTGCGGAAGCCCTGTTTTTTAGCCCATTCGGCTATGCGCATATTAAAGCCCGGGTAATCGATAAAGATCAGCACATCGGGCTTGAACTCAAGAATATCTTTTTTGCAAAAGGCAATGTTACCGAGTATGGTGGGCAGATGCTTCAGCACTTCTACAAAGCCCATAAAGGCGAGGTCGCGATAGTGCCTTACAAGTGTGGCACCGGCCGCCTCCATCTTATCGCCACCCCATGCTTGTATCACCGCATTATTATCCCTTTGACGCAAGGCCTTTATGAGATTGCTGCCATGCAGATCGCCGCTGGCCTCGCCCGCTATAATGTAATAGCGCATATGGCTACCACACGTATTTGATCAATACAATAAGCACAGCGTAAAGAATCGTGGCCACAAGAATGCCACGCGCTGTATAATCAAGGCGTTTGTTGGTGTATAATATAAATGGAAGCAGGTTTAAAAGCAGGCCAAGACTCAGCACTTTCGAAGCCATATCATGATTGTTCACCAGTGTGCGGATAAACTCTCCCATAGGCATGCCGTGGCCCCAGATAAAATACATGATGATAAAACCGATAACCGGCGTTACCAAACCTATCAGGAGGCCGAATACAGGGACATTACGTTTCATAATCAGAGAAATATAGTGCTAATATACAAAGTGTAGCAACATTTTTGCGCATCATCTCTGAAACACTACCTTTGTTTTTGTTAAAGAAAAATCATTCGCATGAATTTCCCCTTAAGTCAATTACCCAAGCGAACAAGCAAACCACGCAGCAACGGTATTACCATGGTCATGGATAAAGGCATGGGCATAGAGGGTACCAAAGATTTTCTTTCGGTTGCAGCCCCATATGTAGATATTGTAAAATTAGGTTTCGGTACTGCATTTGTAACCGACCACCTGCGCGAAAAAATAGAGATATATAAGAAACTGGATATACCCGTTTATTTTGGCGGTACCTTATTCGAGGCTTTCCTGGTACGTAACCAATTTGACGACTACCTGGCAGTACTAAAAGAATATGGTATCACTTATGTTGAAGTATCGGATGGCTCAATCACCATACCGCATACTGAAAAGTGTGGCTATATAGAAAAACTGGCAAAGCATACTACGGTGTTATCGGAAGTAGGTTCTAAGGATGCAACGCATATCATGCCGCCATACAAGTGGATAGAGCTGATGCATGCAGAACTGGAATCGGGCTCGAGCTATGTAATTGCCGAAGCACGTGAAGCAGGTAATGTGGGCATATACCGCGGCAGCGGAGAGGTGCGCGAAGGATTGGTACAGGAAATACTGACGAAGATACCATCAGAAAAAATAATCTGGGAAGCGCCGCAAAAGGCACAGCAGGTTTATTTCATGGAGCTACTGGGTGCTAATGTGAACCTGGGCAATATTGCCCCTGCAGAAGTGATACCGCTGGAAGCAACCCGTGTGGGCCTGCGTGGCGATACATTCTACCTGTTCCTGGACAAAACAGAGAAGGCAAACTCCAACAGTTTAGAATAACATGCCTGCCGAATACGGACTGATAGGCTACCCACTCGGGCATTCTTTTTCACCAGAGTACTTTGCAAAAAAATTTGCCGCGCTACATATTGATGCTGTTTATACTGCTTACCCTTTAGTATCTATCGAGGCATTCCCCTCCTTGCTTGATGCACATTCCTTCAGGGGCTTAAACGTTACCATACCATACAAAGAGGCTGTAATTCCATACCTCGATGCACTTGATGCTGTTGCCGGAAAAATTGGTGCGGTAAATACTATTTCATTTAAAGGGGGCATTAAAACAGGCCATAACACAGATGTGACCGGCTTTGAACAGAGCCTAACACCCTTATTGAAACCGCATCATAAACAGGCATTGATATTGGGTACAGGTGGGGCTTCGAAAGCTGTGGCTTATGTGCTTGAGCAACTGGGCATAACTTATTTGAAAATATCGCGCGCTAAAAAAAGCGGCGCATTGTGTTATGATGAACTTGGTCCGGAAATAATAAAAGCGCATCCACTTATCATAAACTGCAGCCCGGTGGGCAAAGCGCCCGAGACAAAGTACGCACCACACATACCGTACGAAGGAATTACCGGTAAACACCTGCTCTACGACCTTATTTACAATCCCGCGGAAACCAAATTTTTGCAAATAGGCAAACAGCATGGAGCTACCATAAAGAACGGCCGTGAAATGCTGGAATTACAGGCTGATGCTGCCTGGGAGATTTGGAATAGCTGACTATGTAAAATCTAACGGGTTTTTGTATGTATTATGCACTGCATACACATGTACTTCCTTATTGATGACCTCAAAAATTACAACAAAAGGAAATCCCTTAATTTTTACATCCCTTAACACGTGTTTGGAGTCTGCTGATAGTATGCCATAACTTAAAGGCGTATCGGCCAATTGCGCATATGCAAATTGAAGCGTAGCTAAAAAACGAGCACCGAGGGCAGGTTGTATTTGGTCATAATATAAATAGGCCTCTATTGCTTCGGCCTCGGCTTCTTCCCGTACAAAAACTTTATACGCCATTGCCTTTCTTATGCTCTTTCATCCTGCTAAGCGATTCTTCTGCGGAGTATGATTTGCCTTCTCCCTTTAAATGCTTATCTCTTCGTTCATGAAATAGCTTTATGGCCCCTTCATTATAGGTCACATTATCTTCCTCAATTAATTGGAAAATAGCAGCTAAATGCTGCTCATCAGCACCATCTATATATTCATGCAATTGCTTCCTCAGGGTGGTCACGTCCATAACAAAACCTTGTTATACAAATTTACTGAAAAAGCTTCAAATTAGCCCACTGTATAATACACGCAGGTGGTTACGAAATCACGCAAATAAGGCAAATGCGTTATTAAGCCCAATTGTTTCCTCGGCTTCAATCCAAATTTATAGCGGTATATGGGATTGATGAAATAGTGTTGCTTGTTCAACACTTTCAGATCACTTTTCCTAAGTATGCGCTCAAAGCGCTCTATGCTGATACGCGTATCATATATCTCGGTGAGTAGTTCCAGGGTATAATCGCTTTCACCCATCATTTTTAAAAAGCCTCTATATAGAGGACGAGGCAGTAAATGATAGTACGGTAACATACTGGTGAACTTCTTTTGGCATAACTGCTGGTGACCGCCGAAGGGCATGTACCAGGGAGGAAAGCCAAAAAATATCTGTCCACCGGGCTTTAGAAAATTCTTAAGATATGGAATGAACTCTTCCTGTTCCGGCACATGCTCAATAGTATCTTTTAAAATAATAACATCAAAGAAACCACGGTACTTAGCCAGGAAGTCGTCATCGTAAACGTTCTTGAATAAAAAGGACATTTTGCCTTCAGCAACTTCTTTCGCAAAAAACCTGTTGGCAATGTCTATGCGAATACTGTCAAGGTCCACACCTACGCAGTAGCAACCCCGCTCCGCAAAAGGAGCAAGCACACCACCCTCACCGCAGCCAATCTCCAGCACAGTAGTACCCGCACCTATTGGATGGGTCTTTTCTATAAAAGGGATCACGTAAGACTTTGAGTTATCGACCTGCTGTTCGTAACGTATCTTTTCGTCTTTATGCTGCTTGAGGGCCAATGTTCAAATACTTTTTAAAACGGGTAAAGTTACTTTTTTACTTCATTGGTAGTACCCTGTAATATTTCCAGCTGCCTGCGGATACTTTCGTCATGTATTTTCTCGTACAGGGCCAGTATGAATTCCTCCGATAGCATCTTTATACCGGCCTGGCTGCTGCGTGTGGCCACTATCTCGCGCCAGCGGTCGGGCTGGTATGCGGTCATATTGCAGGCTTTTTTAACTGCGCCCATGCGCTCGGTGAGCTCCATGCGCCTTGCTAACAGGTCTATTATTTCAGCATCTGTACTATCCATTAGCTGGCGGAGGTATTCCAGTTCATTTGCCATGCTCATGTCTTCGGTATACTGCCTGCGCACTATGAGCCCGGATAGCAATTCCTGCAAGGCCTGTGGTGTCAATTGCTGTGCAGCATCGCTCCATGCCTCATCAGGACGCGGATGCGTTTCTATCATCAGGCCATTAAACCCCATATCCATAGCCTTTTGTGCCACTTCAGACACTTTATCCCGATTGCCCGTAATATGGCTTGGATCACAAATAATAAATAAGTCGGGCTTTCGCCTTTTCAGTTCTATTGGTATAGGCCAGTTAGGCTGGTTGCGGTAGCCTGATGCCGCCTCGTAGGAAGAAAAGCCCCTGTGAATAGCGGCTATATCCGTAATACCTATGCGTTCAAATCGCTCTATCGCTCCCTGCCAAAGGTCCACATCGGGGTTCACGGGGTTTTTTACCATCACAGGGATATCAATGCCTTTCAATGCATCAGCTATACGCTGCACCTGGAAGGGATTTACTGCCGTACGTGCGCCTATCCACAACACATCTACACCGTACAGCAACGCCTGCTCCACATGTTCGGGTTCTGCCACCTCAACGGTTACCGGCAGTTTGTATGTTTCCTTCACTTCTTTAAGCCAGCCTAAGGCTTCTACTCCCTTGCCCTCGAAAGAACCCGGCCTGGTGCGCGGCTTCCATACGCCGGAACGAAATAGTTTCACCGGCATTTTTGATAATGCTGCTGCGGTCTCCAAAACCTGTTCGCGTGTTTCCGCACTGCAAGGCCCTGCTATTACAAATGGCGCATCTCCCGTTCTGAAAAATGACATAGGATGCAAAGGTAGGGGGTCTTGTTGATTAGTTAATTAGTCGATTTGTTGATCGGAACGCTTTTCTCCAGGGTTATCGTATTAATAAAACCAATTAACCAAGCAACTAATCAACCAATCAACCTAAATTTGCAGCCGATGAAGCATTTGCCGACAATACCGGAGTTGAAAGAAGGCGGGGTGATATTGATAGATAAACCCTATAAGTGGACCTCATTTGATGCGGTAAACAAGATAAAAAGAATGTCGAAGGCCAAAATAGGGCACTGCGGCACCCTGGACCCCCTGGCTACCGGCTTGTTAATATGCTGTACCGGTAAATTCACGAAAAAAATATCCGAATACCAGCGCCTGCCTAAGGAATATACCGGCATCTTTCACCTGGGTGCAGAAACGCCAACCTATGACCTGGAGAGCGAGCCGGAGGATTTTAAGTCCACAGACGGTATCACAGAAGACGCCATCCGTGCGACTGCCTTACAGTTCACCGGCGACATTATGCAGGTGCCCCCTATCCATTCCGCCATAAAAAAGGATGGCAAACGTGCTTATGAACTTGCACGTAAGGGCCGGGATATCGTGATGGAATCGCGGCCGGTGACTATTGCCGAGTTTGAAATTACAGCTGTCAATTTACCCGAAGTACATTTCAGGGTGATATGCAGCACAGGTACTTATATACGCTCGCTGGCGCATGATATGGGCGAGGCTCTGGGCTGTGGTGCCTATTTGCAAGAGCTCCGCCGCACCAAGATCGGCAACTTCAATGCTGATGATGCACTTACCCCCGACCAGTGGAGCAAGTACTGGTACCCAAAAACTGAAGAAGCGGCAACAGGGGAATAGTAAATAATTAATTTACTATTTTGCTGTAACGATGCTTGCAGCAAAAGCTATCTCAAACGCCTTTAGCGGACTGGTCCACTTATTCTACCCGCGCCTCTGCGAGGGCTGTAGCAAGCCATTGGTAGCAAGTGAGCAAGTGCTCTGCATATCCTGCAATTTGGAGCTGCCTAAAACGAAATACCATAACACTGCCGATAACGATACAGCCCTGCGATTTGCAGGACGAGTGCCTTTCCTGCACGCTACATCCTTTGCTTACTTTACCAACGAAGGGCTCTTGCAACATTTGCTGCACCGGCTTAAATACAAAGACAATAAAGAAATAGGTACATGGCTGGGTAGCCAGTTTGCCTATGATCTGCAGCAAACTGACTGGATAAAAACTGTTGATGCCATCATACCCGTACCACTGCATCCAAAAAAGGAAGCGCACCGGGGTTATAATCAAAGCAATTTACTGGCGGATGGGATGAACGATGTTTTATCGATCCCGGTATTGCCTAAGGCGCTCGTGCGCAGCCGCTTTACGGAAAGCCAGACCAAGAAAAGCAGGGCTGAGCGTGTACAGAATATGCAGGACGCCTTTATAGCAAAAGATAAGGAAGCATTGAAGGACAAGCACCTGTTAATAATAGACGATGTGCTAACGACCGGAGCCACGCTGGAATCATGCGCTGTTGCCCTGCTGAAAATACCCGGTGTTACCATAAGTATTGCCACTATTGGCATAGCTATGGATTAAAAAAACCGCTTGCGGCATGCAAGCGGTTTCAAATATTTCAACCGGTACGCGATTAACTCAAACCCATTCCTACGAGGCCATCTTTTACGAATGTGCCCAGTTCTTTTATATAGGCAGGTGAGAAATCAAATTTGATACCTGCTGTAGCATACAGTTCTTTCAATGTCTTGGTATAGCCGAGGCTCAATGCCTTCATGTAGTTGTCCAGCGCCTGCTGCTTATTGCTGCGGTACTGGCGCCACATAGCTATAGCTCCCAGCTGCGCTATGCCATATTCTATATAATAGAATGGCACTTCAAACAGGTGCAGTTGCTTTTGCCAGAAGTTCTTACGGTATTCTTCAAAGCCGCTCCAGTCGGTTACGCCTGTTGAGAACTCATTGAGGATGTTTATCCACTCGTCCTCGCGTTGTGTTACGGTATGGCCGGGATTGGTATATAACCAGTGCTGGAATTTATCTATAGTGGCTATCCATGGCAGCACGCTTATGATGCGCTCCATTTCTTCCAGTTTGGCACGTTGCAGCTCTTTTTCATCTTTAAAGAAGACATCCCAGTGCTCCATGGAGAACAGCTCCATACTCATGCTCGCCAGCTCGGCTATCTCCATTGGGTATTCCTTGAAAGAGCTCAGCGGCAAATCGTGCGAAAGGAATGAGTGTACTGCATGGCCACCTTCGTGCATCATAGTGATCACATCACCAATGGTACCTGCGGCGTTCATAAATATAAAAGGCACACCTGTTTCAGCAAGGGGACAATTATAGCCGCCCGGAGCTTTGCCTTTCCTGCTTTCCAGGTCCAGCCTGTGCATGTCCAGCATTATCTCCAGGCATTGGCCGAAGTATGATCGCAGGTCGTTAAACACTTCTATTGCTTTATCCGTCAATTCCTTACCCGTTTCAAAGGGGTGCAAAGGTTCAGTTCCCGCAGGTTCTGCATCGCCGTCCCATGGGCGCATTACATCAAGGCCCAGCCTTTTCCGGCGATGTTCTACCAGCATCTTCTGCAGGGGCACTATATGCTCACGCACTGCCTCGTGGAATGCAAAACAATCTTCAGCTGTGTAGTCGAACCTGCCCAGCTCCCGGAATTTATAGTCCCTGTAGTTGTCAAAGCCTGCATTCTTTGCTACTTGCTGCCTGCGCTCCAGCAACTGGTCGAACAGTTTGTTCAACTCGTCCTTATCCTGCAGCCTTCGTTCAGCTACTTTATTAAATACCCTTTCCCTCAGGTCCCTGTCCGATTTCTGTAGAAACTTTGCTGCCTGTTGCAGGGTATACTCCTTGCCATCCAGCTCTATCGACATCTTACCCGATATGGTTCCATACTGTTGTGCAAGCACACTCAGCTCGGCCTGTATAGGTATATTTTCTTCGCGGTACAGCTTTATGGCATTGTCCACACTCCTTAAATAGGGGAAGTACATGCCTTGCTCCAGCTCGGCAGTGTGTACATTTTCCAGTAGTTTTTTATTCAGCTCAAAGAAGTAAGGTTTCATCTTAGGCTCTATCTCCATGCAGAAATAAGTGAATGCGTCTTCGTATTCTTTGTTGGTGGTATCGCATGTCATGTTTATCTGTCGCCAGCTGGCATCTTCACTTATCACTGCTTCCAGTTCGCTCATATCCTTCAGCCATGCTTCCAGTTGTTCCTTGTTCTCCAGCTTCCTGTTTACCAGGTCTTCAAAATAAGGTTGTAAGGTTTCCCATGTTGTTACTTTAAAATCGGCGGGTAAAAAATGTCTTTCTGCTTTTTTAATTGCTGCTGTTTCGTTCATGTTTCTGTTCTTAATTACGGCCTGCAAAATACATTTACTAAGGTTAAAAGCGTGATAATTCACGACAATGCATTCAATATAAAAGTAATACCTTCAATAAAAACAAATTGATTAAAACAAAATGTGAATATCTTCTAGACCTGATCGCATGATTAATTATACCAATGTAAGCAATGAAATTATTTTAATAAATGCTTTGTCTGTTGATAATAAGCCATTTGATTTTTAAATCGAATATGACCATAATATTATATTTATAAAACACATGGCCCCACCCGCTAAATCCATTTTTTAGATATCGAGGGGTTTGCTACATTTGTATCAAGTTGTGAATTTAATGGGTTAGTAAGTAAGAGCCGCCGGATTCCTCCAGTGGCTCTTTTCTTTTTTATTCTGTTCATAATTTTCTGTTGAATGAGTTCCTGCTTGCTTTACGCACATAGATATCCACATTTTCTCTTCAATAAATATTCAATCGTACCATCTTCAATATCTTTAGCACATGGCTAAAGTAAAGTCGGCATTTTTTTGTCAGCAGTGTGGATATGAAAGTACCAAATGGACCGGCAAGTGCCCATCTTGTGCAGCGTGGAATTCCTTCGTGGAGGAGGTAGTGCAACGTGATACCAAAACAAAAACAGAAACCATCTGGGAAGAGGAAAGTAAAGAAAGCAGGAAAGCCCATAAGCTTGATGAGGTACTGCCCCAGAATGAGCAACGAATAAAACTGCCGGACAATGAACTCAACCGGGTATTAGGTGGCGGCATGGTCCCAGGTTCGGTAATACTTGTAGCCGGTGATCCTGGTATTGGTAAGTCAACCTTACTACTTCAATGCGCATTAGAATGTAAAAATGTTACAACATTATATGTATCGGGCGAGGAAAGTGCGCAGCAAATAAAATTGCGGGCGGAACGTATAGGCATAAATAATCCTAATCTATACCTGCTTACTGCTACCGATACACATACCATCTTCCAGGAAGTAAAAAAGATAAAGCCCCAATTCCTTATTATTGATTCTATACAAACACTGGAATCGCCATATGTGGAATCTGCAGCGGGAAGTGTATCGCAGGTGCGCGAATGCGCCGCTGAGTTGCAACGCTTCGCCAAGTCGACCAATATCCCCGTCTGCATCATAGGCCATATTACTAAGGAAGGTTCTATTGCCGGGCCAAAAGTACTGGAGCATATGGTAGATACGGTGCTCCAGTTCGAGGGCGACCGCCATTACGCTTATAGAATACTACGTACCTTAAAGAACCGCTTCGGTTCCACATCAGAACTGGGCATATATGAAATGGTGACTAAAGGCATGCGGCCTGTTAGCAATCCATCAGAGATACTCTTGTCGCAGCACGACGAACCCCTCAGTGGCATAGCGATAGCTACCACGATGGAAGGACTTCGCCCGCTGATGATAGAAGTACAGGCACTCACCACCCAGGCTGTGTACGGCACCCCGCAGCGTACCGTAAGTGGTATGGATCTGAGGCGCCTGCAATTATTATTGGCTGTGTTAGAGAAACGCGGTGGTTTCCACTTCGGTGCCAAGGATGTTTTTGTAAATATTGCCGGCGGATTGAAAATAGAAGACCCCGCTATAGAGCTTGCAGTGGTATGCGCGCTCCTCTCATCTTATGAGGATAAAGCACTGCCATCAAATATTTGTCTTGTTGGTGAGATCGGTTTATCGGGCGAGATACGTGCGGTCAATCGAATAGACCAACGAATAGCCGAAGCGGATAAGTTGGGCCTTGATGCCATCTTTATACCAAAGGCCAATTCAAAAGGACTGGATAAAAAGAACTACGGGATAAAAGTGCATACGGTGAATAAGGTGGAGGATGTTTATAAATTGCTGTTCTGAGTTACACCGCCCAAAAGTAAATTCTGCAATTCTCGCGCTGTTCTCCCCTTCTTATATTCTCACAATGACATTTTCACTATATTAGATTTGTGAAGACCAAGGGTACATTCCTACTATTTCTACTTTCCATTTCTTTGTGTCTCAAAGCACAGAGTAGCAAATACATTTCTGACTCTGCCATGTCAATCAAGTATAATAATACATTCATAAAGAGCAATCCAACGTCGCCCGATCTTTACAAAGCTTATTTTTATCTTATGACTCGCTTCTGCCTTGCAAAGGATAGCAGCAATCTGAAAAAAACATGTCTCGAAGCGCTATATGGAAAGTATAATTCTGAACAAAGAAAAAACTTCTTGGGTGGGGCTAATGTGTTTTACAAAGCTGCGACCTATTTAAGCGAAATTTATGAACATGAGCATAAATATGAAACTGCACTAAGATACGTATACATGTCCGACACCCTATATCCATACCACACAACATGTGGCAACGATTTTTTTATGCATCAGGTAATAACAGGTTTTCATTATGCAGCTCTATACGAAATGCTTAACGACAAGAAAAGTGCAGAGAATGCTTTGCTAAAGATTAGCTTTAATAATGAAGCTGGAAGCCGACCCTTAGACAAACTGAGACCATATTTATTACAACATGATAAAGATGTATTGAAAAAGGAATTGAAATCCGCAATACTTACAATTGGCACAGATACTATCAGATCCCAGGGTGATCCTAAGCAATTTTATCACCAGGATCACATTGTCTTTCTCAACACCAAGATCCCGTTTTGGGCATATTCAGCTGAGGGTGATACGCCTGGAATGCTGAAAAGATCTAAAATAGAGTTCTTAAAGCAATCTAATTTCTACAAAATGGTCATGACCTTGTAAAGCAAAAAAAATCCCGCTCATGAGCGGGATCTAAATTTTTTTCTCTCTTCTTTTAATATTCGTCTTCATTAAAAAAGAAGTCTTCCTGCGTAGGGTAGTCGGGCCATATATCTTCTATGCCTTCGTATATCTCCCCTTCATCATCCAGCTCCTGCAGGTTCTCCACCACTTCAAGCGGCGCACCCGATCGGATGGCATAATCAATAAGCTCATCTTTTGTGGCAGGCCATGGTGCATCTTCCAGATGTGATGCTAATTCAAGTGTCCAAAACATATATTAATATATTTATTTTATTATCCGTTCCCGCAAATGTAAGGTTTCATGGAACAATTACAAATTAAATTACTGCACGTTTATCCACTTTTGTCCACATAGCTCACATTATTAAGTTTTGCATTTCAAATTTGGTTATCCGTGCAATTTGCGGCATTTTTACACAATGCTTGTTGCCCATCAACTCCTCAAAAAGTATTCCAATCTAACGGTTGTGAACGGGGTTTCATTGCATGTGGCCAAAGGAGAGATCGTGTCTATAGTAGGGCCTTCGGGGGCAGGCAAGAGTACCTTGTTGCACCTGCTAGGTGCCCTGGATAAGCCTGATAGCGGATCGGTAACTATCGACGGGGTGGATATTTTTAAGTTACCATCCAAAAAGCAGGCCCAGTTTCGTAATAAACATATTGGCTTTGTCTTCCAGTTTCATCACTTATTGCCGGAGTTTAGTGCGGTTGAAAACGTAGCTGTGCCCCTGTGGATAGGCGGCACAGGTAAAAAAGAGGCTTTGGTACTGGCTGCAGAGATGCTCAATACGGTGGGCCTGGGTGGCCGGCTGGAGAACAAACCGTCTGAGCTCTCGGGAGGTGAACAGCAGCGTGTGGCCATAGCCCGCGCACTGATAAATAAGCCCTCAATAGTGATGGCCGATGAGCCCACCGGCAACCTTGATAGTGCCAATGCGCAGGCGATACATGACCTGTTTATTCAATTAAGAGACAAATTCGGGCACACTTTTGTTATGATTACCCACAATGAGGCTCTTGCCGATATGACGGACCGGGTACTTATGATGCGCGATGGGCGCATAGAAGAGGAAAAATCGATCAAAGCATAACTACATTAGATAACAATATAATATTATGGATAAAAAAGAAGTATTAGAAAGAAAATGTCAATCGGCTTCTCGTTTATCCTAAAAAGTATATTTTTGCACCATAAA
>DDET01000011.1 GCA_002336915.1 Bacteroidetes bacterium UBA1947 | reverse complement strand
GTTTTCCAGAAGCTATTTTACAACAACTTCTTTCTTTTTACCTGTGGTAGCGAACTTCATCGCTACCGCTGTTTGTTTCCCAATCTTTCAAAGAACTTGTATCACCTTCGTGACCCTGCCGTACCAGCGGACTTGAACCGCTCCCGGGGCCTTGAACCCCTGTACTCTTTATTACCTCTCTAAGAACTTTTTGTTACCCTTTTGCTACCTCTTTTCCCGCTAACGGAGTGCAAAGGTAGAAGCTTTTTTCTAGACAGCAAAATCAATTTTGAAAATAATTTTTTCGCAAGTGAATCTATCCTCTAAAATGTGTTAAGAACTACTTTTTTACTGTTTGGGAGTGCAAAGGTAACAAAGCTGTGCAATCCCCCAAATATCAGGCTGAATATATTTATTCAGCATTTAAATCAATAAAACGACAGGATCTTTGAGCGGGAGGATAAAGATACAACCCGCCGGGATTTCCAACAAGAAGTTCATGTTAAATCACACAAATTTTTTTCCACATTCTGCACATAGCAATTCAATCAAAAAAGAAACCCCGACATATCCAGAGACGCGTGGAATGTATTGCCAGGGAAATTGAACCTAAAAACAAATAAGGTGCCTTAAGTAGTGTAATATCCTGATCATGAACTGATTTTTGCCATAAAAAAATCATAAACCACTATAAAACAAGCCCTTAAATAGATTTACTTGCCTGGCTGATCGTATATTTCAAGACTGGTTTTTTATTTATCTTTACAGCCCAAGCCCCGGGCATTTAAACAAGTAAAGCAACCATGGAGGGAATTTTCATACTTATTGCCGAGGACGATGCGGACGACCGTTTTCTACTGCAGGCTGCTTTTGAAGAAAATGCATTTAAGGACCAATTGCATTTTGTAGACAATGGCGTTGAAGTAATGGAATACTTACAAACGATTCTTGACGAGAACAATGAGAAAAACCTTCCTCGCTTTATGCTGCTGGACCTGAATATGCCCAAGAAAGACGGTCGCGAAGTGCTTAAAGAGCTAAAGCAGCACCCCGTATTGAAGAAAATTCCTGTTGTTATATTCAGCACTACAAACAACGAGCAGGAAATGAGAAGGTGTTATGAGTTGGGTGCCAACTCCTACATTACTAAACCAAACAGTTTTGAAAATCTTTTGAAAACAGTCGCAGCACTCCGCAGTTACTGGATGCAACCCTCGGGCATCTCTGTATAGTGTTCATTTTCAAAATATTCCTCATCATCCTCATTGGGGGGCACCATTTTTGCATATACCACCAACAACGCGGCAATTCTCAGTCCTTTAATAAAATGCTTAGCTTTTTCTAAAAAGGTTTTTTAATTTGCCCCATATCATAATCCGATCTGCCATGTTAATTGCACTACGCACAGTTAAAATTTTATGCTGGTATGAATACTGGTAAAAAGGTATTGATAATAGACGATGAGATAGATCTCTGCTTGCTGTTGAAAGGCTACTTTCTGCGTAAAAAGTACGATGTACTTATTTCCCATAATCTCAACGAAGGCCTGTCGGCCTTAAAGCAGCTAAACCCCGACATACTTTTTATAGACAACAATTTGCCCGATGGCGCAGGCTGGGATGTAGTGCCCGGGATGGCAAATGAACACCCCGGCATGTTCATTTGCCTTGTAAGCGCTTTTCATCCCAACCCGCCACAAATGCCGGCTAATGCAAAATACATGATCATCGAAAAGCCCATTGGCCTCAATGATCTCGACAAACAATTTGCATCCCTTTAAATATTTTATTGCTCTCCCAACATAAAAAAAGCTATGGCTTTTAGCCATAGCTGCTGGAATCAATACCGTATTTGCAGGAAGCCTATACGTTCCCTCGCCTGATAAAGCCGAGCAGTAAGGATACTACCGCTAATACCAGCAAGATATGTATCAAACTCCCTACATTCCATACAAACATGCCAAGTAACCATCCAATTACCAGGATAACAGCTATAAGATATAATATAGACCTCATAAAAAAAGTTTTAGTCAATCCATAGCTATTAAATACTGTGCCAACAATCTAAACATAATGATTTCAATGCTTCCGGGCTCAAATTCATTTATGGTGAATTGGTATTTTGAGCTTAAATTTGCGGCGCAAAGACCCCTTAACGGGACATATTATCAAGAATAGCGCAATACAAACTAACAGTTTACAATGGAAGATTTTTCTTACGTAATGGCTTCTGATCCTGCTTACATTGATTCTTTATACAACAATTTCATAAAAGATCCCGCGGGCATAGACCCAGAGTGGAGAAAGTTTTTCGAGGGTTTCGATTTTGCTGTTGGAAAAGCGGGATCGAATGGCAGCACTGCCCAAACCAATCTCAGCAATGAGCAAATGGTAAAGGAATTCGGTGTTTATAAGCTCATACGTTCTTACCGCAAAAGAGGCCACCTTGTAGCCACTACAAATCCCATTCGTAAACGCAAAGACCGCCATGCGGAATTAGAATTATCACACTACCATCTTGACGATACTGATCTCAATGCCGAATTTAATGCAGGCAGCTTCCTAGGTCTTGGCAAAGCTAAACTCGGCGATATCATCGCCAAATTGCAAAAACTATACGCAGGCAATATCGGCCTGGAGTACACTTACATTAACGATAACGAGGTATGCAAATGGGTAGGCACCACTTTTGAAGAACTGATGCAAAGGCAGTTCTCTATAGATGAACGCAAACGCATATTGCAGAAGCTGAATGAAGGGGTGATATTTGAAAAATTCCTGCACACAAAATATATCGGTCAAAAACGCTTCGGCCTTGATGGCGGCGAGAGCACTATAGCCGCACTGGATACTATCATCAATGAAGCTGCCGAAAACGGCGTGCAGGAAGTGGTGATAGGCATGGCACACCGCGGTCGCCTGAATGTGCTGGCCAACACGCTTGGGAAAACTTACGAGCAGATATTTTCAGAATTCGAAGGGAATATGCCGCCCGATATGACCATGGGTAGCGGCGATGTAAAATACCACCTTGGCTTCAACTCAAATATCACCACACCTTCCGGCAAAACGGTGAATATCCAGTTAACGCCAAACCCTTCACATCTTGAAGCTGTTGACCCCGTGGTTTCCGGTTATGCAAGGGCCAAAGCCGATATTTTATACGATAACGAATACGACAGGATATTGCCCATACTCATACATGGCGATGCCGCAGTGGCAGGACAAGGGGTGATATATGAATTGCTGCAAATGAGCAAACTTGCCGGTTATGAAACCGGCGGCTGCATTCACTTTGTCATCAATAACCAAATAGGTTTCACTACCGACTTCGACGATGCACGCTCTTCCGACTATTGTACTAGCATAGCCGCAATGGTACAGGCCCCCGTACTGCACGTAAATGGCGATGACCCGGAAGCCGTAGTAAAAGCATGTATACTGGCTGTAAAATATCGTCAGCGTTACAACCAGGATATCTTTATCGACATGGTTTGTTACCGTCGCTACGGTCATAATGAGGGCGATGAACCAAAATTCACACAGCCTCAGCTATATGCCCTGATTGATAAGCACGCCAATGCACGCGAGATATATACACAGTACCTGCTTGAGAAGGGCGAAACCGACGCGAAAGACCTTGCCAAGCAAATGGAAAAACATTTTTGGGACACCCTGCAAATGCGACTTGATGAAGTAAAACAGAATCCCCTGCCCTATACCTACCAAAAACCCGAACAGGCATGGCGCGAACTGCGCAAAGCAAAGACGGACGATTTTGTGAGTTCGCCTGTAACTGCTATAAAGGAAGCCGATTTTAAGGATCTTGTTACCAAATTAATGCAATGGCCTGAAGGCTTTAAGCCACTGCGAAAGGTGGAAAAATTGCTGCAGGACAAGATAAAACTCTTCGAAACCGAAGGCAAAGTGGACTGGGCAACAGGTGAGCTGCTGGCCTATGCCAGCCTGGTAACGCAACAGCACGATGTGCGCCTGAGCGGCGAAGATGTAAAGCGTGGCACCTTCTCTCACCGCCATGCTGTTATCTACGATGAAAATACCAATGCCCCCTACAACCGCCTTAGCAGGCTAAGCGACAAGCAGGGCGATTTCCATATTTACAATTCATTGCTCAGTGAGTTTGCGGTAATGGGCTTCGAATATGGCTATGCAATGGCTAACCCTAACAACCTGGTGCTTTGGGAGGCCCAGTATGGCGACTTTGCCAACGGCGCGCAAACCATCATTGACCAATACGTGGTAGGCGGCGAGCAAAAGTGGGCTGCAATGAATGGCCTTGTGCTCTTGCTGCCTCATGGCTACGAAGGTGGTGGTCCCGAGCACTCCAGCGCCCGCATGGAACGCTTTCTGCAAATGAGTGCCGAGTGCAATATGGTCATTACGAACATCACTACTGCTGCCAACTTCTTCCACGCACTGCGCAGGCAGCTGGCATGGCCCTTCCGCAAGCCAATGGTGAACTTCTCACCCAAAGCAAACCTGCGCCATGTGCGCTCCTACTCCGCTATGGATGAGTTTACTAACGGTGGCTTTAAAGAAGTTATAGACGACCCAAATATAAAGACAGCAAGCAAAGTAAAACGTGTACTGCTTTGCAGCGGCAAGATGTATTTTGACCTGAGCGAAAAACAACTGGCAGATAAGATCACTGATGTAGCCATTGTGCGGCTGGAACAGATATATCCAATGCCCACGCAGCAATTACAGGCACTGCGCGAAAAGTATAAGAAAGCTGAGTGGATATGGGTGCAGGAAGAACCGCGCAATATGGGTGCACTACCCTACCTTATCCAGAACCCGGACGATAAGATGCCCTTGAAGTATCTTAGCCGCCCAGCCAGCGCATCAACAGCTACTGGTTTCTCAAAGATGCATGCTAAGGAACAGGAGGCACTGGTTGCGCAGGCTTTTGCTTTCTAGATATCATTTGTCGCATAAAAAAGCAGCCATTAAATGGCTGCTTTTTTATTTCTTGTTCATGCTGCTATCTTCGGGTATCTAAACGTTGACGAACCTGTATTTGATAGCAAATAATACCAGCCCTGTTTTAGACCTGATGCTGAATTTTTCAAATATCGACTCCCTGTAGCCATCTACCGTGCGCCTGTGCACTTTCATTTTATCTGCTATCTGCTCATAAGTATATTCTTCCGCATCGCATACCAGTGCCAGGAAGGCTTTCTCACGCTCCGTGAGTTGTTCCAATATTTTTTGCCTTTCATTTTCAGGGTTACGCTTGCCTTCTGCCTGAAGCGCCTTTTGCAGCAACTCGTTGTGGTAATACCCTGTATTGGCTATATTGTCTATCGCCTTTTTCAGTTCCTCGGCACTGCAACTTTTAGGCAGGTAGCCGCGCACACCCAGCTTAAATAATTCTATGATCGTTTGTTCCGAAGTATCAAGCGTGAGTATCAGTACAGGTGTTGCATCATTTAGCGCCTTAAGGCGCTTTACCGTTTCCTTCCCATCTATTAGCGGCATGGTCAGGTCTACGATCAGCATATCGGGCTTTTCGGCAAAGGGGTAGGTATCCAGTAGTTCTTTACCATTGTCAAACTCCTGCACCACTTTATAATCCCCCATGCGCTCTATAAGCTCCTTCAAGCCTTTTCGCACTACAGTATGATCATCGGCTATAAAAATAGAAACTTGTGCAGGCATAGTAATACACATTTAAGCATCGGTCTCTTGCAAAGTAAATATACTACCTTTTCCTACATATGATTCTATCCTGCAGTTTAAATTAGCAAGTGCAGCTCTTTTCATTATATTCTTAAGTCCCGATCCTGCCGCACTGTTCAATTGCTTATCCGCATCAAAACCTTTTCCGTCATCTTTTACCACGAGGGCAAAGCCATTCTTGCTATTCATGCTGATTTCAATATTTTTAGCATCCGCATGCTTCATCGCATTATTCAGTACCTCCTGCAATATCCTGAAGGTCATCAGGCGCTGATCTTTATTTAACTGCGGTTCCATGCTGTCATGCTCCCATCGCAATGAGAATTGTCCCACAAGTTGTAGCCTGTTTACTTCCTGTTGTATTGCATGCAGCAATCCATCGTGCTCCAGCACATCATTGTTCAGGCTTTTGGCAAGCGCTCTCAGCTGTTGTATTGCACTCTGCAGCGTGTCATCTATAGGGGCCAGCACACTCCCCAGTTCAGGTTTGTCCAGCTTTCCGTGCTCCACCTGTATATGCATTACAGTAAGGAGTTGCCCAATATTGTCATGCAGCTCACGGCCCACATTTACCAATACCTGTTCCTGCACTTCATCTGCCACTACTCGCAACTCTTTTTCATAGTCCAGCTGCATTTGGGCCATTTTTGTTTCCTGTTGCAGCCGCTTTTTGTTAGTAATGAATACAATGATCACTATTCCGGCGATGAGCAAGAGAATAATGAGCGTTGTAAAAAGAATCACGGAAATAATATCACCCATAGGTACCGGAAGGTTTTAACTCGCCCTGACGCCGGCCTGCCAGCGCAAAACATATGGCAATACTGCTGTACAAAAGCACGTTCAGGGGATGAGTGATAATGCCAAATAACTTTCTTGCAAGGCTGTCCTGGTGCTGGTTCAGGTAATTTAAATAAGCCCAGAAAGGGATATTGCAGGCATAGTAAATAATTAGCGTTACGCTTAATAGAAAGACGGGTTCGCGGAAGAGTTTTTGGGTGTTGACAGAAAGGAATTGCACCAATACAAGAAGGTAGAGAAAAGTCAAAACTACGCAGGCACTCAAAAAGAAGTAACTTGCCAGTCCGGTAAATTGCTTAGCCCATACAAAATAAAAGCCCGCTATTGTTGTGATATAAAGCATCACCAGGGCCATTTTTTTGAAACCCGGCATATTTAGAACTTGCCATGCTGCCATTCCTGTAAACCATAAATTGAAGAACCAGTAAATATTATATAACCCCGCATTATTCTCTATGTCAAAGTAATGCAGCAGCCAGCCCGTGGTGTCAAAAAGTATAGAGAACGTCACCTCGACAAAAATGAGTCGCAAAAAAACCGGTAGCTTTCTCCAGTGATACATACCTACTCCACATGCCACAAAAGGGGCAATATTAGCAGCTAGTTGCCAGGGTGAAACAAAGTGTTGTAACAGCATATGTCCTTAACGACATGATATACTGTTACAACTTAATGAAAATCGCGAATATTATATAATCTCCCTGTTTACTATCCGTATCGATTTACAATTTGGGGGACATAGATTTGACATGTCTGCGGCTTTTTCTTCAAAAACCCCACCGTACCTGGCAGTCAAAAATGAATTTATCCTCTTAAGCAAAGCATTGTTGGCAGCTGGTTCACCTAATGCTTCAACTAATAATTGTATATTGTTAAAACCTAAAAAATTCAACAATTGGGTAATAACAAAACTCACTTGCAAGTTTCCATTGTCATCCAAATATGATGGCAAAGGATCAAAAATTGGTTCCTTCGCGCTTATCTCAACTGAGTGCCTGTACATACCTTTGTCTGGATAGTTTACACTATCGTATACAGTAGCACTAGCGAAATACAAGTAGTCGGTAGGAGAACCGGGATGAGAATTATTATAGTCAAGATATACCTGGTTTATTTCCTGACTCGAAATAAAACAACCCTTTGCATCTCCATATGTTTTCATGATTGGTTTAAGAGAACAAACACGTTCAGGGTTATTATCATCCGCATCCATATGTTGACCCACTACCTCTCTGTATTTTCTTAAATAATCCGCTGCTGCAGTTGCATCAAGCGAGATAAATTCTTCTAGTGCAGGATCGTAGCTAAATATGTGATTAGCATCCTCTATAGACGTCGAAGTGAAATCAAATTGCTCGGTCAGTTCCTCGTTAATATCCGTTACCTGATCTGCAAAAACTGGGACATACACCAGTCTTAATTGTAATGGACTATTTGCTTCAAGCGAACTGTTTTCAAGGGCATCGTCACTAAGTGTAATACCGTAAAATATTTTTAGACCTGTGATATATGTGCCCGCATTTCTTTCAATATCTGTCAAGCAATCATTCAACATATTTGTTAGGGCTTCAAAATTTATTTTCTCAACACTATTAGAAATTTTCGCACCTGTCGCAGTTCCGTCCTTTATTCTGAATTGCGTTAAAAATAAATAAACTCTCAAGTTGAAATTGTCTTCGCTTAGCGGATGTCGTTGCAAGTCTAATCTAAGTTCATATGAGGTATCATATGGTGTTACTGTTGAAGGCATAAAGATTACTTTTAGAGTGATTAATATGAAATCAAAATTGTATTATTTATTACAAACAAGAAACTGCATTTTTCGCATATAAAACATGTGAAAAACACCCTTTTTTATTCAAATAATATTTCTATTACTGGGCTACCCCGTGAAAAATACGATCGGTTTATGCACTTTTTCCCCTTTCCCACTGCTTAAAATTTTTTGACTTTTGTTCCGGCTTCTACAAAAGCCATGGAGCAAGCCGAAAATCCTAAAGAGTAGGCACCGGGTAGCTGAAAACGGTTTAGAGTAAGCAAAAATGCTTTTTTATGCCAACAACGAATGTTCCCACAGGAACGATTGCCGCATTCGCCGGTCCTGCAAACAAAGTACCCAAAGATTGGACAGTTTGCGATGGTGCCTTATATGACCGCACCCAGGCTGCGTATAAACCTCTTTTTGAAATCATTGGTACGTCTTGGGGTGGCGACGGTACTAACAAGTTTGCCGTGCCTGATCTGAGAGGACAATTTTTGCGGGGTATATCTGATACCCTACCGGTGGATCCGGAAAAGGACAACCGCGAACACTCCAGGCCGGACCTCGCTGATTCCGGGAATAAGGGAAATGCCGTGGGCTCCAAACAGTCTTATGCCCTTCAAAGTCATTCACACGTTTATAATGCACCCATCCAGTGGGCGGACGGTGGAGAGGGATTCTCTGGCTCAGGATTTTCTTCTAATTCCGGCAGGGGTGGTGAAAACCACACCATAGGCCCAAACGGGGGAACCAGCAGTGAGACAAGGCCGGTAAATGCATATGTTTATTACATGATCAAACTTTAATTTAAATCCCACCCCGATCCCTTAGGCGTAGCAAAAAACTACGCCTTTTCTTTTTAAAAATGTGGATATCATTATTTGGATTGCCCTCCCCCCAAATTGTATCTTGCATAAGTGCCCGGTTTCTCTGAGAGGGAATAAATTAACAAAAATCATTATCTCCTCTTTTAGGTGCCAAGACGCACTGTTTAGGAAATAACTGCGTAAAAACAGGAAAGAATAGGAAATAACTCTAAAATTTAATATGGCCCTGCTATCAACACTTTCAGCCGATATTGCTAATAAAAACAGGAAATAACTCCTCTCTTTGGGTAAATAGGAAATAACTCTGAAAAAAGCCTTTACCAATTATAAAAATTCACCCTTTATCTACTACCGCTTTTACTTTTCCAATACAACTATAAAGCCTACTTTTAACATCTTACAAAAACGAAATAATTAATTATATATGAACAAACAGTTCACCGCATTATTAGCTACCGCTGTAATGTTTACAGCCTGCAACCCAAAAGGAGAAAATAAAGAAAGTACTGCACCCAAAGGCGACATCATAGCTGAGAATATCGACAGCTCCGCAAACCCAGCTGATGACTTCTTTCAGTACGCTAATGGTGGCTGGATCAAAAAGAACCCGATACCGGGCGATGAAACCAACTGGGGCATAGCCAAGCTGGTGCAGGAAGAACTATATACCCGTTTAAGAAAGATAAATGAAGATGCACTTGCAAAGGCTGAAAAAAGCGGCACCACGCAGCAAATAGGCGATTTCTGGTATAGCGCAATGGACACTAACACCATTGAGCAAAAAGGCATTGAACCGCTGCGCGATGAACTGAATAAAATAAATGCGCTGCAAACGCCAAAAGATGTGATGGCACAGGCAGCACACATGCATACCTATGGTGTAGGTGTGTTTTTTGGCGAAGGTGCCAGCCAGGACCAGAAGAACAGTGAGGTGTACGCTTATTATATGTCACAGGGTGGCCTGGGTTTGCCTAACAGGGACTATTATTTCAATACCGATGCACGTACTTCCAAGATACGCGAGGCCTATCCTGCATATGTAACAACTATATTGAAGCTAACAGGGGTGGGCAGTAATGCCGCCAAAACGAAAGCTGCAGCCATCATCGCCCTGGAAACCAAGTTGGCAAAATCGTCGCGCAAACTGGAAGACCTTCGCGATCCCTATAAGAATTACAACAAAATGGCCATCTCTGATCTTAGTAAATTATCGGCACATATAGAATGGCCGGCAACGCTACAGCAGATAGGCGTAAAACATGTAGACAGCGTTATCGTTGGCCAACCGGAATTCTATAAAACACTCGATGAGGTAATTGCCAAAGAAAATATTCAGACGCTGAAAGACTATATGTCGTTCCATCTTGTTTCACAGTTTGCTTCTTATCTCAGCAAGCCCTTTGTTGATGCAAGCTTCGATTTTTACAGCAAAACTATCCGCGGCGCCGAAAAACAACGCCCCCGCTGGAAGAGAGCACTTGATGCTGAAGAAGGCGCCATTGGCGAGGCCTTAGGCCAGCTCTTTGCAAAAGAATATTTCAATGAATCGGCCAAGAAACGCTATGAGCTGATAGTGGAGAATGTACGCACCGCCTATAAGAACAGGATGGAAAAGCTGGACTGGATGAACGACAGTACAAGGCAAAAAGCATTGCACAAACTGGCATCTATCAGCAAAAAAGTTGGCTATCCCGACAAGTGGAAAGACTTCTCTGCGCTCAAAATAGATCGTGGCCCGTATGTGCTAAATATGATACGCGCCGGCGAGTGGTGGAATAATTATTCATTGAACAAACTGGGAAAACCCGTAGACCGCAGCGAATGGGACATGACACCGCAAACATACAATGCGTACTATAACCCGTCTAACAATGAGATAGTGCTTCCTGCAGGCATCTTCACGGTACCCGGCTTCCGGGACGAGGAACTGGATGATGCATTAGTATATGGTTATGCTGCTGCCTCTACAGTAGGACACGAAATCACGCATGGTTTTGACGATGAAGGCCGCCAGTACGATGAAAAAGGCAATCTCTTCAATTGGTGGACAAAACAAGACGAGGAACAATTTAAAAAACGTGCGGATGTGCTGGTAAAACAATTTAACGCCTTTACGCCTGTCGATTCTACACATATTAATGGCAAGGCAACACTCGGCGAAAATCTCGCCGACCTTGGCGGCATCCTCATTGGGCTTGATGCATTTAAGATGACAGAAACATATAAGAAGGGTGAAAAAATAAGTGGCTTTACTCCGCTGCAGCGTTTCTTCCTGGGTTATTCCTTAGGCTGGCTGTATTCACAGCGTAATGAGGAACTGGCAACCCGCCTGCTCACCGATGTGCATTCACCTGCCAAGTATCGCGTGAACGGCCCATTCCCTAACGTGCCTGAATTTTATGAAGCATTCAATGTAAAACCGGGCAATAAAATGTATATCCCCGACAGTATGAGGGTCAAGTTGTGGTAGTAATCAATGACTTATCCAAACATTCATAAAAAAAACACAAAAATGCAATAAGATGAATGGCTGAAACGCTTTTGCATGGCTCTTTCCGTACCTTTGCACCTCATAAAAAATCAATAAACGAAATGAGGAAGACCGGAACTATTGCAATGCTTGCATTTATTGGCGCATTGGCATTGACTTCGTGCAAGAAAAATTACACATGCGCTTGCAACATTCATTCTGATGCAGACACAACGGGCAGCGTAACTATTGAAGCCAGCGACACTACTATCAACTTTGATCTTGGTAAAACAAGCAAAGGCAATGCAAAGAGCGCCTGCGACGCAGACCAGGCATCGCAAAGCCTTACCTACCAGGGTTTAGCAACAGTAAAATGTGATCTTAAGTAATCATAATACTTAAACGAAAAAATGGAGCGAGAATATCGCTCCATTTTTATTTTACTTAATTGCTAAATTTTATTGCCCTGCTTCCCAACCCACCGCCACGCTGGCCAATGCATTTTCATTGCCAGTCATTTCTGCCAGGCGTTCTATCACACGCTCCACGAGTGCATCGGGGCAGGAGGCACCTGCCGTTATCATTACTCTTAGCGGCCTGCTGGCAGGCAAATAATTTTGTGTTTCCTTCTCAGTATGAGTATGCAGGTCAAAATGCCTGATGACTGTGTCAGAAATAATGCAGTGTTCATCCTTAATAAAGTAAGTTGGCAACTTCAATTCACAAAGCTCTACAAGATGTGACGTGTTTGAACTATTGTAACCTCCTATCACCAATGCGATGTCCGCCTCAACCTCCAGCATCCCCTGCACTGCACTTTGATTGTCATTGGTTGCATAACACAATGTATCACGGGTGTCCGCAAAGCGCGACGATATATCCCGGGCCTGTAATTTATAATGTTCGATCATTACCTGCTTCAGGTAGTCGGCTATGGCCTGGGTCTCACTCGCCAGCATGGTGGTTTGATTCACTACGCCAATGCGTTGCAGGTCCTTTTCAATATCAAATCCCTCTGAATATTGATCCTTAAAATCCACATAAAATTGTTCCTTCGGTAAGGCCGCGGTAATGAATTGAGCAAGATGCACCGCCTGTTCCATATCTTTCACCACCACAGTAGGTGTATTGGCTTTACTATGCGAAAAGGTAGCCCGTGTCTCCTCGTGCTTAGGTTTGCCATGTACCACTATTGTATAACCGTCCTTCCCTATCTTTTCGGCGCGGTTCCACACTTTTTCTACAAAAGGGCAGGTAGTCTCATACAGGGTCGGCTCTATCCCTTTGTCACGCAGGCGCTGTGCCATTTCAAGCGTAGTGCCAAAGGCCGGGATAATTACAATGTCATTACCATTCAGCTCATCCCAATCCATCAGCAGCTTACCACCGGTGTCCATAATGAAATTTACGCCCAGTGCCTGCAGGTCTGCATTAACACCGGGATTGTGTATCATTTCACTCAGTAAATAGACTCTTTTGCCCGGGTTCTCCGCCACCGCTCTGAAAGCTATCTCGATAGCATTCTCCACTCCGTAGCAAAATCCGAAATGCCTTGCCAGTATCACTTGTAGCGAACCAGCTTCCAATACGGTAGGTGCAAAGTCCTTTTTCATTTTATCCGCAGCCTTCCGCTTTTGCTTAATAGCTGCTATCAGCGGACTGAGATAATGTACGGGAACGTCGAATGATTTCATAAATACTTTGCAAAGGTAAGATTATGCTCAGAATATACATTTCACGCAAGTCTTCAGAAGGTTAATATTTGTAAAAAGCGTACCTTACGAGGCACCTAACCTCCAAACATACTCTTATGAAAAAACTCCTTACATTACTCTTTCTTACATTAGGACCCTGCGCCTTTTCGCAGGTCACATGGTCACCGGCCGTAGCGGTGGCAACCAACACTTACAGCAATTTACACCCACGTGTAGTGCTTGATAAGAATGGTAACCCGCTGGTGTTGTGGGGCAAATCTACCAACAACACAGCCTACTTTTCCCGCTGGAACGGCAGTTCTTTTACAATGCCAGTGGCGCTTAATCCTGCCATGATACCCATATTTGCTGCCTCCTGGGCAGGGCCGGATATCGCATCGCACGGAGATACGGTGTATGCTGTATACAAACATACGCCCGAGGATACCAACCATATATACATAACTAAATCGGTAAACGGCGGTCAAACCTTCTCCGCGCCGGTACGTGTGGACAGTTACGTGCTTGATAGCAATACCAGGTTCCCGACAGTTACCACCGATGCGACAGGCAACCCCATTGTCGCCTTCATGAAATTTGACAATATGTTCATGAACGCCAAGTGGGTGGTTGCCAAATCTACAGACATGGGCAGTTCCTTTTCTGCAGATGTAAAGGCCAGCGGCTTTACAGGCGGTATGGTTTGCGACTGCTGTCCCGGCCATATACTTAGCTCCGGCAACAATACTATGGTCACATATCGTAATGACTTATCGAATATCAGGACTATGTGGACTGCTTTCTCAACCAATAATGCCGTGTCGTTCCCTAATGGCATCGAAACGGACAACACAAACTGGATGCTCATGTCCTGCCCCTCGAGTGGCCCTGATGCTATATTAGTTGGCGACAGTCTATACACTGTTTTTATGAGTGGCGCCAGCGGCAGTGTGCGGGTATACTTGAACAGGTCTTCTGTTAGCGCGCAACAGGCTGTATCCACCGCTCTTTTAACAGGAACGTTCGCAGGCTTGTCCGGGCAAAATTATCCGAGGATAGCCAATGCGGGTAATGCGGCCACTATCGTATGGAAAGAGATCGCAAACTCTACCTCACGGATATGCCTTAAATTCACTGACACCATAACACAGGGTTTTGCTTCCGCTTACGATACCATAGCATCCGGTTCAGTTGAAAATGCAGATGTAGCCATGGGCCAAGGTGTTATTCACCTGGTGTGGGAAGATGACAACTCCGGGCAGGTCATGTACCGTAAAGGCACCTATCCTTTGCCCGCCGCTGTTAAGAACGTCGCAGCCGGTAACAACAAACCATTGAGTGTGTTCCCCAATCCCGCAAACACATATTTTTCGTGCAATGAAAATATTGGAGCCGTGCTCACTTGTACTCTAGTTGATAACAGCGGCAAAAAAATAAATGTCAGCCCAGAATATACGGGAGGCAAACTAAATGTTTCTCTTTCCCGGATAGCAGCCGGCACTTACACTGTCATACTGCAAGACCATACTGGGCAAACCTATTCTTCAAAACTAATAGTGGAATAGCACAACAATTCCAATAAAAAAAGCCCCGATTTAAGCGGGGCTTTTTTTATTGGACAATTACTTTCTTTATAACAGAACGGCTAAAGTTACCAGATATTTTAAAATAGTAAAGTCCCCGCTGCAAGTTGCTCACCTCATACCTCAAAGATTGATCGCCGGGCTTGAGCACACCATAGTTCTTTACGTCAACCACTTGACCAATGATGTTCAAAACCTCCACACTTATTGTACTTGTACTATTGAGTGCAAAATATATCGTAGTACTGCCCAGAGCTGGATTTGGAAAAATAGTTACGGGCTTACTGTCCTCCATATTATCAATCCCCGTAGCCGCACACAATGTATTTGCAACATATTCCCATGTGCTTACGCGCGGAGCAAGTATATTATAAAGTGTGTCCCTATAAACCTTTTTATTGGGGCATATCATATAGAAGGTAGGATAAAAAGATATGGCATAAGCATTTTTGAAACTATTTAAGGCGCTACCGGTGGGGTCCATTATTGTATAACCTTCTCCCTGTACCCAATTGCCTTGTGTATTGTTGCCGGTGCCGTAGAGATCTGCGGAATCGGTGCCTCCATCGGCCTCTATGAACATTACTTTCCAGTCGCCGGTCCCGGGCATATCATGCGCCTGATATATGCTGTCCATCACACCACCATTATGATAATTCCAGCAGGGCGAACACCAGGTTGCTGATATGTCTATAGCCACATACTTTCCCTGGTTCAGGTTAGAATACAGGTTTTGGATATTCCCGCTTATATCAGTGAAAGTAAAATCAGGGGCTGTAGAACCATCCGGGATTTGCGCAGCTGCCCGGCCAAAATAAAGGGGCAAACAGAAAAGCAATATGTATAGACGCTGCCTCATGTACCTTAAAGTTAAGCCTTTTCAGGAAATAAGGCCTGCGCTAACCATGCACCTTGCCTATTTTGACGGCCATTCCCTGCTTTACCTGCATTATCCCTGTGGTTATAATCGTGTCACCTACCTGCAAGCCCTGCACGATTTGTACCTTATCATTGGTGCGGGTACCGGTGATAACGGTCACAAGGTTTGCCTTGCCATCTTTTACCACTGCCACCTGCTTATCCTTTGTAGTAGGTATTATCGACTGTGAGGGCACCAGGATCGCGCTGTTGCTTACCTCGAAGGGTATCATTACATGCGCAAAAGAGCCGGGCAGTAATTTGCCAGTGGGGTTGGGTACGATAGCCCGCACCTTTATTGTTCGCGTCGATGCACTGGCAGCTGGATCCACCGCACTTATTGTTCCCTTCAATGTATCCAGGCTGCCTGAAACCGAGAAAAGCACTTCTTTGCCATTAGACACAGCTGCCTTATACTGATCGGGCACATTAAAATCCATCTTTAAAGGATGCGTTTGCTGCAGCGTGGCCACTATTGTGGATGGAGAAATGATTGCACCGATACTCACGCTTCGTATACCTATCGTACCTTCAAAAGGTGCGAGAATTGTGAGCTTCCTTAATTGTGCTTCTGCGTATGCAATATCAGCGTCTATCGATTGTATCTGCGTGGTCGTGGTTTCATAGTCCTGCTTGCTTATACCACCTACCCTAAGCAATTCTTCCTGCCGCTGCTGTATCTTCACTTGCAGTTGGCGTTGCGCCTTCGATTTTTGTAACTGGGCCCTTATATCTGCATCGGATAGCTGCAACAATCTTTGGCCTTTCGACACATGCGCCCCTTCCTTAAAAAACAAGCCGGTTATACGCCCCGCCACTTCCGGGTGTATCTCTACTTCCTCGTTTGCAAGCAATGAACCGCTGGCAACAAATTCGTCGCGAAAAGGCTGGGCGCTCACAACAAAACCTTCCGCGATCAAAGTTTTTGGCCCCTTTGCATTTTTTGCAGCCAATGCTTCCTCTTTGTCATTTTTACATCCGACGGCAAGAAGAATCACAATACCTGTTAAAAAAAAGTAGCGGGATAAGTTCATTATGTTTATTTAATAGATAAATTACAAGAGCTAAAGTTTAATCGATAAAGTTTTAAAAGCATAAGAACGAAAAGCTCCCAAATGTACTAAGATAAAGGAATGGAAACGTTATGACGGAAGGCAGGCCCTATAAAAAAAGGTTAATTATCCTTGGAGTATTGGTCGCAGTATTAGTGGCGCTACTGTATATTCTACCGGCCTATCCGGCATCGGTCGCCTGCTATATTTCGCATATCTTTCAGCCATTCCAATCGTTACGCAATACGATATTTGGTAATGTCCCTTTCAGCTTTGGCGATATCATTTATATTTCCGCCGGCATTTTACTGCTTGTCTTTATTACAAGGTGTGTGTTCTTTTTGTCGCACTTTAGGCAACGCAAACATTCATTGGCCGCCTCGCTGCTGCGTGGGCTTACCGGCTTGTGCATCATCTACCTCTTATTCTTCCTTGGCTGGGCCGGCAATTATAATAGTCCTTCCCTCAGCGAGGTTTGGCAACTGAACGACAACACCCTGGACAGTGACACCACGCTTTACGCGTTCGACCGCTACCTTATAGCCAAACTGAACAGCGAAGCACCTCACTATCACTCTGCGCCTTTCGAAGAAATAGCCTTGAAGGCAGTAAACTATTACCGTAGCAATACGGATATGCCTGCTAAGCTGAAAGGCCTTAAAGTTAAACCCTCCCTGTTCGGACAATTGATGCAATACATGGGGGTGCAAGGCTACTACAATCCATTTACCGGCGAGGCGCAGGTGAACAGCCATCTCCCCGATTTTCTGTTGCCTTTTGTAATATGTCATGAGTTGGGGCATCAAACCGGCATCGCAGCCGAAGATGATGCCAATTTATTGGCCTATGCACTTAACACCAAAGTCAATGACACTACGTTCAATTACTCCGGCCATTTTAATTTATGGCTCTATGTACATAGCCGGCTGAAAATGGAAGATTCCGCAACTGCCCGGCGTTTGTACAAAACACTGAACCCTATCAGCGTAGCTCATTTAGACACCTTAAGGGCTATAAACAAAAGATATCGCAGCAGCTTAAGCCGATATAGTAATGGCTTCTATGATGGTTACCTGCGTTTTCACCACGTAAAAGAAGGCATAGAAAGCTATGAAGATGTAGTGCAGAGTGCCTACGCCTGGGAACAGCGTTCTATCAACAGGAAAGACTCACTGATACATATACCTTAGCCCTTATACTCTCCCCATACACCGCGCAGGGTATCTGCTATTTCACCAAGGGTACAAAGGTTTTCTACCGCATCTATTACGGCCGGCATCAGGTTCTCTTTAGTGCTTGCTTGCAGGCGTATCTTCTCAAGGCAGGCTGCGGCTTTCAGGCTATCGCGTTTTTCGCGCAGTATCCTCAGTTTTTCTGATTGCACTACGCGGATGGAATCATTTATCTTCAGCAGCGGCGTATCGTTTGTTTCTTTAGAGGTAAATTTATTTACCCCTACTATTATTTTTTCGCCGTTCTCTATCGCCTTGTTATAAGCGTACGCCGATCGGGCTATTTCTTCCTGTATAAACCCAGCCTCTATGGCTTTTACCGAGCCACCCATCACGTCAATTTTTTCTATCAGCTTCCATGCCGCAGCTTCTACCTCATTGGTAAGTGCTTCCACGTAATACGAGCCACCCAGGGGGTCCACCGTCTGCGTAGCACCACTTTCATAGGCCACTATTTGCTGGGTGCGCAGTGCTATGCTCGCTGCTTCCTCGGTAGGCAGTGACAGCGCCTCGTCATATCCGTTGGTGTGCAAAGATTGCGTGCCCCCTAATACGGCGCTCAATGCCTGGAGAGTCACTCGCACTATATTATTCTTAGGTTGTTGTGCGGTAAGTGTACTGCCACCGGTCTGCGTATGGAAACGCAGCATTTGCGCTTTGGGGTCTGTGGCGCCAAGGTCTTTGGTCATTTTTGCCCACATACGGCGTGCAGCCCTGAACTTAGCCACTTCCTCAAACACATTATTATGCGCATTGAAAAAGAACGACAGTCGCTGCGCAAATACATTTATATCCAGCCCCTTCTCAATAGCTGCTTGCAAATAGGCCTTTCCGTTAGCTAGCGTGAATGCCAGCTCCTGCACCGCATCAGATCCCGCCTCGCGTATATGATAGCCCGATATGGAAATGGTGTTCCATTTAGGCACTTCTTTACTGCAATACTCAAAAATATCAGTGATCAGCCTCATAGAAGGCGCCGGCGGATATATATATGTGCCGCGCGCCGCATATTCCTTCAAAATATCATTTTGTATCGTGCCCGATATCTTCTTTATATCGGCTCCCTGCTTTTTTGCCAGCGCTATGTATAGGGATAGCAATATAAATGCAGTCGCATTGATCGTCATTGAGGTGGAAATGTCTTCCAGCTTTATGTCTTTAAAAAGCAGCTCCATATCCTCCAGCGAGTCTATGGCCACACCCACCTTGCCTACTTCCCCTTCCGACATTGCATGGTCTGAGTCGTAGCCGATCTGGGTAGGCAGGTCGAAGGCTACCGAAAGCCCCATTACGCCCTGCCCGAGTAAAAAATGGTAACGTTTATTTGATTCCTCTGCAGTACTAAACCCTGCATATTGGCGCATGGTCCAGGGCCTGTCTCGGTACATGGCCGCATGCACACCACGGGTAAACGGAAATTCACCGGGCTTTTCGCTCATAGGCACCGGCTCACAATACAATTGCTTTATTTCAATACCGGAATCGGTAATTATCTTTTTTTTCTGCTCCACTTTTTGGATACTTTAATTTAAGCCTGCGCGCCGTACGACAACACGCGTTTTGCTTCTTCATTGATCACCTGCAGGGCTATTTCGGTTGGCATGGCGCTTTCTGTCGATATCACAAAGTCCACGATCTTTATATGCAGCTCCTTTGCAGGTGCGTCGGGCTTCAGTTGCTTGGCAATATGGCTTATCATATTCAGCTCCTGCTCCTTTACGGTAGTAACTGTACTCCATACCTCTTTCGATACGTATATCTGTTGTGTCAGGTTGTGTTCAAACTCCGTCTTTATAGCGAACAGCAAGGATTGTTGCAGGTCGCTCACCGTCATACCCTGCTCATATACTCTTGGTATCAGCTGGCGCGGATGCATGCGCTCTGTGAACAAGGCCAGACGCTCGTAAGCCTGCAGCCTGAGCGGAATGGTTATGTTCTGGGTTTCGTGCAGCAATGCAAATTGCTTCCTTTTCAATTCGCTCACCAAAAACTTGTTGATAATAACATAACAGCATATCACCACTATGATGGCGGGTATGGTATACTTCAGTATTTCTAAAATGGTTTCCATTAAAATGAGATTACGAGGCAAAATAAGGGATTTATCCTAATAAATATTTGCAAATCCGCTGTAACATATTGGCAATTATACGATTTCGTGACAAATTTTTAAAGTTTGCAATACAGGCGATTAAACTACATGGCATAATTTTTAAAAGGATATTCCAAACACAAAACACCTTTTATGGAAGCCAACGAACAAATAATCGAAATACTAAACGATCTGGTTAAAATCAATAATGACCGTATTGCAGGCTACCAACGAGCTATCAAGGAGTCGAACGATCTGGATATAGATCTAAAGAGCCTTTTTGACGGTATGATAAAAGAAAGCGAGCAATACAAAACCGAGCTGACAGAACATGTGCATAAACATGGCGGTACCATAGAGGACGAAACTACTACATCGGGCAAGATATACAGGGCCTGGATGGATGTAAAGGCAACCTTTACCGGAAGTGACCGCAAAGCCATCCTGGAGTCTTGCGAATTTGGGGAAGATGCTGCCCAACGTGCGTATGATGCCGCGCTGGCTGCCGACATTCCGCTGGACGAAGATTGCCGCCAATTGATCGCGGAGCAGCAGCAGGCGCTGAAAAATTCACACAACGTCATCAAAAAATACCGCGATGCACACAGTGCGGTATAGATCCCTTATTTAATAACCATAACACAAAAACCAAACGAGTATGAAACCAATCAAAGTTTTGAGCCTTTTCCTTATGGCGGGTGCTGTAACATTAGCATCATGCGGCAACAGCGAAAGCTCCACTACCACAACAACTACCGATACTGCAACACTTGGAGAAAAAGTAAGTGCTGCAGTAGACACGGCGAAGGCTGCATTGACGCCTGATCCTAACAAAAGCTTTGTATCTGATGCCTCATCAGATAATACCAAAGAAATTGCATGGATACAAGCAGGCATAGATCACGGCACTAGTAAAGAGCTTAAGGCACACGCCAAAATGATGCTAAAAGACCACAAAGCCCTTGGCGACCAAGTCGCAGGCTATGCATCCAAAAAAAGCATAGAAGTTCCAACAGTTGACACTACTGGTTTGGCTTCAATAAACGAAAAACCCGGAAAAGATTGGGACAAAGCCTGGGTAGACAAAATGGTTGACGCGCACAACGACGCAATTGACAAATTTGAAAAGGCACAGGGCAAAGTTACAGACCCCGACCTGAAAGCTATAATAGACGGCGCATTACCCAAATTGCATACCCACCTTGATATGATGAAGGGAATGCAGGATAAGATGTCAAAGTAATTACCCTTGTTTTAAGCACTATTAAAACTGGAAACCGGCTCAAGCAGCCGGTTTTTCCGTTGTTACAATTTCGTCTATGTAGAAGCATTTCTACATTAACCACATTTTATAGATAGCTATTCGCACAATATAAATCTCATACAATATAAAAGCCACTTACAAATAGCTCTTTATCAACAAACTATAATTTAACGTAGAAAAATGAAAGCTGGCAGCATATTTTCTATATGCTAGTAAATAAAACAACAAGCTATGTGGACTCAGGAATATAACAACGGATCGGACAGGCCGGCCTTTATGAACACATTGACCTCATGTGTGAACAAGGTGACCAAAGATGGCTATACAGATAATTTTAAGGTTACACGAGAGGGATTGTATTCGTCAGCTAAGGACAAACATTTCAAACCCGAAGAGGTGAATGTGATTAATTTTTATCGCTTTGAAGGACAATCTGATCCCGGCGATAATGCGATCATGTACGTAATAGAGACTGCGGACGGGCAGAAAGGAACATTGATAGACGCCTATGGCCCCTACTCCGATGAGAAGGTAACTGCTTTCATGAACGAAGTGGAAGCCATTAATAAAAAGGTGGACAAAGCAGAAAAGGGATTTACCGCCTAGGTTACTAAAGGTAGCCTATGATTAAGGGCTATGTGCACGGATGTTAAAGTCCTCGCACATAGCCCTTACTTTGTTGGGGTATTTACTCCTCCACCGGGAAGAATAATTTAAATGTAGCTCCCACTTCCGAGTGGCCATGAGCAAGGATATGGCCTTCATGATTGGTCATTATACGCTGGCATATGGCCAGGCCAATACCTTTACCCTCATACTGCGACTGTTGGTTATGAAGCCGCTGGAATATCCTGAAAAGTTTGTACGCAAATTTGTTATCGAACCCGATACCGTTATCCGATACCGTTATCCTGTAAAAACGCCTCTTTGCAAGGTTCTTATTAATATCGGTCAGTTCATCGCCCGGCACCAGGTCACTGAATACTAATATTTCCGGGGGCAGGCCATCCTTTGAGAATTTGATGGCATTGTCCAGCAGCGACTTGAAAAGAATATTCAATTGCTCAAGGCTACCTTTGATCTTCGGCAAGTCTTTGCTGTTTATTACTGCGTTTTTCTCCTCTATTTTAGTGTCCAGGTCACTCATCACGTTCCGCAAAACCATATTAAGGTCCACGGTCTCTTTTTTTGTGTCCTCTTTGGTCAGGCTGGTCAGGTTCACCAAGTCCTCAATAAGTTCCTGCATGCGTCCGGCGGCGTCATTAACTTTTTCCATCGTCACCTTACTTTCATTGTCTAGCTCGTCTTTTTTAAGGTATACCAGGCGATTGCTAAAGACTTGTATTTTCCTGAGCGGCTCCTGCAGGTCGTGAGATGCAGCGTATGCTATCTGTTCGAGTTCGGTGTGCGATCGCTGCAGGTCCACCACTTTTACCTGCAGCTGGCGCTGGTAGCTTATCCTTTTCTTCAGCTCCCGCACCATCAGGATGAAGATAGCAATAGTGATAACACTGAAAATGATCAGCAGGTATTTCAGTGTGTCGGCTGTTATTTGTTCGTACAGTTTCTTACTGTCTGCCCGTTCAGCAAGCAGCTTATCTTCTTCGGCCTGCATACCTCTTAAACGTTGCATGCATTTTTTCATAGCCTCGCGCCCGTCATAGTAAAAGGAAGAAGGCACCATTGAGTGTGCGGAATCAAGGTAAGACACGTTATTCCTGATGTACGAAATACGTTCTGCAAGGAAAGTTTTTACAAGAATGATACTTTCTTTTTGGGACGCATTGTCTTTCACCAATAGTTTTATCCTGTCGGCTATGGGATATAGGCTGTCCATATGCCTGTACATGCTATTTAGATAGATCGTATCATGGGTAAGCATATAACCCCGTTCGGTTTTATCTATGTCTTTTATTTCACCTTCAAGTTTATATAATTGTGAAATGACCTTCTGGGAATGGTCCACCTGGTTTGAATAGCTGATCAGTGTATCAAATTCTTTCAGCGAAAAAAGAGAGAGGATCGCCATTATCGCAAATGATATGGAAAAGGCAATAATGATAAATCGCAATCTTCTTTTCATGGACGGTGGTCAAATTTCTATCTTTTTGTAGAATATATTCCTCAAGCTCAACAAGATAACTTGTTAAATTAACTATACCTTATCAAATACGCAAGTGGCGGATGTTTCATAAATATATGATTATTAGCGCATTGTAAAATCATTTGCGAAAATAATTCTGAAAATAAAAATTTGGCTCCAAGCTTGTCTTATAGTCTGTACAACATGAAATCCATATTCTTATGATCTCACAGCAACAGACACAGAAGCAGACACTAAAAATTTTGCCACAGCAGATACAGTTGTTAAACTTGTATTTCCTGAATACAATGGAATTGGAGCAAAGGATCAAGAACGAGCTAGATGAGAATCCTTTCCTCGATACACAGGCAACAGAGGATAATGATGCCACCATCGAAAAACCGTCGAAAGACAAGGAAGCCGATTTTGAAGATTGGGATGAACATGGATACGATGATTTGCCCGACTACAAGAGCGAATATGGCAATTATTTTGCCACCGAGGAGTGCCCGGAAAGGCCTTTGGCTGCTTATACGGACTTTAAGGAAGATGCAAAGCAACAGTTGCGCCTGCTCAACCTTCCGGAGCAGGATGTGGCATTATGCGAGTACCTGATAGATATACTGAACAGCAATGGCCTTATGGACCGCTCGCTACAGGAAGTAGCTGACGATCTTTCATTCCACCTGCAAACCGTAGTAGAAATGAAAGCGATCAAACACGGCCTGTCCATTGTGCAAACATTGGACCCTATAGGCATTGGTGCATGCAGCATACAGGAATGTCTGCTGCTCCAGTTGAAAAATATGGACCAGGAACTGCCCGGTGTAAAATGTGCGCTGAAACTCGTTGAAAGCCACTACCAGGACCTTATGCACAGGCAGTTTGAAAAAATACACCACGCACTGAACATTAACGAGGACGAGCTAAAACAGGTATTATCTGTTATAGGCGCACTCAATTTTCATCCTGTGGTTGAGAATGCCACAGGTGTGGAACACAGGAATACCATCATACCTGATTTCATCATTACCCGTTACGGTGATAAGCTATTCGTGAACTTACATTCAGGCCGCTCGGGCAATGTATTTGTAAATCAAAGCCTGTATGACCAGCTGGCCAGCCAGGTAAGCAGCCGCGACCGTACTGCCAACCAATATGTGAAAAGCAAATTGCAATCCGCACAATGGTTTGTAAATGCAGTAAAACAAAGGGAAGACACAATGATGCGTATTATGAAATGCATTGTAGAAGTGCAGCAGGAGTATTTTATGGAAGGTGATATACACTTGCTCAAACCAATGGTGCTGCGCAATATTTCTGACCTCACCGGCCTGGACATATCAACCATTTCACGCATCACCAGTAATAAGTATGCAGATACGCATTTCGGCCTTATTTATCTCAAAAAGCTCTTCAGTGAAGGCATAGCTGATAAAAAAGGTGAAGTGATAAGCAATAAGGTGATACAATCTGTAATAGAAGATGCCATATCCAAAGAAGACAGGCAGCACCCATATACGGATCAGCAATTGGTAAATATTTTGTCATCACAGGGCTATAACATTGCACGGCGCACTGTGGCTAAATACCGGGAGCAAATGCAGATACCAATAGCCCAGATCAGGGCAGTATGGGCATAAAAGCGTATATTACACATTACAACACACACAACTGAAACATATGAGTAAAGTACTTGTTATCGATGACGATAATGATATGTGCCTCCTTCTTGACCGTTTCCTTACCCGGAACGGTTATGAGGTATCGGCAATAAACAGTGGCAAGGCGGCAATAGAATGGATGAAAAAGAACCAGCCCGATATCGCTCTCTGCGATTTCAGGCTCGAAGACATGACTGGTGCTGAATTATTGGGAAAGATCAAAGAAATGCACCCCGGTATACCTGTAATAATTATAACAGGCTATAGTGATGTAAAAGATGCTGTAGAAGTAATGAAACTGGGTGCCTACGATTACGTTACTAAACCCCTCTTCCCGGACGAGATATTGCTTACGATTAAAAAAGCCCTTTCGCCCGATAATTCTGAAAAGGTGATCGTAAAGCCTGCTATGGGCCCGGTTACAACGAATGGTGCGGGGCCTAAAGCTAAAACCACCGCGGGCGGCAAATATATCATTGGGGATACACCGGAATTTATAAACATCATAAAACAAATAGATTTAGTCGCCCCTACTAACTTTAGTGTCATAATCTATGGCGAAAGCGGTAGTGGTAAGGAGGTCATAGCGCAGCAGATACACCAGAAAAGCAAAAGGGCAAACAAACCTTTTGTAGCTATTGATTGCGGTGCGCTCTCCAAGGAACTGGCAGGCAGTGAGCTGTTCGGCCATGAAAAGGGAGCATTCACCGGGGCATTGAATCAAAAAATCGGCAGCCTTGAAATAGCTAATGAGGGGACCATCTTTCTTGATGAGATAGGCAATCTTTCTTACGACATACAAGTTTCGTTGCTACGCGTAGTGCAGGAGCGTAAAATAAGGCGTGTTGGCGGCACTAAAGATATTGATCTGGATGTACGTATTATCGTAGCCAGTAACGAAAAGCTTTGGGATGCTGCCCGCAGTGGCAAATTCAGGGAAGATCTTTATCACCGCTTTAATGAATTTAGCATCGAGGTCCCACCGCTTCGGGAAAGGTCAAAAGACATCATGGTCTTTGCCAAACATTTCCTTGCACTTACCAACGAAGAATTAGGCAAGAACGTAAAAGGCTTCTCAAAAGAGGTGGAAGACATATTCAACAACTACGTATGGTATGGTAACCTGCGCGAGTTGAAAAACGTAGTAAAACGCTCCACTCTGCTTACAGATGGGGACTATGTGGAAATTAAGTCACTGCCCTTTGAGATCACCAACTTCCATAAGCTGCAATTTGATACCCCATCCGTTTTCACCGCGAAGAAAAACAGCAATGCCGATACAGAACAGGCGGCAGCGGCGATACCATACGAGAACAAATTGAAGAGCGCTAACCTGGATGCCGAATACGAAGTAATATTGGATGCACTGAAACAGGCCAACTTTAACAAGAGTAAAGCTGCTAAACTCCTCAATATCGACAGGAAAACATTGTATAACAAAATGAAGCAGTTCAAAGCCTTCAATATTGACTAATGCCTAACCTGTATTTATACAGGTATAATGCCTTTTTGTATGTCGGACATTTTGCCAACTGGTACACAGGAAAATTTTATCCGGAATATACTGGCCTCAGGCCCCGGTTCCGTTGCTGTCATAGATTATGACACGCTGCAGGTAAAGTACTGCAACCAGCAGTTTGAAACGCTTACCGGCCTTAGTGAAAAAAACGACGGCAAAGCGGGCTTCTCATTCAACGCCCTCATGGATGAAGCACAGCAACTGAGGCTGAGGACCCAACTGAAGCTGGTTTATGATCACCCCGAGGCCAGAAGTAAATACGGCATATATGCATTAAAGACAACCGACAGGCGTCTTAAATCATTTTATCTATATGCCGCACCGGTAAGCGATGGGCAGCAAGGTGAACAACCCCTGTTTCACCTCCTTATCCTGCCCGATCTTTCCAAATGGCCAATGCCCTTCATCTCCTTCGATACGCGCGAGTTATTCCTTGAGCAGTTTAACAACACTAACTTCGGCACATTCGAATGGATAATTGCAGCCGATAAGATATTCTGGTCCGAAAGAGTGTATGACATCTACGAAATAGATGACCGCAGCACCTACCTCAACCGCAATATACTGGCTCAGTACACACACCCTGACGATGCAGACGAGGTGGAGAAGCTACTGGAACAACTACTGGCTAACGGCAGCACGAAGACTCTTAAAATGAAGATCATCACTGCAAAGAACAATATCAAAGCCATAGATATTCTGATAGAAGTACTGCGCGATGAGAAAGGTAAACCGGTAAAGCTGCTGGGAAGCATCCGCGACATAACAGAACAAAATAAGATAGAAGAAGACCTGAAGCGGAACGTGTCTGAACTGAACAGGTCCAACAAAGAATTGGAAGAGTTCGCCTATGTTGCCAGCCACGATCTGCAGGAGCCTTTACGTAAAATCAGCACATTCAGTGACAGGCTAACGGAAAAATACAAAGATGTGCTCTCCGGCGATGGACTGATGTACCTGCAGCGTATCATTGCCTCAGCAGGCAGCATGCGTATGCTTATTGACAATTTACTCGACTTTTCGAGGCTGTCTAAATCGACACAGCCTTTTGCCGAAGTGAATCTCGGGTTTGTGTTACGTGAGGTTAAAACGGAATTAGATCTGGTGATCGAAGAAACTTCCACTACCGTTAAAAGCGATGCCCTTCCCACAATAGACGCCGTTCACAGCCAGATGAAACAGCTGTTTACAAACATACTTGGTAACGCCATAAAATTCAGGAAACCGGGTGTTGCTCCTGTAATCGGCATCACCTCAGCCCCGCTGGAGGAAAGCGAGGCCATCAAATTGCACTTGCCCTTGCAGGTCACTTACTATAAAATTCAAATAACCGACAACGGCATCGGCTTCGAAAGCGAATATGCTGAAAAAATATTCCAGATATTCCAGCGCCTCCATGCCAAATCAGAATATTCAGGCTCGGGTATCGGCCTGGCTATCTGCAAAAAAATAACCGAAAACCACGGCGGATTAATATCAGCGGAAAACATACCGGGACAGGGAGCGCAATTCTCCATTATACTGCCCGCAAAACAGAACAAAACCTAATTTCACACCATGCAGGACAGCCTTGTAAAAATATTGATCGTTGACGATGACGAAGATGATTTTATTATCACCGGCGATTACATAAGGCATATACCCAACACCAGGTACGTAATTGAATGGTGCCCAAGGTATAAAGACGCGCTCGCCCACATGGTGCAAGGCGACTACAACCTGTATTTTGTCGACTATCGCCTTGGCGCAAAATCAGGCGTCGACCTGTTGAAGGAAGCCTTGCAGAATGGTTGTGAGGATCCCATCATTCTTCTTACCGGTAAAGGCAACTATGAAGTGGACATTGAGGCCATGCAACTGGGCGCGGTGGATTATCTCGTGAAAACCGAGCTATCCATCGAAAAAATGGAACGCAGCATACGCTATGCCCTCGGCCGTACAGCTACACTCAAAGCACTCAAAGCAAACGAGCGTCGCTACCGCAGCATCTTCGAAAAATCAAAAGACCTTGTTTTCATCACTGATACAGACTTGAATTTCAGGGACGTAAACGATGCTGTGCACTTGCTGGGTTACGAGAAGGACGAAATACTAAAAATGAACCTCAGCGATCTCATTGAACAACAGCAGCACAAGAACTTCCTGGTCCAATCCCTGTTAGCCTTCAATGAAATAAATGACTGGGAAGTCGTTCTCTGCACCAAAAACAACGAACGCAGGACCTGCGTATTATCGGCCACCGTGGAAGATAATGCAGGGCACGGCGGTTATATCCAGGGTATAATACACGATATCACCAACCTGAAAAAAATGGAAAAGGCTACCCTGCAGGCCGAAAAACTGGCAGCAGCAGGCAGGTTGGTGCGCACTCTTGCACACGAAGTACGTAATCCCCTCAATAATATCACCCTTTCCGTAGAGCAAATGCAGCAGGATATAAAAGATGAAGGCTCCCTGCTGTACATGAACATTATCCAACGTAACAGCAAACGTATCAGTGACCTCATAAGTGAACTGCTTAATACCTCCAGGCCTTCCGAGATACAGTTAAAAGAAGATGTCCTGCAAACCATACTGGACAATGTCATCTCGTCCACCATCGATCGCCTTACGCTGAAACGCATCAAGCTGAAGGTGAGCTACCCCAACGACGAGGTGCGCATATTTGCCGACCGGGAGAAGCTGGAGCTCGCATTGCTCAACATTGTCACCAACGCCATCGAGGCAATGGAAGACGAGAAGGGGCAGCTTTCAATATTATTTCACACCACTCCCCAATACGCTACCGTACAGATCACCGACAATGGCTGCGGCATCAGCGAAGAGAACATCTCCCGCCTTTTCGAACCGTACTATACTCAAAAGAGGAACGGCATGGGCTTGGGACTAGCCTTCACCCTAAATATTCTGCAGGCGCACAAGGCAACCATAGATGTTAATTCCAACCCTGGCAAAGGCACAACGTTCATCATCACTTTCCCAACCGCAAGTTCCGCGGAAGGCCAGGCAATAAAACAAGGAATTGAAGAGACGCTGACTGAGTAGTTACCTCTTAGTTGATGAGTATCCAGGTAAATCCGAACCGGATCATAAAATTCTGTGCCGCATAGCCGGATGATATAATAGTGTTGCGTGTAAGCAGTTGCTGCACCTGGTCCAGCATAAAGTATGCCCTGAATTGTTTTATCCGGAAATTAAAGAACACAGAGCCTTCGGGAGTATTGGTAACCGTATAAGCATCCTGGTAGTAAAAGCGGTTCAGGAAGGGATCGTAACCGGCGGGTGCATAAGAAGTCTGGTAACGAACCTCAACCCCCGTTGCTATTTTCAAAGCACGTTTGAACATGAACCTTTCGATACTCAACTGGTGCCGCCCCATAAGCGCAGGCACATTAATAGGTGCTGAGCCCGCGTTTTGTTGATAGGCCAGTTCATTGTCCAGCACCAGGCTGCCCACGGTAAATATTTTACGCAGCCATACCTGGGTGATATTAAATGCCGGGCTATACTGCGCAGGTGTGTAGGGCGCACTCAGGTAAATGTAATTGGCCACAAGATAGTTGCGAAGGCCCGCCCACAACTTCAACTTCGGACTTTCGAATGTAGCATACACTTGTGTCACACTTTCCTTTCCAAAACTTTTGTTCACAAACTTGTACTGGTTGCGGTACTCAGTATAGTTATAAGGGGCACTGTTGAGCTGTTGCATAAAGCCTGCTTTCACGCTGCCCCATTTATTGCCAAGATCTTTACCAAGGTACGCATGAAGCGAAAAATCGCCTACCGGCGCACCCGTAACGTATAACTGTGCATCTGCCCCGTACGACCATTGTCCTGCCTCAAGTGCTTCTTTTTTCAGCTCTCCCGTCACATAATTGCTTACATTATTGCTTTCGTCCTTTCCCTTAAGATAGTCCGTCGTAAAGCGGTCATACCTGTTACCTATGCCCGCATAAAAGCTTAGTTGTTTCTCCGGCTTTCCCACAAATCCGTTCAGCAAGACCTTATTATCAACCCAAAACCACTTCTGCACCGAATAAACAGAATCTGCCCCACCGTTCGGGCTGAAATATTGTTCAAAAAAACCTGTATAACGCAGCGAATCAGGATACATATCCTTGTATTGGTGCTTCTCCGTGCTCAGCTCGAACTTATGTGTGAACCTGAACCTGGGTATCAACCTGTAAGTATATTGAGTGGAGTCTTTGTTGTACAGGGTATCGGCTTTGCCCAATGTATAGCTATGCTGCAACAGCACCGTAAAATCGCGCAGGTTGTTTACAACCGATGAGCGTTGACTGCCATATGCATCATTTTGATAATTCACATCCAGTAGCTGGCGGTCAGTGAGTGTTGAGCTGTCCAGCAGGCTCAGGTCTGTTATCCCTCCGTTCTCATCGTGCTGTTCTTTGTTATATACTATCGCCCCGTACAGTTCATAATGCTTTTTCTTCCCTGTATAGTGTGTGCTCAGGCTGGCATTGTCATTATTGTTACGCTGTATCTTATAATATCCCGGCGATGTCGTTTTCCTGTATTCGGCAGCGAAATTCCAGTAGGGCTTTATGTTTTGCGTATGTTGTATATAGGCCATCTGCTCCAGCTTACTGCCCAGTTGGTAGGTAAAGTTGCTGTAGGGCCTTGTAGTGTTATAGTACTTTATACTGTCGGGGTTGATACGGTATGCATCATATACATGGTAGCCGAGTGACGGCCCCATTCTTGGCTCAGGCGTAAAGAGCAGATTTTGCGAAGGACTACCCAAATTCCCCAGGTCCCTGTTCCACGGCTGCGAAAAAGGCCTGCGGTGAAAGGTATGTAATGAAGTATCAGGAATATAGCTTACTTCGGAATTAAGGTATTTATAATGGATGTTTGCAGTTTCATTATGCCATTCATTAGTATTGCTTTTGTTGGCATTGGTATCCCGCACCGGGACACCATTTATTCCGGTCGTGGTGGGTGGCGGCGTCAACTGTGCCACAGCCGTATTACCGCATACCAGCAGGCATATCAATATTAAAAACAGGCTAATAAATGAACGGTTCCTGTACGGACGCAATTTTTCAGGTTTTGCGGGCAAAGTTAACTTATTTCATGGCAATGCCCTTTACATCCTGCCCACCATTTCAGCCACCAGCGCTGCCAGCCTGGGGGCAGCTGCATTAGCTGCTGCCAGCACTTCCTCATGCGTTATCGTGTTCAGTTCATCGCGTATGCCCATATCTGTTATCACGCTGGCGGCAAATACCTTCATATCGCCATGGCGGGCCACTATTACCTCCGGCACCGTGCTCATGCCCACAGCATCGCCGCCTATCACATGCAGCATATGGTATTCATGCCTTGTTTCAAATGTAGGTCCTTGTAAGCCCACATATACGCCTTCCCGCAACTGCAGGCCCTGCTCACCCGCCACATCATGGGCTAGTTTCCTTAGCTCCGGGGCATAAGGCTCGCTCATATCCACAAAGCGCACTCCCAGCCGTTCATCATTAGGTCCCCGCAAGGGGTGCCCCGGGAACAGGTTAATATGATCCTGTATCAGCATGATATCACCCACCTTGTAGTTCACGTTCATGCATCCCGCCGCGTTCGAGACAATAAGTGTTTCCACACCCAGTGCCTTCATCACCCGTACGGGGAAGGTCACTTGCTGCATATCGTAGCCCTCATAATAATGAAATCTCCCCGCCAGCATCACCACCTGCTTGCCACCCATCTTGCCCAATATCAGCTTGCCTGCATGTCCTTGCACCGTGGCTAATGGGAAATTGGGTATGTCCTTATATGGAAATGATATCGCATCTTCTACTTTATCTACCAGTCCGCCAAGGCCGCTGCCTAGTATGATCCCTATCGTTGGTGTATCTTTTATTTTTCCTTTTATAAAAGCTGCTGTCTCCTGTATCTTATCGTATAAACTCATCATTCAATTTTAAGCGCTTAAAAATACATAATTGCAGCTCAACTAAACCATCAGGCAATTGTTATATTTTGCAGCCTAAATGCAGCTTCTTTAATGGCATGGCTCCGGCTCATAAGATGGCCCAACCTCCTGATCATTTTCCTTACCCAGCTATTGGCCTGGGCCTGCGTTATAGTACCCTCACAACATTTTGAAAACATACCCTATCTCCTCAGCTTCCGGAATTTTATTCTGCTCTCCCTGTCCACCGTACTCATTGCCGCGGCCGGATATATCATTAATGACTACTTCGACATCAAGATAGATGCCATCAACCGTCCGGGTAAAGTAGTATTGGAGACGCAAATCCCCCGTCGTAAAGCCATTATCGCGCATACATTACTCAATATTATAGCCCTGCTGTTAGCTGGCTATGTGGCCCGGCAGGCCGGGCATTACGAATGGCTATTGCTCCAGCTTAGCTGCACCCTGCTGCTTTGGTTCTACTCTACCGATTTTAAACGACAGTTCGTAAGTGGCAATGTCATCGTTGCCATACTCACCGCCCTCACCATTGCCATGCTCATACTCTACGAGCCCGCCATGCACTATTACCTCGACAAACATTATTTCCTCTACGTATCAGGCAAAAAATTTGTCAACCCTGTATGGGTGCTGGGTGTCTATGCCTACTTCGCCTTCACCCTCACCTGGATGCGCGAGATCGTAAAGGACATGGAAGACTTTAAAGGCGATGCCGAACAGGGCTGCGTTACCATGCCCATCAAGTGGGGACTCAAACGTTCCGTACAGCTCACGCAGCTATTAGGCGTCGCAGCCATCATACCCTTACTAATTGCCGCATACAAACTCTGCGAAGCACGCTGGTGGTTTATGGGCCTCTATAGTCTTTTCGCCCTGGCCATCCCGATTACTATTTGGATATTTTATTTACAACGCAAAGCCACAACCGTACATTACCATCTTGCCAGCCGCTGGCTCAAGATCATTATGGTATTGGGCGTAGGCTCGCTCATCATTTATTACTTTCAGTCGCATGCATAAAATAATACTCGCATCCCAGTCGCCACGCCGCAAGCAGCTTATGGAAGCTGCCGAGCTTGAATTTGAAATAGTGATAGCCGATGTCGACGAAACAAACCCACCCGGCATGTCCGGCGAATTGGTGCCGGAGTTTCTTGCAAAAAAGAAAGCCTCAGCCATCGAGCACATGCATCCCGATGCGCTCATCATCGCCGCAGATACAGTTGTACTGCTCGACCATCACATCCTCGGCAAACCAACCGATGCCGAAGACGCAATAAAAATGCTGCAGCAACTCGCAGGCCGCATGCACCAGGTAGTAACAGGCGTTTGCATGCAAAAAGGAACAAAACAAATAGCCTTCTCCGTAACAACCGAGGTCTACTTCCGCCCCCTTACCGATGAGCAGATAAAGCACTACGTAGCCAACTATAAGCCCTTCGACAAGGCCGGCTCCTACGCCATACAGGAATGGATAGGCATGATAGGCATCGAAAAAATAAATGGCGATTATTACAACGTGATGGGATTACCCATCGGCGAGGTTGTCCCCCGTCTACGGGATTTTGCTGACTAATTGTTCAGCTACTTTGCTCCCAAGCGCCACCCCCATTCCTCCCATCCTGAAGGCCCCAAACACCCTATCGGAAAAGGCCTTCACTATCGGCTGCTTACTGCCGCCAAAAGCCATTATGCCACTCCAGCGTTGTGATATAGTGTACTCAGTTCCAGGCAGTATGATCTCATCCAGCTTCTGTGTTAGCACCTTTTGAATTTGTTCATTAATGATCATGTTCGTACTGGTCTCGCCTTCAAAATCAAGATTACGTCCACCGCCCAAAAGCACCCTTCCATCTATCTCGCGGAAATAATAATAGCCCTTATCAAAATGGTAAACACCTTTGAATTTCAAACCCTCAATTGGCTCTGTAATAAGCACCTGTCCGCGCCCCGGTCTCACATCAATACCGGGCAACAGTTGGTCGGCAAATGCATTGGTACAAATACAAATACTTGACGCTCTCAGTGGCAGCACATCATTCCGGCAAGCGTCATGCAGGCCAATACTTACACCATCACTATCCTCTTCAAAACTCACAACATCTGCGCCCGTTTTTATTTCTATCCCATGCTGCAGCACCATATCCAGCAGCGCCCGCATCATCATACCGGAATGCAGCTCTCCTTCACAGGTATTTTGTATTAGTGCCTTAGTATAAGATGAAGAAAATCCAAACTCACCTATTTTTTCGTTGGCCAATTTAAATGCTGCTTGCCCTGTCACAGGCTTTAGTAAATTATTGAGGTATTCAATTTTATCAAGAGCACCCGTTTCCTCTTCACTTACCAGTTCATAGCTGCCGTTGGTAGCATAGCCAATGCGACTGTCGCCCAGCCTGCTCCTCAGTCGTTCCAGTCCCAGCTTGCGCGCTTCAAAAAGTTCCAGCACCTCGGTCTCGCTAATATGCTCCAGGTCGTCCAGCAGTTCAGTTACGCTACCCATGCAGGCAAAGCCCGCATTCCGCGTACTGGCACCCGTAGGTAGCAGTCCCCTTTCCAATACCAGCACTTTCGCAGCGGGGAACCGCTCTTTCAGTTCAATAGCCGTACTCAGCCCCACAATACCCGAGCCTACCACTATATGGTCATATTGCGTAAAACTTTGTTGTTCCCAGTAACTAAGCATGGCGTGAAAATACGATATGCGGGGGTTATTTCCTGTTGGATAGTTATTTCCTCTTTTAGAAGGCCATTTTGGATGAAAGCCTTTGCAGGCCTACCATATTAAAAGGAATAATTATTTCCTGTTATTTCCTTTTTGGGTATCTTAATTACCCAAAAGAGGAATAATGTACGTTTCTTCATTTACCATCATTGACTACACAATGACTATGTTTCTACCTAACACAGAACAATTACTTCCTGTAATTTCCGGTCATTGCTTAATAATTTCCAGTTGGCGCATCCTAGTTTTGGCATCTTCATTACCTAAAACAGGAAACAAGCATCTTATTCATCCACCCTCATTGACTACGTAATGACTATACATTGACTATGCATTGACTTCATATTGACTATGCATACCTGCCAAAGAATACTACAGAATCTATGGAATCCGCTTTTCAATGGCTTCCCTTCACTTTATTTCAAAGAACTTCGTCACGAGCATTCTCATAATATAAAAAATGCTTCTGTACTATGCAATATACGATTTGGGACCAGGGGTTTCCAAATAAACATATCCACATTTTTTAGGGCTGGTTTTTTGTACTTTTGCCACGTTAAAATTTATCATCTATAGAAATAAGCCTTTTGAATTTTGGCTTTTGAATTTTGAATTAGAATGGAATATAATTTCAATAAAATAGAGAAAGACTGGAAAAAGTATTGGCAGGAAAATAATGTCTATAAGGTTAGCAATGATACCGGCAAGCCTAAGTTCTATATCCTCGACATGTTCCCTTACCCCAGTGGGGCAGGCCTGCATGTGGGGCACCCCCTTGGCTATATTGCCAGCGATATATATGCACGCTACAAGCGCCTCAGCGGTTACAATGTATTGCACCCCATGGGTTACGATGCATTTGGACTGCCGGCTGAACAATATGCACTGGAAACAGGACAACATCCCGCGGTAACTACCGAAAAGAATATAGCCCGCTACCGCGAGCAACTGGATAATATAGGCTTCTGTTACGACTGGGACCGCGAAGTGCGCACCAGCGATCCTAGATACTATAAATGGACGCAATGGATATTCCTGCAGCTCTTCCATAGCTGGTTTGATAGAAAAGAGAATAAAGCGAAATCGATCAGCTCGCTCATTGCAATATTTGAAAAAGAGGGTAATATCAATACCCCAGCACCGGGCAACGACGAATTACATTTTGACGCTGCGGCATGGAATAGCTTTAGCGAAAAAGAAAAACGCGATGCATTGATGAACTATCGCCTTGCCTACCTGGGCCACGCCGTGGTATGGTGGTGCGAGGCATTGGGCACAGTACTGGCCAATGACGAGGTAGTGAATGGTGTATCAGAACGTGGAGGTCACCCAGTAGAGCGCAAGCAGATGCGCCAGTGGTTCCTGCGTATAACAGAATATGCGGACCGTTTGCTGAGCAGCCTGGACAAACTGGAATGGAGCGATGCCATGAAGGAAATGCAGCGCAACTGGATAGGCAAAAGCAATGGTGCTGAGATACGTTTTTGCCTCACCCCGGCCCTCTCCAAAGGAGAGGGAGATGCTACGTCCGAAAAAGAAAAATTTACCGGCCAAGAAGGGTGGCAAACAGCAGACCCCACAGCCTATAGCTCAATAGCGTCTTTTCAAAAAGAGCTCAAAAACAATCTTACTGAATCGGAAAACATACTTTGGCAGCGCATTAGGAACAACCAAATTGGCGCAAAATTCAGGCGGCAGCATATCGTCGGGAAATTCATTGCTGACTTTATATGTCTACCTAAAAAATTAGTAGTAGAAGTTGACGGAAAGATTCATGACCAACAGAAAGAAGAAGACGCTCAAAGAACAATGTACCTGGAAGAACAGGGCTTCAAAGTAATCAGGTTTACAAATGATGAGGTAATTAACGACATCAAAAGCGTACTTGAAACGATAAAAAAGGAACTTGCGTTAAGTTCCGAAGTAGATGAAACGCGAGATGAAGATAATGAAAAGATCAGCGGTGAAGCCCTCTCCTTTGGAGAGGGTTTGGGTGAGGCAATCACGGTGTTCACCACTCGCCCCGACACGATTTTCGGTGTTGACTTTATGGTTCTGGCGCCTGAGCATGAGTTGGTGGATAGTATAACTACAGCAGAACAAAAACAAACGGTAGACGAATACAGGCAATATGTAAAAAGCCGCAGCGAGCGCGAGCGCATGAGCGAGGTGAAGCAGGTAACCGGTGCCTTCACGGGTGCATATGCTGTTCATCCTTTTACAAAGAAGCTAATACCGGTTTGGATAGCTGAGTATGTACTGGCAGGCTACGGTACAGGCGCTATAATGGCTGTACCCAGTGGCGATGACCGCGACCATGCATTTGCAAAGCACTTCGACATATCTATCACCAATATCTTTGGCGACAAGTATAATGGTGAAAATGCATATAGCGATAAAACAGGCAAAATAGAAAACAGCGATTTTTTGAATGGAATGGATGTAGCACAGGCTACTGAAGCTGCCATAGATGCACTGGTAAAAATAGGTGTAGGTAAAAAGCGCGTGAACTACCGCCTGCGTGATGCAGGCTTTAGCCGTCAGCGCTATTGGGGTGAGCCATTCCCGATCATCTATGTAGATGGCATTGCTTATGGCAATGACGAAACAATATTCAATAACAATCCCGAACTGCAACAACTGCCGGTTGAATTACCATATGTAGAAAGCTACAAGCCCGGCCCCGAAGGACAAGGCCCATTGGCTAACCTGCAGGATTGGGTAAATACTCCCGCAGGCCAGCGCGAGACCAACACTATGCCCGGCTATGCAGGCAGCAGCTGGTATTTCCTCCGCTATATGGACCCCCACAACGATGAAACATTTGCCGACAAAAAAGCGACAGACTACTGGCGCGAGGTGGATATATACATAGGAGGCACAGAGCACGCCGTAGGCCACCTGCTCTACAGCCGCATGTGGACAAAAGCCCTTTACGACCTTGGTCATATTTCCTTTGAAGAACCTTTTAAGAAATTGGTGAACCAGGGGATGATACAGGGGAGTACACGCTTTGCATATCGCAAGCATGGCACTAACACCTTCGTATCTGCAAGTTTAAAAAATAAGGACGAAGTTGACGAAGTACGTGTAGATGTAAATATCGTGGATGGCCTCGAACTGGATATCGAGGCTTTCAAAAAATGGCGTCCTGAATATGCGGATGCTGAATTTGTTTTAGAAAATGGCAAATACATCTGCGGAGCAGAAGTAGAAAAAATGTCCAAGTC
>DDET01000028.1 GCA_002336915.1 Bacteroidetes bacterium UBA1947 | reverse complement strand
TCGGTATCCCTGTATGTCCCTGCGCATTTTCGCATTTCGCATATCAGCAGTGCTATCTGTCCCGCACCTGTTGCATTGTTCCACAACACTTCTACATTGGGGTTGCCGGTAACAGGTGTCACGGTGCCCAGCGAGGGCTGGTAGATACTCCATGTATAAGTTTCCCCTGTTTGGTAGTTCACACTATAGTTGGCAAAGGAACTGCTGCAGGGGCTGTCTGGTCCTGTGATCTGCAGGTTTATATACGGTGTATCCAGCGTTTTAAATATTGTGTCCGACAGGCAGTGGGGGTCTTCTTTCCATTGCCTTTGCAGCTTCAATACAAAAGGCCCTGTGCCGGTAAAGGTCGCATAGGTATGTTCACCATTTATCCCGTTCACAGTACCATTCACAGCGCCCCATACAAACACAGTACCCGGCATAGGGTCCATACCTATGAACTCCGTGGGTACGCCGCGGCATATGGTGTCAGGCCCATGTATGCTGTCCGGTGGCGGCGGTGGCGCTTGTACATATATCACAAATGGGTCAGGCGGGCAGTAAGCCCCCGTAGGGCTGGTCGCCGTTAGCACATACACACCCGGTATAGTGAACAAATAGGTAAAGCTGGTAGTATTTGCAAGCGTATAGGGTACAGGATTATTGGGCAGTTCCAGTTTCCAATCTGCAAGCTGTCCCGTATTAAGCACGTAGGTATGTCCTGTTTCCCTGTCAGGGCAAAATTTATGGTCGCCTATTATCGTGGGTTTCGGCATCACGTTTATTTTCATCGTGTCCGTACCTCCGCATCCCCATAAGGTATTGTGGTAATTCACCCGCAGCAGTATCAGCCCCGGGTTCAGCGTGTTTACCGCTATCACATTCGGCTGGTCGGTCGCTACAATGGTTGCGCCGGTAGTAGTGGTTATATACCAGTTGTACTCAGTGCTTGGCCATTGCGGCAGGCTGTACAGGTTTTGCTCTCCGGGGCATATCACCAGAGGCCCTGAAATTTGCCCGTGCACCATCACTATCGGTACGTTTATCGTTACCGGCTCAGGGCAAGGCAGGTGGCAGCTGGTATCCGGCGTAAAGGTCACCGTACCCATGCCTGTTGCAGGGTCTGGGTTGTTCCACACCACTCGTATCGTATTGCCATAGGGCGGTGTGGTTACTATTGTGCCTCCCGTTACGCTCCAGCCATAAGTAAGGCAGGTCACATCCACACTGTATGTCGCGGTGTCCTTTTCGCACACTACCGAAGGGCATACTATCTTTACCCCGGTCGAGTCGTTCACTATAACGGTCACGTGCGATGTATCGTGGCAGCCGCACTCGTTGGTCACTACCAATTGTGCTGTGTATGTCCCCGGCGTGTTGTATTGGTGTGTAACTAATACACTTGGCCCACCGGGTGTGCCGCTTGTGAATCCATCGCCAAATATCCAGTACCAGCTTATGATAGGCGAGCCTGGTGAAAAGGTAGATTGATCTAAAAAGGTCACACTTGTACTGTCACATATCCGTACAGTGTCCAGGTTTTGCTGCGTCTTTATATGTGAATGTGGTTTCTCTACAATCTCTATGCATACGCGTTCGATAGTTGTGCAGCCCCAGGGCGTTACCGCGGTTACGCTGACTACGCCGTAGCCTGGTACACCCCAGTCCACCACAATGGTGGTCGCCGTGGTACTAACTATTGTTCCCCCGGTCACATCCCATGTACAGGTACAGCTTGCCAGGTTACCGTTCACCGTGTAGGTGACGCGGCTGCCTTCGCAATATTTGTAACATAGGTCATGGTCGGTCAGCGCAGTCCCCGGCGGTATGTAGGCCATACATGCCGCCACACTGTCGCTTGTAATGTAAATGCTGGGCGGCTGTATTACCGTCACTGCCAGTGTACTCACGTCTATTACGCTGCCGGTGTTTGGGTCTACACGGGTCAGGGTTACCGTTGCAGCACCGCTGTTCACCCACATCACTGCGGCGGTAGAACGTAGGGGCACCAGTGTATTCACTACGCCTGTGACCGTGCCTTCTGCAGTCACGGTCCAGTTGTAGATCATCGTCGGGTCATAAAGTGCCCAATAGGTTTCGGTGTTGCCCTGGCATACGGTCGTAGGTCCGTTTATGGTTATTCCCCTTGCCAGTGGGCTCAGGCAGAGGATCAGGGCTGTGCTTAGCAGCCAATAGAGCGTTCGTAGTCTCATGTGCATGTATTTTAGGTTAAGAAATACTAGTGATAGGTTAGCAACAATACACAAGGCGGTCTCTGCTATTTTCTTTTGTGGCTAACGGCTTACCGTTACGTGAAAAAGAATTTTAGCTCTGAAGGCAGAATTAAAATATAGGGTCCAGTAAAATCGATTGAGAAGATCCTGTCTGTTTGAAATGATATAGTGATACGTGGCTCTAGTTAAAATCCACCACAAGAATATAGTAAAAATCCCGACTAAAAAACCGTTTTTTAACGGTTGACTTTATCATTTCTTTTTTGTATTTGGTCTAACGTTCTTATGCCTGCCTTTTGTTTAAGGTCTCAGATCGCTTATGTTTATTGCTAACCTTAATGCGGGGTAACCATCGAGGTGTTGTCTTACTGTAGTCAACATACTTTTCTCCGAATAGTGAAAGAAGGTGCGGCTCTTCATGACGATCAATATAAAGCACCGCAAGCCGAAGCCATAGGAAAAACCAAATGCTCACCATCGGTGAGTTCCACACTACTACTTCACCGATAAGCACTATGTGTATCGCCCACATCATGGGATGACGTACAACCCGGTAAGGGCCCGTCCGCGCAAGCTTCGTCGCCCAGGAAAATGCGCTCACCGTACTTTTATTACGAAGCATAATAATGCCGCACCATATGGCTAGTACAGCACCCGCCCACATGAACGCCGTACCGACATGATCTTGGACTGTTGAGACGGGGAATATCAAATGCAGTTTTCTATCTAATCCCCTAAAAAATTGCGGGAATACATATAGTACTCCAAAGGGACCGACAAGACCGTAGACCACTGCATCAAACTGTTTTATTAAAACGTAGCTAATTCTCTTCATGGTTAAAAACTTAAGGACGTTCCAAGATTGCAGGAGCTGTATCCCAGATATCCTCCTTCTATGAATAAACCAATATGGCGTGTCAGATAATACCTCATGCCCGTCAATACCAGCGTTTTGGCATTCGTCACCTTGTCTTTGAAGATTGGCTTACTGTGCGCATTTTTTGACTCCCAGGAATCGATGAAAATGCCAACCCCCACTCCGGCATACACATCAAAGTTGCGCAACGGAATATGCTTGTTGAAGTGGTACAAGGCTAAACCTCCATAGCTATGCCCGCTTGCATATAAAGTGCCGTCGAAACCATTTAAACCATCGTCGAAGTAGCCAGCCCACTTTTTCTTAGCATTCTGTGTAAACAATACAACCCCTACGTCATCTCTTACTCCAACTTCAATACGAATTGAGAGAGGGCCTATACCGACGTGCTTAGCATCGTAAAAATTGTAATTGAGATTCAGGCTAGACTTCTTAAAAACAGTTGGTACACCATAACTCACTGAAACAATACACAAATACTCAGAAAACGAGCCATTATTGCGAGTCTTATACGGCGTCAAATAAAAGAACACTGGCTGGATCTTACCCAATGGCTGTTGGGCACTTCCAGCGGAAGAAACAAAAAAGAAAAAAACAAACAGTGCTGCCAGTTTACTCATTCGCGAAACATTGATTTTTTAAACTTATCGAGCAAACATAAGTAAATTTTCAATAAAAAGATACTAATGAGTAACCATATTTATGAATATCCATATTTTATAGTGGTTTACAATACACTATGGGTTCTTTTACTTTACCGCATGGCTAAGAAGAATGACATTGTGTCCCTGAAGTCGCTTTCGGCAGACGAGGAGCTTAAAAGGATCGGGAAACGTATTAAGCAGTTGCGGAAAAAGCTGGGTTATACCAGCTACGAGAAATTTGCAAACGAGCACGATATACACCGCGTACAGTGGGGCCGGTATGAGCAAGGTTTGGACATGTACAGCTCAACTCTCATAAAAATTGCAAAACTGCTCGGGGTTTCTATAAAGGAATTCTTTAGCGAAGGCTTTGACTAATCCCGCTATTTGCCGAAGTCGGCAAATTCTCCCTCTTTACATACTGTTGCCATAGCATCTACACTCAGAAAGACAACAATTTTCTTTCACAATTAAATGTAGATCATGGAGACAAACACGAAAACTCCGGACAACGGCATACAGCACAAGGACGTGTATGCCATCGTAACAGAACGTATCATTGAGCAACTGGAAAAAGGAACTGTACCCTGGCGAAAACCATGGGGAGATAGCGGCCTGCCCCGCAACCTCTTTTCCAAAAAGTATTACCGGGGCATTAACCTCATACTCCTGGCTTCACTCGGCTATGAGCAAAACCTTTTTATCACTTTCAAGCAGCTAAAAGAAATCGGCGGCAAGGTAAAGAAGGATGAGAAAGGGCATATTGTAGTGTACTGGAAATATCCCGACAAAGACCAAAACAAGGTAGAAGGAGAAGAACCTGAAACCAAGAAAAAGCCTATTCTGCGATATTACACAGTATTCAATGTAGCTCAGTGTGAAGATATCCCACAGGGATATGTACCAGCTATAGCTAAGGTTATCGGCTCAATTCAATCCTGTGAAGACATTGTGGCAAACATGCCTCAACGCCCAGACATCCGGCATAAGGAGCAAAAAGCATATTACAATCCGCTCCAGGATTTTATCAATATGCCAAAGAAAAACAGCTTCAGTACCGCCGAAGGCTATTATGTAACGCTCTTCCACGAAATGGTGCATTCTACCGGGCACCGCAGCCGCCTCAATCGTAAAGACCTTATTGAAATGGCAGAATTTGGGTCAGAACCATATTCTCATGAGGAATTGGTAGCAGAAATTGGCGCATGCTATTTGCAGTCCTATGCAGGAGTTGTCGAAGACTTTGAACAAAATGCGGCATACATACAAGGCTGGCTAACCGTGCTGAAAAACGATAAGCGCTTTATTTACTCCGCCGCATCACAAGCTCAGACAGCCACGGACTTTATACTTAACATGAAGCAGGAAATAGAAGAGGGAGCGAAGGAAGAATAGTGCCATTCCACTTAAGATCGGCAAACTAAAAGCCCCGCATTTTTATTGCGGGGCTTAATAATTTAACAGTCTGTTGACGGATGTGGCATAATTTTGGCTATATCTTTATAGTAAGATCGTTGACAAAAGGAATGCATATTATTAGAATACATACTAAGAATGTTCTTATAAGTCAATGCCTTATTGTATTAAGGAGATAGATCCAAATGATGGATAATTTAGCTTAATGGAAACGGCTAACAAGTACAGCGTCTATCTACAATATAAGAACTTTCTCGTCCGTTGCATAAATAATTGCAACGGATTTTTTTATTCAACGTTCCGTTAATTCAAACTTGCTTTCGCTGAACTCTGCTTTTGATAGTCGCCATATGAGGAGGCTAGGTTTTTGAACATACCAGGAACTAATTTAATAAGTTCTCCCACAGCATTATAACAATCTGCCAATATCTTTTGATCTAAATTGTTTTGTAACTCGAATTGTAATTTTCGAACTTTATTGCTGATTCTCTGACGCTTTTGTCTCAATAGGCTCAGCATTTGCCTCCTTTGTTTTGAAAGTTCTGGGCTACGACCATTTATGTTGTTCCATCCAACATATGTAATTTGAAATTCCTCAATTTCTTTATACAATGGGCCACCGCTTAAAAATCCTCCTTTGGGTACTGCAGTAGATGCGTTAACAAAGTATCCCAAAGATTTCTGTACTCCTTGGCAAATATTTTCGTCCATTCCATCATTTTCCAAGTCCATTAAATCATTCAACAGGCTCGTTAATATGTCAGTTCTAAAATGATTATACTGCCATAAAAAAGAGCCTTGAGTGTTGTTTACATCACGAGATCCTTCCGGCTTTTGGTATTGATCAATTTTTTGAAATTTAGGTCCTCTTTTTTTACTCATAGAAAAGGTTTTACCGAAAATAAAAATTTAAAGTTAAAAAAACAAAAATATACAGAGAAAATTAATAAAACTCATTAATAGAATGGAAACAACACATATGTCTATGCATTTTCTTTTGCTTCTTTCTCTTTGTTGCTCCCGACAAAGAAAAGAAGTCAGCGCAAAAAAAGGAGCATACGCTCCTTTCATACTCGTAGCTATGTCATATTGTTAGAATGGCAGGTCGTTTTTGGTTCCCGTTGCACCTGATTCAACTTCCAATGCAACTCCTTTTTTGCTTTGTGCTACTACCTTGATGGCATTGACGTGAAAGGTCAGGTTGGCGTGGAACTCCCCATCCATGCCTTTATACGCATTAAGCCCAATTCTCCCGAAGAGGGAGATAATGCTCCCTTTCTTAACACGGTCTGCAGCCTTTGTACTTATCCAATAGCTGCAACTAATGTAGGTGGTTTCTTCCTTCTTCTCTCCGGTCTTGGTCTTGTAATAGTCATTGATTGCAATGGAGAAGGCCACTACCTGCCGTCCATCCTTTAAATTCCGTACTTCCGCGTCTTTTGTTACTCTGCCTATGATTTCCATGTCTGTCTGTTTAAAAATGTGAATGAATGATTTACTGAAGGAATAAGCTGAACTGGTTCTTGACTGCAAGCTTGACGGGTTTATTATGGTTCAGTTTCTGCACGAGGTAAGACACCGTTATATCCTCGTTCCCGATAATTGCCCATGCTTGGGAAAGCGCCCTAGAGCGGGTACTGCGCTTCTTTCTTTGAATTGCCCAGCTCATTGCCATTAAGCGGGATAGTTTCTCGATACGTGTTGCCATGTTTGTAGATTTCGTCGTTAACAATTAAACAATTCTGCTAAAAAGCCTTATTGCCCTGTGGTAAGCCCCCATTTTGCATAAAAGGAAAGACAGGCAAGGTTTTGGGTAAGAGAATACTACTTGGGAGTGCAGGCTATTTATTGAGAGTGCCGTAACGTAAAGTGGAGATTGTCGCACCCAAACCAAAGGCTTGACCTTGCCTGTCTTGACTGTGTGCAGACCTTTGCTGTGGCACCAGGCAATTCTCTAAAATACCTATTGTTATTTATTGCCATTTGCTTAATTTCACAGCTTCATAGTGATAAGGGTTATAGGGGCTGATCTACTTACAGGCTGGCTTTATTAATAAAAAGCGGCCACCGGAATGCATAACTCAAAACAAATTGATGAAATATGGGAGCCTAAAATTTCCGACTGGGAAGAAATCGGGATAGAGAGCTATAAATTCATATTTGATCAGGCTAGTATTCGACTAAGTGAGGTTTTAAGCCAGTCGAATGCTATGACTGAACGGGGGTTTAAAATGCTCTACGCTAATATTACCTTTCTTGCAGCTCTCATAGGAATATCAGTTAGGCATTTGCCCAATATGTGGATATTGACTATTGTCGGCTCTGTCTATGTCGCTAATTTCATCACAATCTATTTGCTCCTGCATGTAAAAAGTGAAGTTTTTAATGGAAGCCCTCCGGAGGAAATATTTATAGATAGTCTCGACCGCAACGATTATACAAAAGAAGATCGGCTGTCACTATTATATTACAATGAGATATGCCGATACCAAAAAGGCATAGAAATAAACAGTAAGGTTAATCTAAGCAGGCAGAAGCGCTATCTTGCATCATTAATTCTCTCAATCTGCTTGTTCATAGTCACGATTGGGATAGCAATAAATAGCCTTTAAAGCCCTTTGATGGACGGTTGTGGCTGTGGTTGGGGTGGTGGGTCTTTTTCTTTTTGATATAACATAAACATTGTCCAACTTTAAATAATTATACAAACCATTACAAACCTCGAATTGATGGCTGTGGTTGTGGCTGTGGTGGCGGATCCTTTTCTTTTGAATACAAGTGGTACATATGCTACACGTCCTTTTGGCTTTTCTGTGCCTCTATATGAGGTCTAAATCCTACTTCTGAAAGTTTCTCGATTTGCTGAGGTGTAGTTACGGATGTGCTTGCCCGATAAGTTGCATCAGCAAGCCTTCCCATCATTTGATCATCACGCTCCATTTGCCGTGCAGCTATTTGCTTCTGTTGTTCAGAAAGTAAAAAGCCAACTAGAAAAATTACAAGTAGTATAAGCAACGTACAACCGAATACTGTCTTTTTGTTCATGATTCTCATTTTGGGGGTTAGAAAAAACGTATCTATACTTTTAATTTAGCCTAAGATATCCAATATTTTTTGTGAAATAGTCGGAGGAAAACAATTGCAGGCTTTCCAAGCCTCTTCAGTTAGACCAATCTTTTTTGAATGTCTTTTTACCATTGCCGCCACGGTTTTATAATCTGAGCCTGAACGTTCCGCAATTTGCTTTTTACTTAAAACACATGTCGGATCACTACCAAATGTATTTTTGATCTTCTGCACTTCAAAACCTACAAGTGTCCTTTTCGCTTGCCATTGTTCTTCGGTAAAATCACTTTGAAAATATCTAATCCACTTCGCAAGGGTCGGACGAGTAATATTATAGTACTTTGCTAACGCTTGCTTTGTTTCCTTATTGAAAGCTCCAAGGATGCAAGCGATAATAAAAATAATCAAACAAATAAGATCGGCTGGCTTCATATCTTTTTACGTCAAAAGTATTGTGTATCCTAGACTATGTGCTAAACTTTTCGCAATAGCTATTCGAGATCTTGCACCACTCCGATGGGTTTAAAATCGTAGGTAAATGACTCACCACGATAGTTCACGGTAACATTCACAGGGTCTTGAGGATAGGCATTCCTGGCACCTTTTAGCATACCCTCAAATGCTGCAACAGCGGTAATAAAATGCATACTTACTCCGATATACCATTCATCATCTGTAATGGGCATAGCGCCATTGTAAGTCGTTTTTCCGCTTAGTAAGGCTTCTATTCCTTCGTCAATAATAGCGAAATGAATTCTCGTAAACTTGGAGACTGCCTCATGAGGCAACTTCTGTAAAACAATTTGCTTTACTGCTTCTTTGTCCATGGCCTTTCTATTTAATACGAAGATACTAAATGATTAAACACATAGTCACTGCTGTCCTTTGCTCGCCGTAAAAGCGAAATGAACGAAGTGATAACGTAGTGAATGAAGCTGCGAGCGCCACAGGCTGGGGCGACCTGACTGGCTATGTAATGCCAGGTCGCACAGTGAGGGCGGGTGCGTGGCATGTAAATACGCGTGGGGTTGTGCCAGCACCCGCCCGACACGCAGCCGGTGGCTTCGCAGGCGAGCACAAACGACAGGCAGCGGGTGGACTTTACAAGGCTAAGTGAATGGAGAACGTAGTGGAGTGTAATAAGAGTAATGAACTTCAGAGCCGGGTGAAGCAGTGATGCTATTGTGGGGAGTGGCTTTGTGCAGAGCCTATAGCATCTGCGAAGCTGCCGCAGAGCCAGTGAATGGAACGCATGGAAAGAAACGGAGCGGGAATGAACGCAGCTTTGTAAAGTACACATAAGCTGCCATGAAGCTTTCTTGTGAGCTGCAAAGAATATGACAAGCGTACCCGATTAAAGGGTATGCGATAGCTCCCTTTAGATCGGGCAAACAGGTTCTTGCGTAGCGAGTGGCTGAACGAGTAGCAAGTGCCTGTTTGGCTTGGCAGATTATTTGCCGAACATGAAAGCTGAATTCCGATTACCTGTGGCTGCAGAACGAAGTGGAGCAGACATCATTTTGAAATGTGCAATTGCACACCTTTGTATTCTCCATTTACTAAAATACCTTTGTGGATAGTTAACTAAACAATGTCGGAACAATATTTTAGTATTAGGCATCAGGGACAAAAGGTTCATGTTGATGTCACGAAAATTACAGGGAGCGGTGGGCAAAATAGCCCTAGTCTTATTATTCCTATATCTTTTATCGTAACTCCGTTAAGCATCAGCAATAAACAACAATCATTCGGAATACTTGGGGTAGATGCAAAGATGTATGTTAAGGGCCTCAATAATTGTATTGCCAAGGCGAACAACACTTTGCATCGAAAGGTAAGTTATTCTAATGAGTTTTATTATTCACTGGAATTTGAATTAGATAGTGTCCGTTTATCTCAAATTGAAAAGCTAAGAAATCCCAACCTTGAGTTTACGATACAGTTAACGGTGCATCTTTGCATCTATAATTCAATGAAGTTAAAAGAAGGTGCTTATGACACCTCATATGAATTCGTATCTGAGTTTGAGGATATTGATATTCCGGCTCTTCCTTTAGAAATACCTCAATCAAATTGGGTAAACAAAATTTTGCCAGCAATGGGATATGAAGGTATCACCATTATTGAAGTCCCATCCGCATCTAAATTAATTAATGAGGTGCAAAAGACTGCCCTGGATGAATTGACTGAGGCGATAAAGTACTTTCAAAATTGTGATTACGATAAAACAGTTGCTCATTGTCGAAGTGCTCTTGACCCCATACGAAATAAGCTTAAGATCGTTAAGGATGAAATAAAAGGTAAAACCGAAAAAGACTGGATTTCAGATACCGTGAATGAGACCGATATTTGGCTTACCAAAGTAGTAGATTCTACCTACAATATTTCATCTAAGTCTCATCACAATCCTTCAACTGGACATTTTTCTAGGGCGCAGGCTGAATCGATATATCTCATGACAACTAGTATCTTAGTATATACTGGAACATTTGACCTTGATAGATATAGAAAGAAATAGGAAAAATAATTGACAATTATACCATATATCGGATAGCCGAGAGGAGGGACAGAGGTAGCTAATAATTAACTAGTATGGTGGTTACCTCTGACACGAGTCCAAGGTGAGTGAAGTTTCCTTTACTTAATCCGGATAACTTTAACAGATTCTCCGTCTACTGTCATAATATAATCTCCACCAACTCGTACAATTGTCGCTTCTGGTCTGTAAGCATAATGGTAATGATTTGCATACTCTTTTTGTTTCCATATTTCATGGTTCTGCATTTCAAATAAAGTATGGCCAGTCCATCCTCTGAAATCATTTATTATAGTATATTTTTCTCCTGCTACTTCTTCTACCTCTACAAAGTCATTCATGCCTTCCACCACCATTATAGTATGGCCGCCACGATAATAAAAACTTACCGAAGGACGATAAGCATAATGATAATGGTACTTATAGACAGTTTGGTGCCAAAAAGATCCATCGGTAAGTTCGAAAATTGAATCACCATCAAAACCAACAAAAGAGTCATCAATCTGCCCTTTTCTAATTAATTTCCATTCACTAAGATTTATGTTCATAAAATTGCTTTATAATGGGTGGTGCGTATTTCTGCACCACCCATCGATTATTATTGCTTCTTGTTCTCCTGGCGCAACGCTTTTCGCACACCGTCTAAGGAATCAGTATCATACTTTTCCATCAACGTGCCTAAATGGGTATTACCATTGATACCATCAAATTCAGGATAGGTATCCTTCAAATTTTGGACTTTGGAGTCCGAACGCTTCCGGCGGTATTCACCGTTTTCGTTCCTTGAACGTTCTTTTGCCATGTTGTATTTTTTAGTGTAAAGAATGGTGGGCCAGTATTAATTAACCGGCCCGCTAGTCCATCATTAAAACGGTTCGCCATAAATGGCTGACCAGTTAGTTAAGTCTGTTGCTATACAACGTTCAAGATGAACATTTAGCCGAGTACAGACAGTTTGTAATTCGGTCCTCGCTGTGACAGGGCTTTTTGTTTGATGATAAACCGTTGTATTAGGTAGATAAACGTATCTACCATCACTAACAAACTTGTCTGTATAACCTAATGCAAACATTGCTTTTTTGATATCTGTGTGCTTACTAGGCACATCGTAAGTAATAATTGTTGCCATTTGTTGTAATTAATGTTCATCCACTGAAAATTCTCACGTAGCAGGACGGTATCCGAGGAAACAATAAAATTTCGAAGTATTTGCTTTATTCAGCAGTTTTCATACTTTCGCACCGCTTAAGGTATTTTATCTGTGTGATTGAGGTGAACAGCCTCCGAAGTGGTCTTTCCCACTTACCATTCTCTTCTTATTCTCCTATTCATTATAGGACGTTGTTATTCATTTATACATTTTGGTTATCTGCCATAAGGCAAATCCTATACCGGCACCAATAAGGCTACAAATGTTAGTCAAATTGTCATATAAGCGTAATTTATTAAATAATTATTTAACTCAATGAGCGTTTTTGGCACTAAAAGTTAAGGAATTGTGAAAAAATGGCAGAATTTATGCTATATAATTTAGATTTTCTCAAAATATATCGTCTTCGATCCTATTGTTATGCCGGAGGCTGAATTCATTCATATACACCGGTTGGTGCCTCTTGCTTATGCATGTGTGAATGTCAATGTGTGATTTCTTTTAGATTCTCCCCATAGCCCTCTATATTGTTGGCTCCTCAATTAATTTAAAATTCTTTGTGAATGATATTTACCTACCGGAGCTTCTTCAGTTTATTGATATGTTACTAGCTCTGTAATTAGCACTATAATAACTTTCATCTATCAACTCAGCAGCTAAAGAGTCTAGGTATCATAGATTCTGTGCTTCTGTTATAACTAGTTAATCATTTTAGATAAAAAATAAAAGCCCGCAAAGGTATATCAACCTGTTATTATAAAAAACCGTTAAAACACGGTTTTTTATAACGTATAATTTCCCAACTTTTATATCAAAATAATAACGAAACCTGGATATGCCGAAAACAGGATATAGAGTAGGCGCAACAAATACAATATGAGCAAGAAAATCTATCAGGTTACAGAAGTTAAACTTGAGATCATAAAAAAGCTGCCACCTATATTGGTAATCAATGCTAAAGGGCAGGTTAGAACAGGTGGCTATAGCAATGCGAGACTAGAGCCATATGTTTATGTTACTCCGCCGAGGGATGGCATTTATGAATTTGATTTTATAGCAGATGAACCTACCGGAGGGCATATAGATGTCATCACAGAAATTTTAGCTAAAACATACAACTGGGATAGTTTCCCGAAAGATTTAAAAGGGGTAAAAGTATATTCTGAAACAAATAACAAAACTGCAATCCTTTAATTATGGAGATAAAATTTTTAAGTACCTGGTAAGCCGAAAACAGGATATAGAGTAGGCGATAAAATAAATTTTATGAGTTGGAATAACGTAGATGACAAGCACAAGAAAAAATATGATAGAAACTTCGTTGCTTGCGATGAAAAGTACGAAAGGGAATATATTGTTAAAATCATTCGTGAAGAATTCCCGTATTATACACAACAGGAAGTCGAACAGGCAGTTGATTCTTGCTGTAAGTCAATTCCGGCACCCCGGCCAAGAGATAAGTTTTTAGAATGCTTGAAAGGGAAACTTAAGCCATTATAACATTCCTATTCTACTCAAAAGAAGGCCGTGTTTTGATAGCTTTCTTTTGAGTAGGTTATGCTACTTATTGCACAACTTTTGTTAAGCCATAGTTTAAGATGTTTTGCATAATGCTTACTGATATGTCTAAATATTTATTTATATCTTTGACAAAATCATCCCATTTTACGGAATAAATATATGATGAGTAGCCACGATATGGTTTACTGTCTAGGTGATTGGGACAGTCAGTAAATTCTGGTGTTTTAATATTAAACATATTGTCTCTTAATATCTGGAATAAAACATACGTTTTAAGATTCCTACACTTACAGAGCGGACACGTATTTTCCTCTATATAATAATCATAGCGCCCCTCTCTATCAGGAATAACGACAGCCAACACGGCATTTGTTTTACTAATTTTTCCTTCACGGCTTTGTTCTTTTAATGAGTACGATACTTCCCAGGGAATCCACTGATCTGCTTCTGATACATTTTCTTTCATTTCTTTAGATATCAATACCACTGTCACAGTGCTATCAAAAATTTTATCACCCAATTTTGAACCAATTGTGGTATCCCTTAATGAACTTAAATCTTCATTGTCATTCTCTCCTTTGTAAATATGGTCCTCCTCTTCAATGAGATCTTGGAGTCTATCTACGTAATCCCTGGCTGTAGTTGGTTTACATTCGGAAATAGACCGCACATTATAATCCATATGTTTATATGACACGAAAATTTTCTTTCCCATATGAAATTATATCTACAGCTTTAAAAGATCTTTGAATAAGGCCATATAAGCGTAATCATTTTCAAGTCGCTCGTCTCTTCCAATCGCCATCTCGTCATAAATAATTTTAGCAGCAGCTCCAGTGCTCGCTATAGGAAATATAAGTGCGTTTGGGTGAAATTCTCTAAATAAATTGTATTCAAGTATAACACCTTCCATACCACCAATGAAAATTCCAGCTTGAAAGTTATTTTCCCCAATCATTTCATTTCTCATTAAGGATAGACTGCTAGCTTGGTCATCATTTGTTCTCGTAACTTCAATGTGCTCAAATGCAAAATTGTCTTTAGGAAAGAAATCTCTGAAAAAATTAGATTGATAAAGAGTAACATGTTCTTTTAAGCCAACATCCATTTTCTCTAATACAAACCTAATGAGCGGTGTAATAGCTGGATGACCACCCCAAATCAATTGCGCCTTAGGTATCACTACTGTTGCTAAAGCACGTACCGCATCTCTTATAGCAATTATATCTGCAGTATCATAAAACTTCCTATCCCTTTCTTCATAAGGGATGCTAGCAGATAGGAAAATTTTATTTAAATGTTTGTTAGCCATTTTTCAGCATCAATGATTTTTATGGATTTAACTGGAAGATATTGATCGAGCCAAACAAGATGGTCAATCCACCGTTTTCGTATGTTTCGATGGTCATACAAAAGGTATATTTCAGCAACATGTTTCGACTTGACCTGTTTAACAAGCTCTTCTGACTGATGGTATGTGAATGCTTGAGGAACCCCTACTGTAGGTATCACTACTATATTCTTATTGTCAGAACGGGTTAGTAAGATAAATTTTTCAGGTTGTAAGTCTATTCTTTTTTTAAGTTTAAGAGCTGATACCACAAACTCTGTTACTAAATTATCTTGTCTTGCTGCTAGACTTCGGGCTCTCAGCGACTCGACTTTATCCACAATTTTTTTAATCGTGCCGTCAACCAAATAACTTTTAGAATTAGTATACAATCCATTGCCAAAATCAGTCTCATATAATTGTAATGCAATACTCAATTCGGCATCTCTTTCTAGCGTATGTGTTGGCCATATTAGTTGTAATATTCCAATTGACATCGCATTAGCCTGGGCAAGTTCTTGAGTGGTCCAATTACTCTTAAGAAAGCCTGGCGTATTCAAAAGTACAACAACATCGGTGTCTGCAAGTCTGTGCCATAACTCATCCTGAAACGGCTCACCTGGCTTAATACTATGTGTGTCTAGAAAAACATCGAAATTTACTTTCTCCAACTGCTCATACAATTGAATCGCAACGGTACTAGATTCATCACGCTTATAACTAATGAATAATCGTCGAGACAGTCGTAGTAAATTTAGTCCCTCTAAAATTAAATTAACCAAACGCTCAATGTCCTCTTTTGAAGATAGCTGAAACCCGTTTATACCCTTCAATTCATTCGGAATAGCATTGCCAAAAATGCGAAGGTCCTCAACGACCGGTAAAATCGATGTCGCATCTTTGATCAACCGTCCTAAATGATCAAGATTCTTAAAATCTCCTGTGCTATCTCCAAAGTACAAACAGTAGCTAGGGGCATTCGCTTTATAGTCTGCTGAGAAATTTTTTTCATCAATAACATTGATGACATCCTTATCAATGCCAAGATCATTTATATGTTGAAAGAGGCTATTTAAAATCTCAGAAAGGAAAGGGTTAGGATTTCCAATAAAAATGGCCTGATATTTACTTGTCATAGTGAAAATTATTTCAAGCGCAAGTGTTCACAAATGCTGTTAAAACTCCTTATGAAAGTAAAGTTAATGATTAACATGAATTTCCATAAGGTCTTTTCGTTATATTTGCGAAAAATATCGAATGGAATTTAGCTTTAAAGAGCATTTTGATATTGTTTACCTGAATTGTCTAGAGGCAGCCGAACAATTAGGTTTTGAGATAGATAAGGAGAACATTTCGACAAATACCCTCACATACAATACTCCCGCTTCTATATTTTCCTGGGGAGAGTTGCTCCAAATTGACATTTCGGAAATAGAAAATTCACTAATTCGAGTAAATGTAACATCTAAGGCTAAAAAACAGATTTTTACATGGGGGAAAAATAGAGACAATGAAAACAGGTTTTTTATGACTTTAAATGGGCTTTTTGAATCATGAAATTGTTTTGCACTTGCGGAGGTTGTAATAGAAAAATTTATTTGAATGCTCAAGTTAAAACACGGCTGGAGCTTTTTAATTCTTACGGAAGGGTCTTAAGAATCCAATGTCCGAGTTGCCAAATCCAGGGCCAAATTGATGTAAACTACGTATTTGCGGAACCAACCTACAACTTAGCTGTTCCTGGAACGTTGAGTGGCGCTGTGATCGGCATAATTGGTGGTCCATTGGGGATGATTGTTGGAGGATTTGGTGGAGGATTTTTGGTGTGGGCAGTTAGTTTAAAAGACAAAAAAGCCGTTGCTCACTTCAATTCAAACTACGTTTAATCTGATGGCTCGAAGAGTTTTTTTTAGTTTCCATTATAAGCGTGATATTCTAAGAGTGTCTCAAATCAGAAATTGTGGCGTATTTAAGAGCGATGAAGTGCAACCCTTTCTTGATAAGGCTGAGTGGGAAGAAATCAGACGGCAAGGCGTAAAAGAAGTAAAAAAGTGGATTGACTCGCAAATGGCTGGGACTTCCGTACTGGTTTTATGTATTGGATACGAAACATATAGACGGAAGTGGGTCCGGTATGAAATACGAAAAGCTCATTTAGAAAATAGAGGCATCATCGGTATATATATGCACCAACAACAGGCATTTAAAACAGATATTAAGGGGATTAATCCACTAGATACCATGCATGTCATCAGAGATAACAAAGAAGCATGTCTGGCTACTATGTATAAAACATACGACTGGATTGAAGATGGCGGATACGAAAACATCCAAAAATGGATAGAAGAGGCTGCACAACAAGCAGGCCGCTAGCTTAGTAATTATTGCGTATTTTAATAGCTTCTTCTATCCATTTTTCGATATTCTCTTTAATGTCATCATAGACGTATGTGCTTGATGAATATATCGAATCATGGCAATTTACAATCTCACTCATTTTTTTGTCTCCGACATATATATTCTTAAAGGGATTGGCACCCTTGGTAGTCTGATCTCCAGCGCTATTTTTTAAATTATGAATATGAATGCCCAATACGCCTTTGCCATCCTTCCACGATTTTTCTATTTCATAGTTGATCCATTTTCGATCCGCGGTGTCTTTCCCAATCAGAACCACAGTACAGGTTCTGCCAGAAAGTTGATCATCAATCCATTTCTGAATAGCTGTATTACCACCACCCACAACTTTTTCCCAGTCATTATCAGAAGCTGGTTGGTTTCCCTCAATAACTCCCATATTCCTAACTTGTGATGCTCGCCAATTATCTGGAACGTAATGGAAACTGAAAAATGTTTTTCTTGCCATATTTGTAGACTTTTATGTTCTAAATGCGTATATCTGACAAACTTACGAACTTGAATGATAAAAAAACACCGTGTTTTCACGGTGTTTTTAAACGTAGAGTGACAACGAAAAGAAATTGTGTATCCTAAAAACTTATCTTTCGGTAGTTATTCGATCGCTTTGGAACCCTAGTATTCAGCTCGGAAAAAGGCAACGCATGGTAACGAGCGTATATTGCAAGGTTGGCCAAAATTTCAAACCCTTCGTTAGCTAGCCATAAGGGGTTAGAAATGCAGATAACCGTAGTTCTTTATTTTATTGTAACCTTAGGTTTAGGCAAGGAGACATATTGCATAAAGCAGTTATTTCCTAAAAGGAAACCATTGTGCAAAAAAGGGAAATAAGGAGAAATAATTATTTCCACGCATATGGCAATACTGGCAAGCATTTGAGCCATGCACCTCCAAAAAAACAGGAAATAACTCATTCCTACCGGGAAAAGGGAAATAACTAATTGTCATAATCCATCCTTCTTACGTAACATCTCCTCTCCCTTGGAGAGGCCGGGTGAGGCAATTTCCGCCAACCGGAAAAAACCGGAAATTATCCTAAAACGTAATACGGCAATCCCCACGCACCTTTCAGCTCACAGGGCCCCCAAAAACCGGAAATTATAATTCCACCGGAAATCGGAACTTTCTCATGAGCACCGCTAAAAAATAATCAAGGAGCGAATAAATTGCTGAAAAACTCCCCTCCTGTTTTTAGGAGGGGTGGCCGAAGGCCGGGGTGGTTGACTCGCTATGAGAAAGGATGATGAATGCATAGTCAGAGCATAGTCAATCCATAGTCAACGAACAGTTCAACCGATCGACACCCATGTTGTAGTGAGATTGCTTCGTACCTCGCAATGACGCGAGAGGGCATAGTCAATCCATGGTCATTAAAGGACAACCCGAAAATCCCCTAATCCATAAATCCCGCCTGCCCGACCGGATGGGTGGGGTTCAGACAATTTCCACGCATAGTCAATCCATTTCAATGACATGGGCTATCCGAAATCTGAAACAGATGCAGTAAATTGCCTTACAAACATATCCTCCCTATGGAAATCAAACTGTTCTATTACTTCATGTGGATCTTCCCCCTGATGGCGGTATACGTAAGCATCAGGGAAATACGCGCCTACCGAAGGGACCGCGATAATGCGGACAAAAAGAAATTCTGGATCAGTATGGGTATAAATGTGCTGGGCCTGGTCTTCTTTCTCAACCTGCTGCTAGGCGGCAAGCATCCTTAATACTTTACGAACTTCAGCACCTGTGTTCCATCTTTAAAGCGGATAAAATAAGCACCTGCAGGTAGCGCAGAAATATCCACATCGGTATTGCCCTGCAGTTCTACCTCTTTACACAGTGTGCCCATATAGTTGTAGATGGCTGCACGCTGTTTGGCAGTATTGCCTGTGCGTATGCTGATGGTATTGGTAGCGGGGTTAGGGGATAGGGTGGCAAGTGTAGTATGGCTGATATTGCCGATGCCCGTAGGACCGCAGAGGGAATCAATATAGGCATCGAAGCTGCCGATGTTCCATTTGCTGAGGCTATCGTAGGCTACCAGGCTGGCGCTGTTCTTAATATTGTTGGCATCGGCTACCGGTATGCCGGGGTTGAAGGTAGCGGGTGCCGGGTCTTTACGAAAGATGGCTGCATAAAAGGTGCAGGCGCCCGCATAGGTGCCCGCAACAGTGGGGTGGCTTCCATCGGCCTGGTACAGCTCTATGGCGGGGTACTGGTCCCTTATATAGTGGCGCACTGCACCCACGGGCGATACCTCGGCCCGGTTGATGTTGCCCATGAGCATGTAGTTGTTATGGATGACGCTGTCCATTACCTGGTAGCTGCAGTATAAAGGGAAATTGACGCAATCGTTAGTGAGGATGTCTTCCCTGTAACCCCAGGTCATATAGAACATGGTCTCACCACAGGGGTTAAAGCGGTGCACAAGGCTATCCAGGGTATGTGCGTAGGGAAAGGGCGAGACCTCGGGCGTGGTAGTCAGCAGTTCCTGGCTTTGGCCCTGCAACACCACACGGTCCCAGCCACCCTGCATGATCATGGCCCTGGAGCTGGAGTCGATGGAGTGGTTGCCAATGGAATAGCCGCCAATGGTATGGCTGCTGAATACGAGGGTATCGCCGGCCGAGGCAGCTACATTGGCTATCATCTGCGGCAGGTCGTTCACATAGGTATAGCTATTGCCCAGGAAGAGCACACGCTTTGTAATGCTGTAGCCAATGCCGGATTGCAGCAGAAGAATGCCGAGTATAGTAAGTAGTTTTTTCATGCTTGTGGTAACGTACAAAGGTATCTATTTATACACCAAGGGAGACGAGCGGAGCCGGGCAGACAGTTGGGCGAAGGGAGGAATAAAAATGTAAATGTTTTATGACAATCTTAAATTGCTAATTTTAAATGAAAGGAACAGAGGTAGACGATATGCAAAAGATAAAGACATTACTCATGTTCGACGGGAATGCGGAGGAGGCGATGAACTTCTATACCTCGCTGTTCGGGCACTCGGAGATCAGATCGATAGCCCGCTACAATGCAGGAGAACCGGGCGCGGAAGGGACAGTGAAGCATGCTGTCTTTACCCTCAACGGGCAGGAGTACCGTTGCATAGACAGTGCGGTAAAACATGCCTTCACCTTTACGGCAGCCATGTCGCTGTTCGTGGACTGTGCAAGCGAGCAAGAGATACCTACATTATTCCATAAGCTGTCCGAAGGCGGCCAGGTGTTCATGCCCCTTGCGGCCTATCCCTTTAGCAGGATGTTCGGTTGGGTGTCGGACAGGTATGGTGTGAGCTGGCAGCTGAATTTGAGTTGAGCACTACTCTTTTCCTTTCTCGAGCGTAAAGCCGAATGAGGAACCTACGCCGGGCTTGCTGCGGGCGTTCACGGTCTGGCCATGGGCCTCTACTATATGCTTTACGATGGCAAGGCCAAGGCCGGTGCCGCCTATGCTGCGGCTGCGGCTGCGGTCGGCGCGGTAGAAGCGCTCGAAGATGCGGCTGAGGTGCTCCTCGGCAATGCCCGGCCCGTCGTCGGACACTTCTACATAGATGTGCTTGTCGTCCATCTCGTAGCAGCCCACGCTGATGTTGCCGTTCTCGTTGCCGTACTTGAGCGAGTTTTCTATCAGGTTAATGAGTACCTGCTTTATCTTAGGCTTGTCGGCATATACCTCCAGGGGCCGCTCGGTGCCTTTCTTCAGCTCCAGCGTTATGTTCTTTTCCTTAGCCTGCAATGAGAACTCCTCGTACACATCCTTCACCAAATCCTGTATCACGAAGGACTCCTGTATGATAGGTATGCGGCCGGATTCCAGCTTCGATATCTCGTCGAGGTCATCAACAAGGCGCACCAGGCGGTCTATGCTTTTGGAGGCATTGCCCAGGAACTTGCGGTTCACGTTCTCGTCCTCCAGCGCTCCGCCCAGCAGCGTATCCACATAGCCCTGTACGTTGAAGATAGGCGTGCGCAGCTCATGTGCCAGGTTCATTAAAAATTCCTTGCGGAACTGTTCATTGGCGCGCAGCATGTCTATCTCGTCCTTCTTCTGGTCGGCCCATTTCTGTACGTCATGGCTTACCTCCTCAATGGATTTGCGGGGCAGTATATTCTCGTAAAAGAACTCTTCTTTCTTGGTGGCCTTGGTCTGGTAGATGAACTTGTAGATGAGCTTTATCTTGCGGTATATAAAGCGCTGCATGGTGTAATGGTACAGCCAGTAGGTGATAACAAAAGTAAGGCCGAATACCACGAAGGGCATATACCAGTGCGGCTGCAAAGTAAGGCTCAGCAGCGCATTGACCGTTGAAATGACCAGTGCTGTTAAAAGTGAAAGTAAACGGGGCGACGGATTTTTAGTATCTAATACCGACATACGATACTAAACTACTCCATTTCGAACTTATAACCTACACCCTTGACCGTGGTAATAAGATCGATGCCTACCTTCTGGCGTATCTTACGGATGTGTACGTCTATGGTGCGGTCGCCCACTATCACGTCTGTACCCCATACACGCTGCAGTATCTCGTTGCGGAGAAACACGCGGCCTGGTTTGGATGCGAGCAGCGATAGCAGTTCAAATTCTTTTTTGGCGAGCAGTATCTCCCTGCCTTTAAAGTTGACCGTGAACTTGGTCTTGTTGATCTCCAGGTCGCCAAAGGTGAGCTTCTGTTCCTGGTCCTCGTCTTTGCGCAGGCGGCGCAGCGCAGCGCTTATGCGGGTGGCCAGCAGCTCGGGCTTAATGGGCTTTGAAATGTAATCGTCAGCCCCGGTCTTAAGTCCTTCTATTTCGGAGCGCTCATCGCTGAGTGCAGTGAGGAAGATGATGGCAGTATGCTCGAACTCGGGCATGCGGCGCAGTTCCTTAATGGTCTCGCGGCCGTCCTTATTGGGCATCATTATATCCAGCAGTATCAGGTCGGGACGGAACTCTTTGGCTTTTCTTATAGCCTCCACACCGTCTTTGGCTGTGGCTATGAGGTAGCCTTTGCTCTTGAGGTTATAGCTAATGAACTCCACTATATCCGGTTCGTCATCAACTATTAGAATCTTGCCTGGTAATACATCCATAATGTTCCTGCTATTCGTGTGCAAAATTACCCCTGCATTTGTGAACAAAAAAGAAAAACCACGTTATCTTATTGTTACCTAAGCTTCTAAATCCCTAAAAAGGGGGGAAAAGCAAATGCGCCGGGCTTGCCCGGCGCATTAAAGATATAAATTGATCAGTTACTTTTTCAGTGTAACGCTGCCGCTGCCTATTTTATAGCCTTCGTTATATATTTCTATATTATAAGCGCCCTTCTTATAGTCGCTTATCTGGTGCCAGTCAACGGTTACATCCTTTACAGGTACCCCGGTTTGCAGGGCTATGTCCTTTATAAGTGTATAATTTACCGTTGCACCGTCGGCGGTTTTGAGGGTGCCGGAGCCAAATGCAGGGTCGCTGAAGACAACTCCATCCGGGCCGGTTATTTTAAGCTGAACTTGTTTTGTGCCATTGTCCACTATACGGTTCTCATCTATATCAAACACGATGCGCAGCATATCGGTGCGGCGGGCATGCTCCGTAGTGGTCTCTTTCTTGCCACCATTCTTCAGGTGTATAGGCGTCATACGGATGTTGGAGGCATGGAGTACAGAACCTACTTTTTTAAGGGCGATGTTCTGCGTTACCGTAGAATCCCTTTCCTGCGCCAATACTTCATTTTTGCCGGTAAGGTCCTTATTCTCGCCCTCCAGCTCAGCTATACGCTCTTCGTATGACTTGGTAGTAGCATTCAGTTTTGCTATCAGGTCGCGGGCCTTTTTCAGGTCGCTGGCATTAGCGCGGCTGTCATGCAGTATACCATTTATCTGTTCTTTGAGTTTGGCTATCTCACCGGTCTTGCTGTTGATGGTGCTATCCATCTGTGCATTTTTGCTCACCAGTTGATCGAGGCGGGCAAGTGATGCGTTATAGTCGCCTTCTATAGCTTTGCGGCTGGAATCGGAGGTGACCAGTTGCTCTTCGGCGGTCTCTTTCTCGGTCACGACCTTATTTTTCTGCACGAACAGGAAAATGCAAGCTATGAGCAATATGCCTATGATGACCCAATACACTACTGTATTTTTGCGTGGTGGCTGTGAGTTCCCGGCAGGTTGCGGCACGGTAGGCTGATTGAAATCCTGGCTCATAAATTTGTTAGTTTTTAGTTTAATTTAGATACAAATATAAATATGTAAACTGGTAATGGAAGTATTTAAGAATATCCTCTTCATCGACATAGAAACCGTGCCAATTGTTCCTGAATATACGCTTTTGCCGGAAGGTATGCAGGCTGCGTGGACAAAAAAATCGAAATATTTGAAGAGTGATGTGGAGGAAAATGCGAGCCCTGCCATGCTGTTCGGCGAAAAAGCAGGAATATTTTCGGAGTTTGCAAAGGTGGTGTGCATTGGTTTTGCCAGTTTTCACCGGCATACGGAGGGCTGGAAATTCAGGATGAAATCGCTGATAAATGATGACGAAAAAGTTTTGTTAAATGATTTTTGCGAGGTGCTTTCCCGCTTTATCGCCCATAATAAGGAAGTGCGTTTTTGCGGACACAATATCAAAGAATTTGATATTCCTTTCCTATGCCGGCGAATGGTGATCAATGGGCTGGAACTGCCGGAATGTATGCAGCTAAGCGGTAAGAAACCATGGGAGATAAACCATCTTGATACGCTGGAACTGTGGCGGTTTGGGGATTATAAACATTTTACATCGCTGGTTTTGCTGGCAGAAGTATTGGGTATACCTTCGCCGAAAGAGGATATAGACGGCAGCATGGTGGGCCATGTGTACTGGAATGAAAAGGACCTGCAAAGAATAGGCAAGTATTGCCTGCGCGATGTGCTGACCACTGCAAAAGTATTTTTAAGATTAAAGGGAGTAGCGGATGAATTTCCCGATCCCGTTTTTGTGAACGAACATGACCGCTGATCTAAAAAAGTTATTTCAATCGCTGAATGCGAAACAATATGCACCCATCTATTTAATAGATGGTGAAGAGCCTTATTACCTGGACCTTGTTACCGATTATTTTGAGAATAAGATACTGCCGGAGGCGGAACGTGATTTTAACCTGATGGTATTGTACGGCAAGGATTCAGACTGGGCTGATGTGGTGAATGCATGCAGGCGCTTCCCGATGTTTGCGGACAAGCAGGTGGTGATACTGAAAGATGCGGCACAGTTAAAAGGCTTTAACGAACTGGCCGGTTACCTGGAGAACCCTGCACCCACTACCATCTTCCTGATAGAGAACAGGGGCAAGAAAGCGGATGGGCGCAGCAAGACCACGAAGCTGGCGAAGGAGAAAGGCTACTATGTAAGCTCTGAGAAAATAAAAGATGACCATGTGCCTAACTGGATACAGCAGTATGGCGTGGAAATAGGATTCCATATAGGTGAGCGTGAATCGCAGATACTTGCTACCTATTTAGGTAATGATCTGCAGAAGATAGTGAACGAGGTAGAGAAGGTACGCATTAATGTGCCTGATGAGAAAGCGCTTTCCGCCGACCTGATACAAAAGTACATCGGCATCAGCAGGGAATATAACGTGTTTGAGTTTCCTGAAGTGCTTACGGGTAATGACCGGGATAAGCTATACAGGATGCTGACCTATTTTATAGCCAATCCGAAATCGGCACCGATGCCTTTGGTTATCGGATCGTTTTACAATCATTTCAACAGGCTATACCAGGTACAGTTCCTGAGAGGTAAGACAGAAAAGGATATTGCTACAATTCTTGGTACTTATCCTAATAAGGTGCGCGAGACATTAGCGATCGCACAGCACTGGCCTTTGCAAAGGGTGGAGTATTGCATGATGCTGCTGGGCAAATACAGCACGATGGCTGTGGGCATAGAAAGCAATACGGACGATGGAGAACTGCTGAAGGAGATGGTGGGGAAGATGATCGCGTAACCCCTCCGGCTCCCCTGAAGGGAAGTGACATGCTGAGTAAGTTGTTAAAGATTTTCTAATCCTTTTTGGATGTGCAATAATCGGGGATGGATGCTGTTAGATATGGCAACCAAACCGTCCGACATGTTATTCCGTACAAAAAAGAAAAAGGCTGAGGCAGCGGATGCCGGGCCTAAAAAAAAGAAATCGACTTTACGCCAGTGGCTTGATGCCGGCGTATTTGCGTTGGTCTTCGCTACTATTTTCAGAACTTTTATAGCAGAGGCATATGAGATACCCAGTGGCTCTATGGAGGGCACCTTGCTGGTGAACGACCATACTTATGTAAGCAAGTTTGCCTATGGTGCGCGGGTGCCAATGACGCCGCTTGCTGTGCCATTGGTGCATAATGAGATGCCACTAACGGGTGGCAAGTCTTACACAGATGCGGTGCAACTGAAATACAGACGCCTGCCGGGGCTGGGACATGTGCAGCGGAATGATATTGTGGTATTTAACGGGCCGGATGGCGATACCGCTATTGAAGGGCAGCCTGAGATGGACTACTACCAGATGTGCAGGATGTATGGTGCAGAGCAAGTGAAGAGTATGTACAAGATAATTACCCATCCTACCGATAAAAAAGATAACCTGATAAAAAGATGCATAGGCCTGCCGGGTGATGTAATAGAGATAAAGGATGCCCGAGTGTATGTGAACGGGAAGCCCAATGAGCTGTACCCGCATGCAAAGCTGAACTATATAGTGCGTACGAATGGAGGTGCTCCTGCTGTAGACGATGATGTAGAGGTACTGCAGGTGTTGAATAATAACACTTATGCCTGCAATCTTGCCAATGACCAGGTGGCGGATATGAAGAAGGCTGCCAATGTAGTATCGGTAAACCTGTTTGAAAGAGACCCCGCGGGTGTTGCTCCGAAAGAACCGGGAGAATGGGTGTTCCCGCTGGATACTGCGAATTACAAATGGAACCGGGATAACTACGGGCCTTTGACCATTCCCAAAGCAGGCGCGACAGTAGCGCTGACGCCGCAGAATATTGCGATGTACAGGCGCATAATAAAGAACTATGAGGGCAATACTTTGGAAGAAAAGAACGGCAAATTCATTATTAATGGTAAGGAGGCAAGTAGCTACACCTTTAAGATGGATTATTACTGGATGATGGGCGATAACAGGCATAACTCTTTGGATTCAAGGTACTGGGGTTTTGTGCCGGAAGATCATGTAGTGGGTAAGGCCTGGTTCGTATGGTTTAGCTACGGGCAGGATGGGATGTTTGCTGATATGCACTGGAGCCGCTTGTTCAGCGGGATGCATGCTCTTGAGATGTAGTTTTTAAGTCAAAAGGCAAACGAGAAAAGGCTAAAAGTGAGCTTGTTAAGTTTGGGCTGAAGCCCGTTTTGGAGACGTCCGCTAGTCCCCGGCCTGAAGGCCGGGGCTATTGCGTAGTAGAGATAATGTGTAACTTGGGGGTATGCGTAAATGGTTTGCATTATCTATGATCCTTGTGTTGCCACAAATGATGTTGGCCCAAAAGAAGTATGACGAGCTGCTTAAAAAGCAGCTGGATAGCGTAATGCTTGAAGACCAGAGATATCGCGGGTTTCTGATGGAGATGAGTGCCCATCAACGGGATTCATTGGTATGGGCTTATAAACTGTCCGTTGCATCGATGCTGGATGATTCGCTGTGGGCTATGCAAAGCAAGTTAGACTCCGGCAACCTTATTTTTATAGAGAAGATCATAAAGAGAAGGGGGTATCCCGGTAAGTCTATGGTCGGCGCGCCTGCTAATGAAGTTGCCTGGTATGTGATACAACACTCGCAGAAGATTAAAAAGTATTTTCCTGCGATAAAGCAGGCGGGGCAAAGTGGCGAATTGCCAGATTCGCTTGTGGCCAAGATGGAAGACCGGCTATTAACGCAGGATAATAAAGAGCAGTTGTATGGTACGCAATCTATAGGGGTTTCGAATTATGACACGGGTGCGCATAAAGTGATGCATGCATTTTATGTGTGGCCGGTGAGAGAGGCTGGCAAAGTAAATGAAAGGCGTAAAAAAGCAGGGTTCATAGAGACCGTGGAAGAAAATGCAAAGAGGCTTTGCGCAGTATATAAGGAGGACTTTACAATGGCCCAACTGGAAGCTACGAGACATATAGTGGCTTACACAGATGGTGGTGAAGCAGAGATAAAGGGGAAAGTAAAGGATGCAGACAAGCTGGATTTGCCCGCGAGCGAGCAGGAAACTTCGGCATTCAGATATTTTTCTTTGGCGGACAGTTTTTCGAAACGAAAGGACAGTGTGGAGGCAAGCAGGTACTTCCTGAAGGTGAACCCATATTACATTATGTACCTGGGGCAAACAGCCAAGAGTACTAGTACATTTTTATCAAAATTCTATTTGACGGCTGCCGCTAAAAGCGACTATGCCGAGACCTTTTCAAAAGCATACGATATGCCTAAGCCGGATGTATACAATAAGCTTAGGGGTATGTATATGGAGACCAGCCGCCTGCTTCATGTATTGGATAGCGTTCCCGAAAAAATGAAGGTTGCGATAGAGGGCAAAATACATATCGCCGACTCCATTCACTTCGCATTCTTATTTAAGTACGTGCAAACAAACGGCTGGCCTGATATGGAAAATGGCTCATTGTATGCAGGCAGCATTGCCACCCGGGATATTGAACACTGCTACGATTACGTGCCGGTAATGTACAAGGCCTTTAACGAAGGCTACCTGTCGCTCTATACACTCAAGAATGTTTTTTTCAATAAACGCTATTATTCTGATTATCTCAAAATCCAAAAAGTCCTTAAAGAAGGCTACCGGAAATTTGACGTAAGTACCATGCTGACCGGGATAATGCCCGCAGATATAAAGAATGTCGTGGAAAGCGTGCGGGAGCATTGCCCCATAAAGGATGTGGTAGCCATTTTGGAATCACCAAGGAAGCTATACAGTGGTAAAATAATCGGGGATTACCAGGCAAGTACGTTTGAGCATTTTGAAGATAAGTGGCGAGATTTTTTGTCGAATATTTTTGATGCTTGTTTTGAATGGGGCCATAATGGCGAAAATCATGCTATCTATACTTACTGGATGCCCTATGACCGTAAAACAGAAAGGCTGACTTTTTATGTGCTTTTTTGAGGGATAGCCCTTAACGCGTCTGACGCCGAAGAGGCGTGCTGACGCTACCTGTGCCTTCGACGCCTGATGCCGAAGAGGCTTGCTGGCGCTGCTTTTATAGCTGGTTATAAAGAATTTCCAGGGCGGCTGCTTTGTCTTTATGGAGTTGCTGTTTCAGTGCCTCGATGGAGTCGAATTTTTCTTCGTTGCGGAGGCGGGCTATGAATTCAATCTCCACAGTATCGCCATATATGTCTATATCAAAGTCGAAGATGTTGACCTCTATCTTAATGCTCTTATCGTCTGTAACGGTCGGGTTGTAGCCTATGCTAAGCATACCGTTAAAGGTTTGCTCCAGCCATTTCACTTTCACTGCATAGATTCCTATGCCGGGTAGTATCTGTTCAGGTTCCGAATGGCGGATATTGGCAGTAGGGTAGCCGATGGTGCGGCCGAGTTTCTGTCCTTCCACGACAGTGCCGCTGATACTATAGTTGCGGCCCAGCATATGATTGGCCTCTTCTACATGCCCATCCATAAGTGACTGCCTTATTTTGGTGGAACTAACCGTCGCTTCATCTATAAGCTGTGCCGGTATCTCGTAAACTTTATAGCCGTATTCATCCGCGCGTTCTTTCAGCAGGTCGATATTGCCGGTGCGGTCGTGGCCAAAGTGGTGGTCGTAACCTATTACTATACTATGCGGCTGAAATATTTTTACCAGGAAATCACGGATGTATTCTTTGGCTGATAACTGCGAGAATTCTTTAGTGAAAGGTGCTACAACCACATGATGTATACCGGCCTTTGTTGTTAGCTCCAGCTTTTGTTGGAGCGGGGTGATCAGTTTTAAAGGCTGGCCGGGAAAGAGCAACTTCCTTGGGTGAGGCTCAAAAGTGACGAGGATGCTTTCTCCGTTCACCTCTTTGGTATGCTTTACCACTTCCCTAAGGATGGTCTTATGTCCCATATGCACACCATCAAAAGTGCCTATGGTTAAAACTGCCTTTTCAAATCTTGGTAATCCCTCTATGTCGAAATATAATGCCATTGCTCAATAAGGAGCGCTAAAGGTATATAAATGAAACTACCGCGCTACTTTAAACTCATTAAAACGGTATAAAAGCGGTACAAGTCCTCAAAAGTATTGTATAAAGGCACGGGTGCCATGCGTATCACATTGGGTTCGCGCCAGTCTGCAACCACACCATTATCCGTAAGCTTTTCAAAAACCTCCCTGCCCCTGTCGGCAAATAGCAGAGACAACTGGCAACCGCGACGTGCCGGGTCGGCAGGTGTGATTATTTCGAAAGGCAGATGTGTTACCTGTTTCAGCAGGTATTCCAAATAACCTGTCAGCATTAAGCTCTTTTCCCGCAAGGCCTTTATATCCGCTTTCTGGAAAATATCGAGCGATGCATTATGCGCCACCATGTTAAACACAGGCGCATTACTCATCTGCCAGCCGCCCGCACCTTTTTGAGGTATGAAGCCTTTCTCCATTTTGAAACGGGTCTTTTCCTCATTGCCCCACCAGCCCGCCAGCCTGAAATTCTTAGGATTATCGCCATGATGCTCGTGTACATACATGCCGCCTACCGCACCGGGGCCTGAGTTGAGGTATTTATAAGAGCACCAGCAGGCAAAATCAACACCCCAGTCGTGTAGTTGCAGGGGGACATTGCCAACAGCATGTGCCAGGTCGAAACCTGCATAAGCGCCGTTCCTGTGTGCTACCTCGGTTATCTTTTCGAGGTCAAAGAACTGGCCGGTATAATAATTTACCCCGCCTATCATTACCATTTGCAGGGATTCGCGGTTATCTTCTATAGCTTTTATGATGTCTTCTTCCTCTATTATGTGAGCGCCTTCGCGTGGCTTTATTTCGATGATAGCTTCCCCCGGGTCGTAGCCGTACATGCGTACCTGTGTTTCAACGGCATATTGATCGGAAGGGAAGGCGCCGGCCTCCATCAGTATTTTATACTTCTGCTCATTAGGGCGGTAAAAGGAAAGCATGAGCAAGTGCAGGTTGACGGTAAGTGCGTTCGCTGCTACTACTTCGTCCGGGTTTGCACCAACAAGTTTCGCCAACCTTTCTGAAAACAGGTGGTGGTAAGAGAACCATGGGTTGCGGGCCCGGAAGTGCCCTTCCACACCATGCTTTGCCCAGTCGTCCAGCTCCTTTTCCATCAGGTAAGCTACGCTTTTGGGCTGCAGGCCCAGGGAGTTGCCACAGAAGTAGATGACATCCTTGCCATTGTGCTGCGGGAATAAAAAACGTTCGCGGAAGGGAAACAGCGGATCTATCCTGTCCTGTTGCTGTGCGTAGTCTAAAGAAGCCTGGTATGAAAAAGCCATGAATGGTATTTATGCGGCAAAAATACAGGAACTGTTAAAGTTTTACCGATTCTTTTTTAGTAAAGTTCCGGGGTACTATTGGCATGGTTGTTTTGGAGCGCGTGGTAACAAAACGGAAATGTTATGAAAAAGATATGTTTATTCTTAGCAGGTTTTTTACTGGCAGTTTGTACAGCCCAAAACGCGGCGGCCCGCGGCGAAACAGGCATTGGGCTGAGGCTTACGCCTGATGGCGGGGGCTTTACAGGTAAGTTCTTCATGGACAGGAATTTGGCTATAGAAGCCCAATTGAATGCGGGTGGTGTGCTGGGCTGGGAAGACGGCACCAGTTTTAACGCGGTGGCCCTCGTGGAGTACCATATTATACTGCCCCGCCCGGAATGGCGCATATTCTTTGGCGGTGGTGTACATGCGGGTGTTTGGGACCATAATAACAGCAGGTACGACTTTGAAACAAGAAGATACAATGATGACCGGGAAGGCATTTTCGGTATAGACGGCATTGGCGGGGTGGAATATAAATTCCGTAAAGCACCGGTAGGATTGAGCGCAGATATTAAACCGGCGGTAAATTTCCTCCGCGAAGCCAACTTCTTCCCTCACAATATGTTTGGGTTCAGTGCGCGTTTTTACCTGTAAACGAGCCAGGATATAAGACTTAATAAAGAGATAAAGCCGGCCTATGTGCCGGCTTTACTATTTCCGCCTTATGATTACGCTACGTTCGGCGAAGGCAAAAGGGCGTTTACCGCGAAAAAATGGCTGTTCCCCGAAGGGTACTACTTTCAAATGCGGTTTTTTGTGTAGGTTTGGTAAAACTTTTTAAAAATGAAAGGCTTATATGTATTTCTCGGCATCCTGCTACTCATAGTATTAATGGGTGGCTGCAGCTATAATGGCATGAACAGAATGAGGGGAGATGTAAATGAAAAATGGGCTAATGTGCAAAGCAGTTACCAGCGCCGCAGCGACCTGATACCAAACCTGGTTGCAACGGTAAAGGGGGTGGCAGACTTTGAAAAGACGACCCTTACACAAGTAATAGAAGCAAGGGCCAGTGCAACAAAAATGACCGTAAACGCAAATGACCTTACACCCGAAAAACTGCAGCAGTTCCAGGCTTCGCAAGGACAATTGAGCCAGGCTTTGGGCCGCTTAATGGTGGTGTCGGAACAATACCCTCAGTTGAAGGCCAATGAAAACTTCAAAGACCTGCAAAACCAGCTCGAGGGTACTGAAAACAGGATCAAACAAGCGCGTGACGAATTTAATGCGGCTGTGAAAACATACAATGTAAAGATCACATCGTTCCCGCAGAATATATATGCAGGCATGTTTGGCTTTAAAGAAAGGCCATGGTTCGAGGCAGACCAGGCAGCACAGAAGGCACCACAGGTAAAGTTCTAATCGATATTAATACCTGAGGCATATGCTCTTTTTTAAAAAACGGCCCATACTTGATGAGGAATCCCAGCAAAGGGTAGTGGCCTGTATCAAGGAAACCGAGAATCGCACAACGGGTGAGGTACGAGTGTTCGTGGAGCATCATTGCTCTTACATGAATGCCATGGACCGCGCTGTGGAGTTGTTCGCCTCGCTGGGGATGTTCAAAACCGAAAGGCGCAATGCTACCATCATATACGTGGCTGTAGATGACCGGCAGTTTGCATTGTTTGGCGATACAGCGATATATGAAAAGGCAGGCGGCCCCGCGTTTTGGGAAAAAGCTGCCGATCGACTGAAAGAGCACCTGAAGAAAGATGAAATAACGGAAGGCCTTTGCAACTGTGTTACGGAACTCGGCAATGCCCTTGCTACCCATTTTCCGTACGATCCGACTGTGCCCCGGAATGAATTGCCTGACGAAATAGTATTTGGTAAATGATAAAGCTATCACATAAAGCATCGCTGCGCATATACGGACTCCTGTTCCTGCTTATTGCTTCGTTTGGCGTAAGGGCAGGCGATAATGATTTCCCGCCAAGGCCTCAGCCGCCCAGGCTGGTGAATGACCTTGCAGGCATGCTTAACCCGCGCGAGGAAGCAGAGCTGGAAGCAAAGCTGGTTGATTTTGACAACACCACCTCTACGCAAATAGCCGTTGTAACCATAAAATCGCTGGGTGCTTATGATGCGGGCGATTATGCCATAAAGCTTTTCAATGCATGGGGCATAGGGCAAAAAGGCAAGAACAACGGTGTGCTCATATTTGCGTCGCTGGAAGACCATAAGATGTTCATAGCCACAGGCAGGGGCGTAGAGGGTGCACTCACCGACCTGACAGCCGGGCGTATAGTACGCAACGAGATGCGGCCGGCGTTTAAGGAGGGAAAATATTTCGAAGGCTTTTCGCGCGCGGCCGATGCTGTAATAGCGGCTACAAAAGGAGAATACACCAATGAAGATAGGGGTAGCGGGAAAAAGCGCCTTCCCGGCTGGGCAACTATATTACTGATAGGCATTGTTTATTTTATTTTTTGGCTGCTCAGCAAGTTCCGCGGTGGCGGTGGCGGCAGCTATATGAGCAGGCGCGGCATGGGTGGCTTTGGTGCAGGTTGGTTCCTGGGTAGTGGCATGGGCAGTGGCTGGGGTGGTGGAAGCAGTGGCGGCTGGGGCGGCGGCGGAGGTGGCGGCTTCGGTGGTTTTGGCGGCGGCAGCAGCGGTGGCGGCGGTGCAGGCGGTAGCTGGTAAACAATTATTATTCAACAATGCACATTGTCAAAAATATCCTTTTAACAGGCAGCCATGGTAAACCCATACCAACTGATATCTTTTACCTGCATACCGGACAGGCGAAGCCTGTAGTTATTTATGCACACGGTTTCAACGGATTTAAAGACTGGGCCAATTTTGACCTTATAGCGGGGCAGTTTGCATCGGCAGGTTTTGTTTTTATAAAGTTCAACTTTTCACATAACGGTACTACGCCGGAACAGCCCGAGGAGTTTACGGACCTGGAGGCTTATGCGAACAATAATTACACCATAGAGCTTGATGACCTGGGCACGGTGATAGACTGGGCTTTGTCGCCGGGTAATGAGCATAGCAGCCAGATCAATAAGGATCAGGTTTATCTTATTGGCCATAGCAGGGGTGGTGGTATAGCACTTATAAAAGCAGCCGAAGATACACGCATTAAAAGCGTGGCTACATGGGCATCGGTACACAAATGCAAAACGCCCTGGGGCGGCTGGCCTACCGATAAGATAGTGGAATGGAAAGAGAAAGGTGTTACGCACATTACCAACAGTCGCACCAAGCAGGAGATGCCGCTTTACTACCAGCTTTACGAGAATTATCAAAACAATAAAGAGCGGCTTAATATACAAGGCGCGCTTCAGAAGCTGGAGATACCATTGCTTTTTTGCCACGGTATCGATGATACTTCTGTGCCGGTGGAGAAAGCGTATACGCTACATCGCTGGCATCCATCGGCCGAGTTATTTCTTGTGCCTTCCGACCATGTTTTCGGGCGTAAACACCCCTGGACGGAGAACCATTTGCCCCAGGCTATGCAGGAAGTTGTGGAACAGACCATTGTGTTCTTCAACGAAGCGTCAAGAGAATCATAAGCGCTGGTATTCCCATGTGGGGTTTCCTTTTACACCCGCTTTGTCATAAAACCCGGTGAAGCGTAATTTATAGTAAATGCCTTCCTGGCTGCGTATTATGTAGCTGTAATTAGTGTTTACCGCATAGCTTGTGCCATTGTATGTTTTCCATTGATAGCCTATTGTGCTGATGTCGGAAGACAAGGTGTAATTATTTACATCGCTGAAAGTAAGTTGCGGGAATTTGTTCGCGGTGTCCTGTGCGGCTTGTGTGTTGTAACGATTGAGCAGACAGCCTGTGACAAGGTAAGGCGTTATCGGCACCTCGTTGTAGAAGATGTAAGTGTATTGGGAGAACATGATATCCCAGTCGGCTTTCGGAGGCTCTACCTGAAACTGTTGACGTGTGCTGAACGACAGGAACGAGAGGTTGCAAGCTGTGTCTTTTGTAATGGTGATGGTAGTGTCTCCGGTACCGTTTAAGGCGGCGAAATGTAATGTGTAAGCGTTGTCATTGACAGAGAGCAACTGTATTTTTTCAAAACCGAGAAATTGTCCCTTTTCGTTGTAACCCCTGTCGAGAATAAACACTTTGCTGTCGCCGCGCCAGTCGCCTATGGCGGTGCTGTCGAGGTTGCCGGATGCCTCATCCCATTTTTTGCTTGCGCCGAAGCCTGCAGTGTCGTTGTATGAAACGGATAGGAAATCGCTCTTGCCCGTATTGATAGCGAACATTGATTTCGCGTTGTTCAGTACTACGTGATAACCGGAAGGGGAGGTCTCAAAACCTATGTCCCAGGAGGTTTTTAAGTTCTGGCCGACAACTGAATTGTTTTTTAAACTATAGTATACCTGGTATTTGTAGCTGGCATCCATATTGACAGATGATGTAGTGACATTGCCTGATTCATGACGGGGAACAGGCAGCTCTTTTTTGAGGCAACTGCTGAATACGGCCACACACAGCAACATGAAACATGGAAACGATATCTTTATCATTGCTAATAGAATTTTACATCCAGTTTTACAAAATAAAATCGGCCTGTGCCTATCGGGGTACTGCCTGAGGACGATGAGTGCGCTGTACCTGTTGCATAGGCCGTAATATTTTTGACATCGAACAGGTTCTTGCAGCCAATGCTGATATTCAGGTGCTTCTTGAAGAGCTGCTTTGATAAGTTTGCGTCGGCGATATGGTAGTCGCCCGTAAAAGCCTGTGCCGCATTGTTGCTTGCATCGGTTATGTATGTGGTAAAGCGGCCTGTGTATTTGTAATATACGGAAGCAGTGATGCCATATTTACTCATGTTGTACGTTACGCTTGACCGTATCTCGGGGGAGTAGCTGAAGCGCGGAGTGGCTGTGGTTTCGGATAGTTGATTGTAGGTGCCGGTATAGGAGCCGCCTGCTGAAACAGAGAGGCTTTTAATAGAAAGGTCGGCTCCGAGTTGCAGGCCTTGTGTTTTGTATTTGCCAATGTTCACGTACGTATATTCGTTCGTGCCAGTTCCGGTGATTGCTGCGAGGGTGATAAGGCTTATGATATGGTTGTAGAAAGCGGAAAAATTAATTTTGTAACTAAGTTCCTGATAGTTGCCTCCGTATACAGCTGAGAAGCTATAGTCGTTGGAATATTCAGCCTTTAAATTTCTATTGCCGTGGATGTCATGATTTATATCTACGAAATCGAAGTACAGCTCTTTTAGATTTGGTTCGCGGAAGCCTTTGGCGTAAGAGGCGCGGAGGGCCCATTGGTTTCCCGGCTTGTAGAGCAAATTGAGTGATGGTATCAATGGTGCCGTATAGCGTGTATTGTATCCATAACGCAGGCCAGGCCGGATAACGAATTTCGAGAAAGGTTTGTACTCTAGGCTGGCAAAAACAGCGTAGTTACCCATTTGTTGTTTTTGGTTCAGTATCAGGTTGCTATTGGCATGTTGTACACTTATGTCGTAGCCGGCTTCGTAATTGATCTTTGCCTGTTTGCTGCTGTTGCTAAACGTGGCCCTCGAACTGATCTCGTCATATTTTGAAGTGTCCTGCTCCCCCGGTGTCAGTACGTCCGTTAAAGTGGTAAGGTCGCGGGTGTATTGATCTTTTACTCTTTTATAGTCGTTGTACGCCAGCTGGAAGTTGATGTGTTTATCATTTGCAAGTGTTTGGTTGACGAAGATTGCGTTGTCTATACGACGGGTATGATAATAGTCGTCGAAGGCCATTTCGTAGTAGGGTAGCAGAGGAGTGCCGCGATTGGTTATTGTTTCGTAGAAGTAGTTGCCTTTGTAGTTAATGCTAGTCTTGTTTGCTGTGTAGATGTATTGCAGTCCCGCGCTATATTGTTCACGAGGTTTCCATTGCAGGCTGCGGTTGGTATCTGCGAGTTCTTTTTTGAAATCGAAGAAAGATGCTTTTTCGCCGGGCTTCCAGCCATCGAAGAAGTTGCGGCCGGTATTGAGTAATAGTGTGTGTTTGTTCTTTCTCAAGCCTGCACTAGCATTGATATTGTATGTGCCTATGCTTTCGTAGTACGTCGATATGCTGCCCTCGAAAGGGTGCTGCAGTTTTTTCTTTGTCACGAGGTTTATGGTGCCTGCTATAGCATCGGTGCCGTATGAGACAGACATAGGCCCTTCTATGATCTCAATGCGCTCAATATTATCCAGGTTTATTTGTGAGAGATCAATGCTGCCGTTTTGTTTGCCAATCATTGATACGCCGTCCACCAGTATCTTGGCGCTTTCACCATACGACTGGCTGCCCTGTATGCTCATTCCCGAACCAAATATGGCGTCCTGCGACAGGCGGATGTTTAGCTGGTTGGTCAGTACATCGCGCAGGGTTTGCGCAGCCATGGCGTCTATTTTCTTGCGGTCTACTATCTCTATTTTCTGCACCGCGTTCTCTTTAGCGTTTGGCGTGTATTGGCCCGTGATCACCACGTCGTCTATTTTCTGGAGAGGTATGCTTGCAAGGCTATCCTGCTGTGCCTTAGCCGAAAAACAGGATAGTATAACGATTGTAACGAATGCGGTTTGTTTCATAAAGGGCTTAGCTAAGTTGCTGTATGATAATGGCTATAATGGGTGGCAGCAGGCCGGCTATTATGAACCACTTACCCCTGCCTTTAATACCGTTCTTTCCTTTGAGGATAAAGAGGCCTGTAACGCTGATGACTATAAGCATTACCGCGAAAATATCCGATACCCATTTCCAGCCCCTGAGGCTGTTGCGATGCAGGATATTGGATTGATAAAATACAGGCCGGCGCTCTACCCGTTCATAAATACCCGTATGCTTGTTGAAATTGACGTGTAGTGAGGCGTTGTCGTAGTATATCTTTAGCTGGCCGCTGGTGGGCACGTCGTAAACTTTGTATTTGTTTTCTCCCACCATATCGCCAAGTTGTGCTATCATACTCTTATCCACGGGCTGCCCGGAGAACGATGGGTTAATGTTCACTGTTTTCTTTGTAATGATAAAATCCGCGTTCCAGTCGTTGATATGGTTCAAGGCCAGGCCCGATATGCAATAGATAATGATAAGCGATGAAAAGAAGTAACCCATATCGCGATGGGTTACCATATTCAATTTTCGCAGCTTTTTGTATTTACCTGTGGTCATTTCGATGCCTGCTTGCCGCCATGTTCTATTTTACCTGCGAATTCGCGTGTGATATTTATCACCCAGTTCTCTACTGTAGTATCGGGCAGTATGGCATCGGCCACATACAGTACCTTGTCTTTCGAGTTGGGTATTTTGGCAATCCCGTCACCTATTATCTTCACCTGGAACATCTCATCGTGCGCCACCAGTACGGGTATCACTGCCGCTACTTCGCGCTCTTTGAGCACGCGCTTGATGGCTGCGGTTGTAGAATCCGGGTTGTAATGTGCTACGTGCCCGCACCAGCCGTACGAAAAAGTGGAAATACCCGTGTTTTGCTTAACGTAGTCAGCCACTTTGGTCAGCAGCTCGGTCCATTCTTTGTTATAAGTTTCATCGCCGTATGCTATCAGCACCAGGCCTTCCTTTGTTGCGTCTTTGGATAAGGCGCTTGCTCTTCTTAATATATTTTTCTGGAGCACACTGGTGAAATCGAGCAGGGGGGTAATATATGTTTTGGCTTTAGGGGTAAAACGTTCTATCCCCTCCACTTTTAGTGATTGCATTGATTGAGGGTCTTCTTTCTGACCTATAATGGTGGGGATATCATCGAAAGAGTGCGTGCTTACTGTGAGGAATATGGGCACGATGATCACATCGGTGTATCCTTCCTGGTCAAATTCCTTCAGGCGTGTGGCGATAGAAGGCTCTGTATATTCCATGAAGGCGGTTTTAATGCCCTTTATTTCCCCGGTTTTTAAGACGGAGTCTGTTACGCTTTTTTCAAGACCCAGTAAAGCGTTTCGCCAGGTTGCGGAACGTGAACCGTGGTTAACCATCAAAACACCTATCTTCTTATTGAGGGTATTCCCGGAAGTGTTTTTTTTGCCATTTGGGTTGCATGATGTGAGCAAACGGAGGCCGAGTGCAAAAAGCAGTATGCTTGTGAACGAAAGTTTTGAGGCAGTAAGTTTCATGATATAGTTATTGAATCCCCAGCCCTTTATTTAGTAAGGGTGGGGATGGTTAGTGCTGTTTATTGTATTACGAGCTTTTGCGTTGTAAAGCTTGTTCCTGAAGCTACTGTAACTATATACATGCCGGGGCGGAGCGAGTGTGCAGATAACTGGTATTGATGCATGCCTCTTTCGTTGTCCAGTTGTGCGGTCCATACTGTTTTGCCCGCAATGTCCTGTACCATAAGCCTTGCGGATGTTGCTGCTGCCGCGAAACTGTAGATAATATTTACCGGCTGGTCTTTAACAGGGTTGGGATAAAGTGCAGTTGAAATGTTTGCTTTGCCATTCACATTTTCTACACTTGTAGCAGTGGCCAGCTTTTCTTTAGAAAACATGTATTCACCTGTAGAACCGCCGCTAAAGCCGGTGAAAATGAGCTTCCAGATATCTGTGTTCAATGGTTTTACGAAATAGACAAGTGAATCTTTCATGTCATAGCTTGTACCGTTAAAGCTCTTCCAGTTGTAGCCGATGGTATTGATACGCGTGTTGAAGGTTTGTGATTGCCAGTCCGCGAAAGTGGCCTTATTGGGTATGTCACTGCATTTTACCAGATCCACCCCTATATTGCCCAGCACACCGGTTACGGTATATGCTGTGGGTATAAAAGCAGTGTATTGCGTAAATACAATGTCCCAATGCTCGGAAGCCGGCTCACGGTCAAGAGCCGAATCGGCCTGCAAAGAATAGTAACCGAAATTCTTGCCTGTATAAACTGATTTATCAAGCGTTTTTATTTGTTCGTTAGTTCCGTCAAGGTTCGCATACCTGAATGAGTATACCCCTGAGGCCAGTGACTCTATCCAGAGCTTTTTAAAGTCGCCATTCGCCAGCTTAACGATGTAGAGCGAATCTCCGGTCACAATATGCGTTGTCATATTATATACACCCCAGTCCAGGTTATTTTGATCGGCAGGGTCGGCATAGTTGCCTATGGCACCGCGGTTCCATGAGGTGTCAGAATTCCAATGCGCTTCCCAGGTACTCATCCCTGTGGTGTCAATAGTTGACCAGCCTGAAGTATCGGCAGATGGATATTTCCACAGCATAGTACCTGTTACGGAGTTTATCATAATGCCGGAGCCAAAGCCTGTGGCATCGAAGGCTATATCCCAGTTATTCTTCGGTGCGCTGCCCTGGTTGTCATTTTCAAGGCTGTACCAAACCTGGTTGGCATAAGTGGCACCGATCGCAACGGTATCTACCAGGGGGCTTGCTATGGCATTAATAAATGCCGAAGCCAAAAGTGCAGAAAGTATTATTTTTTTCATCTTCTAAAAATTATGATTTTTTGTATGTTGGGTTTTGATTAATACATCTTTTGGCGGCGGCCTGTTCCGTTTGCCTCATGCAAATCCTCAGCGGTCTTGCTCCCTGCTGTATCATATACATGGAAGGCAAAACGGAGGGCCACCATTTTACGGCATGCAGTTCACCACTGCACTAATGCTGTTATTTGTTCTAAAAATGAAAATCGAAGCCACGAAATGATGGCTTAGGTGGGAGCAAGAATTATTGATGCAAATGTAATGGCGGCATTTGAGCGGAGTTTTAAAAAGCGGGAAAACAATTAGTTGAATCGGGAAAAGTGTAGGGGATATTGTTATTCAGTATTTTATAATATTGGGGTAAAAATCTTCTGTGCCACCCCTCCTATTTACGGCCACATGTATTACCTTTGCCCTGTTTTTAAATCATCCCATATTTATTCCGAGTAATGTTGCGTGAAGAGCCGATAAAAGCAAGGTGGCATATAATGATACTGGAGCGCCTGAAGGATTATGCCCAGCTATTGAAACCCAACCTGAGTTTTATGGTTGTTTTTTCCAGCGTGGTAGGCTACCTGCTGGCCCCAGGCATCCCCTTCAATTGGGAAAAGGTCATCATTCTTTTTACGGGCGGACTACTTGTAACAGGTGGTGCAAATACCATTAACCAGATACTGGAGCGCTACAGCGATAAACTGATGAAGCGTACTGCCAACCGCCCGATGCCCGATGGCAGGATGGGCGTGGCAGAAGCCTGGATAATTGCTGCGATCACAGGTTTTTCAGGTGCCATTATTTTAGCTTATTACTTCAACCCACTGGCGGGCTTGCTTAGCTTTACTTCACTACTGCTATACGCATTTGCTTACACACCTATGAAGAAGATACACCCGGTAGCCGTATTCATAGGCGCATTACCGGGTGCGTTGCCCCCGCTTATAGGCTGGGTAGCCGCTACAGGTACCCTCACAGGCCCGGCAGCGCTGGGCGGCTGGGTGCTCTTCCTGATACAATTCTTCTGGCAGTTCCCGCATTTCTGGGCNNAAAGAGGGTAAAACCCGCTTTACAGGCCTGCAATGCATGTTCTACAGCCTGGTGCTGATACCGATGGCTATTATACCCCGCACGGTGGGCATAAGCGGTAACACTGGTATGTTCGTCTGCATAGGCTGTGGTATACTCTATTTTATTGCCTCATTTATATTTTATAAGAATAACGATCATAAATCTGCCAAGCGGGTTATGTTCTCATCATTCATCTATTTACCAACCGTGTTGCTTGCCTTGTTATTTGATAAAATGTGATCTAGAATTATTGAAATATGGAAAAAACAATGGAGCAGGCTACACCTCAACGCAAAAAGATACACCCTCAGAAGTTCATGCTCTGGATAGGGATGGCCAGCATCGTAATGATGTTTGCAGGCCTTACCAGCGCCTACATGGTGCGCGAGGCACAGGGCAACTGGGTATTTTATAAGCTTCCGGTCATTTTCTGGATATCGACTGCCACTATTTTTGCCAGCAGCATAACGATGGCTTTGGGCTTGCGTGCCTTCAAAAATCGTAGCATGCCTAAATTCCGTGTGCTGACAACTGCTACATTATTATTAGGAATAATGTTTGGCGTAATGCAGTTCATTGGTTTTGGCCAGTTATATGAAAATAACATAAGAGTTGATGGCAATCCCAGCGGCTCATTTTTATTTATCATAGCCGGCCTGCATTTGGTGCACATTGCGGGTGGGATTATTGCATTATTAATTGTATTTTTCCGCGCCTTTAGGA
>DDET01000020.1 GCA_002336915.1 Bacteroidetes bacterium UBA1947 | reverse complement strand
AAATGAGTAAAGTAAAAGTTGCCATTAATGGTTTCGGACGCATAGGCCGCCTCGCTTTCCGCCAGATTTATAACATGGAAGGTATTGAGGTTGTTGCTATTAACGATCTTACAAAGCCTAATGTTCTTGCCCACCTCCTTAAGTATGATACTGCACAGGGACGCTTTGGTGTAGATGTAAAACACAGCGACGACGCTATTATCGTTAACGGCAATGAAATAAAGATATATGCTCAGAAAGACCCTTCACAAATACCATGGGCCCAACATAGTGTAGATGTAGTGCTGGAGTGTACCGGCTTCTTTACCGACAAAGAAAAAGCAGAAGGCCATATAAAAGCAGGTGCTAAGCGTGTAGTTATATCTGCACCGGCCACCGGCGATATGAAAACAGTAGTGTTCAATGTGAACCACAGTATCCTCGATGGTAGCGAAACAGTGATCAGCTGCGCATCCTGCACTACCAATTGCCTTGCTCCTATGGCTAAGGTACTGAACGATTCCTTCGGCATCCTTGCCGGTTTGATGACCACCGTTCACGCTTATACNNTGCTGCAAAAGCAATTGGCCTGGTACTGCCCGAGTTGAAAGGCAAACTGGATGGCGGTGCACAGCGCGTACCTACCGTAACAGGTTCGCTTACCGAGCTTTGCGTAACACTGAGCAAGAAAACATCTATCGAAGAAGTGAACGCAGCTATGAAAGCAGGCGCTAACGAAAGCTTCGGTTACAACGAAGACGAAATAGTGAGCAGCGATATCATCGGCACACACTTCGGTTCATTGTTCGATGCTACGCAAACTAAAGTAATAACTGTAGGCGATACACAGATGGTGAAGACCGTTAGCTGGTACGACAACGAAATGAGCTATGTTTCACAGCTCGTACGCACTGTTAAATATTTCGCAGGTTTGATCTCCAAATAAGACATAAATTAATGATAAACGCTACCTTCGGGTAGCGTTTTCTATTTAAACAATTCCACAATGACCAGGTTTAACGACTACAATTTCGAAGGCAAAAAAGCACTCATCCGGGTCGACTTTAACGTGCCTATCAAAGAAGGTAAGATCACCGACGATACCCGTATACGCGCAGCATTGCCTACCATAAAAAAAGTACTGGACGACGGCGGCAGCGTAGTGCTCATGAGCCACTGGGGCCGTCCGCTTAAAGACATAGAAAAGAAGCCCAATCTTACGCTGGCCGATTTTACATTAAAACCCGTTGCAAAACACCTGGCTGAGCTCCTGGGCAAGGAAGTGCAGTTCGCCGACGATTGCATCAGCGGTGATGCTGTTGAGAAAGCAAAAAATTTACAGCCCGGGCAAATACTGCTATTAGAAAACCTCCGCTACTACAAGCAGGAAGAAAAGGGAGATAAAGATTTCGCCGAAAAATTGTCTAAGCTGGGCGATGTATACGTTAATGATGCTTTTGGCACCGCACACCGTGCGCATGCATCTACTGCTGTTATAGCAGCGTTCTTCCCCGCAGGCAGCAAAATGTTCGGCCTGGTGATGGAAGGTGAAGTAGCTGCTGCTGAAGAAGTTTTACATAATAACAAAAAACCTTTCACAGCCATTATCGGCGGCGCCAAGGTTTCTGATAAGATACTCATCATCGAGAACCTGCTCGAAAAAGCTACCGATATCATTATTGGCGGTGGCATGGCTTATACCTTCTTCAAAGCAGAGGGAGGGCACATAGGCACCTCACTTTGCGAAGAAGACCGCCTCGATACCGCTCGCGAACTGCTAAAAAAAGCCGAGGCAAAAGGAGTTTGCATCCACCTGCCGGCTGATAGCATCATTGCCGATAAATTTGCTGCCGACGCAAATACATCTTCATCACTCAACGTCGAGATACCTGCAGGTTGGATGGGACTGGATATTGGCCAAATGGCAATAGATCATTTCAGGAAAATAATACTCGAATCAAAAACGATACTTTGGAATGGCCCTATGGGGGTGTTCGAAATGGATAAATTTCAACACGGCACCAAGGCCATAGCCGATGCGGTTGCTGAGGCCACGTCAAACGGCGCGTACTCCCTGGTAGGCGGCGGTGACAGCGTAGCTGCTGTAAACAAATTTGGCTATACCGATAAGGTTAGCTATGTCTCTACCGGCGGCGGCGCTCTGCTTGAATATTTCGAAGGCAAGGAACTACCCGGTATCGCGGCAATTAAAAATAGCTAGAACATTTTTATATTAATACATGTCTTTCAAAAGCTTCGGGCAATTGCCCGAAGCTTTTTTTTAAGCCCCTTTATCTAAGTATATTTGCGCCCTATGAATAAACAAAACTGCACTGCATTACTTAAGTACACATTCTTTTTCATTTTTGTCTTCGCCACTTCATCAGTCTTTGCAAAAGATACGGTCAAAGCCAATTCCGACCTGCCATTTAGAAAAGGCACAAAACTGTTGGGGCTTTCTGTAGGCGCTTCTATTGATAATTACGCCGGCGATTTAAGGCCTCACCCTGTGCCTGCTATTACTTACGACCAGGGATTTTTTGATAACGTGGGCATCGGGAATATTGGCATCGGCGGGGTGGCGGCTTATAAGTTCCTTCGCGAAAAATACAATTGGGGTAACTACGATCAACATTCCGGTAGCTTCTATTTTGGCTTGCGTGGCACCTACCATTTCACTTATTTTAAGAACAGGAACATTAAGTTCGATCCATACGCAGGCGTAATGCTCGGCGTAAAAATCACGCATTCCGAAGATTCCTGGTACAAATACTATTATACCAAAGCATACCTGGCCAAGGGCTTTTTCATCGGCGCAAGGTATGTGCTCAATGAGCGCTTCAGTGCTTTTTCAGAGTTGGGATACAACATCAGTTTCGTTAGCATAGGCATTTTTGCAAACCTGTAATTGTCTTATCTTTATCAAAATGCTTAAACCATGGATTTTGGCAGAGTAGATGAAAAAGAACTGGACAATATTGATTTTAAACTGCCTAAAGACCCAAAGGGCACTACCGAAGTATTAAAAGCTTCAAAGAAAAAAGGAAAGACCAAATTCTATGTTGGCTGTGCCAAATGGGGCCGCAAGGACTGGATAGGAAAACTATATCCCAAAGGCACAAAAGAAAAAGATTTCTTTCCGCTCTATGCCAAACAATTCAATTGCATTGAGTTCAATGCTGCATTCTACCGCTTGCCCACACACGACCAGGTAAAAGCATGGAAAAGCAAGGTATCAGGCGATTTCATTTTCAGCCCAAAATACACGCAGTTCATTACGCATATAAAACGCCTCAAAGGAGTGCAAGCCGAAGTAGACAAATTTTATGAGGTAATGCATGAATTAGGTAGGCACCTGGGCCCGGTATTCCTGCTCCCACATCCACAAATGGGGCCTAAGAAGCTGGAGGATATTGAATCTTTCATTTCAGATCAGCCAAAGGATATAGACCTGTTCCTGGAATTACGTCACGAGGATTGGTACACCACCAAAGAAGGTTACGACCCTATCCTCTTTGAATTTCTGCGCAAACAAAAACGAGGTACGATCATTACCGACACAGCGGGGCGTCGCGATTGCGTGCATATGCACCTTTCCACACCCGAATGTTTCATCCGTTTTGTAGGCAATAGCCTACACCCAACCGATTACGCCCGTATCGATGAATGGGTTAAACGTATAAAAAAATGGATGGGAGAAGGACTAGAGACCTGCTACTTCTTTATGCACCAGCATGAGGAGCTTTACTCACCCGAACTGATAAAGTACCTTGTAGAGCAATTGAACAAGCACTGCGGAACCGATATCACTCCCCCTGAGGTCAATATCGAACCCGGCCTGTTTTAGCCAAATATCATTTCTCGTTTTATTAACAAAAAAACATTTGCATATCTGCTGATTACGTCATTACTTTGTATTTCAAAGTGCTTTTTATGCATCAGGAAGACCAACATACTTCACTCGAAACATTGCAGGAGATACGCAGCATCATGGACCGCTCTGCAAAGTTCCTTACCCTCAGCGGCTGGAGCGGTATATGGGCAGGGGCCACCGCACTTGCAGCTGCATGGATCGCCAATAGCTGGATACAGGAAAGCCTGCGTACCGATCTATCGGGCCTCAGCATGCGTTTGATCACACTGGCAATTATTGTTTTTGTCGTGGCTGTCTCTGGCGCTTTTTTCTTCACTTACCGCAAGACCCTTAAAAGCCGGCAGCCAATGTGGAACAATGCTTCAAGGCAATTGTTGCTGCACGGCAGTATCCCCTTACTTGCGGGTGCCGTTTTTGCGTTGGCCTTTATCTATCATGGCATCGAGATCTTAATAGCACCCTCTTGTCTTGTCTTTTATGGCCTGGCACTCATCAATGCCAGCAAATACACACGCTCCGATATTCGTTATCTTGGCCTGCTCGAAGTAATATTAGGCAGCATTTGCTTGTTTATGCCCGGTTATGGCTTGTATTTTTGGGCGGCAGGTTTTGGCGTACTGCATATACTATATGGCACTATAATGTGGAACAAATATGATAAGGCTGTAGCAAGATAATAATGAAGAACCCCATAGAACAACTGAACAAGGTATTTGACAGCCGCATACGCATCGGTATCATGAGCGCATTGATGGTGAACGAGGACCTTAACTTTAATGATCTCAAGGCCCTCATTGACGTCACTGATGGCAACCTCGCCACCCACCTCAAAACCCTGGAAGAAAACAATTACGTAAAGGTGCATAAAGGTTTTATTGGCCGCAAAACAAATACTACTTACTCAGTAACAGCCGCAGGCCAGAAAGCCTTCCGCGCCCACCTTGATGCACTCGAAAAAATCATTAAAAACATAGGTTGATATTTTTTCGCTCAATACACTTTGTAAAACAAAGCACTTTTAAAACAACATCATAAAACAAACCGGTATGCAAACAGAAACAGCAGTAACAGAGATATCCTTTTGGGAACGTAACAGGATGCTCATCAAAGGATTCCTCATTGGCTTCCTCATCCTCATCATGATGATCCCCACCGTCTTCCTCTTTCAGCTCGTAAATGAAAGGCAGGCACGCCAGCAGGAAGTAATAAATGAAGTAAGCAGCAAATGGGGCGCTAGCCAAACGATCACAGGTCCCATGATTGCGATCCCCTACTACAGCAAAACAGACAAGGCAAAGAAAACCGCTTACTACCTTCCTGAAAGCCTTGATGTCTCCGGCAACATGTCACCGGAGGTCCGCCACCGCAGCCTCTATGATGTGAAACTCTACAGGTCCGATCTCACACTGTCCGGCAAGTTTAATCCTGTTACTGCTGAAGAACTGCAGATACTCCCGGAAGACATGTATTGGAATGAAGCGCACCTCATCATGGGCGTAGGCGATGCCAAAGGCCTGGAAGAAGAAGTATCCATTTCCCTCAACGGGAAGGAACAAATGATGGAAGCCGGCACACCGGACAATAGTCTCTTCGCCGAAGGTCTCAATATCCCACTCCACGACGAGCTGAAAAACAAAATGGACTACACCATCCACATAAAAATAAAGGGCTCCTCCGATCTGCGTTTCGTTCCCCTCGGCAAGACGACACAGGTCGCCCTCAACTCAACCTGGAAAGATCCCGCTTTCGACGGTCAATACCTTCCTTCCAAAACACCGGAGATAACAAGCAAAGGATTCACCGCATACTGGAAGGTACTACAGGTATCACGCAGCTATCCCCAAACCTGGAAAGAAGGCACTTACGATGTTTCAAAATCAGCTTTCGGTGTCAAGCTCATCCAGCCCACCGACGGCTATGCCATGACAGAGCGCTGCGTTAAATATGCCATCCTTTTCATAGCGCTCACCTTCACCGTATTCTTCTTTATGGAGATCATGCAGAAGAGGCAGGTACACCCGCTACAATACATACTCGTGGGCTTTGCTCTCTGCATATTTTATACCCTACTCTTATCAATATCAGAATACGCCGGTTTCAACCCCGCCTATCTCATAGCATCTTCCGCCACAGTCACGTTGATAGGTTCATATGTTTGGAGCATTTTCAAAAAACTAAAAATAGCCCTAGGCTTCACTATCGCCTTATCCGCTTTGTATGGCTACATCTTCATTCTCATACAGTTGCAGGATTACGCGCTCATATTCGGCAGCATCGGTCTGTTCGTGATACTCGCCGTCATCATGTTCTATTCCGGCAAGATCGACTGGTATGGCAGTGCAAGGCACAATAAAGAAATAGCTTCAGCTTAAATTTAGGATCAGGATATTGCAAGCCTTAGGGCTTGCAATATTTCCTTAGCATATTTTCCGCGCGATAACAATACTCAGCGGCGGGAAGGTATCAAAAAAATAAGGCCCTTTGCGGCTCACGTCCATACGTAGCTCATCAAATGTCGCCGCATATTCTTTAGTGTTCTTAAAGTCCGAGATGATCGCAGTACCTCCCGTTGTCAACAGGCGATATATTTCTTTGCAAGCTACTTTCCTTTGATCCTTGCCTTTGATATTATGCAGGCACAGGTTGCTGAACACCAGGTCAAAAGAATTATCGGGCAGTTCATTTTTAGTAATATCCGCGGTTTCTATGTTCACTTTATCAGTCACACCTTCCACCTGCGCGTTGAACATGGCCAGCGCTTTTTTATTATTGCTCAGGTCTTTGCCGCTCCATATGTCTATTCCTGTGGCTCTGCCGGTTATCATTAGCTTGGCCGCACCTATCATTAATAAGCCGCGTCCTGTCCCCACATCCAGCACCTGTTCATTGCCGCGTATCTTGTACAGCTTCAGCATCCTGTCCCGGTGCCTGAACTTCCCTATCTTGGAATAGAGCACCATCAACACCCCCTCCACAAAGCAAATACCGCCACCCCACAGAGCAAACGACACCAGCCAGACCGGAACTGTCGCGGGGGCATAGAACCATGCATAGGTCACTATACCCGCACATAGAATACTGATCAGGAGTAAGGTATATATCACGCCCGGCGCATCAATGCCATAATTGGCCTTCTTCATATTGTGCTTTCGTTTTAAGGGGATACACAATATAGTATTTTTATTATTAATTAGACTTATTTCCAAAAGCAAAAACCACCCTCGCGGGTGGTTCTATATCATAATCTGTTTATAAGTCTAGTTTACAGGCCTTGGTCTTATAGAGGCTGTGTTCTAACTATTTAACGGCTGCAAGGAAATCTTTAACCTTATCCTTGTGTACCATTGCTTCTTTAAAG
>DDET01000064.1 GCA_002336915.1 Bacteroidetes bacterium UBA1947 | reverse complement strand
GAAGCACTCAATCCAACAATCTGGTTTGGCGCAACGTCCATGAATTCCACATCATTTTTATCAAGAATCGGAAAATCTCCGGTCTCACGGCTTACGATTTTCTCTTCTTTGAAATTACCCTTCTCATCAAGAGGTGTATTCGCCTGTGCAATTTTAGCCAGGTCTTCCTCCTCGGCACTCAGGAAACTTAATTCCTTCATGTTCACTTTCCCCTCGTGTACTTTACGATAAGGCGTTTCAATAAAGCCCATATCATTGATCTTGGCGTGTACGCAAAGTGTCGATATCAAACCAATATTTGGTCCTTCCGGAGTTTCAATAGTACACAAACGTCCATAGTGAGAATAGTGTACGTCACGAACTTCAAAGCCAGCTCTTTCACGACTCAAACCACCTGGCCCGAGCGCTGAGATACGACGTTTGTGCGTTATTTCTGATAATGGGTTTGTCTGGTCAAGAAATTGGGATAACTGCGATGTTCCAAAGAACGAATTGATCACAGAAGATAATGTTCTTGCATTAATAAGGTCAACGGGTGTAAACACTTCGTTATCCCTTACATTCATTCTTTCACGAATAGTTCTGGCCATACGGGCAAGTCCTACCCCGAACTGAGCATATAATTGTTCACCTACTGTACGTACACGACGATTGCTCAGGTGATCGATGTCATCTATTTCCGCTTTACCATTGGTAAGGCGTACAAGGTATTTTATGATGGAGATGATATCTTCCTTGCTCAATACTTTTGTATCAAGGTTGATGTCAAGGCCCAGCTTGCGATTAATTTTGTAACGGCCTACTTCACCAAGGTCATAACGCTTATCACTGAAGAACAGTTTCTCAATGATGCCACGCGCTGTTTCATCATCAGGTGCATCGCTGCCGCGCAACTGGCGATAGATATGCTGTACCGCTTCCAGTTCAGAGTTAGATGTATCCTTGTTCAGCGTATTGTAGATGATAGAGAAATCACCGCTCACTTCTTCCTTCTGCAGGAAGACTGTGTTGATGCCCATACCCTGTATCATTTCAGCATTCTCTTCGTCAAGTACGCTGTCACGGTCCAGTACTACTTCGTTACGCTCAATGGTTACCACTTCACCGGTGTCCTCATCTACGAAATCTTCAGTCCAGCTACGCAGTACACGTGCTGCCAGGCGGCGGCCAATGTTTGCTGCCATGCTCTTCTTATCGGTCTTCACCTCGTCGGCCATGCCGAAGAGTTCAAGTATATCTTTATCGGTTTCATAACCTATTGCACGAAGCAGGGTCGTAACCGGGAATTTTTTCTTACGGTCAATGTACGCATACATCACGTTGTTGATGTCGGTAGCAAATTCCATCCACGCACCTTTGAAAGGTATTACGCGCGCACTGTAGATCTTCGTTCCGTTCGGGTGAACGCTCTGACCGAAGAATACACCCGGTGAGCGGTGCAGTTGCGATACAACAACACGTTCAGCACCATTGATCACGAAAGTACCTCGTGGCGTCATGTACGGGATATTGCCCAGGAACACATCCTGTACAATAGTTTCAAAGTCCACGTGCTCCTCATCATTACAGCTCAGGCGGAGTTTCGCTTTCAGCGGTACTGAATAAGTAAGCCCGCGCTCCATACACTCGTCGATAGTGTAGCGCGGTGGGTCAATGAAATAATCCAGAAACTCGAGTACGAAGATGTTACGCGTGTCCGTGATCGGAAAATTCTCATTGAACACGTTGAACAATCCTTCATTGTTGCGCCTGTCAGGCGTAGTCTCAAGCTGGAAGAAATCCTGGAACGATTGAAGTTGGATGCCCAGCAGGTCCGGTGTATCGGCAACATCGTGTATCTTTCCGAAGTTGACACGTCCTGCAGTGGTTCTTTTTTGAGGTATAGCCATAGTATGTAAAAACTCCTTTTTTGAAAACAAGAAAACCCCATCCCAAAAGGCGTAGCCTCTCAGTACAGGAAAACATCTGTATTCTAATAAAACTCAGTCAAAATTATTGTGTGCACAAGCTAGCTCCCGGCAAAGGGACTGCAAATATAAGGCAAGGGGCTTTAATAAGCAAAAAATATTCCAATTTTATCAAAAAGACTGCATTTCACCTAAAATGTGGAAAAATATATTTTTATAGATATAAATAAATAATGCGTGTATAGCTACTGCTATAATAATTTATTACTATTTACCATGAATGGCTTGGCACGGTTTGTTTATACGATTCGGTGTAACAACAAAAACTAAAAAAATGAAAAAGATAACATTCATTACTAGCCTTGCTTTAATTAGCATCCTTTCCTTTACATCTTGCAAACATGATTATATCTGCAAATGTACCACTACTGTCCTCGGTGTGGAGACTACGAAGAACCATGACCTACCCAACCAGCGCCCTCACGATGCCGAACAGGCGTGTCAGCGCTTTGAAGACGACGGAAATGCATCAGCACCAGGTACAACCAATTGTAACCTTTAATATTTAAAAAACAAAAAATAGCATGAAAAAAATAAGCATATTATTTGCCGCGGCCTGCATAGGCGTACTGTCCTTTAGCTCCTGCAAGAAGGACTATCATTGCCAATGCACTTACAATAGCGTTGTTGTATATGACCAGGACCTTGGGAAGATGAGCAAGTCGGATGCGACTAATCAATGCAATACTAAATCAACAAGTGTTGCAGGCCAAACATGGGGCTGTGCAGTAAAATAAATAATGAAAAACGAAAATTAAGGGCTACTGCATTATATTGCAGTAGCTTTTTTGTGCCTGGCCTGGCTTATCCGTACTGGTACGTACAAAAAATTACCACAAATGTGGTATTTACGATTCAATCCCGGCGTTATATCTTTGTTATATCAAAACATTTACACGCATTATTTCTCAATTGTTTGCAAGTGTTAGATAAACAAACTATTTTTGTCACAAAATTAAAAAAACAATAATTATGAAAAAATTCGCCCCAATCGCACTTATCACTTTAATCGGTGCATTGACAATGACTTCTTGCAAGAAAGACTACACTTGTAATTGTAGTTACAATGGTGCAAGTGTTTACACTTACACTATTCATGCAAAGAAAAGTGATGCAAAATCAGCATGTACTGCTTATACATCCACTGTTGCCGGTCAGTCATGGTCTTGCGCGCTTAAATAGTATTTAATGACTATTGAAAAAAGGGCATCAAATTTTTTGATGCCCTTTTTTCTTTTTTTATAAACAATTTAATATTTTTGCTGCTCACCCAAAAACATATTCAACTTATGAAGAAGCTATCGAAAGTCACAATAGTGATGCTCCTGTGTGCATTCTCACTCACTTCCTGCAAAAAAACATGGACCTGCCATTGCGTTGACACTGCCGGAAACACTGAAGACATCTCAACAATTTTAAAGTATACTAAAAAGGATGCTAAGGCCATATGCAATAACCTGGCAGCCGGTTCAGGCGAAACATGCACTCCTCAATAGTTTGCAGATAATATTTGTTTGGAAGGGCATCTGCATAGATGCCCTTATTCTTTTTTATAAAGTATTATATACTTTTGTTACTCACTCAAAAACAGATTCAACTTATGAAAAAACTATCGAAAACCGCGCTATTCGCGATGATCTGCACCCTATCTCTTACATCGTGCGTAAAGACATGGACTTGCCATTGCGTGGAAAGGACCGGGGGTGGTACTGAGGATATCTCCCTGATTATTAAGCAAACAAAGAAAGATGCTAAAAATGTTTGCAATAATATGGCCACTAATAGCAGCATTTATTCATCCTGCACAGCACAATAATAAAATATTAACTATACATAATAAAAGGCATCAGTTTGATGCCTTTTTATCGTCGCATGATGTCTAAAGGACCCCATCTATAATAATATTTGATCCTGCGCAGTCTTTAATCAATACCCATTAGTATTTTTGCCCCTTATGAAGAAACTACTCAGTGCAGTTTGTATACTTATTGCCCTTGCCCTGGGCGCCACCTTTGTTTATTCGGCATATACAAAGACATTACCTATACAGAGCTTTGAATACACCATAGTCGAGTTTACACATATGCCCTGGCTGCTCGCTGCATTGCTTGCCAGGATCTTCGTTGGCCTTGAGGCCGCACTGGGCCTGCTAATTGCATTGCACTTTTTTGGTTACAGGAAATGGGTACTAAAAACCGCGCTGGCATTGCTGGCTGTATTCAGCATATATCTTGTTTACCTATGGGCAAAGGCAGGCAATAATGTTAACTGTGGCTGCTTTGGCGACCAGATATGGATGAGCCCATCCTCCTCATTACTCAAAAATGTAGTAATGATCGCGTTGATATTGGTACTGCTGCGCTTTCATAAAGGCCTGTATTTTAAATGGTCATGGCTCACAGACACGATATTATTCCTGGCTGTCATCACAACTACCTTTATTCTTTACCCTATACCGCCGCAGCAGCCCCAATGGCTTTCCAAGGGCCATTTCCAGCTCGACCTCTCTTCGCTTTACGCAGCGGGGAAAACAGATGCGCCCACTATCGACTTATATAAAGGCAAACATGTAATAGCATTTTTCAGCCTCGGCTGCCCGCACTGCCGGATGGCTGCACTTAAAATGCATGTGATGAAAGAAAAGAACCCTGCCCTGCCCTTCTACATGGTGCTGGCCGGAGACGATGAGAACCTGAAGCCATTCTTCGAAAAGACCCAGGCACAAAATATCCCTTACACAAGGCTGGAAAAACAGACCTTCCTTGACCTTGTAGGCTATAGCTGGCCGGTGATTGACTGGATAGATAATGACACCGTGGTGGCCCAGGCCGACTATGTAACCCTTAGCCAGGAGGAGATAGAAAAGTGGATAAGCAAATAAGGGAAATAATTTACCCGTATTTTTTTACATTTTTTCCATAAAAATCATTTTTGGCTTAGTATTTGTGGCTATGTAAATAGATAAATGTTGTGCGTTCGGACATTTATCGCCCTTTTATATAACCTTTTTGAAAACGTAGAGAAATGGCTTATCAATTACCCCAGCGTCCTAATATTGCCTCCAGGCGGCTAACCGCAACTTTAATAGGCATTTATGCGATCATTATCCTCCTGGTGTTGTTACTAAGTACGGAGAGCAACGGCAACATTAATTCTGAAAACAAATCGCGCTACTCCACCACTGCGAGCAAGCAGGCGGTAATAAAACCCGCTACCAGCTACAGCAACTGAGCTTAACATATTTTGACCTGATTGTGTGTGTGGTTATAAAAAAAGCTGTCCCGCTTATGCGGGACAGCTTTTTTTATATACTTACTTGTTTGGCTTGTTTACTCTTCCGCACTACCCTCCTGCTCCTTCAGTATCAGCTCATTCATGGTGGCCTCAGCCTGTTGGGCATGCTCTTTATCGCCTACGGCATTGTACAGCGCCGCAGCTATCTGGTAGGCCTGTATATCCGAAGGGTTCATTTTTATACCGGCATTTATCACGCCTATCGCCTTCTTCACATTGTCCAGGTTCTGTGTGCTGTACAGCGCTATAGCATAGGGATTATATATCGTCTCGTTCGCAGGGTCTTGTGCCATGGCTTTTTCAAAATACACCACAGCGTTGGCATAGTCCTTGCTCGCCATATACTGGCTTGCCAGGTGCGCATTGTTGTCCGCGTCCGTCCACTGCATTATGGCATACAGCGGCGTGTGGTCGGCCTTTATAACATCAAATGCATCCTTAGGCGGGAAGTAGCCGCCCTGCAATAACTCCTTAGGCATGAACCTGCTGTAGAACAGGCCGTAATCCCATTTCTTGTCGTAGCGCTGGTTGTAACGCGCATACACGCACTTTATCTTCGGGTTTATTGCATTTACATAAGGCCACAATGGATCTATACAGTTGGTGCCTATCAGCACTGTGTCTTTTGCATTCGCCAGGTCCTTTTCCCGGGCCAGTTTCTTTATTGCCTGCTTCAGGCCGTTCATATAATAATCTGTTTCGTAATAGCCATAAGCGCCATCGATACCACCTACAAACTCATTGAAGTACACGATCTCGTTCGGGTGATTAGCAATGCTCCATCGTGCAGGTAAGATCAAGCCAATGGTGATCACTGCCGCTAATGCATACTTACCATACTTGCTCTTGATCATTTCCATAAACGCGAGGAAAGTAAGCACGCTGATAACCACCAGTGCAGGATAGATGAAGAACATATGCCTCCAGCCATCGTACAGTGGCGACTTCTTGTAGATCACATATACCAGCGGGAATAGCGCCACGAAAAACAGGTACAGCAGTTTGCGGAACTCATATTTCTTAAGAAAGAACAGCACCGGCGATGCATATATACCCAGCAGTATGATAATAGGCGATGAGATGGACAGCCACTTGGGTATGTAAAACCAGGGCACATTCGAGCTCATGAAATTATCATCGTTGAACAGCATGCGGATGCCCTGCGAGAAGCTTGACATTTCGCCCAGCGCCTTGAAAGGATGGTCCAGCGGGCCTTCAAGTCCGTAGGGCCAGAATATTAGACCGACAACATAGCCGGCTGCACATGCTATCACGCAGCGTATGGCAAACTTGCGTATCTCCGGTCCTGTAAGCTTATATTCTTTCCTCCAGTTGAAGAAGTATTCTATAGCCACACCTACTGCCAGGAATGGTATCAGCAACAACCCCCCAATCCTTATACTGATGGCGAGGCCAATGGAGAGTAGCAGCCACAAAGTATCTTTCCATGTAGGCTTCGGAAATGCTTTTATGAAACGGTAGATAAAATAGATACCCATCATCATACCCAGTGCAAAGGGCACATCCTTAGGGTTATTCATGCTCTCGCCAAAGAAGCGCGGCGACAGGAACAGGAACCAGGCTGTTAAAAAGCCCGCGCCCCAGCCCTTATACTCCTTAGCCAGCATGCAGGAAACCACTATAAGCAGGAAACCGAATATCGCAACAATAAAATGCCTTGTGTCAAAATCGTCGAAGGGCAATATCTTGTTCACCGTCACACACATCAGGTCGAAAAAGCCGCCGTAGTAGGCCAGGTTCTTATACTCCATGCAAGATTTGTCTTTACCACCGCTGGCGTAGTAGTCATACACCTTTTCGCCGTAGGTATTCTGTGTCATCTCATCGCCGGTGATGCCAAAATCTTTGCTGGCCCATAGCATGACGATGCACATGATGGCAAGGCTTACCAATGTGGCTATCCTGAAGTTGAACTTGCCGCTTGTTTGAGTGTCCACGATAAAGATTATTTATCTTTTGAAAAATTCCTTTTTGTACTCGCTACTATACTCAGCGTTTCTATAAGCATATTCATCCCGTCCCTGAAGACCCTTATCTTACTGCCTTCCACCGCGTTCCACTTCAGGGGCATCTCCACGATGTTCATCTTGTCCAGGCGTGCTTTGTACAGTATCTCCACGTCATGCGCCCAGCCATAGGTCTGCAGGTTCTTAAAGTATTTCTTTGCCTTCGCTGCGGGGTACAGTTTAAAGCCGCATTGGGTATCATGCATCTTCAGCGGTGTGAGCACCCGCACTATCAGGTTGAAGATATTGCCTACCATCTTCCTGTTGCCTTCGTTCTTTATTATAGAGTCTTTGTGCTCGCGCGAGCCTATGTATATGGTATTGGCATCGGGCTTCCAGTTCAGCGCATCCATCCATTTTATGAGTTCCGATGGTGGCGCGGCCATGTCCGCATCCAGTGTCAGGATCAGGTCGCCTTTGGCTTTCAGCACACCGTTCCTTAATGCACCGCCCTTGCCTGTATTTTCCTGCGTTTCCAGCGCTATTATGTTGCTGTACTTCTTGTATACAGGGTGCTCCTGCATCAGGCCGTAGGTATTATCTGTACTGCCGTCGTTCACAATGATCACTTCCAGCTGCCCCTTCCACATGCCCACAAAGGAATCAATGCCATCATACATTATGCCTATCCGCTCCGACTCGTTGTAGCAAGGTATAACTAAGGTAAGATGGAGGGATTGGTTTACATCGTTCATACAGCTTGGGCAACAGCTAAGGCCTGTCTTTTATTTATTGGTTTTAATTGGGCTAAATTTACTGAAACTCTCTAATTTAAAAACATTTTTATCAAAAGCATTTAAAAGCGCGCTAATGGCTTGCATGTCTTTATCAGCGCTGTAAATAAAGCATATCCTGCCCACATTTGCTACACTATATGCTAAATTAAAATAGCCCCGAAAGTTCGGGGCTATTTTGTATAGTTTCTAAGCTAATTATCAAATTATTCAGCTGCTGCTTCTTCAGTTGCTGCTGCTTCAGGCGCATCGCCGTCCGCATCTGCTGCTGCTTCTGCTTCAGTAGGCAGGTCGCTGGCTGCGCGGGCTGCCTGCTTTTCTTCTACCAGGCGCACTGAGTTAGCTGATTCAGCATGGCGTTTTTCCTGTTTGTGCTTGCGGTGTGTTTCTTCACGTTTTGCAACCACTTCTTCGTGTTCGCCATTCCATTTTTCAAATTTCTCCATTGCAGTGGTCTCGTCAAAAAGGCCGAGGCTAACACCACGCATAAGGTGTTTCAGGTACAATACTCCTTTGAACGACAATATCCTGCGGCAGGTATTGGTTGGCTGGGCACCCTTCTGTAACCAGTACAAAGAACGCTCGCGGTTAACGCGTACGGTTGCAGGCACACTCAGGGGATTGTAAGTACCGAGTTTCTCAATGAATTTACCATCGCGGGGAGCTGCACTGTTGGCAACTACGATGAAATAAAATGGGCGTTTCTTTGACCCATGGCGCTGTAAGCGGATCTTAACTGACATAAATAATAGAAATTATTTGTGTGAACAATAAAATTTTAGGACTGCGAAGATACAAAAAAAGTCAAAAAAGTACCCCTTCGCCCCTAAAGGGCTTAAATATTTTTTTCACTAATGATTATCGCTCCCCGGAACGAAGTCCCGCTAACTAGCGGGAGGGACGGGGCTTACCTCTTCCCGAAGGGCATGCCCATACCCGGCATACCCATGCCCATACCCTTCATTTTGTTCATTTGCCCCATCATCTGGCGCATCTGGTCAAACTGCTTCATAAAGGCATTTACCTCGGCTATCTCCTTGCCGCTGCCTTTGGCTATGCGCTTGCGGCGGCTGCCGTCTATCTCGTCGGGGTTGCTGCGCTCGTAGGGGGTCATGGAGTTGATCATGGCCTCTATGCCTTTGAAGGCGTCGTCCGATATGTCTATTTCTTTTATGGCCTTCCCTACCCCGGGTATCATGCCCAGCAGGTCTTTGATGTTACCCATCTTCTTTATCTGGCCCAGCTGCTCCTTAAAGTCCTCGAAATCGAACTTATTGGCGCGTATCTTCTTTTCCAGCTTCTTGGCCTGCACCTCGTCGAACTGTGCCTGGGCGCGCTCCACCAGTGTGGTGATATCGCCCATGCCCAGTATACGCTGGGCCATACGCTCGGGGTAGAACACATCCAGCGTATCCAGCTTTTCGCCCATGCTCACGAACTTGATGGGCTTCTCAACGGTATATTTAATGGTAAGCGCCGCACCACCACGGGTATCGCCATCCAGCTTGGTAAGCACCACGCCGGTAAAGTTCAGCCTGTCGTTAAAGGCCTTGGCAGTGTTCACCGCATCCTGTCCTGTCATGGAATCGACCACGAACAGTATCTCCTGCGGGTTCACAGCAGCCTTTACGTTGGCCACCTCGTTCATCATCGCCTCATCCACCGCCAGGCGGCCGGCAGTATCTATGATCACTACCCTATGGCCCTTCTCCTTGGCATAGGCTACGGCATTCTTTGCTATGCTTACGGCATCTTTGTTCTCGCGCTCTATGTGCACCGGCACCTTTATTTGCTCGGCCAGCACATTCAGCTGGTCCATGGCTGCGGGGCGGTATATATCGGCCGCTACCAGCAGTGGGTTCAGACCCTTTTTGCTCTTCAGGAACAGGGCCAGCTTACCGCTGAAGGTGGTTTTACCCGAACCCTGCAGGCCCGCTATCAGTATCACCGTAGGCTTGCCGCTCAGGTCCAGCTCCTCTTCCTTGCCGCCCATCAGCTCGGCCAGCTCATCCTTCACTATCTTCACCATCAGCTGGCCGGGACTTACCGAGGTAAGCACCTTTTCGCCCATGGCCTTGTCCTTTATACGGTCGGTAAGGTCTTTGGCTATTTTATAGTTCACATCGGCATCCACAAGGGCGCGGCGGATATCCTTGATGGTAGCCGCTACATTTATCTCGTTTATGCGTCCTTCGCCTTTTAGCTGTTTGAACGCGGCATCTAATTTCTCACTGAGATTCTCGAACATGGTTTCTTAAAATGGACTGCGAAGGTATTAAAAATGTGTGAACCGGGATGAAGACATCAAAAGCCATTCCAATGGCCGAAAGTTATTTTCCCATTTACTTGTTCGTAACGAATCAAATATTTTTCCTTAATTCAAATTCATCTTTTCTATCTCTCAAATCAATAGATTTTTCGATGTATTTCGATGGGTTTGCTACAAAATCATCCCATTTGACGGATTGTATATAAGAAGAGTCTCCTGAATATACCCATGAACCATTACAAAACCTTCTGTCAGGCTGTTTTACGTTAAACATATTGTCTCGTATTATTTGAAAGAGAATTGGTGTGTTTAACTGTCTACAGTTGCATTCGACATCTCTAGTAATATAATACTCGTAACTACCGGCCTCATCAGGTAGAACCAAAGCAATAACCCCATTTGTCTTGCTTCGTTGATCACCTCGCATTTGCTCCTTTAAAGAGTATGATACTTCCCATGGTATCCATTGGTCGCCTTCTTGCAAATAAGGATTTTTCATTCCTTTTGAAATTAAAACTATAGTTATGCTGCTAGCAAATATCTTATCTCCTAGTTTTGAAGCAATGGTCGCATCTGCTAGGGTTTCCATACTTTCATCATCATCCTCACCCTTATAAATATGATCATCATCTTCAAGCATCTCAGTAATCTTATCTACATAGTGACGAGCGGTTGTTGTGATTTTTCTTTTAATAATTTTGTCGAAAAAAACAGTAGGTTCGTAAACATCTAAATCTTGAACTAGAGAATCTGAATATTTATACGAAACAAAAACTTGTCTACCCATATTTTTGAATTTTGTCCAATAGTAAATCTTGAAATAGCGACATATATGCATAATCATTGTCAAGCCTATTATCCTTCATTTCTTTCGGCAAAAAATTGTGACAAACAATTTTTGCTGCCGCACCGGTACTTGCAATTGGCAAGAGGACTGCATTAGGATGATATTCTCTAAAAAGCTTAAATTCCTCTTCAATTCCTTCCATCCCTCCAATAAAAATTCCTGCAACAAATTGGTTTTCTGAAAACATTCTTCTTCTCATATGAAGTAAACTAGAGTTCTTTTCAAATGTATCGTCAGTTAATATAACATTATGAAATTTGTCATTGTCTTCTGGAAAATACTTCTCAAAAAATCTCGATTGGTATAAAGTAACATGATCTTGTACACTCAATCCAAGCCTAATCATAACATAATAGATAATAGGTGTAATAGAAGGGTGTCCTCCCCAAATTAAGCGATATTTTGGTAACACTAAAGTTGCCAAGGAAATTACAGCATCTCTTATTGCAATAACATCAGCCGATTCAAAATACTTCGGATCCCGTTCCTTAAATGGAATACTTGCCGATAAAAAAATATTGGCTAATTTTTTTGGAGCCATAATTCAAATTCTTGCTTTTTGATAGTTTCAACATCTAAATACTCATTAAGATAGTCAAGGTGTCTTAGCCACTTTTCTCTTATTCTTACGTCATCATATATCAGGTAAACCTCATCGACTGAGTATTCTTTTATTTCTCTCTTTAATTCCGAAGATTGGTTATAGTCAGTAGAGAGTGGTATTCCTACGGATGGAATAAATATTCTTCTTTTTTTGTTTCCTAAATCTTCGGTAATGAATCTTTGAGGTTGTATAGTCATAAGCTTTCCACATTTGTGAGCGATACTAATAAAATTAGTTATTAGGCTATCCTGTCTTGACGCTAAATTCCTCGCACGTAACGACTCAGCTTGCTGAACAATTTGCTTAACTGTATCATCAGTGAGTTTTGATAGATTTTTATCGCTAAATGTGCCATGAATAAAATTATCGTTGGTTAACTTTATAGGGAAACATACCTCGGCCATTTCCTCAAGATTGTGATTTGGCCAAATCAATTGTAGAACTCCGATCTGTTTAACATTTGCTTCAGCTATCTCTTCCTTACACCATCTGCTTTCAAGGAAATTTTCAGTATTAAGTAAAACAATCACATCACAGTCAGTCATTCTATGCCACAGTTCTTCTTGAAAAGGTTCTCCTTGCTTTATTGAATGCGTGTCTAGAAAAACATCGAAATTGTTCCTTTCCAAAGCTTCATATAATTGTATAGCAACAGATGAAGATTCATCTCTTCTGTAACTGACAAAAATTTTTCTTGTATTTCTTAAGTTACCAAACGATTCTAAAATTAGATTTACTACTTTATCTTTTTGGCTTGCTTCATATTTAAGCCCATTTTGATTTTCTAGAATTTTCGGTATTTCTTTTGAAAATGATTCATAAAATATTGGCAATACAATGTTCCCTTCTATTAACAACTTTGAGACCTTTTCCACATCTTTAAAATTACCATCTTGATACCCAAGGTATATACAGTAAGTAGGTTGATTTCCTCTGTAGCTCGAATCAAAATCAATACTATAAATTATTTCATAAAATTCCTTTTGAAGTTTCAATTCCCCAATTTTTTGAATGAGAAGTTCCACTATCTCCTTTTCAACCCCAGTATAATTTCCTAGTATTAATACCTGATACCTATATTCCATATTATTTTATTTTAGCTTTACCCGCTGCAATTTCAACCCATTTTGAGAAATTTTTTTTTCCATCATCCCAAGAATAACTGTAAGTGTCATAAAAATCGGAAAAAATATATTCCTTACCATAGTACTTTTCGTTAAGGTGTTTATTTCTTATTTCAGGCATATCTCTGTAGGGTAGCCAGTTACCAAATAGCCCCTGATCCTTTTTTTCGAAAAACGAAATAGACTTCCCATCGGAACTGATCCTTAACTGCAAGTATTCAAATGGATTTTCACCCGGCCAAAATTTAATTTGTTGATTTTTCCCTTTTATCCAATTAATGTGAGCACCCAATAGACCTTTCTGCATCTCAAAACTCTTAACAATTTCATATCTTACCCAGCGTCTATTATAAGTTTCCGATCCGATTAAGACACATGTAACACTTGATCCAACTAATTCACCGTCAATTAATTCTCTGATTACACGAACATTTTTTTCTTCAGCTTCTTCCCAAATTGATGCATCACGGAAATCCGCATCTCCAGCACGAAACACACCGCTATTCCGAACAACATTTGCTCGGAAATCAACTACATCTTGGTAATGAAATGAAAAGTAAACTCTTCGGCCCATAAAAACTTCTTATAACTCTGTTCTTCCAGATGCTAAATAGGACATCCCGTTGTTCCTGAGGTTCTGAAAGGCAGAAACTCGCAGTAATATCTAGCTCGGTGAACGGATTCTACTACAGAATGAACTTACATAGTATCTTCTTATAAATTTTCTCTTATAGATTTTAGACTTTCCTTCAATATAGCTGGTATCTTGCCGTCAAGTACCATTTGATATGTAACCTCATCTAAATTTAGTACGTCAACTACCAAACAGTTTTCAGGGCTTACTTCATACTTTTTTGAAAAATTGGCGCTTAAATAGCTGAAAAGGGTTTCTGAAAAAATTCCAAATTCAGCTTTGCTGTAGCCGTCAAGTCTTGCAATAAACCAAATCGCACCTACATAGTCAATTTTATTTTTGGTAAAAGTAAATACCTGATTTGGCAACACTTGTACAGGAACTCTATTTATTTCTACAACGGATTTTTTATTAGCCTTATCTAATATTTTAAAGGTTTTATTGGGATACCAAGTTGAAAAGTCAAAATCTTCATAATTGTATAAAATGTCGAGATTTCGCTGGTACATATCTTTAGTTTGTTTCCGTTTTGAGGCACCATAGTCAGCGGAAATGTCGTCAATTTTATCCTTGATATGTTGATTGTCATTTGTCCTAAACGCATTGTTTAATGCACTTATACTTCTTACCCAATAATTTCCACCACTTTCAGAATCATTAGCTTTCACTTTGTCTAGTGATTTTAAAAAAGCCTTTTTGGATTTGTCAGACTTTTTACGAAAGAGAATGATATTTTTCACTGATATTTTTTTCATAGCATTTTTGAATTAGAGTTTTACGTTAACAGGGATTTGAATGAAATTCAGCCAATTCACAAATCGACGCAATTTACCATATATTTTTAAAAAACAATGCGACATTTTACAACATATTTGTTTGAATTATAGGCACTTAAAACCATCTATAAATCGGTTCCATTCCCCAATGCCGCAAGTGTTTTTCACTTGTGTCTAACATCAAAGCAAGTCTTTTCGACTTGCATTGCACCAATCAAAATGTGGATATCAAATTCGGAAACCCTACCTCTGTTTCCCCCGCTCCCGCAAGTCTGTGACTTGTGGTTATAAATAATTGCAGTTTGAAACTGCAAAAATGTGGATATCAAAATTTGGAAGCCTCCAGCGGTTTCGCACACTGTCCGACAAACAGGCATTTTCAAAAAGCCTCCAGCTATTCAGGTCTTTTACTTTGGCTCACTAACGACCGTTATTTGGCACGCCATTTGATGTAAAATAAAAATATAATAACTTACCTGTCTGTTGCGGCAATGCCGGGCACCACTCAACCTTAAAGCATGAAGACAATACATTTTTTCCTGGCTGCTATTTTGCTTGTTGCATTCGCCAGCTGCAAAAAGAGTAATGATACATATTCTCTTAAGGGAAGAATGATGAAGGACTGTAGTGGTACACCCTTAGCTTCTTATTCGGTCCGCCTGTGGTACAAAGCCCCAAGTTCATTATACAAAAGCAAAGACCTGGGTACTGCAACAACTGATGCCGATGGCAATTTCACCATCGATAGTATCCCCTTCGGACATACGGTCGGGCTTTACCTTATTGGCAAAGAGGGTAATACCTGGTATAATAATTTTGACGTGCCGGTCAGCGACCCGGGGCAAGTGTATGATCTCGGAACATTTTATAGCTCGCTTGAAAAGACGGCTATTGTTAAGCTTAACATTAACCTGCCCGGCGCAGGGCCAAATGATAGTTTATATATTGGAAACCCCGGGGCTTACCAGGTATTGTATCCTATACCTGCGTCGGCCCTGCTGGTATTCACCGGGGGTGGCTATGGCAGGGTTACGGTGAATTTCCATGACACATACCCGATGTATTGGGGAATCAATAAACGAGGAGTAGATAGCATATTTAATCACGGAGCACACCTTCTGCGGCCTGCTGCCGGTATTTGTCAGAACCCTGACACTAGCGTTATTGCGATACCGTAGTAGCCTGATATTCTGAAAGGGATCAGGAACTGATAATAATACTCCGTTCTTCGAAAGGCATTCGGATTACAAAACCCCAAAGTCATTAACAACAAGTCCATCACTAAAAAACTCAAATGATATTTCTTCAACAAAATCAATATACATATAGGACTTGCCATCTGCTGACAGGTCTTTAAGAATCTCATCTTCTAAAAACCTACCCCTATAGATGTTATCAATCGTTAGGCTTTCAGCTACCAAATCCTGGATATTGAACACCGTCATAACTACGTTCATAAACTCCATACCCACTATATTATGATGCAATACGTGCCTGAAATTGAGCCTTAATACGCCGTCCTCTAGCCTTATCTTTATGCACTCATATTCGTTATGTAGGTCGTAATAGCGCCCATTATATTCATGCTGTCCAATATCTTCAATAAACTCCAGCTCTTTTAAGTCGATCATTACTCTAAAATAACTAAATCTTTCCCGGGTACATCCATAACTTCCATCTAAAAATGTGGATATCAAAATTTGGAAACCCCTACCCCGGTTTCGTATCTTGCAATGTAGCCTGGCCGTTTCTTCACTGCAACGATTCGGCTACTTTGAAGTTCTTAATTTATTGTAAACTCTGTCATCCTGAGTCCCGATAGCTATCGGGGCGAAGGAACTGCCTGGCTATGTTATTTAGCTGATGGATTTATTCAAAAAAGGAAATCATCCGGCAAAAAAGGGAAGTAACGAGAAATAATTATTTCCCCGCATATGGCAATACAGGCAAGCATTTCCGCCGATTGTCATAAAAAAAAGGGAAATTATAATTTCCTACCGGAAAACAGGAAATAACTATTAATCCTAATATCCTGCCAATCCTTTAATCCCAAAAATCATGTTCAGACAATAGTCAATCCATAGTCATTGAATGGTCAATGCAGCTTTCCTCATGTGGTCCTGAAATTGCCTGCCCGGCTGACCGGACGGGCGTCGTGCCTCTGATTACGTAACATCTCCTCTCCTTTGGAGAGGCCGGGCTGAGGCAAACAATCGGAAGTAAACCCGCAAAAACAGGAAGTAAATCGGAAGTACTATCCACATTAAGTAATCGCCATAAAATATTGTCTTCCAATCAACAAGCTAAAATTTGGGGGATATCTCACTTCCAGTTTTAAAAAATAAAGAGACCGGAAATTCTGCTGGCAGCAATTTTATAACATCAGGCTAAAACGATACATATGCGTTGGAACGGCAGGATGAGTAGTAACATGGAAGACGGTCGCGGTGGCGGCGGGGGCAAGATAATAGGCGGCGGCATAGGCGCGCTGGTAATAGGCCTGATCGTATACCTGATGGGCGGCGACCCAAGCGTCCTAATGCAGGGCGGCCAGGCGGAAAAGAGCACACAGCAGGTGCAGGCCGAGGACAGCCTGAGCATGCATGCCGCACAGGTACTGGCCTATACCGAGGATGTATGGGACAGCCTCTTTACCACCAATGGCATGACCTACGAAAAGCCAAAGCTCCACACCTTCGACTACAGCGTGAGCTCGGCCTGCGGCAATGCGGGCGCCAGCTCGGGCCCCTTCTACTGCCCGCTGGACAGAAAGGTATATATGGATATGTCCTTCTTCAGGGAGATGGAGGAGCGCTTTCATGTACCGGGCGATTTCCCCCTGGCCTATGTGATAGCACACGAGGTGGGCCATCATGTGCAGAACCTATTGGGCACATCGGACAAGGCGCAGCAATATATGCGGCAGGCTGATAAAAGGGAGGCCAACGCCATGTCCGTAAAGCTGGAGCTGCAGGCCGACTTCTATGCAGGGGTATGGGCCTGCCATGCCAACCGCATGTACCATATACTGGACCCCGGCGATATAGAGGAGGCCCTGAACGCCGCCAGCGCCGTGGGCGATGACCGCCTGCAAAAGGAACAGAACGGCACCGTAGTGCCCGATGCCTTTACCCACGGCACATCGGCACAGCGCATGTACTGGTTCAAAAAAGGATACGAGACGGGGGATATGAAACAGGGCGATACCTTTAACAGCAGCGAGCTGTAAGGGTCTTAGGGCTACATATAACAAGTTGCTTTTTTTGTATATTTCAAAAAAAACGACCTTATGAAACAGCTATTATTGATCCTTGCCCTGCTATCATCAGCCACCGCTTTCGGCCAGTCGCAAAAGGATTACGAGCATGCTATGGCGCAGTACCAGCGGTACTACAACAAGGGCAATGGGGATAGTATCATCTACATGTTCTCGGACGCGATAGGCGTGGAGTATAAGCAACAGCGTCTGGCTGATCTTAAAAAGAATAAATTCCATCAATCGTATGGCAGGATGCGGTCCTGGAAATATGAAGGTGTTGACACAAGTGAAGGAGGAGGCACTATGGAGACCGCGGTGCGCATATTCCTTATCACTTGCGATAGCTCGACCCATGTAATGAGCTTCCACCTGGACAAGAACAACCAATTTGAAACCTTCCGCCCCATGACCTTTACGGACTACATAAACAGTAAGTTCAGTAAATATTTTAAAGGCGAAGGCAAGGAATCGTACAAGAAATACTATCCTGCTGCTGCGAAGAAATAACAGGTCGTGGCTTAGCTATACAATCGCTTTACGATCCTGCAAATGGCGAGGGATAGCCAGAGATCGGTACGGTAGAGGCTCTTGTTCTTGAGTGTAACGAGCTCCCACAGGCCATTCTCCTGCTGCTGCGAAAGGAGCCATTCGATGGCCTTTTCCATTTGGGACTCATCTTTCTTAAAGCCCAGCAGGGAGAGGCTATCGGTAGCGGAGATGAGATCGGTAAACCAGAAGGGATAGGTGAACTTGAGCCAATAGTCCTTGCTGCCACGGTCGGTATAGTTGTCTTTTTTGAAGAGGCTGTTCAACAGCAGCTTGCCGGCTTCTTTGGCCTCAGGCCGGCGGCGGTACTGCTCATGGGCTGCATAGGCCCGCAACACGATACCTGTGACCATATGCGAGTATGGCTTTGAGCGGTCGGGCTCCAGGGTCTTTGCCTCCATGGCTATGACGTCCAGCTTCCGGCCAAGTGTTCTGAGCGGTATGGCCCAGCCCCCATCATGCTGCCGGATGGATGCCAGCCAGCTAAAAGCTTTGTCGATGCGCTTGTCGTGGGTGTAGCCTGCTTTGATGAGCAATTCGAGCATAGCGGCTGTGTAATAAGGGGCATACTGGTTGCCAAGGATACCGCGTATATCGCCCGCAGGTGTTTGGAAGCTGAAGAGGAAATTGGCCGCCTTAGTGATAACGGGGCTGCTGTTGTTGAAGCCATAACTCTCCACGAGGAAACCAAGGTTCCGGAAGGTCTCCAGTTGGGCGTAGTTCTCTGCTGAACGGATATTGGGGTTGCCACCGGGGTATTTCCAGGAGCCGTCGCCTTGCTGCTTACGGACAATAGCGAGGGCTTGGGGCAGTTCCCATAGGGATTGGGGATCTTTGCGCTTCTCACCTGCCAGGTCCCTTGCGGCAAAGAAAGCTACTGCCTCGTTGCAGGACTGCAGTAATGCAGGCAAGGGGTCGTAAGTAAAGACAGATCTCCAGTTTGCCATAGTTTGCCGGTATCGATGTGGCTTACGAAAATAAAAATTCGCCACGATATTCTTATAATTCCCGTATAATCGGGAGAGGATATTTTAGCATTGAGTATATTCAAAATAAAAGCAGGCAATGATGAAACAAATTCTGTCCATAATACTATTAGCACTATCTGCAACGGCATCGGCACAAAAATATAAGACCCGCACCCTGACGCAGTTCAAATGGGATGACAGCGCTCAACAGCAGGTAGTGTGCATAGAGCAGTACAATGAGAAGGGCAAGGTGATATCGAAAACTTATGTGAACTCGCAAAGTGTGGTAGATGCTGCGGAAGACGGGGATGATAAGGGCACCAAGGTGTTCTACACCTACAAGGACAGCCTGCTGATGAGCGAACACAGGTACAGAACACAAGAGTACGAGGATACGGCAATTACCAGCTACAGCTACAACGACAAAGGGGAACTGGTAAGGCAAACGGTAAGAAGGCACGACAAGTTCACCACCACCGGTGATGCCGGCACGCCGGTGGTGAACTGGAAATGGCTGGCTGATACAATAAATTATGAATACAACAGCAAAGGCCAAATGATAGCACAAAAAGGCGGTGAACGCTGGCATAAGCTGGCTTATAACGCCCAACAACTGGTAAGCAGGGATACCACTTATTTCTCGCCGGAAGAGCTGAAACAGAAAACCTATTTCATCACCGTGAATACTTATACGGCAGATAAGCAATTGCTGAAAAGAGTGAAGGACCATTATATAAAAGGACAGAAGCACTTCAACAATACCATACAGTATACCTATGTAAATGGCAAGGCTGTGAAGATGCATAGTACGGCCACATCGTTCAGCAAGAACAAGCTGGAGAGCGCAAAATTTGAGAACATGCGTTTTGACAAGAAGTTCTATTACGACGCACAAGGACGCCTGCAAAAGGAAGAGACCTGGGACCCCGATGGCTTCAGGCTGCAGACGAACTTGTATACTTATAAATAGCGGCCATCTCAGTAAGCCCCTATTTGTTAAAAAAATTTCATTCTAAAAATAAAATTTGTCAATTACGATAATCGTCGTACATTTGGATACGAACATAATCGTAGATGAGCAAGCAACAAACCATAAAGGCAACAGAAAGCGAACTGGAGATACTGAACATCCTTTGGACCGAAGGGCCGTCGACAGTGCGGGCGGTGCATGAAAAGCTGGCCGAAACGAAGGACACCGGCTACACCACCACGCTGAAACAAATGCAGGTGATGCTGGAGAAGGGATTGCTGAGCAGGGATGCAAGCACCAAAACACATGTGTATACCGCTGCCGTGAACAAAGAGCAGGCGCAGGGACAAATGCTGCAAAGGATGATAGAGACGATGTTCAACGGATCAGCAATGCAGATGGTGATGCAGGCGCTGGGCAGCCATAAAACAAGCAAGGCCGAGCAGGAACTGATAAGGGAATACCTGGCCAAGAAAACAAAGAAATAATAGCTTATTCATTTTATAAAATCATTGCAGATGGCTATCCTCATTCAATCGTTATCGTGGACACTGATCTACTCCCTGGGACAAGGGCTGATGGTATATGCTGCGCTGTGGCTATTGTTGAAACTGGTGCCCTCCATGAGCTCGAATGCGAAATATCATTTGTCGCTATCGGCACTCACTATATTACTTGCATGGTTTGCCGGTACCTGGTGGCAGCAGTACCATTCTATAAGCCTTGCGAATGAGCATACGCTGAGTTCTGCAGCATGGACCACAATTACCATACAGCAATTACAGGCCTCGGGTATAATTGATAACCATAGCTGGTACCGTTCGCTGGTGTCGTCTATAGATACCGTGTTCCCCTGGTTGCCGGTGTGCTACTTTGCGGGACTGGTGCTGATGCTGGTAAGGCTGAGCGGGGGTATGCTGCAAATATTTGCGTTAAGGCGCAGGGGGTTGGAGCAGGTTGATGCAGTTGTTGAGGACCTAATGGGGTCACTGAAAAAGAACCTGCATATTGAAGGCGGCGTGCAGCTTTTCGTATCTGCGCGGGCACATGTGCCTATGGTGATAGGCTTTTTTAAACCTATGATACTAATGCCTGCCGCGGTGATGGCCCAGCTAAATATGGAACAACTGGAAACCATCCTGCTACATGAACTGGCGCATATAAAGCGCCAGGACTACCTGGTGAACATACTACAAACGGTTGTTGAAACCGTGCTATTTTTCAACCCCTTTGTCTGGGCGGTATCGTCCATAACCCGCAGGGAAAGGGAACACTGCTGCGATGACCTGGTGCTGGAACACAGCCGGGAACCGCTCTCTTACGCTACTGCCCTTGCCGCTTTGGCAAATAACGAAGGAACCGCTGCCAGCTTTAGCATAGCGGCTTCCGGACAATCAAACCATTTGTATAACAGAATTAAACGTATCATGGAAATGAAAAAGAATCCATTCAGCTACAGCAGGACGGCCGCTGCCATCCTTATCATTACAGCCATCACCTGCTCTATAGCATGGCTGACACCATCGTTTGCTGAGCCTAAGAAGGCCAGGCACAGCGAAGCAACTGTAAGCAAAACGACACCCGTGAAGAACGAAGTGATGTCGACAAATGTGGCTGCTGCACAGCCAAAGAAAGAGGCGGCACCGGCGACAAAGCATCAAACAACCGGTGCACTGCATAAAACAGAGACCACAGCAGTGGCAGGTACCGGTACCTCAACACCATTAAAGAAAGTGGCAACGGCAGAGAACCAGGAAGAGCTGCAACTGATAACTGCCCTGGGCAATGATGGTGTGATAGACGAGATCACAGGCTACGTGGTGGAAAAGAAGCAGGACAAACTGTTCATTAACGGCAAACAAGTGTCGGACGCTATGGCCAGCAAATATATGTCGGGCTTAAGGAAAGACGAAATGCGGATACAGGTTTATCCCTTCCTGGAAAGGCTGAAACAGCACCCCAACAACAGTTTTATACAAAACCTGATCCCCGTAACCCTATCGTCGCCATGCGTGGTATTTAAGCCAAAGAAGGACGGATGCTGAGGAACGCATAGGCGGGCAGAAGGCCATCAGGAATAACATAGCAGGCACATAATGCCTGCTATGTTATTTATGTGTAAGCCGGTTGCTGCAATTTCTTATCTTTAAGATGTCTTATTCTTAAAAAGCCTATTATGCACAAAAAGTCATCGTCGCTGCTGCTTTGCATTCTGCTAGCTGCAGGTGGTCTGCAAGCACAGACACCCCAGCTGTTCAAAGACATAAATCCCAATGCTGCAAATAATGGCTATACATCATATGCTATTGCAAACAACAAGCTCTTCTTCGTGGCCAACGACGGAGTACATGGCACTGAGCTATGGGCCAGTAACGGCACTGCGGCAGGTACGCAAATGGTAAAAGATATAGTGCCGGGGGCAACCGGTAGCAATATCGGCAAACTGATGGCGGTGAATGGCAAAGTATTTGTCTCTGCTGATACATCGACTTCAGGCCCTGCACAGAATAAGCTATGGGTGAGCGACGGAACGGGTGCGGGTACAGTAATGCTTAAAGCAATAGACGTTTATGACTACTCCTTTAATATAGATGGCTCATCGAGTGAGTATAACAACAAACTTTACTTCACTGCGGATGATGGCGTGAATGGTAAGGAGCTTTGGGTAAGTGATGGTACTGCGGCCGGTACTGTAATGCTGAAAGATATCAACACAGGCATAGGCGACTCGTACCCGCAGGATTACATCGTGTACAACAACAAACTCTACTTTACCGCAACCGATGCAACACATGGAAAAGAGGTCTGGGTGACTGACGGAACGCCGGGCGGTACCAATATGCTGTTGGACATTAATACAAGCAGTGACAGCTACCCGGGGCCGAAGGTGGCTTTTAATGGGAAGTTCTACTTTGCAGCAGCGGACAATAACCTGGACTTTGAGCTTTGGCAGAGCGACGGTACTGCTGCAGGCACTACGCGTGTTAAAGACATTAACCCGGGCGGCAGCGCTTCAAACCCGTCTTCTATAAGTGTTTACAATGGCAAATTGTTCTTCGCGGCAGATGACGGGACCAATGGTATAGAACCATGGACCTCGAACGGCACGAGTGCGGGTACTGCAATGCTAAAGGATATTAATGCCGCTGCCGGCAACTCAAACCCGGGGGAATTTACAGCCGCGATGGGCAAGTTGTATTTCCGTACGGCTACAAGCTTCAATAGCGGTCAGTTATGGGTCACAGACGGTACTGAAACAGGTACCCAGCTTGTGCACAATATAGGCAATGTGGGAACAGGCAGCGGTCATCACAGCCTGCGTGACTACCACCATAAACTGTATTTCATGGCATCGGATTCTGTAAACGGAAGCCAACTGTGGGTAACAGACGGAACAAATGCGGGCACAGCTATCCTTAGCCCGACAGGTACGCCAGTGGCTGATGCGCTGGACAGTTTTAATACCAGGAACTTCGAGGTTTTCAATGACTCAGTCTTCTATATGGCCAACTACGATGCTGCTTATGGAGTGGAACTATATACATTCCATACAGTAGATGCAAGCGCAGTGACCGAGGTAAATGAGAGTAGTTTAAATGGCGTTCTCTACCCCAACCCGGCACATGATAACGCGCGCCTAAGGCTTGAGCTTACAAAGGCAAGCGAAGTAGACCTGCGAATAACCGACATAAGCGGAAAAACTGTGGCCAGGCAACACTATGAAAGCATGAGCGCCGGGCCACACGACCTTCCAGTCAAGGTGGAGGCCTTAAGCAGCGGCACTTACTTCCTTGGTACTACAGCGGGTACAGACATCTCGGTGATCCCATTTGTACTCGAATAAGGGCTTCGATATCTTATCTATTCCATCTTCGGGACGGAAGAATAAGCTGCCAGAAACGGGCTAAAAATAACCAAATTCTAAAAATACCCGACCAAGTACTAGCCGGCGTGTAAGCGCTTTGGGCTGCATGGTAATTTGCGTCAAATCTTACAACATGAAATTAAAGAATCTAGTCGCAGGCTTGTTATTTTCATTCTTGTTCGTGCAGTGTTATGCACAAAATAAACCGACGTGGAGTAATGATATCACGATAAACCCTGTAGCAGGAAACTATTGCCGAAGCGAAAAAGTGAGTACGGCTTTTGACGGCACTATATACGTTTACAGGACAGTAGCGCCAACACCGGGAGGTGTGACCAACAAATGGGAGATCCTAAGCTCGACAGATATGGGACAGACCTGGGATACTTTTGTATACGCCGCGCCACTGCCCGGTAATTACAGGCTTACTGCATTTGATATCGTGGCAGCAGGCAATGACTCAACCACATTCAAGCTCTTTACCGCGCGCAGCTATGTGGACACCAGCGGCGGTACAGATACTGTTAGCCTTGCCATAGACACCTTCAACCTAAACTCCAACACAGGCTATGCTATGTATCTTGAAAAGCACGCCGTTTATGACCCATACCACAGAGGATATACCTCGCTAAGCCTGGCTACAGACACAAGAGACAAGAGCAGCGGAGCTGCACCCTATACTTTGTCGGTGGTAGCTGCAAAAGCGGGACCCTCGGATTCTATTATTGTATTTACGGATAATGATGGCGGCATGGCGCTGAACCGGATATCGCTTTATGGCACATTAAATGAAATACGACACGTGAGTGCATCCATTGGCTCGGCAACGTCTTCATCATACGGAAGACTGGGCATAGCCTGGGATGAATACAGGTACCACGGTGACACCTTCGGTGCGGTGAAAGCAGCTTTTATGTACCCGGACGACGGCACCCTGCCCCTAAACTGGGGGCCTATAACAATAGGCCTAAACGACAGCAGCTACCGCAACCCAAGTATAACCTTATCACAAGCAGCCGGTAATATAGGGCCAGGCATTTATGATATCAGGGCAATAGTTAGCTATGAGTACAAGGCCGCAGCAGGCGATATAGACGTTATGGGTCGTGTGGCAGACTCAGTAATCAACCATGCACCGACGTTCAACAATGGCTTTACTATATCGGATGCGCCAGGTAAGCAGATGTACCCATATGGTGTATACGATCCTTTGGCAGACAAATTCCTGTTTACCTTTTACAATGCGGTAGACAATTCACTTCCCTATGTTGCTAAAACGGTCACATCAACGCAAACGACAGCACCAACGATCGAGATGGCAAACTATCGCAATGCGACAAGTGCCATTAATACCGCAGTATGGCCACGTATGGACGTTAACATGGCACAGACGGGAAAACCCGCCTTTTTATGGAACGATAACCATATCAGCATGTACGATGCCGAGTTCATGCCCACGAGGATAACAGGCGTAGTGGCCGCAAAGGATGTGCAGCTCTACCCCAACCCTGCGAACGAGCAAATATGGCTCAGCTTTGCCGCGGCGGGACAAACAAAACTGAACGGAAAGGTCCTTGACATGATGGGCAAAGAAGTGTATTCATTTAATCTTATGGCGATACAGGGAGCGAATAATATCCCGGTTAATGTAAGCACATTGCCAAGCGGAAACTATTTTTTACAGATATGGGGCAGCAGCACTGCTTTTAACGCAAGGTTTGCGATCGTTAAATAGACGGAGGCGAAAGCATACCAGGTAAACCGGGCAATTACCCCGGTTTATTTTTTTTGTATAGCGGCTAGACAAAACATATAGAAAATGCCATTTTAGTCCTGCTTTAAACCGGCATACAAATAGTTTTATTAGATAGCATGAGATTAAAAGCCCGGCGCAGGAACACCAACTTAAGCTTAACATTTTGCACGCCGCTCGTCTTTTTGGTAAGCTTTGCTATTAAGAAATACTATTTCAGGAAGCATCGCCCCATCATGAAAAGATATATTGACTGATAAGGTTTAGATAATATCGAAAAACCTATTCTTTGCAGGGCAATGCCTAAGTTTGCCGCTTTAATTGCTAAATGTTCTAATTATGAAAAGGTTCCTGCTGATATGCCTGCTGGCAAATGTCGTATCTAATTCATTATTCGCCTGGGGGCATGAAGGGCACGAAATGGTGGCTGACATAGCCTATCAATTGCTGGCGCCCGCGACACAGCAAAAGGTAAAACATTACCTGGGCAAAATGAGCATAGAACAGGCAGGCACCTGGATGGACGAAATAAAAGGTGACCGTGCCAATGACTATATGAAGCCATGGCATTATATCAACATCGAGAAAGGCCAGGAATACAAACCCTCGGATACTGCCAATATCATATGGGCATTGAACGCTACCAGCAACGAACTAAAGAGTTATGGCAGCATGCCCGACGAGAAGGTAAAAAGGGACATCTGCATTCTTTTCCATTTGATGGGCGACCTGGGGCAACCATTGCATTCCGGCTACGGAAGTGATAAGGGAGGAAATACAGTAGATGCGTTCACCATGGCCAAAACCACAAACTTACATGCGGTATGGGACAGCGAGATAATCCATGACCAAAGAATAAGCCTTGAGGACTGCAAAGCATACTACAATAAACTAAAACCGGATGCCATTGCCAAAATAAAGCAAGGGTCATTTGTTGACTGGATGAACGAATCGAGAGCATATCTTAGTGAGATATACAACTTTAAACACCACGAAATAGGCCAGGCCTACGAAAGCAAATATGCAGTGGTGATAAAGAAACAGATAGTGTATAGCGGTATAAGGCTTGCCGCTATATTGGAATCCATATTCAAGTCTTAAAACACCTAGTTGCTGCACCAATACACCATTGATGAACATTGTGCCAGGTTTGGGGTGCTTAGGGAACAGGCGCTGGTAGAACCATTAGCATACTTAAACTCGAGGGTATGCTCGCCTGCGGCAACAGTAAAAAATTCGCTTGTTACCCCGGGAGCGAGGGTTTCCATTACCGAGCCATCCCATACGACACTATAGGTGCTGCTTGCCGAGCGATTGCTGAATTGCACCTGTGCAGTGCTATTTACAGCACAAGTCTGTGTTTCGCAACGCGTACCCGAATAGCCTGAGGGACAATTGCAGGAACCACTTTTACATGTGCCACCATGCTGACAGGTAATATCCGCACATTTATCTTTGGTACAAGATGTGTATATAGTAAGCGTGAAAATTGACATTGTAAATAATGCGGCTAAGGCAATTGTACGTATCATATACCGTTGTTTTTGTGGTTATAATTGTACGACAAAAATATGCAGCGGCTGAAGCACACACTATGACGGTAGTCAACCCCTATGATGACTTTAGTCAGTTAAACGTAAAAATGCCAAAAGGGCTATTTCTGCGTGGCCGGGTCGTAGCCCTTAGGTAAGATACATTTCTGTGTTTCCTTCCTGGTATAAAGCGGAGGTAAAAGAAATTCTGCGCGGCGCCGGTCTACGTGTTCTATATCAGCTATTGGCTCCATAATGTAGGTGCCGTCGTCGGTATAGTCGCCGGAATCGCCATATTCACCGTATATAAGTGGTTGTGGATGATTGAATGCCATTTTATCTAGAACAGCAGGGCCGTACCAGTTGGGAATTTGTCCATTTAATGTTGCAGCTTTGAGGTAGGCATATAGCGTGTCACGATTGAGCCGCGAAGCAAAATGTTCTATAATATAGCTGAAATTGGCGAGAAAAGATTTACCAATATCATTAATACCGGGATAACGTCCGATCCTGGCCATAAGCTTTTCCATTGCCGTTACATTCATAGTATCGCTCATGTACCTAACAAGATCAGCGTGCAATTTGATAAGGGAATCATCGATACCTAACCAAACCCAACGCGTACGGGAGTCAGTATAATATATCTCGAGACAGCCTTTCATAACTTTACCGTTTAGACGACCGATATATTTGTCATGCAGATTGTCGAAGTTCTTAATGATATCTTTATACGCTTTGTTAGAATCGAGCTTGTATTTTTTCAACAGATATCGTACATTTTCTATATCCTCAAAATCATCATTCTCTATAGCTTTTGCCAGATACTTAAAGCCTTTGGATGTATTACCCTTTTCAAAATAAGCTATGGCAAGGAACTCTTCGACGCCATACAAATACAGGGAATCGCGGAATGGCAAGTTGCGGCCAAGTATAATAATAGAATCAAACTTCTGCTCATAATTGAGCCTCGTCATTTTCTGAGAAAGGGATATCCTGGCAAGCAGCTCTTTGGAGGGCGCTACGGATTTATTATCCGCTCGTGATGAAGAAACGTTTGTATGTAACTCCGCATTTTGCGCCCGGGAAGCAGTCGGGAGAAGATAAATACCTAGCAATGAAAGAATAAGAACAGGATATTTTAGTTTATGGTTCATTTTGTATCTTTTAACAAAATAATTGCCCCGCGAAATAAATTACTCTCCCGGGTATTCTTTAAATTTATAAAAAAAGGATGAGCATCTTTAAAAAAGAAACCGAAGCACTATCCTATACAGTAAAGGACAAAGAAATAAAATGCGGGCACTGCGGAAACAATATTTTCCATAGGAGCTATTCAAGGATAGAACCCGTGAATGTCTTCACTTTTGCACCCAACCCGGCAGATTGCTATATATGCGCATCCTGCGGACATGTAGAGTGGTTTGTACCGGATGAGGAGAAGGAATAGTACCTGCATCCGGATAACATTACTATTAGCAGATCAATAAAAGACACAAAGCATGGAGAAAGACTATAGCAGCATCAGCCCGTCGGCAAAGTCGCTGATGCTGATAAGGGGAATGACCAGCATTCCATTTGCAAAAGAAGCTGCCAAACTAATGCCGGAAGGAGAACCAGAACTATTTGACGTGACAGGCAGGGATGCGCGTTTCTGGGGAAGGGTGATACACTTTGAGAGCAGGTACCGAAGTATAGACCAATTGCTGGAAGGACCTGGCATCAAAAATATACTGGAACTGTCGTCCGGATATTCGTTCCGCGGGCTGGATATGGCAAGCAAAGCAGCCATACACTACATAGATACTGACCTGCCTGATGTGATAGCATTGAAACAACAATTTGTAGAAACACTGCAAAAAGAAGCCGACCCCTTGAAAGGAAAGCTGGAACTCCTGTCGCTTAATGCAGTAGATGAGGCTGCATTCGATGCCGTGATCTCTCGCTTTGAGGATGGGCCTATAGCCATCGTGAATGAGGGTTTGCTTATGTACCTTAATGAAGAAGAGAAAATAAAGTTGTGCCATAGCATTCATAAAATACTAAAGCAAAGAGGGGGCTGCTGGATAACAGCCGATATTTACATCAGAGCTCCCTGGCTGGACGAAGAGATGAATTCGACCGAAAAGGAAAAAAAATTCTTTGCACAACATAATATAGAAGAGAACAAATTTGACAGCTTTGATGCGGCAAGGGCTTTTTTCGAGCAGCAAGGCTTGGTATTAGAAAAAGAAGCAGAAGTGGACTATACCAAACTAGCAGGGGTGCCCAAATTGATGGAAACCGCACCGCCCGGCATGATAGAAAGAATGCGGGCTGCGGGTAAGATACAAACTACCTGGAGACTGAGGGCAGCCTAAAGAAAAAAGCGTCCCCTCAATAGGGACGCTTTTTTTATATAATATTTACCCGATCAGGGTGCTTACAAATATCTTTAGCTACCGCATATTTTTAACGTACGCCTGTGTGCAGGATCGATGGTGTTTTTCCGTATCTGCTGGTGCAGCTCTTTATGCGCTATTTTGCCATTATTGAAATTCACTTTTACATCATCTATCTTGTACTTATAGGTAAAGTCGGCATTATAGTCTGAGAGGCCGGTTGAGGTTACTGCATCCATATAAGTATAGTCGTCCTGGTCAAAAAGTACCAGGCTCCATTCAGAACCACTCCAACCATCAACACCTAACAGTGTTTTAATGCAAGCCGGGTCATAGCACCTTTGTGATGAATTCCATGAAGTCTTCAAAACCCCTTCCATATCCTGGCGGCTGATAACGGGCATACCGCCAACACTGCCTAATGAAACGCCTACATTCTTCCATGCATATGGTTCTATCCATGCCAAACCATCCTTATAAAAAGAAATGTCGGGCTTGAAATTAGCAGCACAAGCACTTTGCTGGGCTTCCACCTGCTGTACCAGTAGAAAAGAAAGAAGAGTAAAAGCTAATTTTTTCATGTCTGTGTGTTTGAATGAAAACAAATGTTTAAATAATGTAAGTAAGTGCGAAAAAACAATTTTTTTTGAAGAATTAATAATTTATACCATTATTTATTTGGCTTTAGCTTTGGCACTTAAGCACAGGTTGTATCTTTTTCTATCTTTGCAGCTTTAAAACAGTTTTTATGGGCTCAAGCGACAAAAAACCATCGGCGATATCAGGATTGCTGGGCATGAAGTGCCCGAATTGCCACAAAGGGCGGGTGTTTGTCAACAAAAGTGTCCTTCCGCTGGGAAAATGCCTGTCAATGGCGGATAACTGCAGTGAATGCGGCTACAAAATGAAACACGAGAGCAATAATGGCGGGGGCATCAACTATGCATTAACGGTGAGTTTGCTTTTCCTCAACCTGGTATGGTATTGGCCCATCTTCGGCCTCAGCTACAAAGACTACAGCTTCTATTACTTCCTGCTGACCAGTACCTGTGTAGTGGTTATATTGCAGCCCTGGCTTATGCGTTACTCACGCATCATCTATTTGTACCTGTTCGCCAGTTTTGGTGGAGGAAAGTGAGGCTCTTGGTACAGATTTTATAGTAAAATCTGGAAATACTATATCATGCCAAAATACCTGGTGATTTTCGAGAACAAAGAAATGATATCGCTGGAACGCGCACCCCTACATGAGGCGACACCCACAGACAGCGCATACGACGGACCAACAGGCGCAATGCTGACCGCCACCATAGATGCCCCAAACGAGCAAGAAGCTTATACAAAGGCAAAGAAACTACAAACGGAACTGCAGACAGGCCTGACCAAAGAACAACTTGGTCCCAGGTAGCGGCGGCGATCTGCATATCGTGCCCAAAATTTTAGCACATTGGTAATAAAACCTCTGAGCAGGGAAAAGTAAAAGCTAGTAGCTTTGCTGTACCAATGGTGAAAATATGTTTGCAATACAACACCCCGTACTAATAGAAGGACAGAGGGTACGGCTGATGCCACTAGACAACAGCCACCTACCGGAACTGCTGGCGGTAGGCAGCAAGCGCGAAATATGGCAACATATGTCGCTGCGCGGTGATGATAAGGAGGCCCTGATGACGCACTTGAAAAGCGCAATATTGAAAAGGGGCACCGGCGAAATCTATCCGTTCACTGTAATAGACAAGCTAAGCGGTAAAATAATAGGGAGCACCTTTTTCCACAACATCTTTCCCGAGCACCATAAACTGGAGATAGGCTGGACATGGTACGACCCAGAATACTGGGGAACAGGGTATAACACGGAATGCAAATTGCTACTGCTAACGCACTGCTTTGAAAAACTGAAGACAGTGAGGGTACAGTTCCAGACAAATGAAACCAATATACGCAGCCGTGCGGCGATACAAAAGATAGGTGCTGTGTACGAAGGGCTGATGCGCAAGGAACGCCTGCGCCCCGATGGCAGCCATAGAAATACCATGATATTCAGCATCATTGACGAAGAGTGGCCGGCGGTGAAAGCGATGCTGATGGAGAAGTTGATAGCTTGACAGGCCTCAAAATATTGAAACACAAAAAGGTTGCCCTAAGGCAACCTTTTTGTGTGGTGTTTAATTTTGCTTACCCGGCTTGTCATCTTTTTTATTGTCACTAAGCATTTCCATCAGTTTAAGTCCCATTAAACCGTTCATTGAACCTTCGGTACCGTTGCTCCCGTTGATAATGATGTCGGGGATGATCTTTATTTCGTTCTTGCCAATCTCCTCGGTTATTTTGTAACGGGTAAAGTTATCGCCACCCATTGCTTTTACCTGTAGCTCGTAAGCTTCGGCGGTAGATTTACCAATGGCGAGGATCTTTTCGGCCTCGGCATTACCTGTCTTTGATATTTTCTCGGCCTCGGCAGATGCATTGAGTTTTGTGGCATCGGCCTGGGCGGATGCTCTCTGGCGTGTTGCTTCAGCTTCGGCATTGGCGCGCATCTTCGTGGCTTCAGCTTCCGCATTCACCTGCAGCTTGAGGCTGGTCGCATCACCTTCGGCCTTCTTAACGGCAGAATCGGCAGTGCGTTGTGATATTTCCACGCTTTGCTGTGCTTTCACTATTTCCTTTTGCATATCAGCTATTGCAGTCTCACGCTCCACACCCTGGCGTTTTTCCTGGGCCATGCGCTGTGTCTCGTAGGTCTTTTCTTCCTCCTGGGCTATTTTACGGTCGGTAAGCGTTTTCATAAGGGCTTCAGGTGGCACGATGTCGCCTATCAGCGTGTCGACTGCATTCACGTTATACTCTTCGAGTACCGCGCGTATGTGCGACCTTGCGGCTTCCTGCCTTTCTTTACGCGTGCTAAGGAATGAGATAACATCGCTATCCTGGGCTGAGTTACGGAAGTAATTGCCTATAGTAGGTTCCAGCACCTGTGATACAAGATTGGTCATGCTGCCAAAACGGGCGATCACTTTTGGCGCTTCATTGGCAGGCACGTGAATGATCTGCGCTACATCAAGGTTAAAAGGGAAACCGTCTTTGGAACGGACCGTGATGGTGGAAAGGTTTTTATCCAGTGCGTGCGCTTCGCTGCGGGCATTAGCCCAGTTGAGCACAAGGTTGGTAGTAGGCACCAACTCCACTTTCATCGTGTATTTATTGATGGGGTATTTACCGGGGCCAAGGGGCTCCATCCAAACGCCACGGAAACCACGCGACACTATGTTACCATGTCTGAAGGTTTCGCCGGTCATGTCCTTACCGTCCTCACCTATGTAACTGATCACTACACCTACATTACCAATAGGCACATCGGTCATTGGTGTTTCCTCTACCTGTACTGCCCAGGGGTTGATGTAGTAGGAACCTGCAAGTATGACCTGCGGCTGCAGGCCACGGCAACCGCCATTGTTCATAAAAGTGTCGATATCCTGGAAGTTATTATGCGCATCGACCATCCTACCTGCTATCTGGCCGTTAGGGATAGGATCACCATCTAAGGTGGTGACAATGCCGACCATATTCTCGTGAATGATGAGCTGGTTGGTTACCACCACGTCAAATAGATAAGTGTTGATACGATAAGAACCCGCAGTGATGTATGCTGTCTGGCGGCCGCGCTGTCCGCCATTGTCAAGAAATTTATGAGCATCCTGGTAATTATCACAATCTACGCGCCGTGCAAGGATGCGCCCTGTGGGTATCTCGGCGCCGTCCTTAGACAACACGAGACCTATCTGGCCTTCGGGTATTACTGTAAAGGGCACCATGTTGACGCTATATTGCCAGGGCCACATGAACCAGTAAAGGCCGGGAGGTAACGTTTGCGCCTGGAAACCTGCCTCCCCTTTTGTTGCGATTATACGGCCATCAGGCAAACCACGATTAGCACCAATGAGCACAAACTTCTTAGTAACCAATCCAATCCTGTTCTCCGGTACGATGACCATACCAAAAATTACCCTTAAAATTATCTTGTAGAGTATAATAGCCAGTACAAGCACTACGATCCAGCCATAGTGGACCAAAAACGTTGATAAGTTCATGAATTATGATTTGTGTGAGAAAAAACTGTTTGTAAGGAAATAGCCATAACGTGAAAGCATGGCACGGCCATGCATAAAGGCGGTTGAGGGGCCATTATGCTAAATGGAACAAGGCGGGTGTACCATCTTCTTATGGTTCACCATATTTTCTGCAATGTAGAAGAATTGGGATATCAATACTTCGGTAGTCGATGTGTATGTAAAGGAAGTGAGGTTTATAAGGCTTCCAGCTGAATGTGTTCCCATTTGGGATGTGCGATTTGAAATGTAAAATTACAATAAATTTTAATTCCCCAAAGAAATTTCGACAGGACGAACCCTTATTCGGCCTTAGCAATTCGCTAATCATAATGTAAAGCCTATCTTTGGGCGCAAGCATTTTTTATAATACCATGCCTGATAACAACCGGTACAATTTACGAGGCGTTTCCGCACAAAAAGAAGACGTACATAAAGCTATTGCGAAGCTGGACAAGGGCCTATTCCCTAATGCATTTTGCAAAATATACCCCGACTACTGGGGCAATGACGAGGCATACTGCAACCTGATGCATGCTGACGGAGCAGGTACCAAGTCGATACTGGCCTACCTGTACTGGAAAGAGACCGGCGACCTGAGCGTATGGAAAGGTATAGCGATAGACAGCATAGTGATGAATATAGACGACATGCTTTGCGTAGGCGCTACTGGTCCCTTCACTTATTCATCAACCATAGGCCGCAACAAACATTTGATACCCGGAGAAGTGATATCTGAGTTGATAAACGGCAGCCAGTCCTATTTCGACAGGCTGAAGGAATATGGCATTGAGGTGCACCTGATGGGCGGAGAAACAGCAGATGTGGGCGATGTAGTAAGAACGGTAATAGTAGATGGCACCATGTCCTGTCGCATGCGCAGGGACAAACTAGTAACCACCGAGAAGATGCAAGCCGGGGATGTAGTCGTGTCGCTGGCCAGCTACGGACAGGCTACTTATGAAGACGAGTATAACAGCGGCATGGGCAGCAATGGCCTGACAAGTGCCCGCCACGAAATGCTGCACAAAGAATATGCGGCTAAATACCCCGAAAGCGTGGATCCTGCATTGCCCGAAGAGGTAGTATACAATGGAGCCTACCGCCTTACCGACAGCACTGAAACGCCACTAAACGTGGGGAAAATGTTACTATCCCCCACCCGCACATATGCCCCGGTGGTATTAAAAGTCCTGGAGCAGTACTTTGATAAGATACATGGCATTATACACTGCAGCGGTGGTGGCCAGAGCAAATGCCTCCATTACCTTCCATCGGCATTAAGAGTGGTAAAGAACAATTTATTGCCCATACCGCCGTTATTTAAAATGATACAGGAATCGGCGGGCACTGAATGGAAGGAAATGTACCAGGTATTTAATATGGGCCAAAGGCTGGAAATATTTACGGACAAGGATACCGCGGCGGGGCTTGTAGAAATATCGAAATCCTTCGGGATCGAAGCCCAAGTATCGGGCTACGTGGAAAACGCCGAGAAAAAAGAGGTTGTTATTGAGAGTAATTACGGTAACTTTATATATTGTTAAAAATTTGGCATTATTTATGTTGTATTTTGCTGAATCTAAAACCAAAAAAACAAAATGTCAGCTTCTATGAACTTAAAAACTTTATTCCTTGGTGCTACAGCACTGGCTTTCGCCACAAATGGCATAGCCCAGGACAGGATCTACAAAAAGAACGGCGATGTGGTGGAAGGAAAAGTGAAGGTGGTAGATGGACGCAATGTTACATATAAGAGGGCTGACAATGCCAAGGGCCCGGACTATACCGTAAATAAGAATGATATTGAGCGCGTAGAATACGAAAACGGCACTGAAGATGTATTCAGCGACCGTAAAAGAAGCCGTGATGACGAAGATGATGATATGGAAGGCCGCGAAGTAAGAGGCCATAACCATAGGGAGCATGGCAAAAAGGAACGTAAAAAGATCAACTATGGTGCCGACCTTATTACACTTTCACCTGCCAATGTTACTGAAAACGGTTTTGGTATCGGCCTTGGTTATGAGCACAATTTCGGTAAAAGGGGCACGGTAAGCCTGTATATACCGGTAACGCTGAGCTTTGGCGATATGAACGGAGACATGTACTACCCCGGATCAGGAAGTAGCAATAACTGGGATACTTATACAAATGTTGCATTTTCGATAGGACCTAAGATATACCCCGGCGGAAGCAAGGGTAAAGTAAAATATGCAATAGCGCCGGTTCTCACCCTGGTAACGGGTGAAAGGCCATACGACTATTACGCGTACAGTCCATATCCCTACTATAGCAGCTACTACCCAATGCGCACAAATGCGCAGAATTTCCAGTTTGGCGGTATGATCATCAACTCGCTGAATATGAATCCTTCAAAACATCTATATATCGGCCTTGAGCTTGGCTGGGGTTTCACATTCGTGAACACACTTGACAACATGGACCAGGACACCAGGGAGATGGCTCAGTTTGCCTTCAAACTGGGTTACAGATTTTAAGCCCCTATACTTTTAGATATAAGAAAGCTTCTCCGCCGCCGGCAGGGAGGCTTTTTTAGTATAGAGGATTTGCACGCAAAGCAAATACAGAATGGATCCTGAATGTGGTATTAGGGGGAGGTACATTGTCAAAATGGGCGTACAGCCTTACATACATGGTATCTGCAAGAAAGTAGTTCTTAAGATCGGCGCCCGAGCAGGTAAGTGAAAGGCTATCCAGTCCATTGGGTATATTGTATTGCGATGCTACCTGCACTTCCGGCAAACCTGGAGCTGATAAATAGACGCTGACAGCAGAAATAAAGTTGAAATTGCTGCCCGGTGGTTGTAGTACTTTCAGTGTAAGCTTGCTGAGCTTAACGTCCACGATCTTGGCTGCCGATGTATGGTTATCCTGCAGAGTTTGTGCAGAACCTGTCTCAATAGGAAATGAAGGCAATGAAATGTCAAGCCCTACGCCGGGTGGTATATTAAAAGTGTCTACGTAGCCCGGTATTGTGAGATCGTAATTATAAGGGATATTTACCGTTATGGTAGCTAGCTGCTTGACGCGCTGGCACGCGCCACATATCACCAAAAGTGCTATGAATAAATAAGTTACACGTTTCATCTTTCACAATTTACTATAATAAGGGGTAAAAATGGTGCCACGGTGCCTTAAAGAAATTATAAGTAAATTTGCAGCCCTTTATGCAGCAAACCAAAACAGTAGCATTTCATACACTAGGCTGTAAGCTGAACTATTCCGAGACGTCCACATTAAGCCGCATGCTGGAGGCAGATGGGTTTATGAAGAAAGATTTCGAGGAAGAGGCAGACGTCTATGTGATCAATACCTGCTCTGTTACAGAAAATGCGGACAAGGAATGCCGGCAGATAGTGCGAAGGATACAACGCCGCTCGCCACGGGCTACGGTAGTAATAACAGGCTGTTATGCACAATTAAAGCCGCAGGAAATAGCAGAGATAGAGGGCGTGGACCTGGTGCTTGGCGCCGCCGAAAAATTTAACCTGGGTAAGCACCTGCAGGATTTTACCAAGGGCGACAGTACCAAAATATGCTCCTGCGACATTGAGGAAGTTGAAGGTTTTCATAGTTCCTACTCAATAAATGACCGGACACGCACCTTCCTGAAAGTACAGGACGGCTGCGATTATAACTGCACCTTTTGCACTATACCCCTCGCTCGTGGGCATAGCCGCAGCGACAGCATACAAGGCGTATTGGAAAACATAAAAGAACTGGCTGCGGGCGGCACTAAAGAAATAGTGCTCACAGGCATCAACCTTGGCGATTTCGGCAAGGGAAATGATGGCGGCAAAAAGCGTGAAGAATCGTTTTACGAACTGGTGCAAGAGCTTGACAAAATGCCCGGCATAGAACGCTACCGCATATCATCCATCGAGCCAAATCTGCTGAGTAATGAAATAATAGAATTTGTAGCACAGTCTAAAAAGTTTATGCCGCATTTTCATGTTCCATTGCAGAGCGGCAGCAACAAAATATTGGGGCTGATGCGAAGACGCTACCGCCGCGAACTATACACAGAGCGCGTAGCGAAAATAAAAGAACTAATGCCTCATTGCTGCATAGGTGTGGATGTGATAGTGGGCTTCCCATCGGAAACCGAAGAGGACTTCAAAGAGACGTTTGAATTCCTGCATGGACTGGATATCTCCTACCTGCATGTGTTCACTTACTCCGAAAGAGCTAACACCGATGCACTTGAGATCAAGCCTGCCGTGCCTATGAACATAAGGCATGAAAGAAATAAAGTACTGCGGAACCTGTCTTACCAAAAAATGCAATACTTCACGGAACAGCATAAGGGAGAAACAAGAAAAGTGCTATTTGAAAGCGCAGAGAAGAACGGCACCGTAGAAGGCTACACTGATAATTATATTAAAGTTCAGGCTGCATATAAGCCGGAGTATGTAAATAATATTGTTGACTGGACCATTTAATCAAGTTTGTAAAACAAAAAAAACGCGCTCACCAAAGAGCGCGTTTTTTAGTCTATTCCTTATTTACTGTTTGTTCACTTTGATCAATTCCTGGTGAGTATCATCAGTGTATTTGATAAAATACATACCCACCGCTACGTCAGCGATATTGATCTCTACCTTGTTACCCGTCATTTCCACGGGGGCTTTCACTACCCTGCCTGCAATATCTGTCATAACAACCGTAGCCGTGCCCGAGACGGTTCCGTTAACATTCAAAGTGATCACGCTCATGGCAGGGTTAGGATATGCATCCAGGTTGAACTCTGCTGCATTGATGGTTTTTGTAACCAGCGGGAAAATTCCGCTTGAGGCAACTGTGAACGGCGAAAAGCTCTGTATGCCGCTTGCCGATGTAAAGTAAGGATTGGAGCCACCTGCCGCAGGTGCGCTGGCCGAAGGACCTGAGAGACCAACCCATTGGCCACCTGTATAATGTGCTATATACACATGGCTTGTGCTGAAGTTATTTATCTGGTTCGAGTCTACCCACTGCAAGGTCATGTTCACATTAGATCCGCCGGGTGTATTTTCTGTTATCAGCCATGTGCGGTTTACAACCGGGCTTATCACTTTAGGCGGGTTAAATCCGTTGCCGTAACCGTCGTTATACACATCGTATTTCACGCGCACATTGAAGGTATCCAGTGCACCGGAGTTTTGAAGTGTTACGGGGGTATACCCGCGGCCATCCCTGCCCACAGGTATCAACACAGAACCTGTATTGCCTCCTGTGCCTAAAGACTGTGCTATCACCACTCCGCTATCGTTGGTTACAATATATGAGCTCGCGCTGCCACCACTTATAGAACCGGGTGAGGCCAATGTCAGATTTTTCTTATTGATCATTATGTTCCCTTGCTCCAGGCTAAGGATATCAGTAACTGTGGCGTCGTCCTCCAATATCTTGGTGCTGAAATTCCTGATGTCAAGGTGTTTGTACGTAACGCCGGGGATATCCTGGGTAACCGAACCCGAAAGGATGATCTTACCCAGGGAAGGGTCAAAGGTACCCGCATGGGAGATATACGTTTTTATTTCCAGGGCATTGTCTGTGCCCGTGAAGGCTAAAGATGCGCCCGCATCAATAGTAATGCTGTAGCAAATGGCATCGGGTATATCTACAAGCGGCATATTGGGTGCTGATGCAGGTATCTCAGCATCGGTGGTGATATCAGGAATACCACAGCCCCAATTAGCTGCGTCTGACCATGCAGTGCTAACAGAGCCGTTCCATACATTATTGGCACTTTGCGTAATAGTTGCAGGATTGCTTGTCATGGTATTGCATGAGTTGCGCACCACGACCGTATATGAGTATCCATTAAGCCCTGTAACATCACTGATGGACAATGTAGGTGTGGTAACTCCGGAATATACCCCGGCATTAGGGAGCGCCACATTGTTCTGATACCATTGATAGGTAAGGTCGCTGCCCGTTGCTGCAACCGTAAAAGATGTAGACGAACCTCCGCACAGGGTTACCGAAGACGGTTGTGATGTTATGACAACAGGATCGGCTACGTATACCATATGGCTTGCAGAGATGGCGCTATCTAAAACAGCATAGGTCACATAACGATAGTAGGTGGTTTGTGAAAGGGCCGGTGTGGTATAGCTGTTGGTTGTGGCACCGGGAATAAAGGTGAAATTAATATTGTCACTGGAAACCTGCCATTGTTGGCTTATGCCGGTGGCAGAGGCCGTAAGCGTAGCGGTAGTATTAGTACAAATCGAATCAGGGCCGGTAATACCTGCAGCAGGCGCATGGGCAAGATCAATTTTCAACCACTCATTTGCGTTCGTAATAATGTTGTTGCCAATATGGCCGCCAGTGCAGGCGAAAAACAGGGTATCATTTACTATAAGCGGTGACAGTGCTGATATGTTATTTGCACCGGTAGGTTTTGCGGGGCCGGTTTCCCATTGATTGGTCGCTACATTATAAGCGTATGTACCCGTTAGACCCACAGCGGAAGTGCCATCCGGCGCACCGCCCGTGAAGTAGACACGAGTTGCAAAGGCACCCTCGATAGTACCTGCAGCAAAACGCCACACGGTACCTCCCGGGTAATTAGGCAGAGCAGTCCAGGTAATGAGGTTGGGGTTTGATGGGTCTATAAGCCCCTTCCATGCCTGTGACTGCGCCTGTGCGCTTGCAGCAACCAATCCCCCGGCAAAAATTATTTGGCCTCTAACTATTCCCGCCCTGCATCCGCTGCTCGCAATGCCGGGGAAGGCCGTAGCTGAAGACCAGGTATTGGTGTTCGTATTGTAAACCTGTACAAGGTTATAATCTGTAGTTCCGCTACGACCGCAAATTATATAAATGTAGTCGCCGTTGACCCCCGCAGCATAATCGCCAACTGCAGTAGGCAGTGGAGCTCCTGCAGACCACGAATTGCTGGCTACATCATATATATCATTGTTGGTCTGGGCTGCCTGGCCACCCAGGTAACCGCCTATGAAATATATCTTGCCATTATGGTAGATGGCCTGCTGCTGGTACCTGTACAGAGGGATCGGGTTCAGGGTGCTCCAAACACTGGTAACAGTATTGAAGCGGCTTACATCACTCACCAATGCGAAAGAGGCATCTGCACCACTGATATTATACAATTTTGCAGTGTCGGGACTGGTGTTGGTCTGAAAAGAGGTTTGGCCTTGTCCCCATCTTCCGACAGGTAATGGCGTTTTGGTAACCCAGCCACCATTGGGGAAAACTTGCGCGCAGACAGTACCAAAAACAAGGAAAAGCAGGGGGAGTAATAGTAGTTTTTTCATGATACTTGATTTTACTACAATTTAACAATTATATTACCAATAATCAAGATGAAAATATTATTTACTATCATTGTCAAATAAACAAAAATATCAATGCTTAAATCATGGAATGCAATAAAAATTGATTCAATATGAAATATGTAGTCATATATATTGTATGTGTCATTTTTTAATAACTATTAGTTACTAAAAATATAAGGAAAAAAATTCAGGAAAAGTATTGCATAATCGACTTGTTTACCAGCTACAGCAGCGAAAGAAAGTTCTGTTTTTGTGTTTTATTGGCAGGTGTTTTACTAGAAAAAAAGTTTATTAAACGCTATCTTTGCCCACCTTAATCGGTTTCGTAGCTCAGTTGGTAGAGCAGC
>DDET01000025.1 GCA_002336915.1 Bacteroidetes bacterium UBA1947 | reverse complement strand
ATGATGGGTGATGGTACAAATGATGCGCCAGCGCTGGCCCAAGCTGATGTGGGTGTGGCGATGAATAGTGGTACTGCTGCTGCTAAGGAGGCAGGTAACATGGTGGACCTTGATAATGACCCTACCAAGCTTATCGAGATAGTGGAAATAGGAAAGCAGCTATTGATGACGAGGGGTACATTGACCACCTTCTCAATAGCTAACGATGTCGCGAAATACTTTGCTATCGTTCCGGCCCTGTTCATAGTATCGATACCGGCATTGCAGGGATTGAATATTATGGGATTGAAAAGCCCTGAAAGCGCGATATTATCGGCAGTGATATTTAACGCGATAATAATTCCGCTGCTGATACCATTGGCCTTGAAGGGTGTGGCTTACAAGCCCATCGGCGCGAGCGCTTTGCTGAGAAGGAACCTGCTGGTGTTTGGTTTGGGAGGTGTAATACTACCCTTCATCGGGATAAAAGTAATTGATCTTATTGTTGGCTTGTTCATGTAAAAATTGAAAGAAAGATGAAAAAAGAAATATTGCCATCACTGTTATTGTCGCTTGTATGCCTTGTATTCTTTTGCGGGGTTTACCCGGCAATTGTTTGGGGTATAGGGCAGTTCGCAGATGGAAAAGGTAAGGGTGTAACCATAAAGGGTGCTAATGGCAAAGTGTACTACGAGAACATAGCGCAGAAATTCACGGACGACAAATACTTCTGGTCGCGTCCCTCGGCAGTGGATTATAATGCAGCGGGTTCGGGAGGCAGTAATAAGGGGCCTAACAACCCGGAATACCTGGCTGTTGTGCAGGCGCGGATAGACACATTTGTGGTACATAATCCTGGTGTAAAGAGATCAGACATCCCTTCCGACCTTGTAACTGCAAGTGGCAGCGGGCTTGATCCGCATATAAGTGTGCAGGGTGCCATGGTACAGGTGCAACGTGTGGCAAAAGTGCGGGGTATTGAAATAAGTACCGTAACAAAGATCGTTGAACAAAATGTTGAACAACCCCTTGCAGGTCTATTTGGACCGAAGAGGGTAAATGTATTAAAGCTGAATATCGACCTGGATAAACTGGCTGCAAAATGACGAAGGAAACCATATACCGTTCTGTTCTTTACTTCATACTCGCTGGATTTTGTGAGATAGGAGGAGGTTATATGCTATGGAAAGCAATAAAAGAGCAGCATCCATTTTGGTTAGGCATACTTGGCGCAATACTGCTTGCCACCTATGGGGTGGTTGCTACTTTTCAACCTGCGAATTTCGGGCGCACTTACGCCGCATATGGAGGCATATTTGTAATGATGGCCTTATTGTGGGGCTGGATAGTGGATAAAGCAAAACCTGACCTGTATGACATCATAGGGGCAGCAATAATACTCGTAGGGACCATAGTGATTTTCTATGCCCCGAGAAAAGTAATTAACTGATCAAAAAAATAAACGTAAATCAACAATATTAATAAAACCAAAAACAAGTTATGAAAAAGCAATTAACACTATTAGCGTTAATAACAGCAAGTACTTTCGTTAGCCCTGCTTTTGCGCAGGATTCGACAGTGGCTGAAAAAGTGCCCTTTGAAGGCATGGATTTTAGCTGGATGAATGGTAATGACCGGAGAACGGAATCTATTTTTAATAACCCGTATTTCGTGCCATCTATAATGGTGGATGTTAACTATACGCATTCGTTCAATAACCCGAACGACAATACCGTTGTAGGCTCTACTGCCTTGGCGCGTAATAATGAAATGGAAGTTTCTTCCGCAAACCTCGGGGGTGATTTTTACTACAAAGGTGCACGCGGCAGGATAATGACACAGTTCGGCACGCGCTCAACGGTAGTGCCAAGGAATGATTACAGTCCTTATCGCGGCCAGTACAATCTTGCCAACGTGTACCGCTATATTAGCGAAGCTTATGCAGGTTACCACTTTAAAAAATGGTATGGTATCAATGTGGATTTCGGTATGTTCATGTCTTACATTGGGCTGAACTCATATTACCAGGTTGAGAACTGGGAGTACCAGGCTTCATTTACATCTGACAATACGCCATGGTTCTTTAACGGGATGCGTATACAGATATTCCCGAGCAAGCATTTGAAGATAGAGCCATGGCTTATTAATGGCTGGCAGAGCTACGGCAAGTTTAACAGCATGCCGGGCGTAGGTGCAAATATTACCTGGTGCCCCAGCGAAAATGTAAAACTGCTGACCAATGATTATTACGGCACAGATGCTGCCATGATACCCGGAAGGAAACGCTTCCATTCGGATAATAGCTTCCTGTTGAGATACTATGATAATCCCAAGGCAGGAGTAAGCAGGGCAGCACTTTCGCTTACCGGCGACCTTGGGTTTGAGAAAGGGGGTGGTGTAAATGGTTTCAGCAACGGTGATGCGGCAAAGGGCCCTGCGCAGTATTTCCTTAGTGCTATGATCTATAATCGTGTGTGGTTTGCGAAAAATAAGCTGGCATGGACAGTGGGTGGCGGTGTAATGAAGAACCCCGGCCGTTATCTTGTACTGTACCCAACGGGTGATGCAAGCCCATTGCCGAACCCCAATAACCCAACAACAACTGAAGGTACCCATCCGTTTAGCGCAAATCCCGGTGACCAGTTCAATGGCTGGGATTGCTCAACAAACCTGGATTGGCTGCCTAACCAAAGTGTAACATTCAGGGTGGAGTTTGTACACAGGGAATCCAGTGTGCCATATTTTGCGGGTGAAGGCGGTGTGACATCGCCAACCGGCTATACCACTACACCCTTACCCACAGGCTGGGCACCAGACCTTGTGAAGTCTGAGAGCCGCATAATTTTTGCAGCTTTGTTCAGGCTGTAGTGCAGGGCATAGAGATATAGACCGCATAAAGGGTATTGACAGGAAGTGGCCATGTGTTCAAGACATGCCCACTTCCTGCCATTTAAGCTTTTAAATCTTAAATTAAATTGCAGAAGCGTAATGACAAAAGGGTTTGATATAAAAAGGATCAGTTCAGCGGGTATCCTAATTGCCTTAGGGATAGTATTTGGCGATCTGGGTACATCGCCTTTGTATACATACAAGGCCATCATCGGCGGACGTATTATTACCGAGGACCTGGTACTTGGAAGCGTATCGGCGATATTCTGGACACTTACATTTCAAACCACTATCAAGTATGTGTTCATTACCATGCGGGCCGATAACAATGGTGAAGGTGGCATATTTTCATTGTACGCACTGATAAGGAGGCATGCCAAATGGCTACTATGGCCTGCCATCATAGGCGGCAGCTTTATGATAGCGGACAGCCTGATAACCCCTCCTATTTCCGTAACGTCGGCGATGGAAGGATTGAAAGGTGTGGATCCCGGTATTCCTATTTTGCCCATTACGATAGGTATTCTTATCGTGTTATTTCTTTTTCAGCGTACAGGAACGGGTAGCATCGGCAAATTTTTCGGGCCGGCTATGGTGGTATGGTTCGGTATGATAGCGGCATTAGGCAGTTCAAGTTTGGCCAAAGACCTCTCTGTGCTAAAAGCGATAAATCCACTTTATGCCTTCAGGCTTGTGGCTGCATATCCCGGTGGTTTTTGGGTGTTGGGAGGAGTATTCCTGTGTACAACGGGAGCCGAAGCGCTGTATGCGGACATGGGGCATGTAGGCAGAAAGAATATACAGGCGGCATGGATACTTATAAAGGTATCGCTCCTGTTGTGCTATTTCGGGGAGGCTGCATTACTTATGACGCATATAGGACAAACACTAAATAACATTGACCCGTTCTATGGTTTGGTGCCAAAATGGTTTTTAATACCAAGTATAGGTATAGCCACTATAGCTACTATTATAGCCAGCCAGGCCTTGATAAGCGGTACTTATACCCTGTTCAACGAAGCTATAAGGCTAAACATATGGCCTAAGTTACGTGCAGCTTTTCCTTCTGAATTAAGGGGACAGGTATACATCCCGGCTGTTAACTGGATGATGATGGCAGGATGCATAGGTATGGTGCTTTATTTCAGGGAATCAAGCAATATGGAAGCGGCTTTCGGTTTGTCGGTAACGCTTACCATGTTAATGACCACTGTTTTGCTGAGTTATTACCTGTTCACAAAGCGCTATCCAAAAGTGTTTGCCTATGCGGTATTAGTGGTATTTTTATGGATCGAGATGACATTCCTGGTGGCGAATATGAAGAAGTTTGCACACGGAGGTTGGTTAACGATGCTGATAGGCTTGTTGTTAATAACGACGATGTATGTATGGCAGGCAGGGAAAATACTGAAAAACAAGTACAAGAAATTCCTGCGTATTGATAAGTATCTGCCTGCTATTACGAGATTAAGTAATGATGCATCAATTCCGAAATTTGCTACTCACCTTGTGTACCTCACACTTGCCGAGAAGCCCGGAGCAATAGAACAAAAGATCATCGAATCGATCTTGTGTGAACAGCCAAAGCGGGCTGAGATATATTGGCTGGTGCATCTGGACGTTGACGATGCGCCATATACAATGAGCTACACAACGGAAATACTTGCGCCGCAAGACCTCATTTATGTAAGGTTCAAGTTAGGATTCCGGGTGGTGCCAAGGATCAATTTGTTTTTTAAGAAGATCGTAAATGAGATGGTGGCTAATAACGAAGTGGCATTTAAGAACGATTATTGCATGATCGATGAACATAAAGCATGCGGGGATTTCCGCTTTGTTGTGATGAAGAGCTTTTTATCCTTTGAGAATCAGCTCCCATTCTGGAAGAACCTTTTAATGAGGCTGTATTTTATTGTTGACAAGATAAGCTTACCGGATCCTGAAGCCTTTGGACTTGACTACAATAACGTGGTGGTGGAAAGAGTGCCCCTGGTAGTGCAGGACACAAGCAACCTTCAACTTAAAAGAGAATAAGAAGTATGCCGGACGATAAAGAAAAAAGAGTACAGCAGTTTTTAGACCTGAACCGGAACGAAGAGAGAGGCAGGCTGAAGATATACATCGGCATGAGTGCGGGTGTAGGCAAATCGTACCGGATGTTGCAGGAAGCGCATAACCTTTTGAACAATGGGGTGAATGTAAAAATAGGGTATATAGAGACACACGGAAGAAAAGAAACGGAAGCCCTCATCGAAGGGCTCCCCCTGATCCCGAGGAGGGAGGTATTTTATAAAGGCAAAAAGCTGGATGAACTGGATGTGCAGGCAATATTGTTATTGCACCCCACTATAGTGGTGATAGACGAACTGGCGCATACTAACATCCCCGGTAGCAAGAACCAAAAGCGCTGGCAGGATGTACTGGATGTGCTGGATGCGGGCATAGATGTAATAACCGCTGTGAACATACAGCATATAGAGAGCATTAATGAAGATGTAAAGGAGATAACCGGGGTAGAAGTTCAGGAGCGAGTGCCGGATAAGGTATTACAAATGGCCGATGAGGTGGTGAATATAGACCTGACGGCTGATGAACTGATAACAAGGCTAAAAGAGGGGAAGATATATGATCACTCCAAGATACAGCAGGCATTGCAGAATTTTTTCCAGGCGGAGAAAATTTTGCAACTTAGGGAACTGGCATTGAAAGAAGTGGCGGGACAGGTGGAACGTAAAGTTGATTACCAGATCACGGCAAGGCAGACACCCTTCAGGCACGATAAGTTTTTGGCTTGCATATCGTCTAATCATGAGATAGCGCAACGTATTATACGAAAGACTGCAAGGCTTGCCTCTTATTACAACAGCCAATGGTATGTTCTATATGTTCAGACATCCAAAGAATCGACTGATAAAATCGAACTCGCGGCCCAAAGGCATTTAATAAACAATTTCAAGAATGCCACCGAACTTGGCGCTGAATTAATAAGGATCAAAGAAGAAAATGTGGCGAAGGCAATTATTGAAACCGCAAAAGAAAAAGGCATTACCACCATTTGTATCGGCAAACCCCACCTTAGCCTTTTCCAGATAATGTTAAGAACCGGAATATTTAACCAGTTATTGAAAACGCTGTCTAAAAATAACATAGATATCATTATATTGTCCTGATGCCTACATCAGTTAGAAATAAGATCCGGTATGGAACTTTGTTCCTTTTCGTGTTACTGATACTAACAGGAGGGGCGGGCATTTACTTCACTGCTAAACTAAAATTGGAAGCACGGGCGGTATTACAGGATAATTATGAAAGCCTGTCTTACGGGCATATAATGCAACAGCAACTGGATAGCCTGAATGTAGATTATGCGACGGCCATAGCAAAGTTTGGCGAAGCTTTAAAACAACAGGAAAGTAATATTACCGAACGTGGCGAACAGCAAGCAACAAACGAACTGAAGAATTCTTTTCAGAAGTTAAAGTCGGGAGATACAAGTGCAGCAAATGTCCGGGAGATACATGAGGAAATTCAGCGGATACTGCGACTGAACATGAATGCCATTCATAATAAAGACACAAAAGCGGAGAAGACCGCGAAGAATGCACTGGCCGTCATTATTTCATTAGCCGGTTTTTTGTGCCTCATTGCTTTTACTTTTTCAGTCAATTTTCCCGGCATTGTAACCGATCCTATAAAACAGCTATCGGAGGCGATAAAGGAAATTAGCAGCAAGAATTATAAGTACAGGATACATATTGACAATAAGGACGAATTTGGTAAGCTGGCTGATGCCTTCAATGGTATGGCAGAAAGACTGGAACATTTTGAAAGCAGCAACCTGAATAAGTTAATGTTTGAAAAGAGCCGTGCAGAGGCCGTTATCAACAGCCTGAAAGACGCCAGTATCGGTATCGATAAAGACAATAAGATACTTTTTGCAAACTACCAGGCCTTGCAATTGCTTGGCTTAAAAGCGCCGGACATAGTTGGTAAATATGTAGATGATCTGAGCGGCAAAAATGACCTGTTTAATTTCCTCGTTAAAAATGAAGGCTCGGCTCCATTTAAAATAGTGGTTGAGAACAGGGAGAATTATTTTATAAAGGAAGTGGTTGAAGTGACACAAGGGGAGGGCAGCAAGGTGATCGTGTTGCGAAATATTACGTCTTTTAAAGAGCTGGATGTGGCCAAGACCAATTTCATCGCTACTATTTCCCACGAGCTTAAAACGCCTTTAGCAGCCTCAGATTTTGGTTTGAAATTATTGGAAGACGAACGAATAGGCACATTGTCAAAAGAGCAAAGGGAGCTGATACAAAACCTAAAACATGATAATCAGCGGGTATTGAAAATATTGAGTGAGTTGCTTAATATGTCGCAAGTTGAAACAGGAAAACTTCAATTGGATGTACAACGGGTGAATCCGTACCTGATCGTGGATAATGCGATAGAAACTATTGCTGCCAGCGCAAAGGAGAGAAATATAAATATTGATAAAGAACTGGATGAAAACCTGCCTTTAATACAGGCGGACGCGGAGAAGACGACCTGGGTTTTAAATAACTTTTTGACCAATGCCATTAAGTACTCTAATGAAGAAAGCCAGATAGCAATAAGAGTAAAGGGCCAAAACGGAAGTGTGGTATTTTCGGTTGAAGATCATGGGCCGGGTATTGCGCCTGAATATCTTTCACGGGTATTTGAACGGTATTTCCAGGTGCCGGGGGCTAAGGCTAAGGGGACCGGTTTGGGATTGGCAATTTCAAAAGACTTCATAGAGGCCCAAAAAGGCAAAATATGGGTTGATAGCGAAATTGGCAAGGGTACTACCTTTAGCTTTTCACTATCGGCAATAAAGGCGTAAAAAAGTCTTGTATCGCTTTATTATCACAAGCCCCTCCTTTATTGCAATACACAGCTAATTATATCACTGCTGCTTGAGGCCTGGCTAATGTTATACAATGCGCAGCTGGTATTAGCATCTGATCTTGACTTTGATTTTATTTTTTTGTCGGAGTAGAAAGTGCCTGTAGTGGTATCGGTGCAGGTACAGGTATACTTCTTGCAAGAGCAAATGGAGATAACAGCAAGAAGGATAAGGATGCGTTTCATGATCTATAATGTTTTCGAGTTGAAAGATGCAGCCAATATAATAAGTTATTTTAAGAATGTGGTCATTTCCAATAACAGGCAGCCACATGGACCTATTCCGGTAATACGCTGCCGGCAAGTACGCGAATGCAGCTTGAATAATTTTCCTGTAAATTTGGCTAAAACAAATCAATGTTAAGGCAAATAACAGCAACATTACCCAAATCATCTGCTTATGATGATTGCCTTATTGCCTCATGTCTTAAGGGCCTGTTTAAGAAGGCCGACAAGTCAGCGCCCGGGTTTATCATTAGCAGCGACATCAGCGAGGTAAAAAATGATCTGGAACAGGTGAACAAAACCGGAATATCCGAGCTGTCCTATCCTTACCTGGAGGTACTTGAACAAACGATACCCGGAGCAGCTTTTCGTTATGTGATAGTTTATAAAAACAACAGTCCCGTATTGTTTGCGTATTTCCAGTTGTACAACCTAAGCTCACAAAATTTTAACCTCGAAAGGAATAAAGGTTTTGTAAAAGGTATTTTCCGTTTTTTTCTTAAACTCAGCCGGATCAGGGTGCTGGTGGCAGGCAATGCACTTCGGAATGATAATGCATGCTACTGTTTTGATGAAAGTGTATTAAATAATGGAGAGGTTGCGCAGCTGATCGTGTCCGCTGCGGAGAAAATAGCTGCCGATGAATGTGCTACTGCTTTGATACTGAAAGACATTCCTGATTCGGGCGGTATCCATAAATGGCTTGCCGGTAATGGATACAGGAAACCCTGGCAAGATCAGGCTATGGTAATGGATATTGATGTCGCCTGGGGGGGCATGGCAGACTACCTGACAGAGCTAAGCAGGAAATACAAAACAAGGGCACATAAAATACTGGCCTGCCGCAGCGATATTGTGGTGAAGCCGCTGAGCGAAGACGAAATAGGACAACATGGAGCGGTAATAAACCGCTTATTCAGGAACGTGGCAGATAACCAGTCCTTTGTACTTACCCTGCCGGGTTACGAGCATTTTGCGGCATTGAAAAAGGTATACCGGGATAATTTTGAGTTCTTTGGTTTTTTCCATGAGGGGAAATTGGCCGGGTTTTATAGTGCATTTATCAGCACTAATGCTTACGAGGTGTATTATGTAGGATTTGACTACGCACTGAATGCGGAGTATCAACTTTATTTCAACATGTTGTTTTCGGGGCTGGAGCGTGCTATCGAGCTTAAGAAAAAGCAGTTAAAACTTGGCAGGACCTCTTTTGATGCGAAAGCCAGCCTGGGGGCGAAGCCGGTTGATATTGTCTATTTCATAAAAACATCGGGCATTACAAATGCCGTTAGTACCTGGTTCGCGGACTACTTTTCTTCTATGCAAGACAGTAAATGGAAACTGCGTAATCCACTCAAATAAAGTTAAGAGCTTGATATAGAGCCATTTGCCGCAGGCACTATTTTTTTAGGTATTTGAGAAAGCCGTCTTTTATGCAGTTATACCAACAAGTAGCTTATCTTTTTTTGCTGGCCCTGCCTATAGCCTGTGTTGCCTGGACGGTAACGCATGAAGAGGTGTTCCGGGAGCCGAGAGAATACTGCATTCAGCAATCGAAACTGGGTAAGACCTTATTGCATCGCAAATTCTTTTACCTCTTTACCTGCGAGTATTGCTTCAGCCATTATGTAACCATTTTCTTTTTGATCATCACAGGCTACCAGTTGCTTTATGATGATTGGCGTGGTTACCTGATCGGCGGCTTTGCGCTGGTATGGATAGCCAATGTATATATGAGCCTCTTTGGCTTTATAAGAGTGGGCCTGAAGAAAGAAAAAATGGATGCCGACCTGGAAGAAGCAAGATTAAAGGCCGCACAAAAAGAAGAGCAAAAATCAACAAAAGAGCAATAAGTAAAAATGCCGGAAAGCTCCGGCATTTTTATTCAGATACAGTTATTGTTTATCTACGACCACCTCCGTGGTCTTCATTACGCCCGTGATTATCATTGTTGCCGCCGCGGCCATTATTATCAGCGCCATGGTTGACATTTCCACGCTGATCATCCCGTGCACCGCGCCCATTATTATTATCAGAGCCATGGTAGATGTTACCTTGCCTTGGGCCGTTATTGTCATTTCTACGATTGTCTTCGCGTGGTCCGCGTCCGTTATTATCGGAACCGCGGTAAATGTTCCCTTGCCTTGGGCCGTTATTGTCATTTCTGCGGTTGTCTTCGCGGGGCCCACGCCCATTATTGCCGCGCCCATAAACGTTATTGTCGTACCTGCGGCCATTGTCGCCCGGCCTTCCACCGTTGCCTACGGAATTGCCTCTCCACTGTGAATGATGCGAATTTCCGGGATTTTCCCAGTATCTCTGCTCACGGGAATCTCTTATTGCTCCCTGGTCGTGCCTGCCAACATAAGAACGATATTGATTATGGTAACGGCTGTGGTTCATCCATGGATTGCGCTCGTTGATAACTACCTTATGTGCGTGGTAAAGGTCCATATTGCGATACCTGCCCGGCAAATAAGGGCCTGATACCCATCTGCCGCCATACATATACATAAACATGCCACCATTAATGTCATAATAGGCATCGGCATCGGGCAGATAATAATACTCTGCGTAGTCGTAGCCCACGGGCCCCCAGGCCGGTTGTGTACCAATATTTATTGAAAAGCTTACTTGCGCGCCGGCTATAAACCAACCTGAAGCAAGGAGCACGGTCATAAACACTATCTTTTTCATTCTGTACTGTTGTTTAACTATAGTATGCCAAAACCGTACCGTAAATGAAATGAGCTGAATTAAAGTCCCTGTTTAACACAATGTTGGGAAAACATTCGGCGCTTAGTTTTTTGAAAAATGGTCTTTTACAAAGGCGTGCTGCTGGCCTTCGGTCATTTTATCGGCGCCCGCTGTTTCGATCTTTATTTTATCGAAATGGTGGTCCGCTTTCAAGATATTTGCCAGTTCAAGCTTCGCATCGGTAGGGCCAAAGAGCAGCACTTCATCGTAGTTGATAATTATCTCTCCCAGCTTCTTATAATACTCTGCCTGCTCGTGCTGTTCCTTGTTGTGCATTACGTGCTCGCTTTTGGTAAGGCTTTCTTCTTTTTCGGCATGGGTAAAATCCGAATCAAGATTACTGGTCTCAACAGGCTCACCTGTTGCTTCGATCATATGCGCACTGGCATGGTCCATCCATATTCCTAATCTTTTCGCTGTTGTCATTATGTTCAGTTTTGACCCCGTAAGGGGCCTGTTATATAAGCGTTTTGTTGTCCTACAGGATCTTCTATCCCGGTAAGTAATGTAAGCATCTGGAACTTTGGCAAAAGCTCGCTGAAATACCAATCTTCGACGGTAATGAAAGCGGTGTCATTTTGCAGGGAATATAGTTTGCCGCAGCAGATGAAATGCGCATTTGCCATTGCCGGATCGTTGATGCGATGCTTATTATTTTCGTAAGTAAAGCCGGATACGGTAATAGTAATATCATCGCCGGTAAATTGCATCTTATTGTCCCAAGTCTGTACAATGTGGAAGTTGATGTGCTGCTCCATAGTAAGTGATTTTAACAGTGATAACAGTAACAAAAATCCAAATTATCAGGGAGGAATGCGTTATACCATTGCTTAAATAAGTTATATAATTCACACATTTCCTGCTCTTGCGGCTTAATAGGCGTACCTTTGAGTAGATGCTTGCCCCCAGCCTCCTTTCCGGAGACGACCAAAAAGATAAATCCATTGAAGCTGTACATTAAAAATATGGTATGCATCCGTTGCAAGATGGTAGTGAAGGACGAGTTGACAAAACTGGGCCTGCACTATACTACTGTGGAATTGGGCGAGGCTGATATTGTTGAAGATATCTCGGCCGAACAGTACGATAGGATCAAGTCGGCCCTATTTCGGTCTGGACTGGAAGTGATGGACGACAAGAAAAGTGTGCTGATCCAGAAGATAAAAAATGTGATCATCGAAATGGTGCACTATACAGAACAACCCCTGACCATAAACTTTTCTGAATATTTGGCTGAGAGGCTGAACCATGATTACACTTACCTTGCTAATCTATTCTCAGAAGTGCAAGGTACGACCATTGAGAAATTCATTATCACGCATAAAATAGAACGTGTAAAAGAACTTTTAGTGTACAACGAGCTTACCCTGACGGAAATAGCGTACCTGATGCACTACAGCAGCGTTGCGCATCTATCTACCCAGTTCAAGAAAGTGACGGGACTGACCCCTTCGCATTTTAAGCAGCTCAAGGATAAAAGGCGGTCAATGCTGGAAGACATGTAAATGATGAAATTTAATTGCAGAGCTATATAAGATTTTCTTCGAAAAATTGTTGCACCTTTAGGACAGAGCCTTCTCTGATATTTTTCATAAAACAATAATATAGAATACCTGTTTTAAGCTGCCGTTGGCAGCGGATATTGCTGTGTATCGTATCAATAACAATAAAACTTAGAAAGTCATGGATACCAAAGATAAAAGTGAGTATACGGGCAGCCCGGAACTGGAAAAAGGGAAATCGCATATAGTAGTAGAGATCATAGAATACGTACCCAATGCCGTAGTGATCAAGACCATTATTAAAAAATCGACCGGAAATATAAGTGTGATGTCCTTCGACAGCGGGGAAGGATTGACCGAGAAAACATCTCCATTCGATACGTTTGCGCAGATCATAGAGGGCACGGCGGAGATAGTTATTGATAAAAAGGTCAACTTACTACAGACAGGTATGGGCATTATCATACCGGCACATGCGGCAAATCATATAAACCCGGCAGGGCGCTTTAAAATGATCTTAACGATCATTAAAAGTGGTTATGAGTGATGACATGCCACTAAGTGAATTGAAAATATAAGAGGGCAACTGCAGCAGCGGTCATCAATGACAGAGTAATGAAGCCAAGAATGTTTGAAAGTTTCGAATTGGTTTTATCCTTCATGATCTTCTTATTATTGCCGATATGGATGATTATCGCTACCAATACCGGTGCAGTAAGGCCGTATAAAATGGCTGTGTAAACCAGGGCTTTTATTGGGCTTATGCCAATATAGTTGAGCATCAAGCCCAAGAGCAGCGAAATAATGATCGAGATGTAAAAAGCTTTGGCTTGCGGGAATTTTTTATCCAGGCCGGCTTTCCAGCCAAAGGTTTCGGCAAGCATATAGGCCTGGGAGCCTGCGAGCACGGGAATGGCCAGGAGCCCGGTACCAATAACCCCGGTGGCAAATGAGAGGTAAGCATATTTTCCTGCCAGCGGTTCCAATGCCTTTGCTGCCTGGTCGACAGTATCTATGTGTGTGATGCCGGACGCAAACAGGACACTACCCGCGGTGAGAATAATGAAAAACATTACGACATTGGATAAGAACATACCAATATTCACATCCTTTTTCATGTCGTCAAGTATTTGTTTGTCCACTATGATATTTTTTTTGCTGTGCGCCATGTCTTCCGCTTCCATTGTGGTTTGCCAAAAGAACAGGTAGGGTGAGATGGTGGTGCCTAGTATACCTACGAGCAGGGAGAAAAAATCTCTATCGAAATGGATGGTTGGGATAAAAGTGCTTTTTGCGACCAGGGCCCAGTCCTGCTTCACCATGAATGGTACAAAGAGGTAAAGCAGTAAGGAAAGGCAAAGCCATTTTAAAATTCTTGCTATTTTTTGGTAGGGGAATTGAATGATCGTGAACATGAGCACAGCTGTAAAGCCCAGGCAAAAGAAGTCCGCATGGACACGCGGGAAGAGCATATGCGCAACAGCGCCCATGCCTTGTATATCTGCACCGATATTCAGGGTAATGGCCGGGAAGCTGAACAGCAGCATGAGGTAAAGCACCGGCCGGGGATAGTGCTCCCTTAATGTTACGGTAAGTCCTTTGGAAGTAACAAGACCTATACGGGCGCACATGCCCTGTATGGCTGCCATCAATGGGAAAGTGACAAGTGCCGTCCATAGCGTGGCAAAGCCAAATTTTGCACCTGCCTGCGAATATGTGGCTATGCCGGAGGGGTCGTCATCGCTGGCACCAGTGATAAGGCCCGGCCCCAGGATCCTCAACACATCCTTTATTTTTGCCGAAAATTTCGTGGCCTTGTTCATGGATTTTCTTGTGATCGATGCTTGGTGCTATAATAAAAGTACCAATTTTCAGTATTGCCTGTATTAGCGGGCTATCAGGCCCCCGTCTATCACCAGTTCTGCACCTGTTGTGTAAGTTGATTCATCGGAGGCAAGGTAAAGGGCACCGTTAGCTATTTCTATCGACTGGCCTATTCGCTGCATTGGGCACATATTTTTCAACATTTCATCAGCCCCTTCCATTGTACTTATGAAATCGGTCATAGGTGTTAACACACCGCCGGGGTGTATCGAGTTGACACGGATGTTGTCTTTGGCGAATTCTACTGCGCTATCTTTTGTCAGCAGTCTCAATCCTCCTTTTGAGGCTGTGTAAGCAGCGCCGTTGCCGCCTACCATACCGGCTATGGATGATATATTGACAACTGAACCACTGCCGGCAGCCTTCATATGCGGTATGCATAGCTGCATGCCAATAAAGGGGCCGGTAAGATTGATGGCAATTATTTTATCCCATAATTCCTGTGGCGTGTTCTCAAGGGTAGCGCCGGGTGGGTAAACGCCTGCGTTGTTCACCAGGATATTAATACGGCCATAGAGCCCTATTGCTTTGTCCACTACTTTCTGCCAGGACTCTCTTGATGTTACATCATGTACTGCCCAGTCTATGGTTAAGCCTTCTTTTTTGGCTTCTTCCACCCATGTTTTCAGTTTATCTTCCTGTATATCGGTGGCCAGCACGCGGGCACCTTCCTGTGCAAATAATTTAGCCTCTGCTGCGCCCATTCCGCCTGCCGCGCCGGTAATAATGGCAACTTTGTCTTTTAACCTGTTCATGTGTGTTTTTTTATACGGTTATGTTTATGTTTTGTTCTGCTTTGCAAATGTTTACGATGCCTTTCAGTAAGGCATCGGGGTTGAAGGATATACTCCCGATCCCCTGCTCAACCAGGAATTGCGCAAAGTCAGGCATATCGCTGGGCGCCTGCCCGCATAAGCCTATCTTTTTATGGTGTGCATTTGCTTTTGCAATGACCATTGATATCAATGTTTTTACGGAGGCATTTTTTTCGCTGAAGAGATCTGCTATAAGCGCGGAATCCCTGTCAATGCCAAGGGTAAGTTGGGTAAGGTCGTTTGAGCCGATGGAGAAGCCGTCAAATACCTGGGCAAACTCATCGGCCTGTAATACGTTGCTGGGTATCTCTGCCATCACATATATCTCAAGCTCATTCTCTCCCCGCTCCAGGCCATGTTCTTTCATTAGGCCTACGACTTTTTCTCCTTCTTCTACTGTGCGGCAGAAGGGTATCATCAGCTTTACATTTGTAAAGCCCATCTCATCCCTTACAAGCTTCATCGCCTCACATTCCAGCCTGAAGCCTTCCTTGTAAAGCGGGTTATAATATCTTGAGGCACCCCTGAAACCTATCATAGGGTTTTCTTCATCCGGTTCAAATTCTTTGCCGCCCAGCAGGTCAGCATATTCGTTGCTTTTGAAATCGCTCATGCGAACGATAACATCTTTTGGATAAAATGCAGCTGCGATGGTAGCAACGCCCAGAGCAAGCTTATCAATAAAAAACTGCTTCTTATCTGTGTAGCCACCGGTAAGTTCGCTTATTTCCCGTTTCGCTTTTTCATCTTTAAGCTCATTGAATTTCACCAATGCCATTGGATGTATCTGTATAGCATTGTTGATGATAAACTCCATGCGCAAAAGGCCTACGCCATCGTTTGGGTAAAAGGACAGCTTGAATGCTTTGCCGGGATCGGCGATGATCATCATGGCTTGTGTATGCTGCGGCATTGTTACTTTACTGAAATCGAGGTTAGTTTCATTCCAGCTTAATTTGCCCTCATAAACCAGCCCGTTCTTTCCTTCGGCGCAGCTAACCGTAATAAGCTGCCCATCTTTAATAGTTGCTGTGGCATTGCCTGTACCTACCACGGCAGGTACCCCCAGTTCCCTGGCGATAATAGATGCATGGCTGGTACGGCCACCTTTATCGGTAACAATTGCCCCTGCTTTTTTCAAAATAGGGTCCCAGTCAGGACTCGTAAGCTCGGTAACCACAATATCACCGGCTTGTATCTTGCCTGATTCCCCGGGTGAATTCAGGACGCGGGCGATGCCTGAGACGATCTTGCTTCCTACAGCATTTCCGCTTGCGATGACCTTGCCTTTTTCTGAAAGGCGGTACTCTGTTAGCTGCGTGGTTTTTATTTGTGAGTGGACAGTTTCGGGCCTGGCCTGCAGAATGTACAGTTCGCCGGTAGGTCCGTCTTTTGCCCATTCAATATCCATTGGCTTTTGGTAATGGTCTTCTATGATCAGTGCCCATTTAGCCAATGTTGTTATCTCATTATCATTAAGCACGAATTGCGCACGCATTTCAGCAGGTGTTTCGATGTTCACAACTGTTGCAGTGCCACCGGACCCTTTTTGATAGACCATCATTTTTTCCTTAGCGCCGATCTTCTTTTGGACGATGGCTTTTTTGCCCTGCCGGAGGGTAGGCTTGAATACAAGGAACTCATCGGGGGTGACAGTGCCCTGTACCACGTTCTCGCCGAGGCCCCAGGCACCTGAAAGGTGTACAATATCCCTAAATCCTGATTCGGGCTCCAGCGTAAAACCTACACCGGCACAGCCTTTATCGGCACGCACCATCAACTGCACGCCAACTGAGAGGAAGACCTTCTCGTGCGGAAAGCCTTTATCCTCCCTGTATTTTATCGCGCGATCGGTAAATATGGATGCATAGCATTTTTGTACCGCAGCCAGGAGATCTTCATGTCCCAGTACGTCAAGGTATGATTCGTGTTGCCCGGCGAAGCTTGCTTCGGGCAGGTCTTCGGATGTTGCGCTGCTTCTCACCGCTACCTCGGCACCGTTCTTTCCGCAAAGCTCATCGTATGCATTTGAAATAGAGGCCTGAAGCCCGGAAGGCAAACTCGCATTTAGTACCAGTTGCCTCAGTGCCAGGCCAGTTTCCTTCAGGTTTGAGAAATTCTGTTTGTCCAGGTCTGCAAGCAATTGCCCGATAGGCCCCGATAAATTGTTGTGTTCAATAAAGAACCTGTAGGCATCGGCGGTAATAGCGAAACCACCGGGTACTCTAATGCCTTCGGCAGAAAGATGACCGATCATCTCGCCTAAGGATGCGTTTTTGCCCCCTACCGTGGGCAGGTCTTTAATGCCTGTTTCGCCGAATTTTTTGATATACTCTGCCATAATTCTCTTTAATAAATAGCCCAACAAAATTGGATCACAGAGGTGGATGCAGCAATGACTCAAGTCAGGCTGTGGTATGATGCAAATCATTAAATACCTTTATATAGCACAATACGTTTGGCGGATCAACAGGAGCATTTTAAGAGCCATGATACCAGATACAATGAACGCTATGGTACTTGAAGCGGGTAGCAATACGCTCAGGTATAAAGAGTTACCGGTGCCCCGGCCCGGCGAGGGGCAGGTATTGGTGAAAATACATGCCTGTGGTATCTGCAGGACAGACCTTCACATCATGGACCGTGAATTGCCCGGCATCAAATACCCGATCATACCCGGCCATGAAATAATAGGTACGGTTGTGAAGCGGGGGGCAGGTGCAGTAACTCTAAGCGAAGGGCAGCTAGTAGGCATCCCATGGCTGGGCTATACCTGCGGGAAGTGTAAATATTGCCTTGAGGGGAGAGAAAATTTGTGCGACAATGCGCTTTTTACCGGTTATACTATTGATGGCGGATATGCAGAATATACTGTAGCCTATGAAGCATATTGCTTTCCACTCCCGGGTATATTTAATGACCTTTCGAAAGCCCCTTTGCTTTGTGCGGGGCTCATCGGTTATCGTTCGTACACAATGAAGGGTGAGCAGGTAAAAAAGCTGGGCTTATATGGCTTTGGCGCTGCTGCGCATATACTGGTGCAGGTGGCGAGGCAACAGGGCGTAGCGGTATACGCATTCACAAAGGACGGCGATACGAAAGGGCAGGAGTTTGCAAGGAAGCTTGGTGCGGTATGGGCCGGAGACTCATCTGCAACGCCACCGCAGGTACTCGATGCAGCCATCATATTTGCGCCGGCGGGTGATCTTGTTCCCAAAGCACTGAAAAATATAGACAAAGGCCGCACGGTTGTATGCGGGGGTATCCACATGAGTGATATACCATCGTTTCCCTATAGCATTCTATGGGGAGAGCGGTGTGTACGCACGGTAGCGAACCTAACGCGAAGAGATGCAAATGAATTTTTAGTCATAGCGAGTGAGATGCCTATAATAACAGAAACTCAGTTCTTCCCCCTGGAGCAGGCAAACGAAGCACTGGCAGCACTGAGAAAAGGCAGTATAAAGGGTGCTGCGGTGCTTACCATGGCAAGGTCGGCAACATGATGAAGATCATGCTTTGCCATGTTCATGGTCATTCATACTGCATAGCCTCACTGCTAGTTTTGAGGCAAAATACAGTACATGAATAAGGTCATTCTCACTTTTGACGGACATCACTTTTCAAAAGGCGCATTTGAATTTGTGCGACGCCTGAATGAACTGCGGCCGGTGCTGCTGAGTGGGATTTTCTTACCGGAAATAGTGTACCCCGGCGCTTATGGTTTCACAGGTAAGGGTATGCTTGAAATGCCCTCTTTGATACCATTCCTGCAGGAATATGACGAAGAGGTACTGGACGAGAATACCCGGGTTTTTAAAGCGCTCTGTGAAAGCAATGGTATAGAATACAGGGTGCATAAATGTTATGGCGATTTTGCAATGCCGCAGCTGAAAAGAGAAACACGGTATGCTGATGTATTGGTCATAAGCAGCGAACTGTTCTACCGGAATACGCAGGATGGCGAACCGGATGACTATGTGGACATCACATTGCGCCATTCTGAATGCCCGGTTTTAATATTGCCCGAGGCCTGCGATTTCCCTGATAATATTTTATTGGCCTATGATGGCAGCGAATCNNAAAAGCACTTTGCTGGTTTATGCCGGGGGCATGGACGATGAACTGCCTGATGAAAGCTATATTAAAGAACTTGCTCCCAGGCATTTTAATGACCTGGCGATGATGACTTTTTCTACGGGTAGTAAAGACGATTTTACGGACTGGATGGCGGCAAGAAATAAATCGCTCGTGGTTACAGGTTCATATGATCGCTCTGCATTTTCTGAGTTCTTCAGGAAGAGCTTTGCCGAGGACCTGATCAAGAGCCACCGGGTACCAGTATTTGTAGCCCACAAATAATATATACTCATCATCAAAATAAAGGTTATGAAAAATATTTTATCGATCATTTGCCTCGCATTGCTTTCGTTCAAGGGCAGGGCAGCCTTTTTACCCGTATACGGCAGTGAAGTGGTGATAAGCCAGACCACCAACGAAGACCTCTATATATCGGGCGGCACTATCAGAATAGATGCACCCGTGCATGGCGACGTGGTAATATGTGGCGGCACCATCATTATCAATGACACTGTTACGGGCAGTATATTTATGGCAGGCGGCGACCTGTCTGTAAATGGCTACACCCGCGGGCACCTTCGTTGCGGTGGTGGTAAGATACATATAAACGGCAGCCTGGGTGGAGATCTCGTGGTGGCGGGTGGCGAGATAACTACCAATAGCAAGACTGTTATTTCCGGAGGCATATTGCTGGCCGGTGGTACGGTTACGATCAACGGGCTAGTGAAGGGAAGGATACTTGCTAATGCCGGGGAGCTGACACTGAATGCCAGGGCGGAGGATGAGGTAAGAAGTAAGAGCGGCACAATAACGATCAACGGCATTGTAAGGGGGGCTGCGACACTGTCCGCCAATACTTTGTTAATAGGGAACAATGCTGTTTTCAATGACAGTATACGCTACTGGACACCTGATAACAAGGTGGATTTTAAACATGCAGTGTTTGGCGCTGCCCCTGTTTATGATCCCGGGATAAAGATAGAAACGAAGAAATGGGTTTATTTCGGTTTTGCCTCTTTGATGCTGGTACTATGGTACCTGGCGGCGGTACTTACCGTTATCGTTGTCATACAACTCGGTTTCGCGAAACTAATGGCTGCTGCGGGAGCCTCGGCCGTAGCACAGCCCGGAAGATCATTAGGCAAAGGGGTACTTTTCTTTTTACTAGTGCCTATAGGGGCTGCAATACTATTCATTTCATTAGTAGGCATCCCTTTGGGCATTGTTGTACTGGTGTTATTCGGAGTACTGCTTGCATTTAGTTTGGCTATTACTTCAGTGGTGGCTTCGAACTGGCTCAACATGAGGTTTAAATTCAATTGGGGAAACGGTAAGCTTATATTGTTTGCCTTTCTATTGTTCATAGGTTTCAAATTCCTTTCCACAGTTCCTCCTTTTATCGGCTGGTTTGCTGTACTACTGGTTACGGCTGCTGCATTTGGTGCCATCCTTGTTAATATTAAACGTGGGGCACGAGTTGCATCTTAACAGAAGATAAAATTCCTACCAACAGTAAACATTAAAGGCGGCCCGGCCGGGCCGCCTTTAATGTTGCCATAATAAACAGGTCCGGGAATTTACCGTTTCCTGTAGTAAGCGTATTTCATCAATTCAAATAGTACAGTGCCAACAAGAGTGCAGGTCAATATGAATAACAAGTACCTGAAGGAGAAAGTTTCGAACATGAACACAGTACGGATGCCCGGGATGGTAAGGATGAGCACCAATATAAAGCAAACAGCGCCGAGTATCCATTTTACCGCCGTGTTGGGATGCCTTACTATCGCGATGACAGAACGGTATTTTGAAAGATTGGACAAGGCAAGAAACAGGTTTATCAACACTAAAGAAGTGAATGATGCCGCACGAAGTGATCTTTCGGGTAAATGGTAATAGAGTCCCGTAAAGTATATATTGAGCACGATGCCAAGAGCGATGGCCCCCTGGATGATGCTATACGCGATCTTCCTGTTGCTGAAGAATTTTTTTCCTTTCTTACGCGGCGGTCTGTTCATTATGTTATGTTCCTCACCTTCCTGCTCGAATACGACCGAAGATATGGGGTCGATCACCAATTCATGGAAGGCGATGTGTATGGGCCATAATAAGACAGGCAGTCCCGGGATGATGGCAGGAATAAGGGCCAGGCCCGCGATGGGAATGTGTATTGATAAAATATAACTAAATGCTTTTTGAAGGTTGTCAAATATCCTTCTGCCCATTTTGATCGCCGAAACTATAGAAGCGAAATTGTCATCAAGCAGAACAAGGGATGATGCCGCGCGCGCCACATCAGTGCCTTTTTCGCCCATAGAGATACCGACATGTGCGGCTTTAAGGGCGGGTGCATCATTGACGCCGTCACCTGTCATGGCAACGATCTCACCATTGCCCTTCAGGGCATTTACTATCAGTAGTTTTTGTTCCGGTTTTATGCGCGCAAAGACATTTACCGTTTTTATTTTTTCCGCAAGCAAGGGCCCGGACATTAATTCAAGTTCCTTACCTGTGATAACTTCATCAGGGTTATGTATGCCGGCCTCTGCCGCAATGTTCTGGGCAGTTACCGGGTAGTCTCCCGTTATTAGTATGACCCGTATGCCGGCTGTATGACAATCTTTTACCGCTTGCGGTATCTCGGCCCTGACGGGGTCAGACAAGCCGATCAGCCCGCAAAAAACGAAATCAAAATCCTGTTGTGCGTGCGGCAAAGGAAGCGCAGTTGCCTGTGCTTTGGCCACAGCCAGAACTCTTAGTCCCTGTGATGCCATCCGCCTTACAACTGCGGAAATTTCTTTTTGTTCTTCAATGGGTAGCTTACATAATGTGAAGATAGCTTCGGGTGCCCCTTTCGCAGCAACCGTATTACCGGCAAGCCTCTTTTGCGTGTAAACCATGGACATGGCGGGCAGATCAGCAGACAGTGGATATTCCCTGACCATTTGCCAGTCTGTGTGTATATGCGCTGTGCCTGCAAGTTTCAATTCACCCAATTTGTGAATTGATTTTTCCATTGGGTCAAATGGATCATTCCTGCTCGCCAGTATGCTATACTCAACCAGTTCATGAAACGCCTCCGGTATTTCGGCCCCGGGGTCATAATTGACAGGATGGTATTCCTTGCCGGCATACAGCTTGCTGACCTGCATTTTGTTCTGGGTGATAGTTCCCGTTTTATCTGTACAAAGTACCGTAATAGTTCCCAAAGCCTCTATAGAGGACGGCTTTCTTACCAATACTTTCCATTTGGACATTCGCCATGCACCCAGGGCCATAAATATGGTGAATACAATAGGAAATTCTTCCGGGAGCATCGCCATAGCCAGGGCCAGGCCTGCGAGTAAACCATCAATGAAGTTGCTCTTGGTGATATAGTAAACCAGTACCAGCAGTAAGCACAGAGCGATGCCGGATATGGCCATTATTCTTACCAGGCGACTCATTTCGACCTGGAGGGGCGTTTTTTCGTCCTGCATCGTTTTTAGGGACTGGCCTATTTTACCCAACTCTGTAGTGATCCCGGTAGCAAGTACCCGGGCTATGCCCGTGCCGTTAACCACCATAGTGCCGCTATAAAGCAAAGAGACAGGTTCCGCCTCCGGCGAAACCTGATCTGCCCTATGTGGTTCCTTCTTTACCGGGAGTGATTCACCTGTTAGTATTGATTCATCGACCATCATATGCGACGACTGCAGCAGCAAAGCATCGGCAGGTATGTTGTTGCCTTCGTCGATAACAATGACATCCCCGGTAACGACCTCACGACCGGGTATCTTCTTTTTTATGCCGTCCCTGATCACAGTGGCTTTCGGGCTGGCTAATTTTCTTAAAGCTTCCAGTGCTTTTTCGGTCTTTCGTTCCTGGTACAAAGTGATCCCGATGACCAATATAATGCCCGCGATAAGCGACATGCTTTCGCTGACACTTCCGAGGATAAGGTATAGTGTTCCACAGCTTACCAGGAGGATGACCATGGGTTCTTTGAGCACATCAAGCGCAATCCGTCCAAACGATTTCGGACCAGCGCTTGCGAGTTCATTGGCGCCTTCATTTGATAATTTTTCGGCAGCCTGCTTATCTGTCAAGCCATTTATTTGTTCAGTAATGCTGCGCATGATACTTGTAAAATTAGTATGTGAGGCCTGTTTTTCAGTGATCTCAATCAGATCAAGGTATGACCACGCTCATAGAAGAGAAGGGTAAATGTTGCCAAATTTGTGTTTTAATCCGTACCCATGAAAGGTAAAGAATTGAAATCAGAGGCATTTTTAAATGAGACCGGAGCTATCTCCCGGTTCACCGGCTGGTTCTTTCATGAATTCCTTCGCCCGCGTTTCGAGCTGAGGGAATTTCTGCGTCAGTGCTTTTTGGTTGGTTACAAGTCGCTGCCGCTTATTGGCCTTACCGGTTTTATTATGGGGCTGGTGCTCACCATGCAGCTTAGGCCAACACTTGTGGCCTACGGCGTGGAGGCGAGATTGCCCGATATGGTAAGCCTTTCGATAATACGTGAAATAGGACCGGTAATTACAGCTCTGATCTTTGCAGGAAAGATAGGTTCGAGTATAGGTGCGGAACTGGGATCAATGCGTGTAACAGAGCAGATTGACGCGATGGAAGTATCAGGTACAAATCCGTACAAATACCTTGTAGTGACCCGTGTATTGGCTACCACGCTGATGCTGCCTATACTCACCATACTGTCCGATGCGATAGGTTTGTACGGCGGATTCCTGGGCATTAATATCCGCGGGGTGATGAGCCTGGACCTGTATATTAATGAAGTGTTGAACACCGTGGTATTCAGTGATGTAGTACCTGCAACGATCAAGACCTTTTTCTTTGGTTTCGCGGTAGGCATTATTGGGTGTTACAAGGGGTACAATTCAAAAAAAGGAACAGAAGGTGTTGGCCGTTCGGCTAATTCGGCAGTGGTGCTATCATCGCTGCTTATATTTATTATCGACCTTGTAGTAGTACAAATAACCGACTTGTTGGGCTTAAACTAATTGTATGACAGCAGTACAGGATATTATCAATCAGCCAAATGAAACTGCAGTGAAAAACGCAGTGCTGGAGATAAAGCACCTGGATAAGGCCTTTGGCGGGAACGTGGTGTTGAATGATTTTAACCTGGTGGTGAATAAAGATGAAAATGTGGTTGTGCTGGGCAGGTCGGGTTCGGGCAAGTCGGTGCTTATTAAATGCATTATTGGCCTGCTTAAACCAGATTCGGGCAGTATAAGTGTTTTGGGGGAGGATGTATTGGCGATGGGCCATGATGAGCTCGACCATATCAGAATGCGTATTGGTTTCCTGTTCCAGAGCAATGCGCTGTACGACTCAATGACGGTTCGGGAGAACCTGGAATTCCCGATGCGGAGGCACATAAAGCATATGAACGCAGAAGAAGTGAACGAACGCGTGAACGAGATGCTGGAGAATGTTGGCCTTGCGCATACTATCGATATGATGCCATCGGAACTATCGGGCGGTATGCAAAAACGAATAGCGCTGGCAAGAACGCTGATATTGAAGCCGGAGATCATCCTGTACGATGAGCCAACATCCGGGCTGGACCCCATAACGGGCAGGGAGATCAGTTCATTGATGGTAGAATTGCAGGAGAAATATCACACCTCGTCCATCATCATATCGCACGATATGAATTGTGTAAAGGCCGTTGCGGACAAGGTAGTGGCGTTAATAGATGGAAAGGCTTATGCAACGGGTACTTACGAGGAACTGAAGCGATCGACTGACGAAAGGATAAAACACTTTTTTGAATAAATATTAGTTATGGCAAAGCAAGCTATAAACAACATTAAACTGGGGATATTTGTTCTGGCGGGGCTGGTGATCCTCATCGTTACCCTATACCTGATAGGGCGCAACCAGAGCCTGTTTGGCGATGATATACACATCCGCGCGAGGTTCAGAAATGTTGGCGGACTAACGAAAGGCAATAATGTGCGGTTCTCAGGCATACAGGCAGGGAATGTGCGGTCAGTAGCGCTGGTAAATGACACAACTATCGAGGTAAGCATGCTTGTGAACAGGAAGTTTCAGCCCTTCATACACAAAAATGCCTTTGTAGCTATCGGTAACGAAGGCCTGATGGGCAACAAGGTGATCAATATCTCCACCAATATCATTCCCGCCGCAGCGATAGAGGAGAACGACCTGTTGCCTACCAAGACGGAAGCGGGGACAAACGAGATGCTGGCTACACTATCAACCACAAACGATAATGTGGCAATAATATCTGAAGACCTGAAACAGACCATAAAACGCCTGAATAACAGTGCTGCTTTGTGGAATCTTTTGAACGACACTACTATCTCTTCCAACCTGAGAATATCATTATCGAACATCCGGTACGCCGCGGTGAAAGTTAACGAAGTGGCCTCGGGGCTTAATACTATAGTGGTGGATGCCCACAATGGTAAAGGTACGGTGGGATCTTTGCTGACAGATACAGTAGTGGCAAGCGACCTAAAAAAGGCTGTGGGCCATATCAACCAGGCGTCGGCTGATGCTGATATATTGATATCGCGGCTCGACAGCCTTGTACAAGGCATTCAAAATGATGTCAATACGAAGGGCGGCACTGTGAATACCGTTTTAAAGGATACAGCGCTGGCTAACAAGCTGAGCAACAGCCTGGACAATATTGAAAAAGGAACAGCTGCATTTAGCGAGGATATGGAGGCGCTGAAGCACAATTTCCTTACGCGCGGATATTTCAGGAAGCAGGAAAAGGCAAAAAGAAAAGCCAATAAATAAAAGCAGTAAATTTACCTATGGACTCGATAACCCATATAGTAATAGGCGCGAGCATAGGGGAGATATTTGTAGGCCGGCAACTGAAGCGCAAGGCATTGTGGTGGGGCATGGTAGCACAAAGCCTGCCTGATATAGATTTCTTAGCCTCCTTCTGGTCTACACCGGCGCAGGACCTGCTGGCGCACCGGGGATTTACCCACTCGCTGCTATTTGCCATGATAGCTGCGGTGTTTTGCGGTTTGCTTGCGGAAAAAGTGCATCGAAAGCATAATATAAGCTTAAAGAGCTGGATCATATTCTTTGGGTTGCAGATACTCATCCACCTTTTCATCGACTCCATGAATGCGTACGGCACGGGCTTGCTTGAGCCCTTCAGCCATAAGCGCTTCAGTTTCAATGTTATTTTTGTGGCCGATCCTTTTTTCAGCATTTGGGCGGCGCTGGCGCTGATCGCGGTATTCATTTTCCGTACGCATAAAAACAAGACGCACTGGGCTATTATAGCGCTTTCCATGAGCGGGGCGTATTTGCTATACTGCGTTGCCAATAAGCTGGTGGTGGAACGTAAGGTGAAGAATATTTTAAGCCGCGACCATATCGCGTACAAGCGTCATTTTACCACACCTACCATGCTTAATAGCTGGCTATGGAACGTGGTAGCCGAAAATGACTCTGGCTATTATATAGGTTATTATTCAATATTCAGTAAAACAGATAATATTACCTGGCAATACAGGCCAAGAAATGAACAAATGATAGCCGGCAAGGAAAAGGAAGAAGACCTGCATTATCTTCTAAGGTTCTCGCAGGGATACTATACGGTAGAGCGTTGGGAGGATACGCTGGTGTTCAATGACCTTCGCTTTGGGCAGATAGCAGGCTGGCGGGATACAAATGCAAGGTTTGTATTCCACTATTTCCTGGGTACCAATGCAGACAATGACCTTGTAGTGCAGCGGGGGCGTATGGCCATGTTCAACAAACGCGATATCGGCAGCCTGATCGAAAAGATAAAAGGGAATTAAATTGCGCGTTTGTGCTGCCTGAAGTAAAAAGTGAAAATGAAAAAGATGATGTTCAAAATGATGAAGGCCGCCTTTTGGAACACCCTGTTGATAAAGCGGTATTTCCTTGTGTATGCATCCTTGGTAACAAGGGTACAGTCATTTGCAATTATTTCCGAAAGCTTTTGATGTGTAACAGTGGCAAAATCTTCATTCATCACGTCCAGGTTCAGCTCGAGGCTGGCATAGGCGCTTAGATTGTTTACATTGTACGATCCGATCGTCACCCATTTTTTATCACAGACTGCTATTTTGCCGTGCAGTACATTTTTGTTGTACTCGTATATCTCGATATTTTTCCTGAAGAGCCAGCGGTACATATAGCGCTCGGCATACTTTGCTATTCGTATGTCGGATATGGAAGCAAGCACCAGTTTTACTTTTACACCTCTATATGCAGCAGCAGCCATTTTCTTTACCAGTTTACGCCCGGGCCAAAAATAGCTCGTCATCACGATGACCTCTGTTTGTGCAGTGCCGAACATTTGCATATAGCTTTGCATCACTTCCGTCTTTTTGTTTACCCAGTCATTGATGCGTATCCTGATGTGGCATTCCTCGCCGGTTATACCGGGCGCGGTTGCTACAAAGGATATTCGTTGGTTATGCTCGCAATTATGATTCCAGGTGTTGATGCATACGTTTTGCAGGCCCGCTGCCACTTCCCCCTCAGCAAATACCGCCCAGTCGAGCCAGGCGGGTATACCGGGCATATCGTTATACCTGTTGCTGATATTGCGGCCTCCCACCAGGCAGGCGGATGCATCCGCCACTGCCACCTTGTAGTGGAGCCTGCGGCCGAAATAGAAACTGCGGCTGCGAAACAAGGGTTCAAAAAAATCAAAGAAAATCCCGGCATCTTTGAGCCGGTTTATGAACTCGGACGACAAATTCTGAGAGGCATAACCATCGAGCAAAATATAAACCTTTAGCCCTCTTTGGGCGGCGTTTATTAATGCTTCTGCTATTCTGTTACCCGTTTCGTCCTCATCATATATATAGGTTTGGAGGTGTATGGTCTCTTTGGCATTATCGATCAGCGCCTCGAGGCAATCGAAATAGCCACGCCCGCCACTTATAAGCCTGGCTTTATTGTGGTTGGTAAAAAGGGTATGCTTTGTTTTGCCGCGAGACATTCTAAGCTAAAACTACATCATACGGCGGACTTTATCTTTTTACCCAGTATTTTTTCGATATCCTCTTTATATATCGTTTCTTTTATAAGAAGTTCCTGTGCTATCGTGTCGAGATTCTGGCGTTGTTGTGCGAGGATGGTTTTTGCCCGTTCATATGCGGCAGCTACCAGTTTTCTTACTTCTTCATCTATCAGTTGGGCGGTAGCCTCACTATATGGCTTTTGCAGGCTGCTCTCGTAAGCGCCTGTGGAGTCATAAAAACTGACATTGCCCAGCTTTTCGCTCAAGCCAAGGTTGCCGACCATAGTATAAGCTTCCTTTGTTACCTTTTCAAGATCATCTAATGCTCCGGACGATACCTGTCCGAAGACAATGTCTTCCGCTGCTCTTCCGCCTAAAGTCGCACAAAGCTGGTCGTTAAAGCGGGCTTTGGTTATGATCTGCTTTTCCTCAGGTAAATACCAGGCGCTGCCCAGTGATTGTCCGCGCGGAATGATAGAAACTTTTACGAGTGGGTCAATATGTTCCAACATCCATCCCGTGATGGCGTGACCGGCCTCATGGTAGGCTATCAATTTTTTCTCTGCGGGGGAAATGATCTTTGTTTTCTTCTCAAGTCCGGCAACGATCCTGTCTATAGCTTCGTAAAAATCTTTTATAGCTACTGCTGTTTTTTTCGTTCTGGCTGCTATCAGTGCAGCTTCATTACATACATTCGCAATGTCGGCCCCGGAAAAGCCCGGGGTTTGCGCTGCCAGGAAATTGCTATCAACATCTGCCGCCAGCAAAAGAGGTTTTAGATGAACGGCAAATATTTCCTCGCGCTCTTTTTTGGTTGGTAGCTCGAGGTAAATATGGCGGTCAAAACGCCCCGCCCGCAGCAATGCGGGATCGAGGATATCCGCGCGGTTGGTTGCTGCAAGTACAATAACGCCCATGTTAGGGTCAAATCCGTCCATCTCCGCCAGCAATTGGTTCAAGGTACTTTCCCGTTCATCATTAGCCTGCATGGCAGCGGCCTTGCCCCTTGTTCTACCCACTGTATCTATTTCATCAATGAATATGATACTCGGTGCTTTTTCTTTCGCTTTTTCAAAAAGGTCCCGTACACGTGAAGCGCCTACTCCAACGAATATTTCTATGAACTCAGATCCGGACAAGGAAAAGAAAGGCACTGCAGCCTCGCCGGCCACGGCCTTGGCCATGAGTGTTTTGCCGGTGCCGGGCGGCCCTATTAGTAGTACGCCCTTTGGTATCTTGGCTCCCAATTTTGTGAAATCCCCGGGCTGTTTTAAGAAATCTACTATCTCCTTCACTTCCACCTTTGCTTCATCATACCCGGCTACGTCCTTAAAGGTTATAGGGCTTATTACACCCTGTTTATATTCTTCGGCAGTTGATTTGCCAATGTTAAAGACAGAGCTCCCGGCACCCAGGGGGCTCATTCGCCTAATGAAAAGGAACCAAAAGAGTAACAAACCTATGGGCAATATGAAAGCAAAAAATGTTGATGACCAGCCGCCCGTGGTGTGGTAAGTGGTTACTACCTTCTCCTGCTCAGGGAATTGTGCCTGTACTTGTTCCAGCCTTTGTTCGAAATATGTTAATGAACCTATCTTAAACCTATAATGGGGGCCTGGGTTAGTGGTCTGCCTCCATCCTTTCGTTGCTACAGGCTGGTATTGCCTTTTTTTGAGGCTGTCTGTTTTTATGTACACTTCCGCAAGCTCTTTGTTGATGATGTCTATCTGGGAGACATCATGTTTCAACAACATATCCGTTTTGAATTTTTCCCAGCTGATTTCTTCAATATTGTTCCGGTTACCAATTGCAGAATAGATGATGATGGCAACGATCATCAGGATGATGTAAAACCACATCCTCTTATTGGGTTGTATCTTTCCCGTGTCTTTCTTGTTGGCAGGCATGATCTATGTATAATGGTGTTGCTAAATTATTGGTCCTTAAAGTGTATCGCTATGACTATGATCATTCCGGATGGTAATATCTATCAGCAATATCACGAAGAAGGGGGCATTGCCCCCTTCTTTTACCCTTACGAAAAACCTATCACCTCTTATCTCCTAATTAACCACTATTTTTTTACCCGGATTGCTTTTTACTTTTTCATTTTTGGGCAGGTTAAGGGTGAGGATACCATTCTCATATTTCGCCTCTATTTTTTCTCCACTCACATCTTCAGGCAGTGTGAAACTGCGTGAGAATGATGAGTAGTTATATTCTTTGCGGGTATATTTTTTTTCTTTTTCTTCTTTCTTTTCTTCTTTCTCGGCACTTATGGTAAGCATCTTGCCTTCCAGTTCAACCGAAAAATCATTCTTGTCCATACCCGGTGCTGCCAAAGACACGTTATACTTGTCTTTTTCTTCTGTAATATTTACAGATGGCGCTGTAGCTGTTCTCTGTAAAAGCCCATCGCCATTAAACCATTCACTCCATGGCTTGAAGTAATCATTGAAGATCGATGGGAATAAGTCTGTTCCTTTTGTTAATGTTTTTGTCGACATGATGTCCTCCTTTTTTAATTGTTTACAATTTATTTCGTAAAATTATCAATGCTGGTTCCGGAGCACAATGACTATGGTCATGCCAGGTGCTGATCTTTATCAAGACCGATCCCCGCTCATGATTGGTAATATTGCACCAAGGCGATGTGCCCATAAACGTCAAGCGTACCGTCGTCTGCAAATACTACTTTGCCGCCAGACTGCAATACGAGTTCAATTACTTCATCTACGCTATCACGGGTATATAGTATAGGGTTCGAATTTTCCAGGCTGTTCTTTTTTTCATTCGAAAAGTTTTTTTCTACCACGAGCAGCTGCCCCAGCCTGTTATGAGCAGCTTTCCATACCTCATTCATGCCTTTTGCGATCCTGTGCTGATCGGCAGCTTCCTCCAGGCTTGCAATGGTTTTATTGTTTTCGTTCTTTTTCCACTCCGCCAACTCCGGCGCCAGTACTGCCTTTAATTCAGGTACGGTGGCATCGATATAATTACCCTGTATCGTACCCGCGATACTGCCGGCATTGGCCGTGATGTTTTTGAAATGGCCCAATACCCTGTCTACACCAAGCACGAAAACCGGCAAGTGCTCCTTTTGTACCAGGCTGCTGAGCTCAGCATCCACATGCCTGAGGAACTTATCCTGTTTCGTTTCCTTTATCGCAGCCGGGTCGGTAAAGTTGGCTACTTGTTCTTTTGTGTTCTCTGTATTAAATACTTGGGCGTATTGGGATGCTTTAAGTGCGATCTTGTCAAGACGGTTGTTTACCGCTGTGTATGCTTTAGCATGGTCTGCGGCGAGAACCAGTACCAGGTACTTAGTCTCAGCGGCTTTGGAATATACCAGGTCACGTATCTCAAACGAGTCATCAATAAAGATCTTCTCTTCCGACGGGATATCAAGGAAGTATACTTTCGATATTTCAGGCGATACGAATATTGCCAGGCTCTTCGCCTTTTCCACCGGCTCTATCTCAGCCGCTATGCCCTTTATTTTTTCTAGCACAGGCATGTATCGGTCTTCGGGGTAATGTGCATGCAATTCGTGTTTTATTTTGTCGGTGACCGTTTTGAGTGATTGCGCTAATTCGCTCTTAACAGAGATCTTTGTATCAATTGGCAGAATGAGTGATACAGAAGGCCATGATGTTGCTGCGTTTATTATTGCAGGCTCACTGTATTGTTGGTTCATAAAAAATATTTTTTGTTTATAAATGATATATGCTCTTTTGTCAAAGGAAGAAAATGTATCGAAGTAATTTGCTGAGGTACGTCAGCGCGTTTATTGATCTTAGTCATTAGCCTTCCATGGCCTGGTTTCGTTAATATTATATACCCAACCAATGGTAAAGCCTATGCCGTCCCAGGTAGGATTATCTCCGTGGTCCATAGGTTTTCCATTGGAAAAATGACTGTATATAAGGTCAGCTCTTAACAGGTTCCTTTTCATCATGCGCACCTCTGTGCCGAAACCGCACACAAAAGTGTAATTCAGGTTATTGTCTGCCCGGGCAGGAAGCATATAAACAACCCCTCCCTTTAATTCCGTATATATTTTATACGCCCGGCGATTAGCGAAAAACATCTGGATGGCGGGGCGTAGCCCGATGCCGATAGCGCTGTAGTCCTTATCCCAAAATTTGTAGATGTTTAATTCGGGCCCAAGTGAACCCCATTCCATTTCTTCGTAGTCCAATCCAATATCAAGAGTATTTTGATAGGCGTTATAAAATATACTGCGGGTTGTACTAAGGGTACTGTGAAGGCGTTTGTTCATTTCCTGGCACTGCGCCGTGAAAGATAGTACTGCGAACAAAATCCCCACCAGGTACCAGGTTTTTTTCATGCTTCTCATAATTTCTTCTTGAACCACAAAAAAAATCTGGCAGGAAGTGTTTCTTTATGACTTGAGTCAGAACATATGATGATATGCGTCATGTTGATAAGCTTGTTTCAAAACAGAGTGTGCATTTGGGTATACTTCATATTTTTTATATAAATTACAATGAAATAGCGTTTTATGAGGCAGATCTTACTTTCTATTCTTATCGTACTCTCGTTTGGTCATACCTATGCGCAACAGCTACAGTATTCCCGGGCAAGGATCCTATTAGATAGTAAAGAGCACAATATCAACCGTCTTGCCGCGACGGGTGTAGCTACAGATCATGGAGAGTACAGGAAGAATGTCTTCTTCATTTCAGATTTTTCTGCTTCTGAAATTAGTGATATCAGGCGCGCGGGTTTTACCGTGGAGATATTGATAGATGATGTGGTGAGGCACTACAGGGAGCAGAATGAAAGGCCCGCAGAGCCCCAGCATAAAAGTACAGGTGTGCCATGTGATACAACGGTAGTGCCGATGGTGCCGGTGCCTACGCACTTCCATCTTGGTACTTATGCCGGCTATTTCACGTACAATGAACTGTTGGCTATCCTGGATTCCATGACATTACTTTACCCGAACCTCATAAGCGCAAAACAGGCCATCGACACTTTCCATTCTATTGAAGGCAGGCCTATATACTGGCTCCGGATGTCTAATAACCCGGCAGTATTGCAGGCAGGTAAACCGCAAATGTTGTTTAGTGCCTTGCACCATGCCCGCGAGCCCGAAAGTATATCGGCCACTATATTTTATATGTGGTATTTGCTGGAGAACTATACCACAAACCCGCAAGTAAAGGCGATACTGGATAATACCGAGCTATATTTTATACCCTGTGTGAACCCGGACGGCTATATCTATAACTATACAACCAACCCCGGTGGGGGAGGTATGTGGCGTAAAAACCGCAGGCACAATATAGATAATACCTATGGTATAGACCTTAACAGGAACTACGGTTACAAATGGGGTTTTGATAACATCGGCTCAAGCAATATGACATCAAGCGATACATACCGTGGCACAGCAGCATTTTCGGAACCTGAAACTCAAGCAATGAAATGGTTCTCTGAACAGTATGATTTTAAGATCTGCATGAACTATCATACATACAACAACGACCTCCTTTATCCCTGGGGCTATGTGCCTAACCTGCTTACAGTTGATTCGAACCAGTTCACGGCATATGGTCAATTTTTAACGAAGTATAATTTTTACCATTACGGAACCTGCAACCAGACACTGGGCTACCTATCGAATGGCGATGCAAATGACTGGATGTACGGTGAGCAGGTAACTAAGAACAAGATACTTGCCTTCACACCTGAGATAGGTTCGCCGGACTATGGTTTTTATCCACCGGCAAGCGAGATCATTCCATACAGCAGGGCTAACTTGCTGGCCAATGTCAATGTATCCTCTCTGTTGCTGCCATATGTAAGCATAACCAATACCCAATCGGCTATACTGATGCAACAAAGCGGTTACCTGCATTATAAGCTGCAGCGTCTTGGCTTACCTGATATCGGCACTTTTACGCTTACAATGGAATCGCTGGATAACCGCCTAAATATATCGGCAGCGCCGAAGATATATACGAACCCTACGATGTTGCAGGAGATGATTGACTCCGTTTCATATACAGTCAATGCAAATACACAGAATGGCCAGCTGCTGCGCTATGTAATAAAAGTGAATAACGGGCTTTATAATATTACAGACACTGTACAAGTAGATTATGGTGCTGTTGCGACAGCAACAACGATAGGTAATAATATTGGCACAGACTGGACCGGCAATGGCTGGAATGTGTGTACCAATGTTTATTATACAGCTCCTAATTCCATTAAGAGTGGGGCATGCGGAGTAAACTATCCTGATAGCTCAGATTTTGCCATTACAAGTGTGCAACCTATAGATCTCACAAATATGCGCAGCGCATACCTGGAGTTCCATACGCGCTGGAACGTGGAAAATTTGTATGACTATGTACAGGTGAAAGCATCGCCATACCAGGCCAATGCCTGGGTACCGCTTTGCGGCAGGTACACCAAAACAGGCGGGCAGTACCAGGCAACCGGCGAACCGCTTTATGATGGCTTCCATTCGGACTGGGTGCTGGAGCAGATGGACTTACATGAGTTTTTAGGGCAACAGATCAGCATCCGCTTTGAGCTGGTAAGCGATGAGGGGGCAAACTTCGAAGGCTACTATTTTGACGATCTTAAGGTCATAACAGTGCGGGATAGCGACCTGGCTGCAGGTAATATATCTTTACAAAACAGGGTGAATATTTTACCAAATCCGGCTTCGGACCGTGTTGTGGTGTCTATGCCGGGTGTGACCGGAACGGAAAACTTTACTGCCATTTTATACGATAGCTATGGCCGTAAGCTCAATTTATTTAATTTGGACGGCGGGCAGAAAGATATTGATGTAAGCCGGCTACCAACCGGCATGTATTACCTGAAAATAACGGGCAGCAACTATACAGGATCGGTGCACAAAATAAATGTGCTCAGATAATGGCCTGTAATTTTATTGTTCTTAAAAACAGCATAATTTGATAAATGTTTCAAAACCCTCGATGGGTGATGCAGAACGGCAGATATTGGATGAGGTCCTTGAATCGGGCTGGATAGGGCAAGGGAGAAAAGTATTCAGGTTTGAGGATGAATGTAAAAAAGAGTTACAATCAAAATATTTCATCGCACTGTCTACATGCACCAAATCTATTGAAGTAGCGCTGGTAATAGCGGGCTGCAGGCCAGGGGACGAAGTGGTAGTGCCTTCCTTTACCTATGCGTCTGTTATCCACGTTATTTTAAAACTGGGCCTTGTGCCTGTTTTCGCTGATATTGAAGCAACTGACTGTAATATTTCTGTTGCAGATGTTGAAAGGCGCATTACGCCCAAAACAAAGGTGATCTTACCCCTGCATTACAGGGGCCGCTCCTGCCGCATCGATGCGATACAGGAACTGGCCGCCGCTCACCGTCTTAAGGTCATTGAAGACGCTGCCCACGCTTTTGGCAGTTATTATAAAGATGCCCCGGTAGGATCGACCAGCTATATGAGTTGCTTTAGCTTTGGGCCGCTCAAGAACATTTGTTGCGTGGAGGGTGGAGGCATAGCTACCAATGATGAAGAGGTAGCCAACCGGATACTTACATATCGCAATATGGGTATGGCACGCTCCACATGGCAGCGTTATAATATGGAGAATGCAAAGCCATGGCATTATGAAGTGGTAGCCGCGGGAGATAAATGCACACAAAATGATGTGGGTGCATCTATCGGCTTGGCCCAAATGGGAAGAATAACAGAGATCAGGGCGAAGAAAAAGGCAATGGTAGAGCGGTATTTATCAGAGCTACCTCTTGAAAAAGGTATGGAGATACCTTTTATGGACCCGAAAAGTGATTTTGCCTATATATTTTCAGTTTTAGCAGCAGCTCCCTGGCGGGAAAAGCTTATGGCCCATCTGTGGGATAGAGGCATCAGCACTGCTGTTCATTATTACCCTAATCACCTGCAGCCTTGGTTTGCAAAGTATAACAATGGCAAACTGCCCGTTACTGAAGATGTTGGGAAAAGAGTTATTACACTCCCTTCTTATACTGATTTACTTGAAAGTGATCAGTCTTACGTCATTGACGAGGTAAAAAAATTCATGAAGCAGGTTTAGCATCTGCTTAGTACTTTTGATTTATGTCTAAGGGCAAACCATCTTCGAAGAATAAACCACAACAAGTAAAACCGGCAGAGGCCGCAGAAGAAGCAAGTGTACCTGCATCGGCTGGCCTCGAGGCAGTTCCTCATAAGGACCGTACGGTGCTTTACCAAAAGATCGCCCTGTTTGTTATAGCCTTCCTGGTTTTTGCCAATAGTATTCCAAATAAGTATAATCTTGACGATGAGCTGTATACTGTTAATGCCCAGAAAATTGTAGAGAGGGGTGTGAAGGCATTGCCGCATATATTTGCACACCACACATTTTCCGACAATGAGAATGCATTTGAATATCGTCCTATGCCGATGCTATCTTTTGCATTGCAGTTTATGTCAATAGGCTCCTCACCTGCTGCCAGCCATGCTGTCAATGTGTGTTTGTATGCACTTACTATTGTACTGTTGTTCGCGCTGCTGCTAAAATGGTTCAAAAAAGCAAATCCCTGGTTTGCATTTGCCGTCTGTCTCATGTTTGCAGTACACCCCCTGCATACCGAAGTCGTGGATAGTGTTAAGAGCAGAGATGAGTTACTTGCCTTTCTTTTTGCTGTTATGAGCTTTTTGGTTGCCTGGCGATCTTATGAGACAAAGAAAATTTTCTATGTATTTCTTTACGGGGTAATATTCATGTTTGGTGTATTGAGCAAAAAAACCATTCTACCTCTGATGGTTGTTCCTTCCGTTGCTTTTTACTTTTTTTCCGACATGCCTATCAAAAAGATATTGCTCTGGTTCATCCCGGTTCTGCTGATATCACGCGTCACCTTGTACTCGGTAGCCATGATGCTGCCCCAGGAGCAAAGGCTCTTCTTCTCGATGGAGAATCCATTTTTTATATCCGATTATAGTTTTGCGACGAAGGCTGCCACTGCTATGTATATCTCCGGATGGTATTTCTACCTGCATCTCGTACCCATTCAGCTTGCATTTTACTATGGATATAAGTATGTGCCTATCCTGGGTTGGGATAATATATGGGTATGGGTGTCCTCGTTATTCTACCTCAGCCTCATAATTTATATTCTCATAAATCTCCGAAAAAAGTCTATTCCTGTCTTTGGTGCTATATTGTTCCTGCTGAATATTTTTATTTTCTCCAACCTCTTCCGCCCGGCGCCGGGCATGATGGCGGAAAGGTTTATGTATGCAGCCTCACTGGGTTTCAGCATCTCATTTTGCTGGGTAATATTCAAATTGTTTAGGGTAGAACCTGCAGCGTTTAAATTTAATGTTGCGGGTAAACGCCTTGCTGCAACCCTGGTGGTGATATGCTGCTGTTATGCTGCAAGAAGTGTGGACAGGAACATGGACTGGAGAAGTAAGGTCACGCTTTACACGCACGATATCAAATACCTGGGAGAGTCGACCAAGGCGAATACGCTTAATGGGGAATTGATGATGAGTGTCTCTAATTTGTATAGGCGAAAAGCCATGAGCGCTAAAAGTGCAGGAGATATAGATAAAGCAAAAATATTTTATGATAGTTCCGTCTACTATCTGAAGGTTGCCCGGGATAACTTTGAACAATCTATCCTGATCTCACCTAATATGGGTAGTGCTATCAACAACCTCGCCGTTATATATTTCAACCTGGATAGCCCTCTACAAGCCCGGAAGTATATTAATATGGCGTTGAATGGCACGGCAACAATGGCAGGCGGTGATATAGCCCTCAACGCCAACGACAGGTCTAAGCTAAACCATAATCTTGGGGTGTTGTATTTTAAGAACGGCCAGATAGATTCCGCACTTTATCAATTTGAGAAGGCTATATACTACGACTCGACTTTTGGTGAAGCCTATATAGATATGAGCGAAGTGCTGTTAATGAGTCATGACACCAACAAGGCAATGCGGGTATTGCTCAAGGCGGCAAAGAACATGCCGCAGGAGAGCATTGCCTATACAGACCTTGCCAATATATCGTTGTACCAAAAAGATACCGCATCAGCGGTGATGTATTGTGAACGTGCGGCACAAATGAAGAAAGTTAACCCTCAGATAGTGGTGTTTCTAAAAAACTACTATACGTCTAAAAACAACATGGAAAGAGCGCAATACTATAATAATAAACTGCAGAAAATGATGAATGACAGGCAAAAGAACGCTTCGCGGATTCCCACAGATTAAGTGGACTTTTGTATAGATTCAGCTTGTGCCATCTTGTATTAATTTTTAAATTAGCTTTGCGACCATTAATAATAGTGTTGAGTGTAAATAAAATTAGCATGGATACCATATATCAATTCATAGATAAAATAAAGGAAGCCCTTGAGATAACCGGCGACGATCTCCGGGCTGACACGTCTTTCCGTGATTTTCCTAATTGGAGCTCTATGAATGCACTTATCCTGATTGCCATGTTTGAAACTGAGTACGATGTGACATTGACAGGCGATATATTACGTAATTGCAGCACCGTACAGGACCTGTACAACCTGCTTCCAAGCGAATAAAGGGTGTTGTTTATATTTTTTAATGAATAATAACACTCCGCGGGATTTCCCGAATCATAGTGTTATCCTTATCCGGGGCAGAATTTTGCAATGCCTGCTCTTTATTTTATACATGCTCCACGACTATCCCCGGGTTTTTTCGGGAAAAATCGATATATTTAGTATAATAATTTTAGAGCTGCAACTCAGCCTTAGTCCTTTGTAAATGGAAAGTAAATTCTATATTAGTGCGATCTCTTACTATCTCCCGGAGCCGATAGAAACAAATATGGAGCTGGCAGAACAATTTCCGGGTAGAGTAGACGACAAGCTGATAGAGAACATAGGCATTAAGTCAAGGCATATAGCGCCTGTAGGTATGCGGACCTCGGATATGGGGGTGCTGGCAGGGGAGCAGCTTTTTAAGGAAACCGGTTTCCCGAAAGAAGATATAGATGCGCTGATCTACACCTCGCTAACGCACGAATTTCTAACCCCGGCGACAAGCTGCATCGTACAGCACCAGTTGGGACTGAAAACAAGTATTGCTTCATTTGATATGAACCATGGCTGCAGCGGCTATGTGTATGGGCTGGCCATGGCGAAGGGCCTCATGGCTACACTGGGTATGAATAATGTCTTGTTTATTACTTCTACCATCCCGACCCGTTATGTTCATCCGAAAAATCTCGCTATAAGGGTATTGTTTGGTGATGGGGCAGCGGCCAGTTTGATACAAAGAACATCTGCAGGCAGCGATGCTAATATCGGCGAGTTTGTTTTGGGCACCGATGGCAAGGGATATGAGAAGATCATCATCCGCGATAGCTGGGACAGGCATCCCTTGTCCGACACTTCGGTGCTGGAGCGCGAAGACCAGTTTGGTAATATTTATACAGACAGTAGTATAGACATGGATGGGCCGGGAACGTTTTTCTTTATATTGAAGAATGTGCCACGCATCATTGAAGAAACCGTTAAGAAGAATGATCTTTCCCTCGATGATATCGACCTGTTTATTTTGCACCAGGCTAATTATTATGCGCTGGAGCAGGTGAGGAATAAATTGAAAGTTGCCCCGGAACGCTTCTTCTATTTTATGGAGACGACCGGTAATACCATACAATCAACCATACCCATAGCTTTGAAGGAAGCTATGAATGCAGGGCGTATAAAAAAAGGGAGTAAGGTTCTTATTGCCGGGTTTGGCACGGGTATCAGCTGGGGAGGTACAGTATTGACTTTTTAAAAAAGTACAGCCCGTACGAGTATACGGGCCTTGAATAAAAGACAAAAGAATGGCTATTTTTTCGCTAAATAATGTGCGTATCCAGGGTATTGCCGCCTGTGTGCCTTCGGCTACAGAAAGCAACAGGGATTATGACTGGATAACGGAAGACGAGCGGGAGCTGTTTATTAAAACCACGGGCGTGCTTACACGCCATATCTCGGACAGTACATCGCTGGCATCGGACCTGTGTGCGGTTTCTGCCCGGAAAATAATGGAGGAAACTAATTGCGATCCCTCGGAGATAGGCCTTGTACTTTTTGTATCGCAATCAAAAGACTACATATTGCCCTCCTCGGCTATTATTTTACAGCACAAGCTTGGCCTGCCCCGTACCGCACTTGCATTTGATGTGCCCCTGGGCTGCTCGGGTTATGTATATGGCCTTAGTATAGCAGCCAGCCTGATGAATAACACCGGCATTAAAAAGGGTTTGTTGCTTGCCGGCGATACCTCTAGCTTATCGCTCATCCGTACCGATAAAAGCGCCTATCCATTGTTTGGCGATGCAGGTTCAGCCACCTTGCTGGAATATAAAGAAGGCAGTGGCCGCATGGATTTCAGCCTGCAATCGGACGGGAGCAACTATCAGGCTATCATTATTCCCCACGGTGGTTCGCGTCAGCCTATTACAGAGGAAAGCGAGATAGCTGTGGAAGTAGAAAAAGGTGTCATCAGAAAAATGAAGAATTTGGCGCTTAATGGCTTTGATATCTTTAATTTCTCGGTGAAGGAGGTGCCTCCAAATGTGACGCAACTGATGACCGGGCTTGGCTATACCGTAGCCGACATTGATTATTTTATAATGCACCAGGCCAACTTGCTGATGAACGAAACGATCAGGAAAAAACTTAAGTTCCCGCCCGAAAAAGTGCCTTATTCGCTCCGGGACTACGGCAATACCAGTTCTGCCTCAATACCACTAACTATGATAGCCTGCCTTAAAAATGAACTGAGTACAGGAAAAAATAAATTATTACTTTCAGGTTTCGGTGTGGGTTTATCATGGGGTTCTGTGGTACTTGATACCGAAAATTTAATATTGCCCGGAATTATAGAGTTATAATGCATACACCTTTCCATTTAAATGGCAAGACTATATTGATAACCGGTGCCTCATCGGGTATCGGGCGCAGGGCTGCGATAGACTGTTCTGCTTTTGGGGCTACCATCGTGCTTACAGGCAGGAATATAGAACGTCTTGAAGAAACGCGTTCGCAATTAAGCGGCCAGGGGCACATTATATTGCCCTGCGAGCTGCTTGATGAAAAGGCAGTGGCTGCGTTTGCTAAAGAAAGCCCCGGTCTTGACGGGCTGGTGCATTGTGCAGGCTTTGTAAAGCCCTTCCCGATAGCTTACCTGAGCGCGCAAAAGGTGAACGAAACTTTGCATCCTAATTTTTACGCGCCTGCTCTGCTTACCGGGGCCCTGTTCAAAGCAAAAAAGATCAATAATGAAGCCTCACTGGTATTTATGTCGTCGATATCAGGGCAGTTTCCCGGCAAGGGAAATGCCCTGTATGCGGCCTCAAAAGCTGCGCTCGAGGCTTTTTCCAAGACCATAGCAGTTGAATATGTGTCGCGTAAGATACGCTCGAATTGCATTAGCCCCGCTATGGTGAAAACCCCGATGTATGACTATTCTTCAGAGGGTATGTTTGAAGAAGCAATGAACGAGCATGTAGCCAAATACCCATTAGGTGTGGGCTATCCCGAAGATATAGCTAACGCGATCATTTTTTTCCTGTCCCCTGCCTCACGCTGGATAACGGGTGTCAATTTATATATGGATGGCGGTTTTTTACTGTCAAGATGAAGATGAGCAAAGAAATTACATATAGTGTAGTAGTTCCTGTTTTTAACAGTGAGGATTCCCTGCAGGAACTTTGTAGCAGGGCTATCAAAACACTGGATGCATTCTCCTTTGAAATAATATTGGTAGATGATGGAAGCCGGGACGGCAGCTGGCAAAAAATAGCGGAGATCAAATCCATGTTCCCCGATGTTATTAAGGCTATTCGCCTACAGAAAAATTACGGTCAGCATGCGGCGCTATTATGTGCGTTTAATTATGCGAGAGGAAATTACCTGGTCACTATAGATGATGACCTGCAATATGCTCCTGAGGATATTTTAAAGTTGATAGACAGGCAGCAGGAAACGAATGCCGAGGTTGTGTATGCCATACTTACGAACAGGCAACACCCTCCTATAAGGAGTATAGGCTCCCGGCTGGTGCAGCAAAACAACAAGCTCGTTACGGATACCGATATAAAAGGCAGCTCGTTCAGGCTTATATCGCGGGATATAGTTCAAAAGATAGTCGGCAATCACCGTAATAACTTCTTGTTTATTGACGAGGTGCTTTTATGGTACACTACGAAGTTTGAATATGCTGAAGTAAAGCATTACCCCCGCTTGCAGGGCAAAACAGGATACACGCTTGGCAAGCTGGTGCGGATGTACTTCAATATGATCACTAACTATTCGGCATTTCCCTTAAAAGCGATGATCAACCTGGGCTTCATATTCTCTGTAGCGTTCTTTTTTATTGGCATCCTGTTTATATACCGGAAAACAGTGCACGATGTACCTATAGGCTGGACATCTACTATAGTGGCTATCTTTTTCTCAACAAGTGTTATTATGCTTTGCCTGGGGGTACTGGGACTTTACCTTTTCAAAATGTTCCTTGTGCAGCAAAACAAACCTTTATATACTATTAAGCAGGTAATGTAAATGATATTAGAACGAGGCAATGTACGCCTGGTAAGGCTTTCGGAAGAGCATATAGAATTGGTGCGCTACTGGAGAAATTTCCCCACGATCCGTGATACCATGGAATACAGGGATTACATAAGCCCTGAAATGCAGAAGGAATGGTTCGCGCGGGTAAACAATATCAATAATAATTATTTCCTGATCGGCACATTGAATGATACGTTCATTGGCCTTATATACGGATCGGATATTGATTGGGAAAATAACGTTACTAACAATGGCGGCATTTTTATCTGGGATAGTAACTATCTCGAATCGCCGGAAATACTGCAGGCGGCACTGCTGCTTACTGATATAGGATTTTACATGGGGATGAAAAGGACCCTGGTGCGTATATTAAAGGATAACCTTCGCTCTATAGCATTTAATAAAGCTATGGGTTACAGGCTGCTGCCCGGCCAGGACGATGTTTATAACCAGAAATATGTGCTCGAAGAAGGGGACTATTTTAAAGCAACGCAGAAAATAAGGCAGCATTTCGGTTTCAACGAACAAATTAAGTTGACTATTGAGAATATGGAATATGCATCGCAGGTGGGACTGGAACGAAGGCTGGAACAGACAGGGGCAATAGGCAAGAACGTAGTATTGGAGCTGCTAAAGACATGAAAGCGTGGTATTCATATAAGAAAGTCCCTTACACGGGAACTGTGCCTTACTACGAGTTGGCAGGTAAGATATGGTACGATACATTAAGTGCAAAGCTGCCGCAAATAAAAGAAACTGTTACCGTTTTCCTGGAACAGGACAGTGGTGATAAACGCGAGTACTTTGATCCTAAAATGGTGGAAGGCAACAAATGGGAGTCGCTTACTTTTATGTTCTGGGGCAGGCGTAATGAAAGGACTATCAGGCAAGGACAGGAGGTGTTTAACTATTTTAAAGATATCCCCGGCATGGTGTCGCTATCCCTGAGTATGCTGCAGCCGCGCACGCATATAAAGCCACACCATGGCGATACAGATGCCATATACCGTATTCACATACCTATCTACATACCCGCGGGCCTGCCTGAGTGTGGCCTTAAAGTGGCAGGTGTAGAAAAGGCATGGAAAGGCAATGAAATGATCGCATTTAACGATGCCTGCATGCATGAGGCATGGAACCAAACTGATAAGAACCGCATAGTGCTGATAATGGACGTAATGCGCGAAGAATACCTGCCTGATACGAGGGCCATATGCGAAAATGTACTGTCCTCATTTAAATACCAACATTTTACACTTAAATTTAAGTTCATAAAAAAGTGGCCGGGCTGGATGAAGGATATCCTCAGGAATTGTTTGAAGCCGTTTAAGAACGATATTTTCAAGTAGCTGGCCGACAAGTATTTCGCAGATCATGAAAGTGTGGTATTCTTTTAGGAATGATGAGGCATATAAAGGCGATGCGCCGGCATTTTTTGACCTTAAGGGCAAAAAATGGTACGATGACATAAATGCCAACCTGCCGGCAATACAAAAGGAAGTACTTGATCTAATGGCGAGTGGTAATCCTGAACGGGGCGCCTATTTTAATACCGCCATGGTAGAAGGTCAGACCTGGGAGGGTATCGGCCTGCTACTTTGGGGCAGGGAAAATGCCGTCAATATTAAGAAGGGAGCGCGTATTTTAAAGTACTTCCTGAATATACCTGGCCTTGTTTCTTTTTCCATTAGCGTACTGTCGCCCCATACACATATCAAAGCCCACTTTGGCGATACCGATGCTATATGCCGCGTGCATATACCCATACTGATACCGGCTATGCTGCCGGATTGTGGTTTTAAAGTATCAGGCAAGGCCGTATCATGGGATAGGCCATTTGCCTTTAGCGATGCCCACCTGCACGAGGCATGGAACGATACCGACAAGCCAAGGATAATTGCGATCATGGATGTGGTAAGGGAAGAACTATTGCCGCGCAAGAAAGAGATATGCTACAATGTGCTATCCTATCTCGAGATACAGAAGCTGTATATAAAGTATAAAGCAATACGCAATGCTCCCTGGTATATACAGGGCATTATACGCTATATGCTTTTAACCAGGATATATATTACCGGCAAGTCAACAATGTCAGGAGTGTAGTAGCGTGCTAGGAAACGTTGATGATGTCAAAGTTCACCAGTTCTACAAATTCGTTTATCCGCCCGTCTATTTCCTCTTTAGTAAGTTCCTGCAGCCTGTTAGGCCCGAATTTCTCTACGCAGAAGGAAGCAAGTGCTGAACCGACAATAATACCGGTCTTCATATTTTCGAACGATATATCCTGTGTGCGTGCTAAATGGCCAACGAAGCCGCCTGCAAATGTATCGCCGGCACCTGTGGGGTCAAACACATCCTCCAGCGGCAGTGCCGGTGCAAAGAATACGTTTTTACCATGGAACAGCAGGGCACCATGCTCGCCTTTTTTGATTATCAGGTATTTGGGGCCCATAGCCTGTATTTTGAGCGCTGCTTTCACCAATGAATGCTCACCGCTAAGCTGGCGCGCTTCGCTATCGTTCACCATAAGTACATCCACCATGGTAAGTACCTCTTTCAGGTCGTCCATCGCTACTTCCATCCAGAAGTTCATAGTATCCATAACCACCAGCTTGGGGCGCTTGCGCATTTGTTTCAACACGCTTATTTGTACCGCGGGCACAAGGTTACCCAGCATTACTATATCGCAATCCCTGTAGCTATCGGGCAGGGTAGGGTTGAACTGTGCTAATACGTTCAGGTCTGTTACCAGCGTATCGCGGGTATTCATATCCAGGTGGTAGCGGCCGCTCCAGAAGAAGCTTTTACCGTCTTTTACTATTTCTACGCCTTCCATATCCACGCCGCGGGCCGATAAGGAATCCAGCTCCTGCTGCGGAAAATCACCACCCACTATAGATACCTGCTTGATATCATTGCAAAAGTTACTTGCCGACCATGCCAGGTATACCCCCGAGCCACCAACGATCTTATCAACTTTTCCGAAGGGTGTTTCGATCGCATCGAAGGCCATAGAGCCTACT
>DDET01000004.1 GCA_002336915.1 Bacteroidetes bacterium UBA1947 | reverse complement strand
GTCACAAGGACTTTGCGGAAGATACGTACCGTACGCTTACCGCCGTGGACAGCGTAATACTGGTGATAGACGGTGTAAATGGTGTTGAAGACCAAACCCGCAAGCTGGTGGAAGTCTGCCGTATGCGCGATACCCCCATGATCGTTTTCGTGAACAAGCTGGACCGTGATGGTAAATACCCCTTCGANNTAGATGAAATTGAAAAAGAACTGAAGATATCACTGCATCCTTTGTCCTGGCCCATAAATATGGGTAAGGAGTTCAAAGGTGTTTATAACCTGCATAACAGCAGCCTGAACCTCTTCACAGCTAACCAAAAGGCAACCGAGGACAACACCGTACCGATACCCGACATCGCCGATAAGTCGCTGGATGAGAAAATAGGCGAACGCGATGCCAACCAGCTTCGTGAAGATGTGGAACTGCTGCAGGGCGTTTATGGCGAACTTGATACAGACGCATACCTGAAAGGGAAGATAGCTCCTGTGTTCTTTGGTAGTGCCGTAAACAACTTCGGGGTAAAGGAGCTGCTGGATACGTTTATTTCTATTGCACCTGTACCACAGGGCCGTAATACCGATACACGTTACGTAGCACCTACCGAAGAGAAATTCACAGGTTTCATCTTTAAGATACATGCCAACCTCGACCCACGCCACCGCGATCGTATCGCCTTCTTACGTGTGTGCTCAGGCAGGTTCTCACGGAATACTTACTTTAAGCATACCCGCCTCGATAAAGATGTCCGTTTCAGCAACCCCTATTCATTTATGGCACGTGACAAGGACATTATCGAAGAAGCATTCCCGGGCGATGTGGTGGGCTTGTTTGATACAGGTAATTTCAAAATAGGCGATACCCTTACCGAGGGCGAAATAATGCAATTCACGGGCATACCCACCTTCTCACCCGAAATATTTAAAGAGCTGGTGAATAAGGACCCGATGAAGACCAAGCAAATGGAAAAGGGCATAAGCCAGCTTACAGACGAAGGTGTGGCCCAGCTCTTTACCCAGCATGGTGGCAACCGCAAGATCATTGGTTGCGTAGGCGAGCTTCAGTTTGAGGTGATACAGTACCGCTTGCTGCAGGAATATGGTGCATCATGCTCTTTCGTGCCGCTATCTTTCTACAAAGCCTGCTGGATAACCGGCGACAAGAAAGCTATAGAAGACTTTGTACGCTTCAAGCAGAGCAACATAATGACGGATAAAGATGGCAACCTTGTTTACCTCGCTCAAAGCGAATGGTTCCTAAACACAGAGCGCCAGAACAACCCTGCTATCGAGTTCCATACAACATCGGAATTTAAGACGGCAATGGCTAAGTAGTTTTTTTAAGCATAAGCGCCGGTGATCCTGGCCATTGCCAGCGCACCAACTTCCTTCTTAATAGCTGCCAGCCAGTCTTTGAACAGGGCTGATTCTACATTGCGTATATCAGATGCCAGCTTCTGCCATTCGGGGTGAAAGGTCTCCAGCATTTTAGTCATCTCGGCAAGGTGCCCCTCCTCCTCCACTATGATCGACTTTACATTTACTTTCGATTTTTGAGCGGTAAGCACTTCCTGGTATACACCATACAGTTCATCGGCACGTACTTCTATGGCGTATGTTACCAACAGGTATGCCCCATGGTCTACCGCCCTGCCTGTAAGGCCCAGTTTTTCTTTAAGATACCTGCAGGCAGCGGCATCCAGCTTGCGCAGGTATTGGTAGCTCTGCATAGGCGCCAGCAAATATTTAAAGCTGTAGTCAGGACATTTTATATTGAGCTTCTCTATTTGCTTTTTCAGGTAGTAGGCATGGCGTGCTTCTTCGGCCGCATGCTTCAGCACTATGATATCAGTATGTACGGGATCTTCATAGCGCGATATTTTTCTTGCGCCCGTATTCTCCATCATCGAGAGGCTGTTCAGCCATTTGGCGTGCAGCTCAGGATCAGAAACAATGATCTCCATTTGTTCCTTAAAATAATATTTCATGTCATGCATGGGATCGGTCCTTTATATGCGCTCCATCAATTCCTTAATGGTACTGTAAAGATACGCCAGCTCTTCATTCGTAATGCAATAAGGCGGTATTAAATATATTATGTTGCCGAGTGGCCTTATGAGCATATTTTTATTAATAAAAAATTTATAAATAAAGTCTCTTTGTGAATTGTTATACGAAGTGGGTGTACCTGTGTTTAGCTCTATTGCCAGTATGGTTCCTTTGCAACGCACATCCAGTATCTTTTCATTGCCCTTTATAGCTTCGGCAAACTTTCTGTGCATGCTCCCGATACGATTACGGGCTACAGTACAAGCATCATCCAGCAGCAGGTCAAGGCTGGCGAGGGCAGCAGTGCAGGCTATGGGATTGGCCGTATAGGAGTGCCCGTGATACAGGGTCTTCAGGATGTCGTCATCATAAAATGCATCAAAGACTTGCCCGGTTGTGGCCGTGATGCCCATGGGCATTGTACCACCGGTCAGTCCCTTGGATAGGCAGATAATATCCGGCGCAGTGCTAACTGTGTCGCAGGCAAATAGAGTACCTGTACGTCCAAAGCCGGTCATTACCTCATCGGCAATTATAAGGGCGTTATATTTTTTGCAGAGGTCGAAATATTTTCCCAGTATTTCAGCATCATACATGCGCATACCTGCGGTGCCCTGCACAAGCGGCTCAACAATAAATGCCGCTGTATCCTCAGCCTGCAATAATGCTTCCAGTGCTGCCATACTCTCTGCTTCGCTACCCGCGTGTGGATAGGGGATGAATGCAACATCAAAAAGCTTTTCGTTAAATGGCTCGGTAAAGATACTGCGCTCACTTACCGACATAGCGCCAAATGTATCGCCATGGTAAGCGCCTTCAAGGGCTATGAGCTTCTTTTTATTTTCGCCTTTATTACCCCAATACTGCAGGGCCATTTTCATAGCTACTTCTACCGCTGTCGATCCATTATCGGAGTAAAATATTTTCTTCATCTCACCCGGCAGTATCGGCAGTAACCGCTCCGCCAGGCTCACCGCAGGCTCGTGCGTAAAGCCTGCGAATATGCAATGCTCCAGCGTAAGCAACTGCTCGCTGATCCTTTGCGCTATGTACGGGTGTGAATGCCCGTGCAGGTTCACCCACCAGGACGATATGGCATCTATGTACCTGTTGCCCTGTTCGTCTTCAAGATATACGCCATCGCCCTTTACGATGCCTATTGCATCCGGCCGCAACTTCATAGGCGTATATGGGTGCCATATCACTTCTTTGTCCCGTTCACTTAGCTTGCTCATATTGCAGGTGTTGAAGTAGTCCTTCTTTTATATTTATTGCGCAATCCCTGATAGCGTCACCGGTGAGTTGTTCAAAAAAGGGGATACTTGCTGCGATTGGAATACCGCTATAATTTTCAATATAGTCTTCAGAGGCCTTATTAGTATTTCCGCACATTATCAATGCTACGATCTGAATGTCCCTTCGCTTCATCACTTCAATGGTAAGCAGCGTATGGTTGATGCTGCCAAGGTAGTTGCTGCTTACCAAAATTGCGGGCAACTTATTAAACGAAATAAAATCCGCCATTGTCATATTGCCATACAATGGAGAAAGGAGTCCGCCTGCTGTCTCAATAAGCAAGGTCTTGTCTGTATCAGGGAACTGAAGGGTCTTATAGTCTATCACTACCCCATCAGCCTCGGCCGCTGCATGTGGTGACATAGGCTGTGTGAGCCTGAATGCTTCGGGGTGAACCCTTTCAGTGCCATTACTTATTAGTGAGCTTACAATTTTCGTGTCGCTGTTGTCCAGTTCACCTGCTTGAATAGGTTTCCAATAGTCGGCGGCAAGGGCCTCTGCAAGCACCGCAGATGCGATGGTCTTACCGATGCCTGTATGTATGCCTGCTATTGCGATCTGCTTATACATTCAATTCTTCTAGTGTTGCGAATATTTTGTCTATTTCTTCTTTTGTATTAAACGCATGCAGGCATATTCTTAAACGCTCCTCGCCCATAGGCACGGTTGGGTGCAGTATGGGATTTATCTGCAGGCCTGCATTTTGCAATGCCGTTGCAGCAGCTTTAGTTTTTTCATTGTCGCCAACTACCAAAGCCTGTATGGTACTGCAACTCTCTTTCCAGCCTTTCATCCCACTCTCCTTCACCTGCTGCTGAAAATATGCTACAAGCTCGTACAAGCCTTTATTTGAAAATCCTGGTTGCGATAAATACTTATATGCTGCGCTAATGCTGCTAATAGTGTGCGGCGGCAGGGCTGTGGTAAATATGAATGGCCTTGCAAAGTTGATCAAGAAACTCCGTAATTGTTTAGAGCCCACAACTACTGCACCATGGCAACCCAGCGCCTTACCAAAAGTGTGCACACGGGCAAAGATCTTTGTTTCAAGGTCCATACTACACACCAGCCCTTCACCTTTATTACCAAACACCCCTGTAGCATGTGCTTCGTCCACTATCAGTGCTGCACTATATTTTTCGGCCAGCTCTGCTATTTCTTTAAGTGGTGCTGTATCACCATCCATGGAGAATACAGACTCGGTAACTATCAATTGAGGCCCCTTGTTCTTACTATGCTCCAGTTTTTTCCGCAGGTCGGCTACATTGTTGTGGGCGAACTTGTGGCTGCCTGCGCGGCTGAGCATAATGCCATCTATCAGGCTTGCATGACAGAGCTCATCGTATATGATTGTAGTGTGCCTGTTGGTGAGCGCGGTTATCAAGCCCATATTGACATCATAGCCCGAGTTGAATATGAGCGCTGCCTCAGCATTGTGAAAGTTGGCTATCGCTTCTTCGAGCGCTTCAGTTTCCTTAGAGTTCCCGGATAGTAGCCTTGAGCCGGTGGAACCTGTACCTGTATCACTGCCCTGCATGAATGGCACCAGCAAATTGTTGGTGGCAATGCCGAGATAGTCGTTGGAAAAAAAATCCGTTGCGGCCCTTTGGGTACGCAGTTGCCTGAGGTTACCTGCCTGCTCCCTTGCGTCGAGCTTTTGTTGTAAATATTGCTCTAGAGGAGTCATGGCTTTATGGTTTATTGCATCATTACCTTGTCTGCAAATGCAGCCTTGGGTGTAAGGCCCAGCACGCGGAACATTTCCATGTCTTCATTGAACTCCGGGTTAGGTGTTGTAAGCAGCTTGTCGCCCGCGAAGATGGAATTAGCACCGGCAAGGAAACAAAGCGCCTGCTCGGCCATAGAAAGCTCCAGCCTGCCCGCAGATAAGCGCACTGCCGACCTTGGCATTACGATGCGTGCAGTAGCTATCATACGTACCAGTTCATCAAATGGTACCCGCTTGTTATCCGCAAGCGGCGTACCTTTTACCGGCACCAGTACATTTATCGGCACTGATTCAGGGTGCTTGGGCAGGTTGCTGAGTGTAAGCAGCATGCCTATGCGGTCCTGGTCTGTTTCGCCAAGGCCTATGATGCCGCCGCTGCATACGGAGATGCCCGCATTGCGCACATGCTCAAGGGTATCCAGCCTGTCTTCGTATTTACGGGTCGTTATGATCTGTTCGTAATGTTCTGCTGATGTATCTATATTATGGTTGTAGGCATAGAGCCCGGCATCTGCCAGCTTCTTTGCCTGCGTTTCGCTAAGCATACCCAGTGTGCAGCATACTTCCATATCCATAGCAGTCACAGCCTTCACCATATCCAGCACCCTATCGAAATCGCGGTTGTCGCGCACCTCGCGCCATGCAGCACCCATACAAAAGCGTGATGCACCGCCGGCCTTGGCATTTTGTGCCGCCTCTACCACCTCATCGGTCTTCATAAGCGCCTGCACCTTTATGTCGGTATGGAAGCGGGCGGCTTGTGGACAATAGGAGCAATCCTCGCTGCAGCCACCTGTCTTTATAGAGAGCAGGCTGCTGATCTGTACCTCGCCGGCTTTATGATTGGCGGCATGTACGCCACCAGCTTCCATTACCAGTTGTAGCAGTGGCCTGTTATATATATGGCTTATTTCTTCAGGGGTCCAGTTATGACGAACTATTGACATATTTTCTTTCTTTCGTGCTGCTAAACTAAAACCAAACGAGGGGTTTAGCAAATGTTTTGTGTGGAGACCTCTCCCGGCCCCTCCAAAGAAGAGGGGGATTTCCGATTTCCGGTGGCTGAATTATTTCCTGTTTTGTATAGCTGTTTCGTTGGAAAGGCTTTCTGGTATTGACATATGATATTTTGGAGTTATTTCCCGTTATTTCCTGTTTGCCTGAACCGGGATTTAGGGATTAGGAAGATTTTCAGGATTGTAGTTACCAGCAATGACTATGGATTGACTATGGATTGACTATGCCTGAACCATGATTTGACGGATTTAGTGGGTTACCCTGTTTGGCTGTCTTTGACTATCCCTTGACTATAGATTGACTATGGGGTTTACAATAAATAAAGAACTTCGATTGGGCGTCACCAACATCCTCGAGGGAAGATTGCTTCGCCGCAGAAGCTCACAAGGCTGAACGCGGCTCGCAATGACGCGAAAATGCCCCCTTTACGCAAGATACGAAACGCGAGCAGGGGGTTCCAAATGAAGATATCCACATTTTTTGAGGCCTGGGAGTAATGAATCTGTGTCAGAAAAATGACAACACCATTCGTTCTAATCAATTAGTTTAGTAGTATATAACCTTACGTTAATTGTGAAATTATTTTATTCATTATTCCTTCTAATCTTATTAAGTCAAAGCTGTGTCGCGCAATTGTCGGATAACGGTGGGGTTAACTATATTACCAGAACAGAAGGAGGATACAAATCGTTTATCATCAGCAATAACAAAATATACGCAAATACACGAAGCGGCAATATAGTTACCTGGGATCTGAATACATTTGATAATAGTATCTTAAAAACAGGCGATACTGCCGATGGTTTTACTGCGCTTGGTAGAGACAGAAAAGGCCAAGTATATGGCGGAACCTTAAAGGGAAAAATTTATGAAATAGAAGCTTCCACCAATACTGCCTCATTATTTATGAAATGCAAGTATACAATTGCTGCTATTTGTTTCAATGCACGCAATGAAATAATTCTTGTCATTCCGGATGCTGTTTATGATCCCGTAAGCAAAAAACATTGGCATAAGTTTGAGAATCATTCAGGTGGAATCATTGTACGAAAAAGAATACTGAAGCTATTAAAGTACACAACAAAAAAATACCTACGACTGCCTGAACATACCTTTCTAGATAGCAAAAACAGATGGTGGTTATACCGAAATGATGGAGAATGGGGAGGTGAGGTACAAATATTTGACGTAAATAGGCGCCATGTCTACAACAATAAATTCGACAGTATCAATTTAAATGATCTGAATCCTACATCTATATTTGAAGATACTTACGGGAATATTTACATTACATCCGGCATACGAGGGGGTGAAATAATAAAAATCGACAGCTTAAGAAATGCGACCAGGATATACTATAGTGAAGACTATATAGTAAATGATTCAGCGAGGGACATATACAGCAGTAGTGACTACTTTGCTGTAAAAGCGGGGGCATATAATAAAGAGAACAATAGCATTTACTTTTCAACGAATAAAGGTCTTTTCAGAGCGAGGTTGCCTATAAAAGACATTATAACGGAGAAGATTGTCGTGCAGGATGATGCCCCAGATAAACGGACAAGAGAAGCGCTTATTATAGGATTGGGTAAGCCAATAAAACAAATGGAGTTTACAGATGATGACAAACTTGTGTTCCTTACCGAAAATGATGGGTTTGGAATATATGATAAGGGGAAACTCACTATGCTTAAGTAAAGCGTTCGGCCCAAATGAAGATATCCACATTTTTGAGGCGGGAGGTGAGGGTATGAGGGAGATATGATAATATTGGTGTCCCAATAAATATATCATGAAAAGAAAAGTGATCCTTTATATAGCTATGAGCCTGGACGGGTATATAGCTAAAGAGAACGACAACCTTGATTTTCTGAAGCTGGTGGAAAGCCCGGGCGAGGATTATGGCTACTATGATTTCATAAAGAACATAGATACCGTGATCATGGGAAGGAGAACTTACGATATGGTATTAGGCTTTGGCATACCCTTTCCGCATAAGGACAAGCAGTGCTATGTACTATCGCGCAGTAAAACGGGCAGCGATGAGAACGTGAGTTTTTACAATGGGCCGATAGACACCCTGATAAGACAACTGGTTAAAAAAGAAGGCAAGGACATCTTTATAGATGGCGGTGCGGAGACAGTACACGAATTGCTGCAGCATAAACTCATCGATCGCTTTGTAATTTCTGTTATCCCTGTGTTGCTGGGTAGTGGCATAGGCCTGTTCAAAAACGGCAGGCCTGAGCAGAACCTGAAGTTTTTACGGAGCGCAACCTTCCCCAACGGACTGGTGCAGTTATCGTACGAGAAGAAATAGGAGGCTTTGGGCACCAAAGGCTATAATCAGTTTTTTATTCGCACCTTTGCTATATGGCAAGGATACTGGCATTAGATTACGGAAAGAAGCGGACAGGTGTAGCGGTTACGGACCCCTTGCAGATCATTGCCACCGGGCTGGAAACTGTGGACACAAACGAACTGATAGGCTACCTGAAGAAATACATGATCAATGAGCCGGTGGAGAAGGTGCTGATAGGCTACCCGCTTAATATGGATGAGAGCCCGACGGATGCCACGCCGCTGGTTGACAAGTTCATACCGAAATTCCAGCATGTATTCCCTAACCTGCCTATTGAAAAGGCCGATGAAAGGCTGACCTCAAAGATGGCGTCGGCGGCTATAAGCGGCATGGGGCTTAAGAAAAAGGCCCGCGAGCGTAAGGACCTAATTGATACCGTAGCGGCGGTCATCATGTTGCAGGAATACCTCGAAAACAAGCATTAATCGGTATATTTGTAAGAGGCCGCAGGCTTATGACAGATAAGAATAAACAAAAGGAGGAAAACTTAAATGAACCGGAAGTTGGCTATGGTAAAACCAATTTGCGGATCTATCATTCTTTTGAAGAAGCCGAAACGGCTGAAATAGAGGCTATAATAAATGAGGACCCAGTAGAAAGAATCCGGCGAACAGTGCAACTAATACTGCGAGTATACGGCTACACTCAAGAAGAATTAGGAGCCAGGCCACGTAGCAACAAAATCACAATTATACGTTACGGCGACACTTTTTATTAAAAAACACAACATATAGCGTTCACAGCTTATCCTAAGCCGCCATTAATACCTATCTTTGCAAATTCCAAGAGCAAAAGGATGATATTACCAATAGTAGCATATGGCCACCCGGTATTGCGCAAAGTATGCGAGGATATTACACCGGAGTACCCTGAACTGAAGAAACTGATAGCCGATATGTGGGAGACCATGTACCACAGCAATGGCGTGGGCGTAGCCGCACCCCAAGTGAACCGACCCATACGCCTGTTCGTAATAGATACGGAGCAAATAACTGAGGGATTTGACGACGAGGACAGGAAATTATACCCCAATGAGCGACCTGTAAAGCAGGTTTTCATCAATGCCCATAAAATAGAGGAGACAGGTGACAACTGGGCCTATAACGAGGGCTGCCTGAGCATACCCAAGGTGCGCGAAGATATAAGCCGCGCGGCACGCGTGCGCCTGCGCTATATGGACGAAAACTTTAAAGAACACGAAGAAGAGTTTTACGGCATCACCGCCCGGGTGATACTGCATGAGTATGACCATATAGATGGCAAGCTTTTTATAGACTACTTACCGCCACTCAAAAAGCGCCTTATTAAAAAGAAGCTGGACGACATAAGCATGGGTAAGGTGAAAGTGGACTATAAGATGCTATTTCTGAAATAAACCTGTATTTTAGTACCGGATACTACATACTGGTGGCTGGATGCCAGATACCTGGTGGAGGGTTTGACCATAATAGACTGCGTAACATTTGTCAACTTTAAGCATATATAGCGAAGAAGAGCTGGTGCTGCTGCTGAAACAGCGGAGCGAGAGCGCCTTCAACTACCTGTACCAGAACTATGCAAACGTTCTGTACGGTGTGGTGAGGAAGGTGATATTCGACGAGCAGACAGCCCAGGATGTGCTGCAGGATGTATTTGTGAAGATCTGGAATAACATAGGCCAATACGATGCCGCTAAGGGCCGCATCTATACCTGGATGATCAATATAGCCCGTAATGCGGCGATAGACAAACTGAGATCGAAGGGCGAGGTGATGAAAGGCAAAATCCAAACGGGCGATGATGCCGTAAGTAATGTAGGAAAAGGCATGAGCACCGAGCAAAGCACCGATACCATAGGGCTGCGCAAGAATGTGGGGAACCTGAAGCCCGAATACCGGGCGATAGTGGAACTAGCCTATTTCAAAGGATATACACTCGACGAAATTTCCAAAACACTTGATATACCGCTGGGCACGGTTAAAACCCGTATGCGCCATGCGATACAATTGCTAAGGGAACATTATAAACAGTAAGTTGAACATACAGGAATACATAGAATCGGGCATTTTGGAAGCCTACGTACTTGGATCGCTCCCCGAGAGCGAACATGCGCGCGTAGCTGCCGATATAGCCCAATATCCTGAACTGGCAAGCGAAGTAGCAGCCATAGAAGATACTATGTGGATGGTGGCACAGGCGGGAGCTGAAGAACCACCTGCAGCCCTGAAAGATAAAATATGGGCCCAACTGAATAAAGAAGAGACAAAAGAAGAGGCCGCCGTTCAGCCTGCACACAAAACAATACCACTGGCCGGCAGCCGCAGCTACAACCTGCGCTGGCAAAGGGCTGCAATATGGATAGCACTGGTTGGCAGTATGCTGGTGAACTTTATACTCTGGAGCCAGCGTACCAATACCGAAAGCGCACAGGTTGCCATGAAGGAACAACTGGATACTATGCAACACCAGCTGGCCATGCTTCAAAGCAGCACGCAAAAGCAAGGTGAGATGCTGGCCGACAGCAATATGCAGACCGTGGTGATGCAGAGCATGAAGCCGGGCCACCCAATGGCTGCCACTATATACTGGAATAAAGTCAATGGTAATACCTACCTGGCATTTCAAAAAATGCCACCACCGCCTACAGGCATGCAATACCAGATGTGGGTGATACAGGATGGCAAACCCGTAAGCATGGGCACACTTGATAAAAATCTTGGCCTTGCCCAGGTATCGAAGCTACCTATGGAAGTAAAGGCCGGGCAGGCATTTGCCATATCTCTTGAAAAGGAAGGCGGTAATCCTACGCCCACCGAGGTGTATGTGCTGGGGAAGATATCTTAAAGGCAATATCTATTACCAGACTAGTTCTGAGCTCTTCAAATGCCTTAATTTCTGTTTATTTCGATCGACCTGCTCCAGAAATATATCTCGATGTTCTGCTTTTTCTCGAAGGCCAATCAACCAGGTATTAAAAGGTCCAAATTTCCATTCAAATAATCGGGGTTCCCAACTTTTCCCAACGTTTTCAAGATCGTTTAAAGTGTTTTGCATTGACGATACATCGCCAGCATATAATCCCGCGCAAAGCTTAGCTTCAAACAATTTCGCCTGTTGCACAGGGCTAAACGGGACCAAGCCTTTACTAAATTGATCATTGATAAGCGTCATGAAAGTGCTTATCGTAACATTTCCATCAAGAGGTATTTCAATTTGCCCCTTAATAGGAGCCATTGCAATTGGGAAAATAGAGGTATGCTTAAGAAAGGGTACGTCAAATTGCAAGCCTCTGTCATTTTGCATTTCCTGAAGTATAAAAGGAGAATCAAAACATGATTTTAAATCCGGCTCCCAAAGCGGATATGAAACAAAATGTGGACGATAAACATCGCCTCCCGGCAGTACAATTAACTCTATGCCGATCGCTGCCGGGCCTAAAACTTTATAAAATCTATTAGGCTTGTATTTCAAAAGCTCGGGGAAAGCACTCTGCCAGTCATGGGCAACAGTCTTGTTTATTTCACTTGGCATACTCATATCGGCATATTTCTGTTTGGGCAGCCATAGCTATTTACCATCTGCAATTAATATACAACATACCACAAGATATTTGTCACAACAAATTAATTTACAATCCCCATTTGCCGCATCAATATAGTGGCATTATTTGAAGTAGAACCCCCGGATTTTAGTTTAAAGTCGAACGAGAGGCCTTCTGTACCAACTTTGCTTTCAAAATGATAATTGCGTACACGCCCGGGGTGGATTTGCTCCATATCACAGAGGCTGGTATCGTGAGTGGCTATGATGCCTATGGCTTTATGATCTAAGAGCTTCTCGAGTATGGCGCGGGTGCCCTGTTGTTTGTCTACAGAGTTGGTGCCGCGCAAGGGCTCATCGAGTAATATTAAGTAATGCTGTTCGCCGGCCTCGCTCACCTTATCAATAATTGCCTTCATGCGGTTGAGCTCAGCTTTAAAATAAGAGATATCGTCCTGCACAGAATCTGTGATGCGCATGGAGGTATATAACTCCAGCAGGGGCATGGAAAATTCTTTCGCAGGTACGGGCAGGCCGAGATTGCATAGCACGCCTGTTGCGCCTATGGTACGTATGAACGTGCTCTTGCCTGTCATATTAGCGCCGGTAAGCAGGTAGAACTGTTCTTTACTGCCCAGGCTTAGGTCATTACCCACTGCTGTATTAGCCGGCAATAAGGGGTGCCGCAAGTCTTTTGCCTGTATGCCGTTCTCAATGGCTGCTATCGTCGGGTATATATTATCCGGGTGGTTGAATGCGTATGTGGCGGAGCTTACGAATGCATCCATGGTTATCGTGGAATCAATGGCAGCAAGTATTGTAGTCGCATTTTTCACCCGCCAGTTTTCCAGCCTGTAAAGACAATATAGATCGATGAGGAACAGGGAATTCATGACCGGCCATATCATACTATTGCCACGGCTATCGAAAAGGCGCAGCAGCTTTTTAAAGCGGCCAATGCTTTGTAAAGATGCCCTTGCAGTGTTGGTAGTTTCATTCAGCCAGGCCGTATTGAATTTTTGTGTTGATACTTCTTTGAGTAGCCGTTCGTACTTATCTATGAGCGGGGCAGTGCTGCCTATTTGCTGCGCGGCCAGTTTTATCATTTTCTGAAAAGAGCCCAGTATTATCCAGTTGACTAACACAACGATGCTTAGGTAAGCATAGCTGCCACCTGTTACTATAGGCCATACAATGGCCGTTATTGACAAAATGGGCATCAAAACAATAGCGATGCGCAGCAGTGTATTATTGACAAAAAAAGCCTCGCCTTTCAGCCAGTCGGTCACGCGCACCTGATCTTTAGCGCCCTCTTTGGCCAGTGTGCCTGCAACGCGGAAATCCTGCAGGAAGGCGGGCCTCGTGCTTAGCTCTTTTGTAATAGCCTGTCTTTCTGTGATTGCATCCTTAGATGCGCTAAGCTTTGACAAACGCTCAGCAAGTAATAATGCCCCACCACTGGTTACTGTGCGGCATAGCATCTGGTATATACTCCCATTGCCGAAAATATCGAGATCGTACGAATACGGATGGACAATATCAGCATAGGCCACACCATTGGCAAAGTTGCTATTGTTACCGTTTAGTGCCTGTAATTCATTTTCAAGCAGGTCGATGTGCACCTGTACTACTTCGCGACGGGCAACAAGATTTGAATGAATGCGTACCAATGCGAGAAAGACAGCAGCTACAGCTGCTGTGAGCCACCAAAGCATATTGTCACTACTACGATAGGCGCAGATTCCCGCTACGATCATGCCCAGTACTACCAGCAGGCGCAATGATGAAACACGGTTATATTTTTTTATAATGGCGGCCAGCAGCTCATTGTAATGCGCTTTCCGTTCGGTGTAATATTCGTAGGGTGATTGCATTACAGGGACTGCTCCAGCAGCATTAAGGACGCATCGCCGGCGATGGTTTGGTTGAAGAGGAGAATGTGCTTTATAGCTTTACTTGTCCCTTGCTTAATTATTGCAAGTTCGGGCAGCGTTTGTTTAGCGATCATATAATTGGCCAGCCATAATCCAAAGCCTGTGGCTGTGTCAAAATCACCGCAAAGGTGCTTGAAAGCAGCGATGGCGGAGCCCGGCAGCATATTGGCCATCGCATCATTAAATGCCTTGAAACCACTATTACCATTCATGCCTGAGAGGAGCACATCTATGTCATTAGCAGTAAGACCATTTTTTGTAAGCAGGCTTAACACGGCAGTTTGCAATTCTTCAACAGTTGGCTTATGCAATGTCTGGATCGCAGTTATCGCAGTGGTTGCATTGTCATTGTCATTGTCATTCGACAAGACAAAGAAGCTGGAGCCCTCGCCACCTATAGTGCCGGTTGTGTCATTGTGTTTTAGAAGCTCAAGGCTATTTATTTGTTCCTGTTTCCAATAGCCCACTTTATTTTTTACGAAATGGTAGTAGTCCGTCATTTCATCGAAACCGCCCACCAGCACATTTTGTGTTCCGTCAACCTCGCTTAAAGTAAGCTGTGCGTCAAGCAGAGCAAGTTCTAAAGAGAGTCCGCGATGTACATAGGTCTGGTTGTAGCTGGTACATTTTGTCTGCAGTGCCAGCCAGCCGTTTACAGAGTTGTAGGTAGACTGTATGAAATAAGTAGGATTCAGCGCCTCCTCTTTGAACTCGATCATGTCATGCAGGAAATGCTCCATATCGGAGACACTGCCCCGCCCTGTGCCTGTGATAATTGCATCGGGTTGCACATTCGCATCGGCAAGGCATTGCATGCCGGCGGTAATGCTCATCTTCAGCAACCTGCTCATACGGCGGATGGCCACCGGCGAAATATACTTACGGTAATCCTGGTCGAGCACATACAGCCGGCCAGTATCGCTACTCACTGGAGGAGCAAGGAACATTTCCGCATCGTAGCTGTGCTGCGGCGAAATGCAAGTGGCTGCTTTTATGTACATGACCCTGTTCATGATGCGCTGAATGCCAGTGAAACATTATTGCCCCCAAAACCAAAAGAATTGCTAAGCACATGCTTTATAGAAACATTTTCAACAAGCTGAGTTGTGGGTACCAGCAGCAACTCTTCCATTGGGGCATGAAAGTTAAGATTTGGCAAGGCTATACCCTGCTGCATGGCTGTTATACTAAAGATAGCCTCAATAGCGCCTGCTGCGGCAAGTGTATGCCCTGTAAATGGTTTTGTGGAACTGAAGTATGGCATAGCATCGCCAAAGAGCCTTTTGATAGCAGCGCCCTCGGCTATGTCATTATTAATAGTAGCGGTACCATGTGCATTTATATAGCCGATATCAGAAGGCTTGAGCCCCGCCATATTCATAGCCTGCTGCATGGTATTATAAGCACCGTCGCCATGTGGCGAAGGCGCAGTGGGATGGTAGGCATCGTTGCTATTGCAATAGCCGCTGAACTCAGCCAGTATATTTGCCCCACGCGCTATGGCGGAGGATTCTGCTTCGAGCATTAAATAGGCAGCGCCCTCGCCAAGGTTAAGGCCCAGCCTGTCCTGGTCGAATGGCATGCATGGCCGGCGATCTATATTTTTAAGGGAATTAAATCCATTAAGCGTGAAACGGCTCAGGGCATCGCAACCGCCGCAGATGGCACGTTTTACAACACCCTGCTTTATCATGCGCGCACCCAGCAAGGCTGCGTTGGCCGATGAGGAACAGGCTGTGCTGATAGTAGCCATAAATGGCTTCAGTCCGAAATGGCCGGCAATATTCTCCGTACTTTCCGAACAATCGAGTGCGTCTATGTACTTTATATAATCGCCTGTGCCGGGGGCTATGAAATCAGGATAGAGATCTTCCACTGTACACATACCGCCGACAGTGCCGGCGTTTATGAGCGCAAGCGGTTCGCTGCGCAGCAATTCCATGTCAGCACCAACAAGCAACTCCTGCATAGCCAGTAAGGCAAGTAATGCAGTACGCGAATAACTGTGGTCTGCAGGCAGATTCAATATCGAGGCCATCTCCTCATTGCTGTGTACCACCTCACCCATCACAAATTCCGCAGCATGAACCGTGCGTAAATGCAAGGGATGCCTGAGCCCGCTGCGATTATCGCGCATGGCCTGCATATTGGCAGCTACACCATGCCCTAAAGCAGAAATAAGCCCAACGGCAGTGACCACTATCTTTTCCGCCATCAGCTGTTTATGTACTAGATTTTACGGTTCTGCTGTATGTAGTCGGCCATTGATTGTACCGATGTCAAAACCTTACGGCCTTCGCGTGCATCTTCTATCTTAATACCGTAATTGCGTTCCAGGAGCACCATTAATTCAAGTGAGTCGATGCTGTCCAGGCCAAGGCCTTCGCCAAAGAGTGGAGCATTGTCATCTATCTCTTCGGGCTTCATGCCCTGCAAGTTGAGGGAGTCTATTATTTGTTGCTTGAGGGTAACTTTGAAATCTTCCATATCATTAAAGGTGAGTGCAAAAATAGCTTAAATTACTAATAATCAATAAGCATGTACTTAATTGAAATCTAAGCCTATAACATAACAAAAGCCAAAATGTTTGCAGCGGCTGCTAAAAAATAAAGCTTCCTTGCAAGGCAGGAAGCTTTATCAAAAAATATCTTTATATCTTATTTGTTAGGAACAGCCATACCTTCTTCGAAGTGTACGCCGGCATTGGTTTTAAGGTCGCTGAGTTTTACCCTGTAATCCATATAATTATCATCAGCTATTGCATCCGAATTCGGGAACATATAGGCATAATATACGTCATCGGCAGGAATGTATACTACCTTCCACATGTACTGGGGCACTACCACTTTGTGCGCGCCTATAGTAGTTTTCTTACCGGTGCAACCTACAGATACGATCACTTCGCCATGTGCATTCGCTTCTGCGCGCTCAGCTTTCTCCAGGTCTTCCCATATGCCTGCATTGAAAAAATGCGGCTGTGGTGTCATGTTAGAGAAATAAAAACACTGGTCCATACCGTCTTCGCTGCATACGTTATCGGCAGCGGGCATATTGTGGCCTTTGTCATAACCACTGCGCACATAGTCTTTCAGGTTATTAGTATAGCCAGCCAGTGCAGGATCAGCTTTGAAGTTGTTGGTCCTTGGCACATGAGGGTCGCAATACAGCATATCTTCAGTAAGCCTGTAAGTAACCAGTACCGGGATGCGCTGTGATTTTGAATAGTATGAGGTGAAATAGTCGTGTTTCAGCTTTACGATGTCTACATAAGGTTTCTTGCGTTTAACCACCGGTTTGGCTGCTGTTGCGGGAGCCGCAACTGCTGTCGCAGGCGCAGGAACGGGTGTAGGCGGCGGTGCTGACTGTGCAAAACTGCCGGCACCGTTCAATATAAAGGCAATGGAAAGCCCCAATGTAAGCCTGGAAAAGAGGTTTTTCATATTATTGTTGTTTTTACAAAGAAAGCTTTATTAAAGCTTAAAGTCAATACTGGCAGTTCATTTTTTCGCCTTTTTGCAAAATCGTAATGCGAAAACCATGGAAAATCTGTGGCTAATGCCTACTGATATAAATTTTTACAAAGCAACTCGTCGGAGGCTATTTGCGTAAGAAAAGCTTCATTTATGCCCTGCGGAAGGCTTCCTCTTCCAAATGTAATCCAGGCCATCGCGGCGGATAATAAGCCATGCAGCTACTGAAACAGTAATAGAAAAAGGGAAAGCGGAGCCGATCCCCAGCGGCGCGATACCGGCAAGAAAAATGATTACGCCGACACAGGCCAGCTTTACCCATACTTTATTAAGCAGCATGCCCACAGCTATCATGGCCTGCCCTATCGCAATGCAGGATACCATTTCGCTGACATGATCCTTGAACCAGCCATTGATAAAATGGGCGTAAAGCGGGATAGACGAAGATGCGTAGCTCACATACATGCCGGGGTCTTTCGCGGCAGTTGCGAGATTTACATAGCAGGCGCCGCCAAATAACAATGCAAAAACAATGCGCGCCACCTTAGGCTTTTTAGCAGCCAGCAGCAGTATCAATAGCCCTACGATATTTGAGCTCACATAGGCTATGATCAATGCCTGGTTACTTATCTCCTTCATACCTGGGGATCTTGATCTTCCTCTTTTTCATTTCTTCCAGCAGCTTGGGCGTCAGTTCCCTGCAGTTACAGTTCCGTGTGTGCTCTATATGCCAGGCTATGCGCTGGTCCAGCGTTGGATTTTTGGGCATCGGGTGTGCCAGGTGCCATTCCTTATTGATCTTCATACTTTGTGAATTTCAGTGGTAGGCTCAAAATTATATTAACTGCCTGGTGAAGATAATGTCCGCCCTCATGCTATAAAATGACGATGGTCATCTTATTGATAAAGATGACCATTGCCTTATTTAAAAATCAACAATAACGTTCTTACCTCGCCAGCACTATCCGTTTGGTCTCGGTATAGGCATCTGCTTTCAATGTACAGTAATATACACCCGAAGCAAGGTCGCCTGCAGTAATAGTAAATTTCTTTTCTCCCGCATCCATCCGGCCATTTGCTATACTGCGCACATACCTTCCCAGTTCATCATACAGGCTCAATGTCACATTGGCTTTGCCTTTCAGCTTAAAGCTCACTGTAGTCTGCTCACGGAAGGGATTAGGATAGTTCATGAGATCCGTGACCGGGGAACTTGCTGTTACATCTTTCACATTCAGTACATCATTGATGTCGGTGATATGCGTTGAAAATATACCGTGGGAGTGCGTGGCTACCACTACAAGGCCGTCGGTACTGCGGTAGTCTATCATATCCACTACGGAGTAGCCTATTTCGGTTATTGCCTGCTGCGTCCAGTAGGTACCGTGCCCTATCAGTTCAGTAGCCGCATACAGGCCGGTGCTTGTGCCCGCCAGGTACACGGTACCACCGTTTACGGGGATGATACTCACCCAACGTACAGAGGGGCCGTTACCCGCGCCGGTAATATTATCTTCAAGGTTACCGCTTATCCTTTCCCAGTTACTGCCCCCGTCCGCAGAATGGAACATGCTGTAAACACCGTAGTTGGAGTAAGCTACTATTATATTATCCGCATTAGTCGGGTCCACGGCTATACAGCTCACATAACCCGATGTGGGGAAGAGCCCTGCTGCGGTGGAGGTAATATCTGTGGCAGTGGGTGTGCCCGTATTTGCATTGTCTACCCTGTATAGCCTCTTGGCCGATGTACCGTAGTATAGTCGGTTGGCCGGTGTTTTTGATGCGGCCAGGGCTGTAATGGTAGCATTTGCCGTAGGCACCGAATCAGGGAACTGTACCCAGTTGGTGGAGATACTATCCCAGTTGCTTGCATAAGGTATACCGGCAAGGTTGTTATTGCGCCACAGGAATTTGCCGCCTGCCAGGTACATAATATTATTGTCGTTCGGGTCTATGATGTAAGGATTGATGAATAGATATCCTTTGCCGCCGACAGGATCTATACGTGCAAAGTTGGTCACCGTACCCGCAGCATCCAGCTGCGCCCGCATCATCTTTCCGTTCTGTATACTGAAGTAGTAGGCAGCCTGATTATCAGCAATAGCACAGTAAGACCCGTCACCGCCGCGTGGAGTTACCCAGGGGGTAGTGAGGTTAGCCGAGTTGGTGTACCAGCTGCCGTTATCCTGTGCACCGCCTATAATAATATCACTGGTGGTTGCATGGTCTATAGCGCAGCTGTAAAACATAGTGCTCAGGTAGCCGTTATTCAACGATGTCCAGGAGACCGTTGCAGCGGTATTATCGTCTGTAAGAAAGATGCCTCCGTCGTTCGAGGATAGCATCTTATTGGCATTGCTGGGGAAGAACAGCACCTCGTGCTGGTCCGGGTGATGATTGGTATACATATCCACCACAGGCAGCGTAGCACCCTCTTTATATCCGCCTATGAACTTTGTATGCGTATTGTCCTTGAAGCCTGAAGTAGAACGGTACAAATTGGTGCCGCCTAAGAATACGGTGTTCGAGTCGCCCGGCTTTACTTTCACCACAACATCATACGATCCCTGTGTCTGGTATTTATCAAACAGGCCGCCGGTGGTAGGCATGTTGGGGCTCAGGTCACGCCAGTTGCCACCGGCCCCGCTGCCATCGCCAGAAATATAATTGTACTTCCATACACTGTTCCATTCCACATCGCCCTGAAAGTTGGTATCAGGTGTGCCGAAGCCCGGTGTGTTACCTACAAAGTACACCTGCCTTTCATCATCAGGGCAGATGCCGATCTTAATACGGTTGTATGTGGTGGGGAAAGTTGCGGGAGTGATGTTCGTGAAAGTGATACCATCTACCGAGCGGTACAGGCCGCGCTGGGGTCCGTCACTGCTCAGGCTGGCGTAGATAATGCCTGTTTTACTTATGGCTACATCCGTAAAGTAGGAGCCGCCGCTGGCGGTACCTTTGGCCAGCACCCATGTGCCGCCGCCATCAAGGCTTTTATATATGCCCCCGTACGATGCGCTGTACACCACATCCTGCGCGGCTACCGCGGTATTTACCGCTATATTCCAGTTGATGTCCGACCACAGATCGAAACCAACAAGAGTGGCGCTCGTGGTCGACGGCAGCACGGACCATGTAAGGCCGTTGTCTGTCGATTTGTAAATACCGTTGCCCAGGTAGTAGGCGCCGGTAGCGCCCGCCGAAGCACCGTACGCCTCGCCCGACCCGTAGTACCAGGTATTGGTATGCCCTGCCCTTGTATCCTGCGCCAGGCAGCTTACGCTCTGGCATTTGTTCATGGGATTGGTATTCGTCCAGGTCTGCCCCTGGTCTGTGGAGCGCCACATACCGCCCGAGCAGGAGCCCGCCACCAGTATATTTTCGTTATTTACGTCTATGCCCAGGGCCCGGGTCCTTCCGCCCACGTTCCACGGGCCTCTTGGCTGCCAGCCGGCCACTGTCGCTTTATTGGCGTATAGCGGACTTGCAGCATCAGCATGTGGCAGTGTAGCGGCAAAGGCCAGCTCCTTTTCCCTTATATGTGCAGGTATCTTCCCTTCCGGGTCGCGCAGCATCGCCAGTTCATAGTTGTTCCTCGCATCCTCATCCTCTTCCGAGCCTGTTCCTTCTACATCGCCCATAAAACGGGGCACATTGCCTGCCGCATGCGATGAATGTGTAAATGTATAAAAACCCGACATGCAGATAATGGCTATGAGCGCGAAGTATATCTTATTCACGAATTAAAAATTTTAGCGGTATCAGGAAAGATACGAATTAATCCAATAAACTCACTTTAGCCGGTAATCATACACGACAAATTCACCCTCCGCTCCCATCTTAAGCCGCTGCTCCACGCTTGCAGTAAAGTGTTGGCCGCGTTTCAGCCCCGGGTACTTTGCGGGCATTGTTGGGAATATCTTAGCGGTATTCTCTAAAGTATAGGCAAAGCTCATCTCTACCGTATCACCGGCATTCATGGCCATGCTTACGGAGGAGCCGCAACCCGGCACACTAATTATTTTTACCCTTGCCCTGCAGGCATGTTTGGCACAGGGACTGCCGGTATCGGCATCGCGCACGTTTATGATCTCTACTAACTGCCCCTCTATATTGCAGCTCATAGGTGTCGCGGCCGCGTTTGTATTAGCGATGGTGTTATGCTGCGCATTATTTTGCCCCTGCATGCTTTTGCAGGAACAGAAACAGAAAAGCGCTAGAAAGTAAAATTTGTTGTACATAGTATCAGCGGACGCTTTCCTGAAAATACATAAAATACCTTAATGCAAAGTTCCGTGTTTCTAATTAGAAGCGTACTCACCAAATAAAAATGTAGCATTCCGCCTTTGGCTATCAAATTATTTTCTATATTCAGTCCTCGTAATTGAAATGCGAAACCATTCAATCATTAACCATTATGCTTTCAGACATTGAAATATCAAGGGCTACGAAGTTGAGGCCCATTGCAGAAATCGCACAGAATATCGGCATCAACCCCGATGATATCATACCCTACGGCAAGTACAAGGCAAAGGTGCCGCTCACTTACCTGGACGAGGAAAAAGCAAAGAACAGCAACCTTATATTAGTTACTGCCGTAACGCCTAACAAAGCCGGCGTTGGCAAAACAGTAACCAGCGTGGCCCTCTCACTAGGCCTCAACTATATAGGCAAGAAGGCCGCAGTAGCCCTGCGCGAACCCAGCCTTGGGCCCTGCTTCGGCATGAAGGGTGGTGCTGCAGGTGGCGGCTACTCACAGGTGCTGCCTATGGAAGAGATCAACCTGCACTTCACCGGCGACTTCCATGCCATTACCTGCGCCAATAATATGATAGCTGCCCTGTTGGATAACTATCAATACCAGAACCGCAATACGGAAAAAGCACTGGAGCGTATAGTATGGAAGCGTGTACTGGATGTGAATGACCGCTCATTGCGCAATGTTATTACCGGCCTCGGCGGCACTGCCAATGGTATACCCACCGAAACAGGCTTTGACATCACTCCCGCTTCCGAGATCATGGCGCTGTTCTGCCTGTCGGAAGGCTTGCACGACCTGATACAGCGTATAGAGCGCATCGTGCTGGGTTACACAAAGGATAAGAAACCATTCACGGTAAAAGACCTCGGCGTAGAAGAAGCCATTACCATACTACTGAAGGAAGCCATAATGCCCAACCTGGTGCAGACCACCGAGCAGACAACAGCATTCGTACACGGCGGTCCTTTCGCCAATATTGCACACGGTTGCAATTCGGTGCTGGCTACCAAAATGGCATTGAGCTGCTGCGACTACGTGGTTACAGAATCAGGCTTCGGCAGCGATCTTGGTGCTGAAAAATTCCTGGATATCAAATGCAGGCTCACGGGCTTAAAGCCTAAGGCTACTGTAATAGTAGTAACATCGGGCGCATTGAAACTGCATGGCGGCATCTCAGAAAAAGAACTGACCAAGCCCAACCTCGAAGCATTGAAAGACGGCCTGCCCAACCTGCAAAGGCATATACAGAACATGAAAGGCTTTGGCCAGAGCGTGATCGTATCCTTCAACAGGTTCGGTTACGATTCGCAGGCGGAAGTGGATTACCTCGTAGAATGGTGCGAGAAAGAAGGCGTGGCATTCGCCATCAACCAGGGCTTTGCAAAAGGTGGCGAAGGCGCATCAGACCTTGCGAAGAAAGTAGTGGAAGTAATAGAGAACAATCCGTCTAAAGACATCAATTTCACTTACAGCCTCGGTGACAGCATACAGTCGAAGATCGAAAAGATAGCTACCAAAATATATCGTGCGGGTGGTGTTACATTCAACATCACTGCCGAGAACAAACTGAAGCAATACGAAAAGCTTGGCTGGGGCAACCTGCCCGTGTGCATCGCCAAAACACAGTATTCGTTCAGCGATGATCCTAAGCTCATCAACGCACCCGAAGGCTTTACCATACACATCCGCGACCTGGTTATCAATGCAGGCGCAGGTTTTATAGTAGCTGTAGCAGGCGATATCATGCGCATGCCCGGCCTTCCCGTCGACCCACAAGCCAACAGGATAAAACTGGTGAACGGCGAGATAGAAGGCTTGAGTTAAAACAATGGCTTTACCATTAAAAACTATAAAGAAAATACCCTTGAGAAAAATTTTATTGGCCCTATTTTTTGTGCCTGCTATTTGCACAGCACAGAAGTATCCTTGTAAAGACATAAGCAGGAAAGCGAACGAAGACAATAATACGGTAACCTATCAGAGCCCTGCATTGCAGCACCTTACAGTGCTGAAGCAAACGTTGGCGCCCGCATTTTTTGCACTCCACATTCGCTTGTCAAATGAGTACCCGGATTTTGACGGCACAGGCCTGGTCATAGAATTTGAGGACGGCACCATTTTAAAAGACGAGGCCTGCAAAGTGGATTGTAAAGAAGAGGCCGCCATGATCTCCTCCGGCGACATAGGTACCTCTTCGGCCAATTCTGCCAAATACATTTTGCAGGCCTTTTATTATATCACGGCAGAAAGCATTGAAAAATTCTCAACGCAAAAAATAGTGCGTGTGCAATTGCACGAGCGCTCACAAAAGATACAGGCAAAGGAAGCAACGGCAGTACTCAGCTATACAAAGTGCCTGCAGGATATAAAATGGTGAGGGCATTACCCGCTTATGTTCTAGCCATTGCATTTATCAGGATGGAGTCGCCCACTATCCATACTTTGTCCCCTTCTTCAAACCGGGTAAAAGATTCGGGGTTTAGCAGGCGGCGTCTTTTGCGTTCTATGCCCACCACAAGGCCATTGGTCTTTTCACGTATGCCGCTCTCGCGTATGGTCTTGCCGATCAGCACAGAGTCTGCCGATACCACTATCTTCTTAAGCACTATCTCGTGTACATCGTCTGCAGTGTACGCGGTCTCATTTGCAGGAGTGGTTTGCTTTTTGAACTGGTCTATTTGCTCATCAGTACCTATTATGAACAGCTTATCGCCGGGGTATATCCGCTCATACCTGCCGGGTGTTTGTATGGTATGATGCTCACCACGCTTTATCATGGCTATATTGATGCCGAACTGCTCGCGTATCTGCGTCTCTTCAAGCGTCATGCCTGTTACTGGCGAGCCGGGCGGCAGTATGTACTGCACCACATGCGCATCCCATGGGGCCAGCTCATGGCGGCCGTCGCGGGCACTTTGCAGCTCACGGTCATTGAAGTTGGTAAAGAAGCGGTCTTCGATACGCACATAAAAACGCTGTATGCGCTGCAGGAACAGCAGGGACAATAGCACCAGCACCCCTACGGAAACAGAAGCCACCTTCAAAGGGAAAATGGTAATGAGAAATAGGCCCACGAAGACAATACCCAGCACCACCCTTATCATGCGCAACAGTATCAATGGTGCGCGGTAGCGCCTGTTGCTCCACAGGTTCGCCGCCGAGATCGGCTTTATCTTACGCATTACCAAGGCCCATAGGAACGGGAACATAGCCGCGAAGCCGGATAATGCTACAAGTATATCCGCGAACAGGACGTTCTCCACATGACCGTTTATCCATGGCGCTACATAGTTGGTGAACAGCAGCAGTATACCGAAGATGATGAGCGAGAAGAGTACTATATGCATAAAGAATGCACGCAGGATGATGCGCCAGTCGCTGGCGGTGGTGATGCTCTGTGTGCCGGAGCTGTAGCGGTCCAGTACCTTCTTCCATTTCACCGGCAGCTTTGAATCTATCTTACTGTACAATGGCCCCGCCAGTTTGATCATATAGGGCGTTGAAAACGTAGTAATAGCCGAGACTGCAACAGCTATAGGGTACAGGAAGTCGCTGGTAACACCCAGGGTAAGGCCCAGCGTAGCTATAATGAAAGAGAACTCCCCTATCTGCCCCATGCTCATCCCTGCATAGATAGAGGTCTTCAAAGGCTGCCCTGCTATCAGCGCACCTACAGTCACATGCAGGGTCTTAAAAGTCACGAACACCACCGTGATGAGCAGTATAGGCAGGGCGTAGTTCAGCAATATCTTAGGATCGATAAGCATACCTACCGACACAAAGAACACCGCACCGAATAAGTCTTTAACAGGCCGTATGTTCTTTTCAATCCGTTCAGCCTGCGTCGTCTCCGCAAGTATGGAGCCCATTATGAAAGCACCCAGCGCAGGAGAGAAACCGGCCTTGGAAGAAAGCAAAACCATCATCAGGCATAGGGCTATGGAAACAATGAGCATGGTCTCATTATTCAAGTGCTTCTGCACCCTGCTCAGGAAAGTGGGTATAAAGAAGATACCCGCGATGAACCACAAGGCAAGAAAAAAGAACAGCTTGAGTATGGATGCCAGCATCTCAGTACCTGCAAACTGGCGGCTCACGGCAATGGTGGATAGTACCACCAGCAGCACAACTGCGATAAGGTCTTCAATAATGAGTATGCCGAAGACGAGGTCAGCAAAGCGTTTGCCCTTAAGTCCCAGTTCATCGAAGGAGCGCAGGATGATGGTTGTAGATGCTATAGAAAGTATACCTCCCAGGAATATGCAGTCCATAAGCGGCCAGCCCAGCGAGAGACCAATCAGGAAGCCGACAGCCAGCATGGCAGATATCTCCACAAAAGCCGTGACCGATGCTGCCCCACCTACACGCATCAGCTTCTTAAAGCTGAACTCGAGCCCAAGCGTAAACAGGAGAAAGATGACGCCAATATCAGCCCATATGCGGATGTTGCCTATATCGCTGATAGTGGGGAACAAGGGGAAATGCGGGCTTACCAACAATCCTGCAAGTATATAGCCCAAAACCACAGGCTGCTTCAATCGCTTGAAGAGCAAAGTAGTGATACCCGCGAGAATGAGTATCAGGGCAAGGTCCTGTATGAGCTGTGGCAGATGGTTCATGACGACTCTTGTAAAAATAGCGTATCATATCCACAATGCCCACAGGTGCAAATAAGCCTTATATGCCTTCTGTAACTATGGGTTCTGTATCGGGGCTGGCGGGCTGAACCACCGTTCTTGCGCTTATTTTCTTTTTCACCATTGCGCTCACCCTGTACATCATCAGCATGGAAACTACAGTAATACCTACGATGATATAGCCAAGCGTATTATAGTGCTCCAGTGGGCTGAACTTATCTTTCTGCACCACGATCATACCTGCAAATGCCGCAGCAATACCACCTGCGATCTGCTGTAAAGACGAGTTGATGCTCATGAATGCACCACGGTCGGCCATATCAGGTATACCGGTTACCAATGCTGTTGATGGCACCATCCGCGACAGGATACCCATCATCATGAGCACATTGAAAATAATAACCAGCCATAGTGGGGTTACAGAAAGATTGGTATACAACACCACCATTACCATCATCCACACACAGGCAATGGCAAATATCTTGTACTTATCTATGCGATCGCTCAGTTTACCTATCAGGGGCATGATGACCAGCGAGGCCACGCCTGATACCATAAATAATATGGGCAGTTGCGCGTTGGTGATCTTCAGGTTGTTTATGGCAAAGGCGCTGCCAAAAGGCATCATCATAAAACCGCCTATAGAGAGTAAAGCAGTGGCGGTAAAACCTATACGGTAATCTTTCTTTGCAACGGTGTGTAAGAGATGCTTTAATGCTGTCTTATCCTGCTGCACCAGCAAGTGTTTGGTTATTGGCTGCAATTTGAGCATGATCATGCCCGCAATAATAACGGACATAATGCCAACCATTATAAAAGGTGACTGCCAGCCTCCAACATATACGGCTATGTAAAGGCTAATAGGCACACCCAATACCTGGCTGGCGCCAAAGCCCATCTGTATAAAACCCATAACACGGCCTCGCTGCTGTATGCTGAACAGGTCGGCAATAATGGCCATTGATATAGAACCTATCACCCCGCCAAAAAGGCCTGTAATGATACGTGCAGCCACCAGCAATGGGAATGTAGTTGCCATGCTGCAAAAGAAAGTGCCCGCAATGAAACCTATATAGAAGAACAAGAGCAGCTTCTTCCTGTCGAACTTATCAGCAAAGCCTGCAGTGAGCAGACCCGATATACCCGCACTAAAGGCATACGCGGAAACTGCTATACCAAACTGCGAAGTTTTAAGGCTCATCGACTTCATCAGCATGTCACCCAGCGGCGACATGATCATAAAATCAAGTATCACGGAAAATTGCGTGATGGCAAGTATAAATATCACAAACTTCTGGTAAGAAGTAAATGGTATTGCGGCGACGGGAGCTTTCTTTTCCATTATTCCAGTTCACGGCATTCGTAGCCGCTTTCGTTTATCAGTTCAATAATATTATTTACGGTCAATGCTGGCGTTACCACTCTCAGGACTTTGTCGCAGTCCTGCAGGTCTACACTCCACTCTTCAATTTGATGATGATTACCCAGTATCTCTTTTACGATCAGCTTATCGTTGAGGGTATGAATATTCGTTTTGAATACAAAAATGTTCTTGGTGCTTTCCATGGAAATAGATTTTTCATATGATCAATTAAGGTTTAAGTGCTTTTACTACAAGATCAAAGGTTTGCCAGATCAGCTTATCGCTTATTACAAACGGCTTGCCTCCTATACTGCGCCCTTCATTATGAAAGCGGACCAATGAATAAAGAGGGGCATACGCAACAGACCAATACGCTTCGAGCGGCATTTTATTTACCTCGCCTTTTGCAACTGCATTTTTCATGAATTTTTCCATTACATCTTTGAAATCATCAGTAATAGATGTAAATACCTTTTCATGAAATGGAGAACTCCGCAACTGCTCAAACAACAACATTTCCGTAGGGTTATCCATCATGTACTTATAACGATTCCGCCATTGCACCCTGAGGCCTTCTTCAAAAGGCAGTTCAGGATCAAAGCCTTTCAGTATAGTATTGCTCATCTTTTTTGCATACTCAATGGCTATGCTGCTGATCAGGTCGTCCTTATCCTTATAATAGATATACAGGGTAGCGACAGAAATGCCACAAGCCTTAGCCAGTTTATTTACGCTAAAGCCTTCAAAACCTTCGGCCACAAGCATTTTTACTGCCTGCTCCTTTACCAACTGCTCCTTTCCTACATCCCGTGTACGCATTAATCAATAAATTTCAGCAAATATAAATGAACGTTCGCTTATTTTAGAAATATTTTTACAAATATTTTCAAAGATGTGAAAATCAGGGGCCGGGATTCGTGTCATACCTATTATTTATAGCTTTGCACAAAGAGCATTTATGGACGAAAAGGTATTGTTTATCAGGAATATGGTTTGCAACCGTTGTGTAATGGCCGTAGAGAATATGCTGAACAAAATGGATATTGGCTTTACAAGTGTACAGCTTGGCGAAGTGCAATTGAAACATGCTTTGACAGATGCTCAAAAAGAAGCACTAAGCGGCGAATTGCAGCGTATTGGTTTTGACCTGATCGATAGCAGGATCAGCGGCGTAATAGAAAAGATCAAGCAACTCACAATCAAAAGGGCAAGGAACCAGGTAAGCGAAGAAGAGGCTAAATTGAAACTTTCTGTTTTTCTTTCGCAACAGCTGCATCATGAATACACTTACCTCAGCAGTATTTTCTCATCAATAGAAAGCCGGACCATAGAGAACTATTTTATAGAACAACGCATAGAGTATGTAAAAGAGCTGCTGGTATATGGCGAGCTCAGCCTGTCGCAGATAGCCATGAAACTGGAGTATAGCAGCACCGCGCACCTCTCTGCACAGTTCAAAAAAGTTACCGGCTTAACACCTTCTTACTACAAACAAGTAGGTGCAAACAAAAGAAAGGCGCTGGACCAGGTGTAATACCCAAAATTGTATAAAGCATAACTAAAGTTGTATAACAGCCATGGCATGGCACCGTACTACCTTTGCCTTATCAAATCACAAAACACTTTTTTATGAACAAACAAACAGTAAACGGACAGCCAACGGCTAAGAATGAAAACACAAAATGCAGCAATCCTAACTGCACTTGCGAAAATTGCAATTGCGGCGATAATTGCAACTGCAAGAATTGCCGCAAATAGAAACACGTTACCGTAAGTTAAAGCCCGGGGGATGATCCTTTAGGGCTTTAACTATTTATATATAAGGGGTAACACGGCATTAAAACTGCGATAACATAAAAATTCCTGCTACAATTAAAACCTAACCATTTAGTAATGATTTAGTAATAATCAGAATTGCATTTGAATTACTCTTAACCCCGGCTTAAACAATTGGTAACATCACGCCGATACCTTCGTCCAAAATATAATTGGATGAAGAAAATCTATTTATTAAGAACTGTTATTCTTTTTATCACAGCTCTGTTGATCAGCGGCACAAGCCGGGCAGCCATAACAAACCCGGTCGGGTTTGACCTGTCCCTTGGTAATTATTCAATGACCAATTGGCCCCTTGCCAGTCCCGCGGGCACCTACCCGGCAAACATGATATTCCATTGGTTCAGTAGCTTAACCACTACCCCAACCGGAAACGATGGTACATTTAACATGAACTGTGTGTACAATCTGTCGAGCGGACCAAGGCTCGAGGGGCAGGATGCCAACGGCTTCAGCTTCATCAACACCAGTAGCGCACAAAGCAACGCCTGTGCATCAGGACAAGGTGGCTTTTGCGGCGACGCGGTCCTTGGCCTGATAACAACAGGCAGAACGAACATACAAGTATCGTGGACATCTTCTACATTGGTATTGGGCGATGGCTTACCGACCCCAAGGGTATGGAATGTAAGATTGCAGTACCGCATAGGTGCTGCAGGTACTTATACCGATGTACCCGGCCCTGTAGAATATGTTGCAGTAACCGCAGCCGCAAACCTTAATCAGAATGTAACCCTTACCGGCACCTTGCCTGCAGCATGTGAACACCAACCACTTGTTTTCGTTCGCTGGCTGTATTTTGAGTCGGCAGCCAATAGCGGCGGCACAAGGCCAAAAATAAAAATCGATGACATCTCTGTAACCAGCAACCCCGGTTACCTCACGATAGCTAACCAGGTGAATTTAAATGCCCTGAATGCGATACAGCCTGCACCATCACCTGCAGGTACCTTTACCTTGAGCGGTGCAGCCCTTACCGGCAGCAGCGCTACAGTGCAGTTCTCGCCAGCGACCACCAACTTCGAATTATCTACTAATAACGTAAACTTCTTCCCATCACTTTCACTGCCTGTTGCAGGCGGTATCATAACCGGCCAGCCGGTAACAGTATACGTGAGGCAAAGCAACACCGCACCCCTTGGCACTAACAGCGCCACCGTGCAGGCAAGCGCTACCAATGCAGCCAACCAGACTGTCGGTGTAAGCGGTACGGTATCTGTACCAAGTCCTCTAATAATACCATCGGTTGCCTCTCTTACCGGTTTTACTGCAATACAACCCAACCCATCACCATCACAGAACTTCTTTGTAAACGCGAATAATCTTGTGGCGAACGTTAGTGCAACTGCGCCCGCAGGTTATGAGATATCGCTCAATAATATATCCTGGTTCCCCTCTCTTAACCTTCCCCAAAGTGGCGGCACATTAATAGGACAGCCGGTATATATTTATACCCGCATATCTTCTGCAGCGCCTCTAGGCCCCGTATCAGGTAACATTTCTTTTACTTCTACCAATGCCACAACGCAAAACGTATCGGTGAATGGTAGCGTTATCGTTCCGCCACCAGTCATTACAACTACAGGCCTTGTACCCGGCGGGCCCTTTAATGCCGTTATCGGCAATGCATCCTCGGCCCAAACCTTTACCGTTAGCGGCAATAATCTTGTAGGTAGTGTTACTATTACGCCACCGGCGAACTATGAGCTGTCGCTTAATAATATATCCTATACGCCCACGCTGGTTATTGCACAATCGGGCGGAGTACTACCCGGGCAACCCATCACGGTATATGTGCGCATTGCCTCAACTTCACCTGGCGGACCACAAAATGGTAATATCGCATTCACCTCAACAAATGCAACAACCCAAAACATTGCAGTAACGGGAAATGTCACCGTGCCGACCATATCAACTACAGGCAGCCTAAATATCTTCAGCACCATGTCGGGCAACCCCTCAGCTCCCCAAACACTTACTTTGAATGGCAGCAACCTGATCGGCGATGTTACAGTAACAGCACCTGCGGGCTTTGAAATATCCACAGATAATATCAGCTATAATAACTCAATCTTGCTGCTGCAGGTTGGGGGTAACCTTGTCGGGCAGCCTTTGACTTTATATATACGTCTTAAGGCATCTGCAGCGGGCTGGCAGCAGGGCAATCTTCAAATGACATCAGCCAGCGCGGCGAACGTAAACATATTATTAAGAGGCAATGCGAACCTTCCTTTTACAAACGGGAATATCGCGGTAGCGAGAGTGGGTGACAGTATAGCTACGCTTGTAAATACCGGCAGCACAGTCTTTATCGATGAATATACGCCGGCCGGTGTAAGGGTGCAGAGTATTGTACTACCTTATAACAGCGCAGGCAATAACCTGATCACCAGTGGTGTTGCAACAAGCGAAGGCTTTGTGACCCGGTCGGTAAATGGCCAGTATCTTGCCATTGCGGGCTACAACAGGCCGGTTGGTGGTACAGGTTCTCTCAGCGGTACTACATCTGCAGCGGTCAACAGGATAGTAGGCCTGGTCAAATACGATGGTTCGGTGGATGTCTCTACCTCTCTTGCTGATGCGGGTAATACCGGCAATTCAAGATCGGCATTTACTACCGATGGCACAAATATCTGGATAGGCTGCAGCACAGACGGCGTGCGCTACACGACAGTCAGTTCCAATACCTCTACGCAGGTAAGCACTACCTCAACCAATGTTCGTGACTTTAATTTTGCCGAATATGGCGGCGGTATCGGACAGTTGTTCATCTCCTCCGGCTCTGGTTCTACCAGGGTAGCAACCGTAGGTATCGGGGCACCTACAACAACGGGTAATACGATCACAAACGTTCCCGGCCCTGTCTTGTCAAGCCCTTATGAATATTTCTTTGCTGATCTTAGCCCTTCCGTACCCGGAGTTGACGTGATGTATGTTGCGGACGATGCTATCGGCCTCGTAAGGTTTTCACTGGTGGCCGGCACATGGGTACAGGACGGCGTGATAGGCACACCGGCCGATAAATACAGGGGCATAGCAGGTACGGTCGATAACAATACCGGAATAATGACACTGTATGCAGTAAGGGGTTTTGATGGTGTAGCTACAGGCAATGGAGGGGATATTGTAAGCTTCACCGACAATATGGGCTATAGCCCCATTACATTTACCGCACCAGCTGTGAATGTGCTGGTAAGCGCAGGCACTAACAACAAGATATCCTACAGGAGCGTGGCGCTTGTGCCTTACAATACCACATGCTCCGGCAGCACGGTCACATGGACTGGAAATGCCAGCTCTAATACGAAACTCCCGTCTAACTGGTGTGGCGGCGTTTTACCAACAACCGGCGATGATGTTTTTATTGACCCAAATGGCCCTATCAACAGGCCTATTGTTGACAGCACAGGTAATAACGCGCACAACCTTACCGTAAATGCAGGCGGCATCCTAAAATTCCTAGGTGGTGGTGCTTATAACCTTACAGGCAACATTGTAAATAACGGCACGTTTAACAGTAATGCAGGCAGCCTTACTTTCAGCGGTGGTTCTGCCCAGGCAAGTCCTGCCCTGCATGTGGCCAACCTTACTATGAATGGATCTTCACTGAACCCGTCAGGCAATATACAGGTTGATACATCCTTATCAATGATGTCAGGCGATATCATGCTTGGGAATGACACGATCACACTCGGCACATCAACAGCATTGTTAGGCACATTAAACCATACTTCAGGCGACATATACGGTTATATGAAACGCTGGTTCAACGGCACCAATACAGGCAGTTCCGGCCTTTTCCCATTTGGCTTTGGCGGCAACGACCGTTTTATCACTGTCGAATATTCACAGGCACCCATAAGCGGGGGCTCACTTACCGGCCATTACTATGCTAATACCAACAGGCCATTTACACTTAATAATAACAGCCAGCTCTTCATTAATAACGTTGCACCATGTACAGGCACTTTCGAAGTATTATACCTGGATACCAATATGTGGAAAATAGTGCCGACTGACGGTTTCCCGAATACAGGCAGCCCCGTTAACGACGGCCTGTACGACGTTACCATAGCGGCAGAAAACCTGAACAACTATACAAACGTATGCGAGATCACTGCCCTCAAAAGCGATGATGATATCAACTTTGTCGAGAACGGCACGCATGTGGCCACCACATTGTCCGGCGCTACTGTTATCGCAAAAAGGACTGCTGCAAGTGGCTGGAGCGACTGGACCTACGCAGGGAGCGAGCACAATCCGCTACTCATAAAACTGTTAAGCCTTGACGGAAGGAAATTGAACAACAATCAGTGCCAACTGGATTGGAAGGCAAACAGCGATAACGACAACGAGGTAATGGTACTGCAACATAGTGCCGATGGCATAAAATATGCTGACATCAATACCCAACAGGCACACATAGGTACACACGACTACCGTTATATCGACAACCAGCCGGCCAACGGAAGGAATCTGTATCGCCTGGCGATAAAAGATATTAATGGCAGTGTTACTTATAGCAACACTATAGTGGTGAACATGAGCGGTTCAGGCCTTGAACTGGTAAGCATAGCGCCTAATATAATATCTGGTAACGCTACAGTACACATGGCTAACAACGAGGCTACTGCTGCAACTATGCGCATTTATGACGCCATGGGCAGGATAGTAATAACAGAGCCCTTGCAATTGAACAACGGCAATACATTCTTCCAGCTGAATGTAGATGCGCTGCAAACCGGAACTTATATGTTGCAAGTACTAACGCCGAACAGCCAAATGGTACAGCAGCGTTTTATTAAACAATAATTCTGTCTTTATTTTATAAAGAAGCTCCTGCCGGTGGCAGGAGCTTCTTATTTTTATTCTTCAGCTAAAGGAATTTCCACTACACGCCCTATCTGCCCGTCTTCAAGCCGTACTTTTATGCCTCTTGAATGTCGCGGGGCACTGGTGAGTATATCCTGCACAATGCCTCTTGTACGTTTTCCCGTGCGCTGGTCTTTTTTCAGAATAATGTCTACCTCCAGACCCCGGTATATGTCTGCCCTGTTCTGCCCGTTCATACCGCGAAGTTACAATGCAAAAAGAATACCCACATTACGTAATAACTTAAAGACTATTTCGTTTATATTTGTAAATCTATCAACACATGCACAAATATACCCTTCTCGTTTTATGCTGCTACCTGCTTGCAACCTCATGCACCCGCAGCGAAGATACCCAGCCCACGCCCGCAAGAGAATATATAAGCTTTATTGGCCTGGAATACGGGCCGGATACCCTGCAAAAACTGGACCTTTATCTGCCTGCGGGACGGAATATGTTTAACACACCGATAGTGATCATGATCCACGGGGGCGGCTGGACCGGGGGTGAAAGGGGGCCATCTTTTGCTCCTTCTGTGATCGCAAGATTTACCGACCTGGGCTATGCGGTCGCTAATATCGACTACAGGTTCGCTACTAATGACAACAATAAATTCCCCACGCAGCTCGATGATATCGACGCAGTCGTCGGCTTCCTCGAACACCGGAGGAACTTATTTGCCATTAATACAGGCAAGATAGGGCTAATGGGACGCAGCGCAGGTTCGCACCTGGGTTTGCTGTATGCCTATACCCGCAATCCCAAAAAATGTATCAAAGTGGTTCTCGATTTTTTTGGTCCTACTGATCTTACAGACCCAACGGTTAAAGACAGCAGCCTTAAAGATGAAGCAGCAGAATTTATAGGACGGGGATATACCGGCAGCGAAGAAATATGGCATGAGGCCAGCCCCATATTTTACACAAGCACAGGGGTTCCGACTTATATTTTCCAGGGCAATTATGACCAAACTGTTTACCCTATCCAGGCTCAACGGTTGAGGGACTCACTAATGGCCCATAATATCCCATGCCTATATGAGGATGACTGGGATTTCCACGGCCTCGACTCTATTGGTTGGCAAAAGCACCTCGACAAGGCATTGCCGTTTATCGACAAGTTTATGCACTAAGCCGGCCGAACGCTGATATTAAATTATCCTTTGGGTACCAGTTGCACGTTCACTCCGGGGCCCAGGCCTATGCATACTTCTATACAGTCGAATTTGAAAGAACCAAGCTTTATCTTCTTCTGGTAATCATCTGCTGCAACCAAAGTCTTTACAATAATGCCCAGCATCGCCTTGTCTTTATGCATCTCAACGATCTCTTCTCTTTTCTCCGGGGCTATCTCCTTGTATTTTTCAAAATGAAAAGTCGCAGATGGCGGCAGCCCTATGCTGAGTGTAATCCCTTTGGTCTTAAATCCTATCTCTTCAATGATAGGCGACAGTGAAATAATATCACTGGTAAATTTCGCCGATTTCTCACGTGCCGATTCAGTCATACCAGAGAATTTCTCTGTAAGCTTTTCTATACTGAACGCATTTTCCATGCTGTCCACTACGGCCTCTTTTGTCTCTGCTATCTTTTCTGATACCTTGTTCAATAATTCTTTCATCGCGGTTTATTTTAAGATTTTCGAAATAACTTCTTTTACCTCCGGCAGCCAGGCTTCGTCATTGCCAAATCGCCACACGGTACCGGAAAGGGCTACTTTCGTTTGCTTATCCAATATCACAAATGAAGGATACCCGTTATCCAGGCTCATTTGCTCCATGGTGTAGGTCATTGGGCTTATAAAAGTATATGGTAGCTGCATCTTATTTTTATTCATTTGCAATTTAAGCCCAACGGTATCGTAAGTAATGAACACCATCTGGAAGTCTCTGTTTTTTACACAGTCTTTATATATACCTTGCAGCTTTACGATCTCATAGTCGGTCCAGAAAAAAAACAAGCTTACCTTACCTGCTGATGATGCCGTAGTTATATGTTTGCCGTTTTGTACAGCAAGATTGAAGGGCTGGTAATCTTGCCCGATATGTGCAGCGTTCCTTGCGTCCACTGCCCTCTGGTCCTTCACCATTTGGGTTATGGAACCTTGCGCATATGTAGTGTATATCTGGTCCTGCGCCTTAGCCGTTCCGCATGCCAGGAGCATCAGCAGGCATACTAAATAGGCCCTCCTGTTCATTATCCACATCATTTATTAAATGTACGGCAATCGTAAAAAATATAAAAACAAAAAGCCACTCAATTGAGTGGCTTTTTCTATATCGTAGTAATCCTTTAAATCAAGTAAGTTGCGGTTTAATTAGCACTTACCGCTTTCTGCACCAGTTCAGCAGCCTCACTCAGCAGTATGGCCGATTGCACTTTCAGCCCTGAGTTCACGATCAGTTCCTGTGCCTGTTCTGCATTGGTACCTTGCAGGCGCACAATGATCGGGATATGTATGTCGCCCAGCTTATGGTATGCTTCAATAACGCCTGCCGCTACCCTGTCGCAACGAACGATACCACCGAATATATTAATGAGTATCGCTTTTACATTGGGGTCTTTCAGTATAATGCGGAAACCCGCTTCTACTGTTTGGGCATTTGCACTACCACCTACGTCCAGGAAGTTGGCCGGTTCCCCGCCTGCCAGCTTAATCATATCCATGGTAGCCATAGCAAGGCCGGCACCGTTCACCATACAGCCTACATTGCCGTCCAGCTTCACATAGTTCAGGTTATGCTCGCCTGCTTCCACTTCTGTTGGGTCTTCTTCAAATTTATCGCGCATGTCTGCAAGGTCAGGATGGCGCATTAACGCGTTCTCATCCAGGTTCATCTTGCAGTCCACGGCTATTACCTTATCATCAGCTGCTTTGAACAGGGGGTTTATTTCCAGCATGGAGCAGTCGAGCCCTACATATGCGCTGTACAGGTTGGTAACGAACTTTACCATGTTCTTGAACGCATCACCGCTCAGGCCAAAGTTGAAAGCTATCTTTCTTGCCTGGAATGCCTGTAACGGAAGGTTGGGCGTTACCCACTCGCGGAATATTTTTTCCGGGGTGTTATGTGCCACTTCTTCAATGTCCATTCCACCTTCCGTACTGTACATGATCACGTTCTGTTTCTTAGCACGGTCCAGCAGTATTGACAGGTAGAATTCCTTACGCTCGCTTGGCCCGTCATAATACACGTCCTGCGCTATCAGTATCTTATGCACCTTCTTACCCACCGGGCCTGTCTGGATAGTAACAAGCGTGTTACCGAGTATATTTTTAGCAACTCTTTCTACATCTTCGGCACTTTTCACTACGGAAACACCGCTTTGGTCGGGCACTTCTGTCATACGCCCCTTACCGCGGCCACCGGCATGTATCTGTGCTTTTACAACAGCAAATTTCGTCCCGTTATTAACGGATATTTGCTTGTAGGCGTTTATAGCGTCATCCACTTTTTCAGCAGCTATGCCTTCCTGTGTGGGTACTTTGTAACGTTTCAGTAACTCTTTGGCCTGGTATTCATGCAAATTCATACAGCAAAAAAATTTGGGCGAAGATAAGGTAAATGACCTAGTGTAGGTAGCATTATTTGTCCGCGTTTTATCTTCACACCTTATTTTATCATATATTTATTTGACAGTCTTGGCTAAATTGCGAAAAAAGCTGCGTCGGGATTTAATATTCAAAAATATGCTATTACATTTGCAGCTCATTACCCCTTTATTACTTAACCTTAAACGATTTAAAAAATGAAGAAAATCACACTTTTTTTGATTGCCGCGGCCATTTGTACATCCTCGCTACAGTCCTGCAAGAAAACCAAGGATCTGGTTAAAGCAAACGTAGATATCAATACTACCGAACTTACTTTTGATATACCTGCTATAAGCACTACCGCAGCTGGTACGGCAATGGGTTCTTTTACTGCAGCAGTTAACGTTGATAGTGCTATTAAGGCAGCAAACTCAGAACTGGGTGCAGGTAACATTACCAATGCCAAGATAGTTTCAATGTCCATTACCATTACCAACAATGATGTGGATAACAACTTCTCTAACCTGGAAAGCTGTTCGGCATCTCTTTCTTCTAATACTAAGACAGACATGATCACTATTGCTTCCGTAACCAGTAATCCCGACGTTCCTGCATCTTATTTGTCATTAAACCCAAATACAGATGTAGAACTGAAAGACTACTTCAATGCAACATCTTTCAATTATTCATTGAGCGGTAAAATGCGTCGTACCACAAGCCATGTATTACACGCCAAGGCTACTATCAAATACACGCTTACAGTTAGTTTGTAATAACACACCAAAAACGTTATAACATAATTTTAACAAACAAAGGGGGCAAAAGCCCCCTTTGTTGTGCGCATAACAAATTGAAAACGTTATATTTGAATATATAAAAAACACTCATGATCAGAAAGAGCATTTTAATAGCAGCAGGCTTGGCTATGCTGGCCATGTATTCTTCGTGTAGCAAAGTGATCGATGGCGTTGGTGTCAGCATAGGTATGCAGTCTACAACTATAGATTTTGTAATTCCTGTAATAACGACTACGGATGATACTTCATTCGCAGCCTTTAACACCTTTCTGAATATAGACAGTATCATCAGGGCCAGCAGTTCTTTTAGTGCGAACAATATTAAGTCCGCCAAGATCAGTTCCGCCACTGTGGAGCTAATTGATGGTGATGATGTAAACAACTGGGGCGCTCTGCAATCTTACAAATTCACCTTCGCATCGGACAACAAACCCGGCATGATAACAGTAGTGCAAAATGACAATAACCCTGATGACGGCGCGCTTAAGGTTTCATTGCCTGTTGATAAAAGCATGGAGTTGAAAGATTATTTCAAAGCCAATAATCTATCTTATAACCTGATCGGAAGAATGAGGCGTACGACAACTAAAGAACTTCACTGCCATGCCCTTATTAAGTACACGGTTAAGGTGGGGCTAAATGTATGATGATGCCCCAGTCACAAAATATTTTACAAAAAAGATCCCCCAAAAGCTTCGGGGGATTTTTATTATTTCAGTATTACCAGTTTTTCTGTTTTGCTATATACCCCGTCGCTGTAGCGCACAAAGTAGACACCTGCAGCCTGCAGGGAGCAAGAGACCTGCCCGCTACCCTTTAATCCTTCATAGCTCTTTACCACCCTGCCTTGCAGGTCTGAAATAGTTACAGTACCCATAGCAGCGTTATTATTTTCATAGTAAACAAAAGTCTCGCCCCGCGCCGGGTTAGGGAATACTGACAGCCCTATTTGTTCTTTATTCAGTTCATTTACTGCAACCACAACTGTTGTATCCCGCAGTACAAAATGAGCAGCTGTGTAAGATGGAATGCTGTATGTGAATGTATTACTATTCAGTGCAGCCGCAGGCAAAGCAACATGCTGTATAGCAGAATCCTGGCCATTGAAATAGTACATGTCTGCCTTATTATACGTTACCGCACTTTGAATATTTATAGTCGCATTAATACTATTGTAGCCCGATTTGTTCAGCACCATTATGTGCAGCGTTTTATTGGTGCTATCCTCCACCGATGCGTATACAGACGAAGTATCCGGGTTGCTGCAGGATGATTTTACATAGATATCACCATACTTGCTGTTGTTGCCATCATAGTTCCTATATAGGTCGAAGGCAGAAATATTGTAGCCGTTAATATCTCCCCATAGCGCAGCATAATCCACACCGGTCTTACCGAATGCTCCCAGCGCATCAACCTGCGCTATACCACCCGATATATGGTGGTGCCCACCATAATCGTACTCATTGATGGCGAATTTAGTGCCTGGGTAAAACTGGTTGATGGAGTTTTTAATATGCGGTATCATAGGCAGCTCAGGCGCGAACCACTGCCCTATCCAGCTATCCTCCACATAGCTGCTGTCCCAGAGGCTGCGGATACACTGCATGCGCTGTATGCAGGTCTGGTGGTCGGTATCTTCCGAGTAAACCTGGACGGTATACAGGTCCGGGTACCAGTGTACGGAGTATACATCCAGCAGTCTCTTTCCCGCAGCAGTTGATGAGGCCTGCATATGTTTCAGGTAAGAATCTACAAACCAATGATCGGCTGCATAATTGGCTTTATCGCTTGCATTCTGCAGGTCCCAGTATTCACTAAAACCAAACGATTCAGGCCCCATTACCAAGGCACTCGAGTCCATATTCTTAACGGTTGCGGCCAATGTATCAGTTTTCGTCAGCAGTTCATTATATGTCAGGCAGTTGCTCCGCATATGCTGGAACTGCGAGCACCAGAGCCCCGGCTCATTGTCCATTATGTAGGCTTTAATGCCAGTAGCCGTATTTGCATGCCCGAATGTACTGATGAGAAAGTTCAGTTCTTCGTCTACGTATATCTTACTGTCGGTAGTGTCGGGTGTTAGGGTAAATGCTGCGCCTTTTATGTCCTGCACCTGTGCCCATCGTGCAGATGGTGCCAGTTCACCGGCAGTTACGACTCCATTTCCGTCCTTCGATACCCAGCCAACCATTGGCAGTGTGATTCCACTCACTGCATTCTGTGCCATGGCGCTATCATGAAACGCCTTCAGTACCGATGCGGCACTTTTGTACTGGTTAGCCGGCAGGTTCATCACCCATGGCAGGTAGTCGTCATTATTATCAAAGTAATCTGCGCCTGCATTCGAGTAGTTATTTTCCCAGTTATAGGCCGATGTGCGGTTGCCGCCCCAGCGCCTCCAGGTGGCCTTTTTATACACCCCGTTATTGATACCGTATATGTATGGACTGATGTTATGCCTGTCTTGTGCAGTGTTAATGGTATAGGTCACATTCACCTGGCCCTGTGCAGCAACGCCGATGAGCATCAATAAGAGAATAAGCGCGTAGTTTTTCTTCATAACAGGACTGTTAATGCATCTATAAAAATATAACAAAAACCAGGGGAATGCCAACAACTTAGCCACAAAATTATGTTAACAAAGCCCGTGGCACAGTATTGTTGCAAATATCATCAGAACCAAAAAATTTATGTTATGCATCGTATAGGAAAGATGGATTATCGTATGAAACGCAGGATGGGTATTATCAGCTTTCTACCATTGCTCTCTTACATGGGCTGGCTGATACAGTATCTCATCATCATGCGCAGCCTTATTAGTAAGGGCATTATGGAAGACCATGTGTCTATGTCCAGCCTGCTGTCGCAGAACTATGGCGGTACACTGTTCTTCTTCTCACTTTGCTTTGCTATCACCGCCGCAGTGCTTGTTTACTTTGTGATACACATAGCGCGACTGGTAAGTATGAACGGCGCGGCCAAGACCACATGGATACTATTTATGACATTCGCAGCCCCCATAGCCTTCCCGGTGTTCTGGTATACCGAGATACGTCGCGAACCGGAAGAGTTACCATTGTACCCGGATATCGCTTAAGAAATTCAAAACTTAAAAGTCAAAAACTAAAAATGTCCTTCGCGCGAAGGACATTTTTTTATGCAGACTTTCAGATTTTTCACTTTTGACCTTTGACTTAAACCAGCATTGTCACCGGGTTCTCCAGGTGTGCTTTCAGTGTTTGCAGGAAGCGTGAACCTACTGCACCATCCACTACCCTATGGTCGCAGCTGAGGGTAAGCTTCAGCAGGTTGCGTACCACTACTTCATTGTTCTCCACTACAGGTGTAGGCTCTATCTTGCCTACTGCCAGTATACATGCATCCGGCGGATTGATGATGGCTGTGAACTCATCTATATCCATCATACCGAGGTTGGATATGGTAAATGTATTACCGGTAAATTCCGGCGGTTGTAATTTTTTATTGCGTGCTTTATCTATCAGCGTGCTTGCCTCCTGCGCTATCTGCGACAGAGACTTCTGATCGGCAAATTTTATCACCGGTACTATCAGTCCGTCTTCCACGGCTACTGCTGTACCTACGTGTATATGATTGTTGGCGCGAATGAAATCGCCCATCCATGAACTGTTCACATCGGGGTGCTGGCGCAGGGCCATTGCACATGCTTTTATGATCAAGTCATTGAAGGATACTTTAACCGGGCTTACTGCATTGATGGCTTTGCGTGCCTCCATTGCATTGTCCATCTTCACCGTCATGCGGAGGTAGAAGTGCGGTGCACTGAACTTGCTTTCGGCCAGCCTCTGGGCTATTATCTTCCTCATCTGGCTCAGCGGCTTGTCGGTATGGCCTTCCTGCCCAACCGGGGCAAATTGCATTACCTGCGCCGCAGCCTTTTGCGGTGCAGGAGCGGCTGCTGCAGGTGTGAAGCTGTCCACATCGCGCTTTATGATGCGGCCATTGTCGCCACTGCCTTTTACCTGCTGCAGGTCTATGCCTTTTTCCTCCGCCAGCTTCTTGGCCAGTGGAGATGCCTTTAAACGTTCGTCGGTTTCGGCGGGTGTTTCCGGTGCCGGGGCTGCCGCTTGCGGTGCTGCGGCAGGTGCTGCCTGCTGCTGTGGTGCAGCTTCGGTTTTTGGAGCTTCAGCCTTGGGGGCCTCTTGCTTGGGCGCATCAGCCTTTTGGGCTTCTTCTTTTGGTGCCTCGGCGGCTGCGGCGGGCTTAGCGGCATCATCCTTCAGCAGTGCACTGTAGTCCTCGCCTTCCTTGCCTATTATAGCCATGATGCCGTTTACCGGTACACCTTTACCTTTCTCCACACCAATATATAGCAGGGTTCCGTCCACATAGGGCATAACCTCCATGGTGGCCTTATCGGTCTCCACATCGGCTATTACGTCATCTGCTTTTACTTTATCACCTACTTTTTTGTGCCATTCCGCTATCACCCCTTCCTTCATCGTATCGCTCAGCAGCGGCATGCGTATCACTTCAGCCATAGTCGTTGTTTGTTCTAATTCGGACTCAAAAATAGTAATTCAGGTTGATTAGTTGAGCAGTTGATTAGTTGATTGGCACTTAATTTATTGAAAAACATATGTAAACCACTCAACAAGTCAACCAATGAACAAGCCAACTAATAATCGATCTGCATATTCAATCCCTCCTTTAGCTTGGCCAGGTTGGGGTTCTTGGCAGCCATAACCTCGTATATCTCGGGGCGGCTCAGGATCTTTTCCTGCGGCTTTAAATTGCTGGTGTCTATGCGTATCTCGCTGGTTACCCGCAGGGCAGCTATGCCGGTGTGGGTTCGGAAGAAGTCTATCAGCACATCGCGCAGCTCCTTTACATAGGCATCGGTCAGGTCGTTGGGGGTTATGAAACGGACTTCGTCGGGCTGGGGAACTTCTACCGTCATGCCGCTGAACTGGGCATGGTATACGCTGCGGTTCTGGTCGCGGAGAGTTTGCTTATATTTTTCAAATACCTCGTTCACCAGCTCCTGGCTCAGCTCTTTCTGCACGACCGTATTGCCCGTGGTATTGTTTACTTCATTTTCTATTTCGCCCAGCAGGCTCTTGCTGATGCGCCTTGCCTGCGATGGCGGGGGCATATTGCTGTTGGCGGGCTGTGGCGTGGGTGGTGTGTATACCGGCTGTGGCTTAGGCTGTGCAGGCTCTGCCACTACCGGCGCTGCCTGTGCAGGGGCCATATAAACCGGCATGCTGGCACTACCTGCCGATACCTGTGGCGCTACATTTACCGTACTGGTTACGGGCTGCATATGGGCATTGCTCACAGCAGGCTGCGGAACTATATTACTGCTGTTTTTTTTTACATCCTCGGCCTGCATTTTGGTGGCCTGCAGCACATAGCAGAGACGTATCAGGCACATCTCCACATGTAGCCTTTTATTGGTGGCGTTCTTGTACTGCAGCTCGCTGTCGTTTATCACGTTGAGCGCCGTTAAGACAAAAGACGGTGGTGCCTGGTTGGCCTTCTCATAGTACACCTGCTTGTGGTCGTTGGGTACATCCAGCAGCTTGGCCATGCGTGGGTCTTTGCATAGCAGCAGGTTGCGCATATGCTCGGCAAGGCCATTGATGATCACATCGCCCTCAAAGCCCTTTTCCAGTACCTGATCCAGCAGCAGCAGTGTGCCGCTTACGTCCTGGCTTAGCATATGGTCCACCAGCTTAAAGTAGTAGTCGGCATCCAGCAGGTTAAGGTGCTCCATGGTATTGCTGTAGGTAAGCATACCATTGGTGAAGCTCACTATCCTGTCCAGCATCGAGAGGGCATCGCGCATACAGCCTTCGCTCT
>DDET01000033.1 GCA_002336915.1 Bacteroidetes bacterium UBA1947 | reverse complement strand
ATCGTTATCACAGAGCGTGATGGTAAATTTATCCATTATGCACTGAATCATGCCCGTATTGCATCAGTTGCTAAGTTCGTGAACGAACTGGTTAACTCTGATGAAGCTTAATTAGCTTATAAAAAAACGGATTACCCACAAAAAGATTAAAGGTCACGCATCGCGTGACCTTTATCTTTTTATAAATATTTCTCTTTACTTGGTGAGTCTCTCGACTGAGGACTCATCGGCTCGCGAAGGGCATACTCGCGGCACATCATACTTATGATAAAATGCATGCCTCTTGAACCCCAACGGGGTTCAACCTGAATAGCCCCGGATGAAATCCGGGGTTTAGAAAGCCACTTAGAGTGCCAACCCCAAAGGGGTTGAACAATTCTCGCAATGGGCACGCCCAATGATAACTAACACAAAAGGCTCCATCCGGAGCCTTAAAACTTATCAAACTGTCACCTCCCTTCAGGGAGGCGGGGAGAGGGTTTACCCTTTCTTTATCTGCTCCCAGGTAGCATACAGCGTCTCCTGCTTCGGCCGGTCCGCAGGCATCTCGTACAGGGGCACACAGGCCACCAGGCTGTCAAAACAATCTTTAGGCAGGCTTTGGTATAGCTTCGTCCCTTTGGTTTTCCAGGCCAGCATTTCATCACTCACTTCCTTTATCATCTTGCCTGGATTTCCTGCATATACCGTACGCGGAGGTATGATGGTATTGGCATTAATAAAGGTCAGCGCCCCTATTATGCTCTCATCGCCTATGTCCACTTCATCCATCACTACCGAGTTCATCCCCACCAGCACATTGCGGCCCACTGTGGCCCCGTGTATGATGGCGCCATGGCCTATATGTGCCCCTTCCTTCAGCCTTACCGTCATTCCCGGGAACATATGTATCGTACAATTTTCCTGCACGTTACAGCCATCTTCTATCACAATAGCGCCCCAGTCACCACGCAGTGCGGCACCGGGACCAATATACACGTCCTTACCTATCACCACGTTCCCCGTCACAATGGCCTGCGGGTGCACGAACGATGATGGATCTACTACCGGTACAAAACCTTTAAATGAGTAAAACATAATTCAAAAATTCAAAACAAATTAATACTCTATTCCCGCTCCTACCTTCAACTCCCTCTCCTTTGGAGAGGGTTGGGGTGAGGCATCTCTCCTTCCGCTCCCGCTCTTACTTTAAGGTACCGGGTCATACCCGCTTCCGCCCCAGGGGTGGCAGCTTGCTATCCGCTTCAGCGCCATCCAGCCGCCTTTAAAAGGCCCGTGCTTTTTTATTGCTTCCAGTCCATAGGTACTGCAGGTAGGCGTGTAACGGCATTTCGACCCGAACAGCGGCGATATGAATGCCCTGTAGAAGTTGATGATTCCTATGAATATTACCGAGAAGATTTTACGCATCTTTTGCTGCCCCCTGCATTTTTATAAACTTGTCTATACCCATACCCACTGCTTTTTCCACCACATTATATTCGGGTATCGTCCCATCTGCAAAGATAAGGAACAACTGCAACTGCTTTTCTTTGGGTATGGCCTCGTATAGGGGCTGTTTCTGTAGCCGCCAGGCCTCCACCAGTAGCCTGCGTATCCTGTGCCGGTGTACCGACAGCCGGAATCGCTTTTTGGGCACGGAAAAGCCCACCCGTACAGGCGATAGCTCATCGCCCCGGGGAACTATAGTATAGATGAATCTTATGGGAAAAACAGAAAACGCTTTCCCGGATTGGAAAAGCGTATCAATATGCTGCTCGCGCTTGAGCCGCTCGTATGCTTTGAAAGTATTACGAATGGCAGTTGAGTTTTAAATTTTATTTAAGGCGGCGTTCGTCCGACACAGTCAGTTTCTTACGTCCTTTCTTGCGGCGCGATGCCAGTACTTTACGGCCATTTGCCGTTTCCATACGCTGGCGGAAACCATGTACTGACTTACGACGGCGACGGTGTGGTTGGTATGTACGTTTCATAATCTTATGCTTTTAGCCCTTCTCACAGGACAATAATTCAATAAAGGAGTGCAAAGGTAAGAGATAGATTTTAGTTAAACAAATAATTCCACACCCACTTTTAAGAGTTCGTACAGCTACATTTATTTATTCATCACGCGTTATCGCGCGGAGCCATAGCCTTGCAGCATAGCTTGCTACCGGGCAACCAAAGATGACCATCTGCACGAAGCTTAAGATTAGACCGGCAAATTCCCCCTTGCGCGCGGCAGTCCCGCATTTTCGGCGGGAGGTCCGGGGGATGTCCGTTCCCGCTGATTTGTACTGCACACTGTGTCTTCACTACACACTTTCCACTATATACTAAATACCGCTATGGCTTGATTTTTCTGTTATTTAGCCCATGGCCACAGCAAACGATGTATTAGCAAAAATTAAAGAGATAAGCCTCCTCTATACAGATAAGCGCCCCGTTCTTCATATTGACAGTCTTATCGGCCAACTTCATATTCCCAAAGCAAATCTCAACCCCTTGCTCGAAGAGCTCGCAGCCCAAAAGCTGATTAAATTCCATCCATCCACTCCCGATCTTTTTATGCTCACCGATGAGGGTAAGAAATATAACATGTAGAAACGCCGCCAGCCATAATTGTTGTTAATTCCAACCAATTCTATAATTATTATAAGGTTCGCATAGGCAATTATGACCTGTTCCTCCCGATGTTCCCTTGCGGCATCCGGTGGTACCGATAAAACTCCATTTGCAATGGCATTCATTGGGATGCGGTTGAAGGGTTATTGACATCGCCTTTTCCCCCCTTTTTCATTCCGTTATAACACTTCCTCATTCTCAACATCTTAACTTCAAAAATAGCAGTATCATACCCTCCGCGAGGGGGTATGATACCCTTCAAAAAGGGTATCATAAAACTTCAATTTGCCCATCTCAAAACTGCTTCGGAACTTTACGGGTTGCCTAACCATTGCCCTCAAAAACCGGACGCTCAGGCACATATTATTAAACAATAAACCGCTATTATGAACCGGCGAAATTCTTCAATTGCACAACTATCCAAATGCCCGACAACAGGCATCGGTCGGGCACAAAATGCCCGATTCGGGCCTGCCCGGCCGCATGGTCGGGCACAAATCGGGCACGCTACTTTTATCATCATATGATAAGCTGCATAAGCTTTTCATCGACCTTACACCGTTAAGAAATGCCCGATTTTTATTTTCACGCCCGATTCGGGCATTCCCGAAAAACAACTCTGCCTTCCGGCAGAGTTGGCGACCCAAAGACCGGCATTTGGAAAGAAAGCGTTAAGAACTCTTCTCATTGAGGCCGGTTAAGAGAAATCAGAATTCGAAATAAAATGGGAGTGTAGGCCGGTTAAAAAAGAGCTCCGTCTACTGAAGAAGATGGATAGTTGAAGCACAAAAGTCCTCCTCCCATCCGGATTTGCTTTCCGCTCGAACTTATAGCTCTTTTCAGGCCGTAACGAGCATTTTTAGCTTTCTTTCCAGGAGCCTTGACCTTTTCTTTGGTTACTTTCTTTTGTGTCAAGACAAAAGAAAGTAACAAGCAGAGGAGGGATTCATAAGATGAGATTTTAAACAAGAGCCGATAAGTGTCGATAAAAGGCAAAACCGGAAAAAACAGAACTTCTCTCCTGGTCCCAATTGAAAAAGACAAACCAGAAACGACCAGAAATTTTACTAAAACGTCATATGACAATACCAGAAGGCATTTCCCAACATTACCCATCCAAAAACCGGAAATTACTTTATGAGCGGAAAAGCAGAAATGATTGCTCAGGCTAATATATTCGAACGGTCCTTGCTTCAGAGAGGTCTCCCTTGTAGCGACAGCAAACTGCCACTCAACAAAACCACCGCTCACCGCTACTACTAATGAGAACTTAAACTAAATTTGACCTATACAGCATATTAACATTTCCCTTATGAAGAGATTCCTTATTCTCACAGCTATGCTCATAGTCTCTGTTGCCCATTCTTTTGCAGGGGGCTTCCAGCTCAATCTGCAGGGGCTCAGGCAGTTGGCCATGGGCGGCGGCGGCACCGGCTGGACCTGGGACGCATCCACCATATTTTACAATCCCGGTGGTATCTCCCATATGGATGGGATGCAGGCATATGCGGGTGTCGTATTTCTAAGCCCGCACACGCGTTATGTACAATCTCCTACAGGTACCTACACTGCTGATGCACAGTCGCATCTTTACACCCCCTTTAATCTATACCTGGGCGGCCCATTGAAGAAAAATAATAAAGTAGGCCTTGGCCTTGCGGTATATACACCATTTGGCAGCGGTATCAAATGGGATGATGATTGGGCAGGCCGTTACGTGATACAGGAGATCCAACTGCAAAGCATTTTTGTGCAGCCCACATTCAGTTATAAGATCACCGATAAGATATCGGCAGGTGCAGGTTTGGTATACGGCTTCGGCAGCATACTCCTTCGCCAGGCATTACCTGTTACCAGTATGGATGGTACAGAAGGACAAGCACAATTGAAAGGTGGTGCAGGAGGTTTTGGTTTTAACGCAGGCGTTCATTTTAAATTATCCGACAATTTGCAGGCGGGTATTTCATACCGCTCCGGCGTCAATATGAAAGTGAATAATGGCAAGGCTACTTTTACTGTACCCACTTCTCTTAGCGACCAGTTCCCTAATACCTCATTCAAGTCAGGTGTAAAGCTGCCCAAAGTAATATCCCTCGGTGTAGGCTACAAACCCACAAAAGCATTAACACTGCAGTTTGATGTAAACTATGTAGGCTGGAAAAGCTACGATTCGCTTGGTTTTGATTTCGCGCAGGAGACAGGTAATCTTAAAGACAGCAAACAGGCCCGCCTGTATAAAAATGTTGCGGCATTCAGGCTGGGCGGTAATTACAATTTTGGCAAGATAGCTGTAATGCTTGGTGCTGCTTACGATCCTACACCCGCCCATGCCGGTTACATTTCACCCGATCTGCCCGATGCAAATCGTATTGTATTGAACGGCGGCCTCTCTTACAATCCGGTGAAGAAGCTGAACATAATACTGGCTATGGAATACCAGCTAATTAGCGCGCACGATGGTAGTTACGATCCCGCAAATTTCAGCGGGAGGTACCAGGCAAAGGCTGCCATACCGGGCATCGGGATAACATATAATTTTTAAACCCCGGAAAAAAGAAAATAATGAAGAAGCTCTATATAATAACTGCAATAGTTTGTGGCCTTGCGGCTTGCAAGCCCAACATTTCGCCCAAAGCGCCCACTGCAGGCAATGCCGACTTTTCCCGCTACATGGCTTTCGGTGATTCTTATACAGCCGGCTTTGCAGATGGCAGCCAATATAGGTCCGCACAGGAAAATTCTCTTGCCGCTATATTGGCGGCCCGGTTCAAGCTCGTTGGAGGCGGTGATTTTAAACAGCCTTTGCTTCCCGCCGAATCAGGATTCCCGCACCCTAAAAATGTGCTTGCTATTGCTGCGGGTTGCGATGGTATACCATCATTGGGCCCGGTGAAAGAAAGCAACTGGAACATAGACGGCGACAGCACCAGGATAGTGACGCAAGAGCCCTTTAATAACATCGCTACTCCCGGCATGCGGTCGGCAGATTTTATCGTGCAGGACTATATTGCCACACTCGATTTTGTAAAGCCCGGCGAGCTGCCCTTTGCACGCCGCTTTTATCACGATCTCAGTTTTAGTCCTTTGCAGCAATTGCAATACACACGTGATGCAATTAAGCCAACTTTCTTTACAATTTGGCTAGGCTTTTTTGATGTATTCCTCTACGCACAGAGTGGAGGAATAGGCAATCCCAGTCCTCCCGGTGACCCTTCCACCAATGATATAACTCCTGAGGCCATGTTTGATACGAACTACCACGCAGCAGTAATGAATATGGTGCAGAATGGTGCAAAAGGTGTTTTGATAAATGTGCCCGATATACTTGATATGCCCTATTTCAATACCATACCCCTAAATGATAATAACGGTAATCGCTTTTACATGACGGATGGTGCTACGGTAAGGCAGATCAAAGATGGCGAAATGCTCTTGCTCGAGATGCCTGTAGATTCGTTAAAGTGTGCGCACTGGGGCACACAGGCGGTACCTATTCCCGGCCGCTGGGTCCTCTCGCTCGATGAGATAGGGTATGTGCGTACGGCTATCGCTCAGTTCAATAGTTTCATTGAGGCAGAAGCCAAAGCAAATGGTCTCGCTTTCGTTGATATTAACGCGTACCTGAAATCTATAGAGCCGGGCGTAATGGTGAATGGCGTAAGCTATAGCCCTAAATTTGTGGAAGGCGGTGCTTACTCGCTCGATGGTTTACATTTTACACCGCGTGGTTATGCACTGATCGCTAACCAGGTGATCAACGCAATAAACAGTAAGTACGGTGGCACGCTGCCGCAGGCCGATGTAAATAAATACAGGGGAGTATTGTTCCCTTAATATTGGGGATATTATTGAGAGCTGCGGTAAGGATAGGTTCCTCCATCCACCACTTTTATAGTTTGCCGGTAAGCAAATCTTGGGTTTGGGTAGAAAGCAATAGTACGGTCATCCACATACACAAGCTCCAGCCTTTGTATATCCGCCAGCGACTGCGGCAATCTCATCACACCGCAATATACCAGGTCCAGCTCCTGCAGTTTTTTACAATCTCCCAGCGACTCAGGTATATCGTCCAGCTGGTTACGTGCCATATACAGGAACTGTAAGTTCTGCAGTTTGCCTATGTTGCGCGGTAGCAGGTCCAGCTTGTTTTCGCTCAGGTCAAGTAACGTCAGTTTGTTCAGTAAGGTGATGCTTGCAGGTAGTGTATCCAGTTGGTTAGAAGCGCTACGCAGCACATCAAGGTTGTGCAAGTTGCCTATCACGGCTGGCAGGCGTCGTAGTTGGTTGCCTGTCACCTCCAGGGTGGTAAGCCTGGTCAGGTAGCAGATCGAGTCAGGCAGTTTTGTGAGACGGTTGTAGCTCACTTCAAGGTCTTCCAGGTGTGTCAGCTTACCTATAGCCTCCGGTAGCTCTGTTAACCTGTTATGGAATATTATCAGCTTACGCAGCTTCCTGCACCTGAAGAGCGATTGGGGTAATGTACGTATCCGGTTATTGTTGACCTTTAGTACTTCCAGGTTGGGGAATTGGTCCAGTATGTCCGGGATGGTATCCAGGTTGTCCCAGGCCATTCTTATTTCGGTAACGCGGAACCTGTTCTCAAGCGCCTGGTCCCAGTCGGTATAAGTATCGGCTCTGCCCAAAACAGGCAGCAGCATGATAGCTAGTAACAGGAATTTTAGCCGTAATACCATACCTAAATTTACGAAAAAAATCAGGCATATGAGAGAAATTTTACTTGCTTAATTGTTGGTATTCCGCATTGCTGATGATTTTACAATCCTTTGACAATCTGAAGACGCCGCTCTCCACCACATTTGATTCTACCTTTTCTGCATGGAAATGTATTAGCGCACCGTTCTCTACCTTGTATGTAAAGTCAAGCGGCAAGCCATTAATAGAAGGGAAATGCTCGAACAAATATTCATCAGCGGGTTTCCACTCTTTCGTATAAAGTATATCCACCGATGCCCCGTCTCTGTAAGTGACCTTTGCTTTCTGCGCAGCTAGCCCTGCAACTGTAGTATTGCCTCCCTGGTCTTCCAGCCTGAAATTCCGGTAGCTGCTGGTACGGTTCACAAGCTCTTGTGCATCCAGTTGTATCGCATACTTTTTGCCCTGCGTTACTTTAAGTGAATAGGCAGTATTGGCATCGCCGTTATACAATATGGCGTTGTCAAAATCGTTGTCGAGCTTAAACTCTTTTTTTAGTTGTTTGCCTTTTACAGTGATAATATAAGTACCGTTATGCACGGTCTGGTCACTGCTGCCATCTGCCTGCTGCAGCTTTATGCTGTAAAGGATGGTACCCTCCACAAAGGGTTTTTGTGCCTGTACTGCTATGGGCAGCAGCAGTAAGAATGTAATTATGTATCTGAATAGGCCTTGCATTAGCGGGGGTCCTGTTTTTACCAATTTACAATAATAAATGTACTCTGCAGGTATATTAATCAAAAGGGATGCCATAAAAGAAAGATCCCCCCGGGTAACCGGGGGGATCTGGAACTATAATAAGAGGTAATATTATTGGTGTGTGAACTTGCGCGTAGCTACTACCTGGCCCTGCCCGTTTATGAGGCGGATAAAATATATACCTGTAGGCATGTCCTCAATATTCAGTTTAGCACTTGTATTGCTGGTAAGTTTGTAAACAGTAACCGCTTTGCCTATCAGGTTGTAAACCGAAATTATTTTTATGTCTGCATCAGGGTTGAAGAGTACATTCAATTCATTCCTGGCAGGATTTGGATACAAGGTTACATCATCATTCCCCTTGGCAACTTTATTCACGCTGGTAGGGAATTTATTGATCATGAACGTGATGTTCTTCGAGGTACCGGTTGTGTTGGTTATATCCCTTATATTAATGGTTAGAAAACCTGAACCATTAACTGCAGTGTCCATTCCCGGGCTTGTTAACTGGATATCAAAAAGAGTAGGGCCACCTACAGGATAAGGAGTATTCATAGTGGTATAAACGGTTTCGAAAAGAGTATGCGTACCGACAGGATTATTGCGGCACAGCATATTATCACATATGCCGAAATTGTCCTGCCATGATTGCGGCAAGCTATAACCGGGAAGCACATTCCACCTGATGTTTATGGGCTGCGAGCTTATATTGGTAATGTCATCATGATATTGGCCACCTGCGCCGGTAGTGGTAACCCAAACAGTGTCAGCAGCCACAGTGAATGTTTGCGCAGCTACCATAAAAGAGGATAGCAAACTGAACACTCCAACTGTAATAAGTAAAATCTTCTTCATCTTTTTCTTTTTCGCGTTACGTTAATTACTATGCAAAGTACATAAATTTTTCATGCCGTCAATGCCTTATTGCCTATAGCTTGTTAAATTTTTCTTATAGAAGCCCGGCATTTCATATTTTCGTACATTGCTCAGTAATTTTAAGTAAAACAAGGATTGTGCCAGTATGAAAGCACTTATTAGAAAAATTAAGAATGCACGCGGTTTTATAGCAGGAGTGGGCCTCACAAGTATATTGTTTTTGTCTATACAGGCGGCCAATACAGATTCATATTTCGAGATATCGAAGAACCTGGACATATTCGCAACCTTGTTCAAGCAATTGAATACCTATTATGTGGACCCGATAGAGCCAGGGAAAATGGTAAAAACGGGTATTGATGCCATGCTGGACGACCTGGACCCGTATACAAATTTTATATCCGAGGCCGATATTGAGGATTATGAGTTCCAGGTATCGGGCAAATATGGAGGCATTGGCGCTACCATGCACCGCAAGGCTGATGATATATATGTAGGTGATGTGTACGAGAACAGTCCTTCGCAAAAAGCAGGTCTTCATCCCGGTGACCTCATTATATCTATCGACAACCAGCCATTGAAAGGTAAAAGTATCGATGACATTAGTGTATTACTTAAAGGATCGCCCGGTACGCAGGTAACCTTAACTATTAAGGACGTTTACTCGGGTGTTATTTCACCAAAGATCATAACAAGGGGCGAGATTGAATTATCCAGCGTGCCTTTTGCCGGGCTTACCGGTCCGCAGAACAATATTGCCTATGCACGTTTAACCCAGTTTACCCCCGCATGCGGCAAGCACCTGCGCAATGCGCTGGATAGCCTGAAGAAAGTGCAGCCCAACCTGAAAGGTGTGGTGCTGGATCTGAGGAACAATCCCGGTGGCTTGCTGGATGAAGCGGTGGCCGTATGCAATATCTTTCTGGAGAAGGGTGTGCCCGTGGTGAATACCAAAGGCAGGATGCAGGATATGGACCACACCTACAGCACACGCGAAGCAGCATGGGACACAAAAATACCCCTGACTGTGTTGGTGAATCATTCATCAGCATCTGCATCCGAGATCGTAGCAGGTACTATGCAGGACCTGGACCGTGGTGTTATAATAGGAGAGCGCTCCTATGGCAAGGGCCTGGTGCAAAATACCGTAAGCCTTGGCTACAACTCAAAACTGAAACTGACAATAGCAAAATATTATACACCCAGCGGCCGCTGTATACAGGCCATAGACTACAGCCACAGGAATGCCGATGGCAGTGTGGGCTACGTACCCGATTCACTGAAGAAGACATTTAAAACCAAGAACGGCCGTACCGTTTTAAGCGGTGGTGGTGTAGAACCCGAGGTGACCATAAAAGATGAGCTGCCCAGCCGCCTTGCGGTTACCTTGTACACGAAGAACTACCTCTTCGACTACGCCACCGAGTATAAAGGCAAGCACGCAACTATACCTGATGCATTTGCTTTTGCGTTGACCGAGGCCGATTTTGAGGACTTCAGCAAATGGCTGGCGAATAAAGACTACTCCTACAAAACAGAGACCGAAGAAACTTTTGACTCGTTGCAGGCATCGGCAGTAAGGGAAAAATATTACGATGCTGCAAAAAGCGAATTCGCTGCGCTGCAGGCCAAAATATCGCACGATAAAAAGCAAGACCTTGCCAAGCATAAAGACGAAGTAAAGAGTCTGCTGGAAAATGAAATAGTATCGCGCTATTATTACCTCCGCGGCCGCATACAGCAGAGCCTGAAAGATGATAAGGAATTTGCAAAAGCGCTGGACCTCATAAATCAGCCCACGCAATACCAGACATTACTGACGAAGAAATAAATACCCCCGCTCCCTAAAGGACGGGTGATGTGATATAATTTAATGACAGTCTCGTGAGGGGCTGTCATTTTTTTGAGCCAATTTTGGGAAATTATTATTCGCGCTATTATACGTTGTAATGTCTCATTTCTTCAATTTCGTACTTAATAAAAACAGCACAACCTTGTTTAACGTCTGAAAATTCAAGAGGCGAGGTTTTTTGTAGTGGTCGCCTGACAACATAGCGCATGTTCTTTTCTTGATAAAAACACCATCCACCACTTGTTCGTTTATCTTCTGACCAGTGCAACCATTGTTCTACATATTCGGGATGTTTAACAAGCACCGCATAAATATCTGCCTCATTTATCATATCGTGTTTTTCGAAGTACCCTGATTTTTCTAATAGGAAATTGGCACTGACGTTACGTAATTCATGAAATTGCTCCGGTATTTTTACAATATCAATAACTATATTCGTTATCGTTTGTTCGTGTGAAATACTCATACTCTATCTCAGTTTTCTAATTAATATAGTATAGTCAGCAACGGCAGCTGGTAAAGAACTGGGGTAAAACTAATTATCTTTTACTTCATGATCGCCAAACAATTGTGGATAGAATGCAAATGTGTCGTTGCCGCGAATTAATAGAAATCGCATGGTGCCCGCTTTTTTAATTATAGTATCACCGATCCTACATTTATTCCAGGCATCATTATTAGCAAAATAATGCGCATCGTATTCTTCTAGCAATATCTTAGATTCGAATTTATCAGTTGAGTCGATGAACTTCTTAATTATATATCCCTGATAGGATTCAGCCTCATAGATCAACCGCGCATCCCATACAGAAACAGGATAGACTCCCAGGCAGAAAACAATTACAACAATTAAAATGCCTCTTCCTAGTTCTACAGATGTGAAGAGCTCCTTTAATTCCTTCTTTGTGGTGGATCTTGTATTAATGGGCATCATGTGCACATTCTTTTCCTTATTGATTAATAGGTTGTGCCTAACATTGCACCCAGGGCTGCAGCGCATCCGCAATAACACGGTCATTACCCAGGCGAGGCACTTTATTCTGGCCGCCCAGCTTGCCTACCGATTTCATATACTCGATAAAGGTGTGTGGTTTCATTACGTTCACCTTTAGCTCCTGCAATATATTACCTGTTATCAGGTCGTTGTAATAGATATTTTTCTCGCGCAGGTGCTCGTTCACACTGTGGGCAAATGCTGCAATATTATCGGGTGTGTGCTCAAACTCTACAAACCATTCATGGTAAGGTAGCTCACCATCGGTAATTATTTTGGGTGCTACGGTAAATTCTATGATATTGGCATTGTGTTCTTTGGCAGCCTGCATCAGTGCGCTTTCCACTTCCTCGCCTATGACATGTTCCCCAAATGCCGAGATGTAATGTTTTATGCGGCCTGTTACCACGAGGCGGTAAGGATCAGTACTCACGAAGCGGACGGTATCGCCCAGGTTATATGCCCAGAGGCCCGCATTGCTGTTTACGATAAGCGCATAGTTCTCACCCACCTTTACATCGGCCAATGATAAGCGCGTAGGGTGCTCGTCAAATATCTCACCCGCGGGAATGAACTCGTAATAGATACCTGAATTGGTATTTAGCAGTAAGCCTTCTTCCGTCAATGTATCCTGGAACGCAAAAAATCCTTCGGAGGCCGGAAATGTTTCTATAAAATCGACAGTGCCGCCCAGGCTCTCGATCAATTTGGGTTTGTATGGTTCAAAGTTCACCCCGCCATGCACTATTACCTGCAGGTTGGGGAACAGCTCTTTTATCTTTTTCTCCTCGTTACGCTCCTGCAGCCAGTCGAAATACATTTGTATCCATGGGGGTATGCCGCTAATCAGGGTCATATCCTGCTTCATGGTCTCGTTCACTATCCGGTCCAGTTTTGTTTCCCAGTCCTCTATACAATTCGTTTCGTACGATGGCATCTGGTTATTGCGCAGGTACCGCGGCACAAAGTGGTTCACTATCCCGCTCAGCCTTCCGGTGGGTATGCCGCCCACGCGTTCCAGTTCGGGTGAGCCGCTGAGGAAGATCATCTTGCCGTCGGCAAAAGCAGCATTGCCGCTTTGCGCCATGTAATTTAACAGGGCGTCGCGGGCAGTGTCTATATGATTGGATATCGAGTCGGAAGTGATGGGAATATATTTTACTCCGCTGGTAGTGCCCGATGTTTTGGCAAAATAAATAGGCTTGCCTTTCCACAATACATTTTGCTGCCCGTCTTTTATTTCGTCTATATATTTCCGGTAGGCTTCGTAATCGCGCAGGGGCACTGCCTGTTTATAATCGTCGTAGGTCTTTACCTCGCGCATTTGGTGTTCTTTGCCAAAGACAGTGCGGCTGCCTGCCTTAAGCAGTTGCTGCAGGATAGCCTGCTGATCGGCAACTGCGGTACTCATCCCTTTGCGTATACGGTTATATACTATAGACGCATATGGTTTGGCAAGAAAAGATTTTATCTTCATTACACCTTATGTGGGAAGGCAAATGTACAATTATGCCACACAGAATACTATATATTGCTTGTATAAAAGGCTTTATATTTCTCTTTTATGACATTAAACAAGGGAAATTTTAAAATTTATTTGTCAAAAAAGAAAAAAGTGTATTATCTTTGCGCAAATTATTTTTAGGATTCATGTTTGCGATTGTTAATATAGCTGGTCAACAGTTCAAAGTGTCTAAGGACCAGGAATTGTTTGTGCATAGACTCAAGGGTAATGCAGGCGACAAAGTAGAGTTTTCAGATGTGTTGTTAAGCAACAACAACGGTAATATTTCATTTACCGGTTCAACAAAAGTACAGGCTGAAATTATAGATCACCTGAAAGGTGACAAAGTGATCATCTTCAAAAAGAAACGCCGTAAGGGGTATCAGAAGATGAATGGTCACCGTCAGAGCCTGACGAAAATAAAAATTAATGGAATAATTTAATTTTCTTTATTAAATTTGTAATAAGAATAAAAAGTAATGGCACATAAAAAAGGTGAAGGTAGTGTAAAGAACGGACGCGATTCACAAAGTAAACGCTTAGCAGTAAAGATATATGGTGGT
>DDET01000005.1 GCA_002336915.1 Bacteroidetes bacterium UBA1947 | reverse complement strand
ACCGCTACCTGATGGAGTTCCTGCCACATTTGCTGATAGAAGGTCTGATCGTGAGCAGTTTTGCGCTGGGTAGCAATATGACCTATATATACATCCGCGGAGAATATGCATGGATAGTAGACATACTGGAACAAGCTATAGCGGAAGCAAAAAATAATGGCTGGCTGGGTAAAAATATTTTAGGAACGGGATTCGATTGCGAGATATATGTACACCGTGGAGCGGGCGCTTATATATGTGGTGAAGAAACAGCGTTGATAGAGTCGCTGGAAGGCAAACGTGGCAATCCGCGTATCAAGCCACCGTTCCCCGCGATACAGGGTGTATGGATGCGGCCAACAGTGGTAAACAATGTGGAGACACTGGCGGCTGTAGTGCCCATAATCAATATGGGTGGCGATGAGTATGCGAAAATCGGCGTTGGCCGCTCTACAGGTAGTAAGCTGATGTCGGCATGTGGTAATATTAATAAGCCCGGTGTTTACGAGATAGACATGAATATATCGGTTGAAGAGTTCATCTTCAGCGATGAGTATTGTGGTGGCATACCCAAGGGCAAGCGCCTGAAGGCTTGTATACCTGGTGGATCATCGGTACCAATATTACCTGCAAACCTTTTGCTGAAAACAGCTAAGGGTGAAACACGCCTGATGAATTACGAAAGTCTTTCGGATGGTGGTTTTGCAACAGGCAGCATGATGGGTTCCGGTGGATTTGAAGTGCTGGATGAAGACCAGTGCGTGGTGCGTCATACTATGACGCTCGCGCGTTTTTATAATCATGAAAGTTGCGGTCAATGCAGCCCTTGCCGTGAAGGTACAGGCTGGATGTATAAAATACTGAAGAACCTGGAATACGGGAAAGGCAAGATGAGCGATATAGATCTTCTATGGGATATACAGCGGAGGATAGAAGGTAATACCATCTGTCCGNNTTCCGTGATGAATTTGAATGGCATGTATTGAACCCCGATGAATCACAAAAAAGGAATTTCGGACTGGCGCATTATGCCGACCCGATACATGTTCCTGCAACAGCTTAAAGAAGATAATGTATGTCTGAAGCGCCGAAGTTTAAAGTAACGATCGATAATATAACGATAGAAGTTCCGGCCGGAACAACTATTCTGAATGCTGCGCGTATGATAGGTGGTGATGTTACTCCGCCTGCTATGTGCTATTACAGCAAGCTTAAAGAGAGTGGTGGTAAATGCCGTACCTGCCTGGTGGAAGTGAGCAAGGGTTCTGAAAAAGACCCGCGCCCCATGCCAAAGCTGGTAGCCAGCTGCCGCACTACCGTGATGGATGGAATGGAAGTAAAGAACATTACATCGGACAAAGTGATAGATGCCCGTAAAGGTATAGTGGAAATGCTGCTCATCAATCACCCCCTGGACTGTCCGGTGTGCGACCAGGCCGGAGAGTGTGACCTGCAGGATTTGAGCTATGATCATGGTACAGAAGGTACGCGTTATGAATTTGCACGTCGTACGTTTGAAAAGGAAGACATAGGCCCATATATACAATTGCACATGACGCGTTGCATACTTTGCTACCGTTGTGTGAACACTGCCCAGGAATTGACGAACCGTCGCGAGCATGGTATATTGGAACGTGGCGACCATTCTGAAATAAGCACATTGCTGGGCAAAGCGCTGGACAATGAATTTATAGGTAATGTGATAGATGTGTGCCCTGTGGGAGCATTAACTGATAAAACATTCCGCTTTAAGAATCGTGTTTGGTTTACCAAACCGGTAGACGCGCATCGCGACTGCCCTACATGTAGTGGCAAAACGCGCTTGTGGATGCGTGGTGACGAAGTATATCGTGTCACAGCCCGCAAAGACCAATGGGGCGAAGTGGAAGAATGGATATGTAATGAATGCCGCTTTGAGAAAAAGGAAACTAAGGACTGGGTGATAGAAGGGCCATCTAAAGTGTCACGCACCAGCGTAATATCGCAGGGGCATTACGTGAACACTGAAAAGGCCCATGTGCTGATAGATAAAGTGATCGGCAAACAGCCCCAGCTATTGATGGATATACATGCAATAAGTGATGTGAACAGGCCGGAGATAAAGTTGTCGGAAATAGAAGGCCCGGCGCATTCAGATGATTTTAAGGGAAGTGTATAGAATAGGAAATAATAAAAACGAGTAAATTTTTTTAACGAACTAATTACTTTTACGCTAAATGCTGCTACTGCTAATAGGCTTAAGCTTTATAATAGAAAAGGTCATTCTTATATCGGTGATCCTGATGGGATCGCTGGGTATCGCTATGTATGCTACATGGGCAGAGCGTAAGGTGGCAGCTGTAATGCAGGACAGGCGCGGTCCAAACCGTGCAGGCCCTTTTGGCATTCTACAACCCCTTGCTGATGGTTTGAAGCTCTTTATGAAAGAAGAGATCATCCCGGACAGCTCTACACGCTTCCTGTTCATACTTGGCCCCTGCCTGGCTATGCTTACCGCGCTTATGACGAGTGCTGTTGTGCCGTGGGGCCCTGATTACGTTACTTCAAGCGGCCATGTAGTTGCACTGCAGGTAGCTGATATTAATATAGGTATCCTGTTCATTTTTGGTGTGGTGAGCCTTGGCGTATATGGCGTGATGCTGGGTGGATGGGCATCTAATAATAAATTCTCTCTTTTAAGTAGTATACGTGCAGCATCGCAGGCTATATCTTATGAGCTGGCAATGGGTATCAGCCTTATTGCGCTATTGATGTTAACCAGCACCCTGAGCTTGCGGGAGATTGTAGGCCAGCAGCATGGTTTTTGGCACGATGGATACTTTACCTGGAATTTCTTTAAACAACCCATTGGCTTCCTGGTATTTTTGGTTTGTTCTTTTGCGGAACTGAACCGTGCGCCTTTTGACCTTCCGGAAGCGGAAAGTGAATTGAACATGGGTTATCACCAGGAGTATTCTTCTATGAAGCTTGGTTTCTACCTGTTTGCGGAGTATATCAATATGTTCGTTAGCTCGGCTATTATGGCTACACTGTTCTTTGGCGGATATAACTTCCCCTTCATGGACCAGGTGCAGGTGGCAGCAGGTCCGCTGTTCTTTACTATAATTTGTGTAATGGTTTTATTGACCAAAGTGGTCGGTTTTATATTATTCTTCATGTTCGTCCGCTGGACCTTACCTCGTTTCAGGTACGACCAGTTGATGCGCCTTGGCTGGAAGTCTTTAATACCGCTGGCCCTGGTGAACATGGTGATAACAGGTGCAGTGATCTTGTGGACGCTTAAAAAATAGAAATGGAAAAATTGACAGATAGGTCGGTAGCAGTGAATCGTAGCCCCATGACATTCGTGGAGCGCATGTACCTGCCTGCTATTGCCAAAGGGCTGACCATTACCCTCAGCCATATATTTAAGAAGAAGGCTACCATAAATTATCCTGAGCAGAAGCGTCCCTTCAGCCCGGTGTTTCGTGGCTTGCATGTCTTGAACCGTGATGAAGAAGGCCGTGAACGTTGTACAGCCTGTGGCCTTTGTGCGCTTGCCTGCCCTGCTGAAGCCATAACAATGGAAGCCGCAGAGCGCAAAGCAGGTGAGGAAAATTTGTATCGTGAAGAGAAATATGCAGCTAAGTACGAGATCAATATGTTGCGTTGCATTTTCTGCGGGTATTGTGAGGAAGCATGTCCTAAGGATGCCGTTTACCTGAGTGAAACGGTGATGCCTGCTAACTACGATCGCAAGGGTTTCATTTATAAAAAAGAAGACTTGCTTATTCCTCATCCTAAAAAGCAAGAGTCAAAATAATATATGGGTCTGTACGAAATATTATTCTGGTTCCTTACTGTTATGGCATTAGGCTGCGCGCTTGGCGTTATCCTGAGCCGTAACCCCATCAGCAGTGTACTTTTTCTTATTGCTACTTTCTTTGCCATATCCGGCCATTATATATTAATGAACGCTCAGTTCCTGGCTATAGTGAATATCATCGTTTATGCCGGTGCGATTATGGTACTGTTCCTCTTTGTTATCATGCTTATGAACCTGAATGCAGATACAGAGCCGCAAAAGAACAGGCTGATACAACTGGCGGGTGTTATTTCGGGCGGTATATTGTTCCTGGTTATATTGGGGGCATTAAGAAACGTGCCTGTTGCCAGCCTTGAGCGTACTAATACAGGTATTGGACTGATCAAGAATCTTGGAAAAGTATTGTTCACACAGTTTGTATTACCGTTTGAAATAAGCAGTGTTTTATTTTTGAGCGCCATGATAGGTGCTATAGTAATAGGAAGGAAAGAGTAAAGGAGATAGGTTAATAGGTTGACTAGTTGATAAGTTTTGACTTTTGAATTTTAACTTTTGAATTAAAAGAGATGCCAATACAATATTATTTGTTTTTAAGCATGGCTTTGTTCTGCATCGGTATCATGGGTACCCTGATGCGCCGCAACGCTATAATTATATTCATGTGCATCGAGCTCATGCTCAACGCGGTGAATTTGCTCATGGTCGCATTTTCCAAAATGTATGGCGATGCACAGGCACAGGTCTTTGTATTCTTCATCATGGTGGTGGCTGCTGCCGAGGTGTCGGTGGGACTGGCAATAATAGTAATGATGTACCGCAAGGTACATTCGGTTGATATTAATATTTTGAACAGGTTAAAACATTAAAGTGACTCAATTAGTTTATTTAATACCATTATTTCCGCTTCTTGGTTTCCTGGTCAATGGTATCTTCTGGAAGAAGATGCCTAAGAATATGGGTGGCATTATAGGCAGCGTAGCAGTACTTGCTTCTTTTGTTGTATCCCTGTGTATTTTCTTCGAGGTAAAAAGCGATTCGTTCCAGGGCCCGGTTGTGGTTAATTTGTTTGAGTTCATTAACTCCGGCAAGCTGGTAATACCTTTTTCATTCCAGGTAGATGCGTTGTCTTCTTTGTTCTTATTAATTATTACAGGTGTAGGTTTCCTGATACATGTTTACTCTACATCTTATATGCACGATGATGCGGGTATGGTGAAGTACTTTGCCTACCTGAACCTATTCGTGTTCTCCATGTTGCTGCTGGTATTGGGTTCTAATTACCTGATCATGTTCATAGGCTGGGAAGGTGTTGGTTTATGCTCATACTTACTCATCGGATTCTGGTACAAGAACAGGGATTATACCAACGCTGCAAAGAAAGCCTTCGTAATGAACCGTATTGGTGACCTTGGCTTTTTGGTAGGCATGTTGCTCATCCTGCTTAACTACGGTACGCTTTCTTACCAGGAATTTTTCGGTCAGTTGGGCAGCTCACACGTGGCTGTCAGCAATAATCTTTATAACTGGATAGCTATTTGCCTGTTCATAGGTGCTACCGGTAAAAGTGCGCAGATACCGCTTTTCACCTGGCTGCCGGATGCGATGGCCGGTCCTACTCCGGTATCAGCTCTTATCCATGCTGCAACCATGGTTACTGCCGGTATATATATGATAGCCCGCAGTGGTGCACTATACAGCCTGGCACCAATGGCACTGAATATAGTAGCCATAGTTGGTACAGCTACAGCACTTATTTCTGCTTCGATAGCTATTAAACAATACGATATCAAAAGGGTACTAGCCTACTCAACCGTCAGCCAGTTGGGCTTTATGTTTATAGCACTGGGCGTGGGAGCATATACCACTGCTGTGTTCCATGTTATGACACATGCCTTTTTCAAAGCACTTTTATTCCTTGGTTCCGGTAGTGTGATACATGCTATGGGTGGCGAACAGGACATTCGCAAAATGGGTGGACTCGGGAAAAAGATGCGCGTAACGCAGATCACCTTCTTAATTGGTTGCCTTGCTATATCCGGTATACCCGGCCTTTCAGGCTTCTTCTCAAAAGATGAGATACTGGCTGCTGCATACGCACATAACCCCATGTTATATTATTGCGGACTTGCAGGCGCTATGATGACAGCGTTTTATATGTTCCGTTTGTACTTCCTTACATTCCATGGCAAGTTCCGCGGAACAGAAGAGCAGCATCATCACCTGCACGAAAGCCCTGCGGCTATTACTATTCCTCTGATGGTTCTTGCAATACTCTCTATTGTGGGGGGCTATGTGGGCTTGCCTGCGGTTTTAAGTGAGCATCATTCATTGATGGCTTTCCTTAAGCCAGCTGTTACAAACTTTGACCCGCGCGAACTGGAGCATGGTACCGAATGGATGCTGATGGGACTATCCACCGGTGTTGCAGTGATCATGATCATATTTGCTTTCGTTCGTACAAAGACACCAAACTTCAGTCCGAATACAGGCCTTGCAAAAGTGCTGGAAAATAAGTGGTATGTAGATGAACTGTATGACGCAATAATTGTACGTCCCATAGCCGCTTTATCAAAACTGCTCGATCGCTTTATGGAAAGAAGTGGTATAGATGGTTTTGTGAATGGTGTGGGCAAAGGTGTGCGCTGGAGCAGCGATCGTGTTCGCCTGATGCAAAGTGGCCAGGTTGGCTCTTACATTTTTGTGATGGTGATAGGAATGGTGTTGTTGTTTATTTTAGGTTTTTTCTGGGTTAGTTAATTAAAAGTACCGTTCTGTTTTAGGGCAGGGCAAACACTGATATCGTATTATGATGTTGACATTGATCATATTAATTCCTTTGCTGGCAGGCATCTTTGCTTTTCTGATGAAGAGCGATGGTGCTAAGGGGCTGGCACTGGCAAGTTCGTTAATTACTTTAGGTATTGTAATATGGGCTACCTGCGCATCGTCTGAGCAGCCTATATATTTCAGCGTTCCATGGATACCCGCCCTCGGTACACATTTCAGTCTTGCTGCTGATGGTATGAGCACTATGCTCTGCCTGCTTACAGCTATTGTAATGCCTGTAGTTATTATTAGTAACTGGAACAAAACTGTAGAGAAACCCTGGTCCTTCTATGGCTTCATGTTGCTATCACAGGCCGGCTTACTAGGCGTGTTCCTTGCTTATGACGGACTGGTATTCTACTTCTTCTGGGAGCTGGCTTTGATCCCCGTTTACTTCCTTTGCTCGCGCTGGGGTGGTGAAAAGCGCATTGCTGTTACTTTCAAATTCTTCGTTTATACATTCCTTGGCAGCCTGATGATGCTGGCAGGTATTATCTATCTGGCAGCACAAAGCGGCGGCCCCGATGCTTATTCCTGGAGCAGCATGGTACGTGCAGGTTCTGCATTGCCATTGGCACAGCAACAAATTGTTTTCTGGCTCATTTTCGTAGCATTTGCTATTAAGATGCCCATCTTCCCCTTCCACACATGGCAGCCCGATACCTACGAACAGTCGCCTACCCCGGTAACTATTATTCTGAGTGCCCTGATGGTAAAGATGGGTTTGTTCGCAGTGCTGCGTTGGTTGTTCCCGGTATTACCGCAGGGTGTGGCTTACTGGTCTAATACTGTCATTATTCTCTCTATTATAGGTATTGTTTATGCATCGCTACTCGCGATTGTACAAACCGATATCAAGCGCCTTGTAGCCTATTCATCTATAGCGCATATGGGCCTTATGTCGGCAGCAGCTTTTTCTGCTACCAATGTAGGCATGCACGGTATCATGGTGCAAATGTTCAACCACGGTATTAACATCACCGGCATGTGGTTGATCGTAAGCATGATAGAGAACCGCTGGGGTACCCGCGACATGACAAAAATGGGTGGCATGGCAAGCGTAGCGCCTAAAATGGCAATAGCACTGGTAATAATATCGCTCGCCAATATCGCGCTTCCACTGACTAATGGTTTCGTAGGTGAGTTTATGCTATTCAACGGCCTGTTCTCAGGGGCATCACCATATCACATAACCTTCATGGTCATTGCAGGTCTTGGTGTTATCCTGGGTGCTATCTATACCCTTAACATGGTGCAGAAAGCAGCCTATGGCGAAACAGTGGAAATGGTGATAACAAAAGACTTAACAGCAAACGAATATTTAGGATTGTTCATAATAATAGGTATCATTTTGTTCCTCGGCTTCTATCCAAAACCATTACTGGATATGACCGCAGGGGTAGCAAATGCATTAGTACCATAAAATGACCGGAGAGATTGAATAGTGTTTTTTGAATTTGAATTTTAAATTTTGAATTAGTACATGAAAGCAATTATTGCTGCTACAATATTCGGTATTCTCCTGATGTTTGCCAGTATCCTGATGAAGGATAAAAAGGCAATGGCTAACCTGGCCATTGTATTCATGGCGGCATTATTTGGCGTCACCATCTGGGAGTTGATCATCACTCCCGTTGGTTCATCACAGGCCTATTATAATAATATGCTCAACATCAGCTATTACGGGCTGCTGTTCAATATGCTCATGACCGGTTGTAGCCTGCTGTATGCCTTGCTGGCATCTAAGGAGATCCAAAAAGTGGGCGTGCATGTGGCTGAGTATTTTGCTTTGATATTCTTTATCCTCTGTGGTGTTTTCATACTATCCGGATACCAGAACCTGCTTATGCTGTTCATAGGTATCGAGATCATGTCTATACCGCAGTACATATTGGCAGGCAGCGATAAGAAGAACCTCAAAAGCAGCGAAGCATCCCTTAAATACTTCCTGATGGGCGCTTTTTCAACAGGTATCTTATTGATGGGCATCACCTTATTATATGGTGCAACCGGCTCATTCAACATCGCAGGCTTAAGTTTCCTCCAGTCGAACACCATTGGCCCAATGGCCATCGCGGGCATCTTGTTCGTTATGATGGCACTGGCCTTCAAAGTATCAGCAGCCCCCATGCATATGTGGACGCCTGATGTATATGATGGTGCACCCACACCTTTCACTGCCTACATGTCAACCATAGTAAAAGCAGCGGCATTTATCGCCTTCCTGCATTTATTCCAGTTCTCTTTTGGCAACGTAAGCAATACATGGCTGCTTGTATTGTCTGTTATTACGGCACTCACTTTATTTATTGGCAACATTACTGCTGTTTTCCAGCAGAGCGTAAAGCGCATGCTGGCCTACTCTTCCATTGCGCAGGCAGGCTTTATGTTGTTTGCAGTACTTGCCTCCAATACAATGGCTGCCCAGCACGGCATGATCATCTATGCGGTGGCATACAGCGTTGGTACCATAGGCATTTTCTCTGTGCTGATGAAAATTAAGGACAACACCTACGATGGCTTCAACGGCCTGGCACAAAAGGAACCACTGCTTGCATTTGTCGCGACGATATTTTTACTGTCACTCGCAGGTATACCCCTTACAGGTGGTTTTATGGCGAAGTACTATGTAGTAATGGCGGCTGTGCAACAAGGGCATTTAATGTGGCTGGTAATATTCGCATTGCTGATGGCTGCAATAAGCGTTTACTATTATTTCCGCGTTATCATAGCCATGTACTTCAAACAAGGTAATGCAGAACTCAGCTCACCAGTAACTGGCGGCGATAAGCTGATGCTCATCATCACAGCTATCCTTGTCATACTCCTGGGTATCGCACCACAATTATTCTTGATAAACATTTAAGCTTTTCAATAGAAAAATAGAAAGGGCTGCTCAACGAGCAGCCCTTTCTATTTTTCTATCACTTTTGTCTTTTTACTTTTGAAATTTGACTTTGATTAAGCTCCCCCTATCCTGATGCCCATACAAAATGGATGCTGGTCGAGCGCTGTCTTCTGAAGCGATGTAAGTTGGTAAGAAACATACAGTCGCAGGTAACCTTCTACTCCAATCTCTCCCGTTATGCAACTGTTGAAATCGTTAAAGTTAAAACTGTCGTGATTCTTCTGCTTGCCCCGCTGTCCTGATATTTGCTTCGTCCACGAGCTGATGCGATAGCCACCTGTTATGCCCGCACCATATATCAGCCATGCTTTGGGCGCCAGTTTTGTTTTCATAGTGAATCCCAGCGGTACACTCAGGTATGTAAAGCCCAGCTTATTTTTAGAGAACGAAAGCGAATCCATAAACACTTCCGGGGTGGTATTATTCAGATAACTGATGTTTTTGGTAAAGCGGTAATTATACATCTGCAAGCCAACCCCGCTGTAGAGGTACAGCTTCTGGTGCTCTGTTTTAAACACCCTTAGCTTTGCTAATACCGGCCATACATTTACGTTGATCGATTTTGCATTCTGCAGGCTAAATAGGTTGCTGTTCTTTTGATCATTGGGTACATTAAGGAAGTTCTGTGTTGCAGCGTTTGTATAAATGGTCTTGTCCTGCAAGGTATTTACACCTACATCCACTACCCCCACTTCTAAGTCAAAAAGTTTGTCCACCTTTTGAACAGAATCGTTGCTGGTTACTTTCAGACCGTTTGAGCCAAAGCTGATTGCGGCTCCCTTTTTCTTTTTACCGGTACTATCCGTTTTTTCTTGTGCAAGGCCGGTTCCATATATCAATGTGGCGGCAAGTATGCAGTATATTAGTTTCATTGTGTGTTATTTTTAAAGTTTTACTACAAATAGTTCTCTGTTTCCTAGCCTTACGGATAGGTCAGTGTTTTTAATATTATCTCTCAGGTTACGTACTTTTTCAATTTTTGTGTTTACCGCCTCAGTCAGTGCAGTTATCCCTTCTTGTTTTATAGGCAGTCGGGCTAACAGGGAACTACTTTCCTGCCCTGCCGGCCCAAGCGTTGCTTGCTCTGTGGCAGGCAGGCTTGCATCCAGTATTTTAGGTGTAGCGCTTATCGGTCTTGCGGCCAGCGTCCTGGCATGTGGGACTTCAATGCTCGCAAATGTTTCCTGTGCCGGCCTTATCTGTCTATGTTCAGCTGCAACATAGTTGTGCACTTTTTGTTGCGCTGGTAAAGAGGGCTTCGGTGTTTTTACCACCTCCTGTTTTGGTGCTACATCGGCCACCTTGTTCTCGTTTGTGTTTTGTTTTCCGGTGAATGTGTCTTTAGGGGCTGTGATGTTTATGTTGTTGTTATTTACCTGTACTATATTAATGTTGGTGGTGTTGGGTGTATTCCATTTCCATATACCCAGCGTTACAAGTATCGCGATACAAGCAGCCGCAGCATACATTTTCCACTGCCCGAAGCGTATAACCCTTGTTGGTTTCTTCAGCAAAGCCTCTTTCCCCTCATACACCATCGCCATATCCGGTAACGTCTTTGTGGCCATATATAGTTCCATCTCGCGGCGCAGTTCCGGGTGCTGCGCTATGAAAGCCGCCAGTGCTTTTTCCTCAGCCTGCCCCAGCTCGCCATCGGCGTGCAGCAGCAGGTATTCCTCGTAGTTCTCCATTGTCACCATTGCGCTCTTGTTTTATATAATATGCTCCACATTTACCAGGTACTCCTTTAGTGTTTTCCGCGCGCGGTGCAGGTACACTTTCACCTGGCTGTCGTTTAGTCCTGTTATCTGTGCTATCTCTTCATAGCGGTATCCTTCGTGGTCTTTCAGCAGTACCAGTGCTCTTCCCTGTTCATCCAGTTGTGCCAGCGCGCGTTCCAGCACTCGTTTCAGATCAGGGTTCGATGGATTGGCGTTCTCGGTATATTCAGGCGTATCGGTATAGGTGATCCTTTTTTTTCTCCTGTAGTTATCTACCGACTGCCTGTAGGCTACCTGGAATAAAAACGCTTTTGCCTTCTCTGGTATCACATCCCTTTTTTTCTGCCACAATACCTCGAAGCTGTTCTGTACAATGTCGCGTGCATCCTCTTCATGCCCTGTGCACTTGCAGGCAAATCTGAAAAGAGGGTCGGACCATTGATGTACGCAAGCATTGTAATCATTAAGCTCCATTCACTAAGTATATCGTGGCAACGCTAAAAACGTTACAAAAATGCCTCAAAAATTTTCAATCAGAGGGGTAATGGAGCTCAAAACCGTCAAAATCATGCTAATCATGCTTGTCCCGCGGCAGACGGGAGTTAAAAACATCGTACCTTTACCGACTATTTATTTTTGTAAAGTTCCCAAATGAGAAAACCATCTTCTTCCGGCCCCTCTAAGAGACCGGCCTCAGGTAATACATTTAAAAAATCGTCAGGCTCTAAGGCTGGCGGTTATGGCGATAAGTACCCTAAAAAGAGAGAGGAAAAGGAGGGTTCTGATAAACCATACAAATCGCGCGAGGATAAACCTAAACGTTCGTTTGGCGAAGACAGGCCTAAACGCTCGTTCGGAGAGGACCGCCCCAAGGGAAAACCCGGCGACAGGTCCGATCGCCCTTTTGATAAGCCAAAGAGAGATTATGGAGATAAACCCAGGCGTTCCTTCGGCGACGACAGGCCTAAGCGCGACTTTGGTGACAAACCCAAACGCTCATTCGGTGATGACAGGCCTAAGCGCGATTTTGGTGACAAACCCAAACGCTCATTTGGTGAAGACAGGCCCGCCAGGAAATTCGACGACACAGACAGGCCGAAACGCGCCTTCGGAGATAATAAGCCTAAAAAAGATTTTGGCGACAGGCCATTCAAGAAGAAATTTGATGAGGGCGATAAGCCCAAACGTTCTTTCGGTGAAGACAGGCCTATAAAGAAGTTTGAAAATAGGAGCAGGTCTGAACGTAAATCTTCAGACGATAAACCTCAAAGGGAATTTGGCGATAAGCCATATAAAAAACGCGAGGAAGGTGATAAGCCCAAGGGCTCATCCTTCGGCGAATATCGTGCAAAAGGAAAATTTGGCGATAAGGACAAAGCAAAGCGTTCATTTGGTGAGGACCGCCCTAAAAAGGACTATGGTGATAAACCAAAGCGCTCCTTTGGTGAGGACCGTCCTAAAAAGGATTATGGTGACAGCGACAAGCCTAAGAAGAAATTCGATAAGGCCCCCGAGAAAAAAAAATTCGGCGACGACATTTTTAAGCCGGAGCCGAAGAAAGATAAAATAGAAAAGACCGTAAGCGAACTGGAGGGTTTCACCAAATCGCTGGAAGAAGATAAACCTATTCGTGGTTTTATTGCCAATGCGAAGAAAGATCGCCCAGAGGCTGTAGCCCGTAAAAAATATGAAGAAGGCAAGCCTAAGAAATACCATAACGACGAGCTGGACGAAGAGGATGACGAAGAAATGGAAGAGGAAAAGCCCCAGAGCGACCTCATGCCTTTGAATAAGTTCATAGCCCACAGTGGAGAATGTAGCCGCCGTGAGGCCGCCGAGCTGGTTAAGAAGGGGAAAGTAAAAGTAAATGGTGAGCTGGTTACAGACCCCGGCCATAAAGTATCCATAAGCGATACGGTAAGCCTTGTAGGCAAGAAGCTGACGCTGCAAAAAGAGCACGTGTATGTACTGCTTAATAAGCCAAAAGATTTCATCACAACAACCGACGATCCCGAAGGCCGAAAAACCGTAATGGACCTCATCGCAGGCCTTGGCGTTGAAAGGGTTTACCCGGTGGGCAGGCTCGACCGGAACACAACGGGTTTGCTGTTGCTTACCAACGATGGCGATCTTGCGCAAAAATTATCGCACCCTAGTTACAGCATAAAGAAGGTTTACCAGGTTACGCTCGATAAGGCACTCACCAAGGCAGATTTTGATAAGATTATTGCCGGGGTTGAGCTTGAAGATGGTATCGCAAATGTGGATGAAATGGCCTACCTCGAAAAGAAGAACGAGATAGGGCTGGAGATACACAGCGGTAAGAACCGTATCGTACGCCGCATATTCGAGTCGCTCGGGTATACGGTTGAAAAACTCGATCGCATGATGTATGCAGGCCTTACCAAGAAGAACCTGCCACGCAGCAAATGGCGCCTGCTTACCGATAAGGAAATAATTGTCTTAAAGCACTTCAAGGGCTAAAGGATATGTTGCTGACTGCTTCACGTATTCATAACGGTTACACATGGTTGCCGCTGGGTGCTGTGTTAGAAGTGGCCGATGATGGCAGTATTGTTGCCTTCCACGATAGCTCAAGGCAGGAAGATGCATTTTGGTACGATGGTATTTTATGCCCGGGCTTTGTGAATGTGCATTGCCACATGGAGCTGTCGCACATGAAAGGCGCCATACCGGAACGTACCGGCCTGATACCTTTCCTCCAGCGTGTCACCTTTCATCGCAACGAATTTACTGAAGGGCAAAAGGCTGTAGCACGGCATGCTGCTTACAATGAACTGCTGCAAAATGGCATAGTAGCTACGGGCGATATCGCAAATGGCGCTGAAACCCTTGATCTCCGCGGCCTTGATAAAATGCACATACACACCTTTGTAGAGTGCATCGGCTTCACCGAAGAACATGCCCAGCAGCGTTTTGATTTTTCCGAAAAGATATACCGGGATTTTGCTGCTCAGCAGCTGAAAGAAAAGCAGCTTTCACAGTCCATCATTCCACATGCACCTTATTCTTTGTCAGCACCCTTGTTTAGGCTGATAGACGCGTATGATAAAGATGCATTGATCTCCATTCACAATCAGGAGTCGATAGAAGAAACAAAATTTTATACCGATAAGACCGGCGCAGTAAACAACCTGCTGAATGGTTTTAATATTGATACTACATTCTTTAGGCCATCAGGTAAGTCATCCTTACAAACCTATCTCGAATACTTTAGCCCCTCGCATCCTTTCATTTTTGTGCATAATACCTACACCACAAAGGAGGACATCATTTTTGCCCAAAGTAGGATGCCGGGCACTCATTGGTGCCTCTGTCCCAACGCAAACAAGTATATAGAGAACCGCCTGCCCGATCTTGACCTGCTCCTTCAGGAAGCGCGCAACATCTGTATAGGTACAGACAGTCTTGCCTCCAATCATCAACTCTGCATACTGTCCGAACTGTATACAATAAAGCAGCAATACCCCGGCTTCGATTGGGGACTATTGCTTCGTTGGGGCACATTAAATGGTGCAGCAGCCCTTCAAATGCAGGATAAAGTTGGCAGTATAGAACCGGGAAAACAGCCTGGCATATTACAGATCACCGGCCTCGATGATACTGCAAGCAAGCCCAAGGTGAAGCGTATTATATAGATAGCGTCAGCATCGGTTTCCACCGTAGGCGAGTAATTGCCCGTAGCGTCAGCACCGCTTTCCGCGGTCAGACGCATTAAGGGCACTCCCGCCGATAAAATACCCCGAAGGGATTAAAATGTGAATAGCCCGGATGAAATCCGGGAATGAGATGGGTAGTTGCCACAACCCCGAACCGGGTTGAATGTATTGTTGGATGGACTGATGCCGAAGCCATCGCCTAATCGCCCTTATCATCCCGCCAATCCCATATCACATACAGCACCAGCTTCGTGTATTTGTGTTCCGCTGGTATATAACTTATGCTCCAGCAACAGCCATCATAAAATCTCTGAGGGCAATAATCGGCCATTTCATTGTTCAATTGGGACAGTATGTCTTTGCCTGTAACATGTTCCATACTTACACCCGCTTGCCCCATCCATAGCTTGGCTGTCCTTTCACAGCGGCATGATATCGCGTATACCATGCCCATCAGTCGAGGCTCCGTACAATGTGCCTTCACCAGTTTCTGTATGCGCTCAAGGGATGCCGGCAATTTATTTTGCAGCATGCTACTTACTTCAAAGCGCATATACTTACCCTTATACGATTTCAGTCTCTTTTGAAAATCGCTGTACCGCTTTTCATCATTCGCAAGGTCCTGTAGCAATTCAAGATCTGCTCTATTCGTTGCACCTTTCTCCGCTGCCTTTTTCAGGGCTTGTATGTAAACATCATAATGCTCATGGTCATGTACAGCTAATTTTATGGCATACTCGGCTCCATCATTGGCAACTGGCCAGCCGTTTTTCTTTACATAGTTGTTCAGGTACTCGAAATGGAGACTGTCGGTGTATTCAATTTTCCTGTTTACCTTGGCCAGGTTCAGGCTGTCCGCTACTTTATCTAGTATGACCCTAACCTGTGCATCTTCCTCAGCCATTGCCTTTAACTTATTATAAGTTTCAGTTTTTGGCTCTGTACCTTGCCCATATGCGGACGTGCAGGTCATTAAAAACAAAGCAACTACCCGGAATGTCCTCAGCATGTATAATTGTTTCGTATCTAATATAATGATTTTATGTTACACCAAAGCTGGTCGAAATAGCTTTCAACGCTCTACTTCCTACTTTCTACTGTCAGCTACATTCTTTTTACTATTTTTGGCATCTCATGAAGCATTTACCCAACCTGTTGACGGTAGCCAACCTATTTTGCGGTTGTATTGCTATTGCCTTCATTCTTAGCGCTCAGCCATTTTGGGGCAATCTGCCCGATGGTCAGCACCTGGTATCGGTTACTGAACAGGCATACCTGGGTAGCTTATTCATTTTCATTGCTGCCTTTTGTGATCTGCTCGATGGCCTCGTGGCTCGTGCATTAAAAATATTTTCTCCCATCGGCCAGGACCTCGATTCACTTGCCGATGTCGTTAGCTTCGGTGTTGCCCCTTCTATGATATTGTTCAAGCTACTTTGGGCCGGCTACATGCAGCACCCCGATGCTATGGATGTGGACATGCTGGCCATCTGCCCGGCCTTTCTTATTGCCTGTTTCGCAGCATTGAGGCTGGCTAAGTACAATATCACCACGGCCAGCCAAAAGTCATATTTCATAGGCATGCCCACACCTGCGGTAGGTCTGTTCATCGCTGCCTTCCCTTTGATCAGTTGGTACAATCCATTCAACCTCGGCATCTATATGCAGAATGTGACGGTCATTTACGTTGTGATTGGCGTCTTGTGCTGGCTAATGGTATCGCGCATTAAGTTCTTCAAGTTTATACCCGAAAAATGGTCTATTGCTTATACATGGCCCCAACTGGTACTGGTGATAGTTCCCCTGGCTACCATCCCCTTCTTGAAGATCGCGGCCTTACCACTTGCCTTTGTACTATATATTATATTGTCCTTTGTTTATAAAGCACCGGCCGCCGCGAATACTCCGGCCACCACATAAAATAATATCCAGATGAACTATACAGCTCACATTAACGTAATGCCACTTAAGGAACTGCTCGATCCGCAAGGCAAGGCAGTAAGCAGCAGCCTGCACAACCTTGGCTTAACACAAGTGCAGGATGTACGCATTGGCAAGCATATAACACTCAGCCTCAGCGCCTCGAGTATCGAAGAAGCTAACGGCATGGTGCAGGAAGCTTGCAAAAAACTCCTTGCCAACCAGGTGATGGAAGCTTTTGATTTTACGCTCGTAGAAGGATAAGATTTTTCACATGTTAAAAGCCCCCTTCAGGGGGGTTGGGGGTTTTATGCGTCTATACCTCATACCATCGCCCATTGGCAACTTGGGAGATATTACTTACCGCGCGGTATCCGTACTGCAGCAGGTAGATGTAATACTATGTGAGGACACACGTACTACTTCAGTTTTGCTGAATCACTATAATATTAAGAAACCACTCACCCCATACCATCAGCATAACGAGCACAGGGTGCTTACCCATATTGTTGAGCAACTGCAGGCAGGTAAGCAATTTGCACTTATTACCGATGCAGGTACCCCCGGCATTTCAGACCCGGGCTTTTTGTTAGTGCGGGAATGTCTTCGTAGCAATATACCTGTTGAATGCCTCCCTGGCGCAACCGCTTTTGTTCCCGCTCTTGTACAATCGGGTATCCCATCGAACCGTTTTGTATTCGAAGGTTTCCTACCCCTAAAAAAGGGCAGGCAAACGATGATGAAGCAGCTGGCTGAAGAAGAACGCACCATAATATTATATGAATCACCCCATAGGCTTGTAAAAACCCTTAACGAACTGGCAATATATTTTGGTGCTGAAAGGCAGGCTGCCGTTTGCCGCGAGCTGACCAAGATGTTTGAAGAGACCAGGAAAGGTACACTTACCGAACTGGCACAGCATTACGAGGCGCATGCTCCTAAAGGGGAGATCGTAATGGTGATCGCTGGCAAAAACTAAGAAAAGGCTTTATAAAGAAAAAGCCATCCCGCTTTAAGCAGGATGGCTTTTTTATCTTTTACCGTTGGAAATTATTTCTTCTCGGTAGTAGTAGTTGTTGTAGATGTTTCTACTTTCTTAGCTGTATCAGCTGTAGCTGGTGCTGCTGTAGCAGTATCAGGAGCTGGAGCTGGAGCAACTTCAGGAGCTGGAGCAGTAGTAGCAGTAGAATCAGTGGTAGTAGTAGTTTCAGTGCTGTTACCGCAAGAAGTTACAAAAAGACCTAATGTCAGGGCAACGATGCTTAATTTCACAAATTTCATAATTATTGTTTTAGTGGTTATTTACTATTAATACTGCAAACAGGAAAAAGTAACCCTCCGGGTAAAAATTAAACGTATATTTTTAAAGATAAGGTACAACCACTTCATCCTGTATACAAAGGCAAAAGCCACCTGGCTTGCGCAAGGTGGCTTTTTGATCTTGATCGCTTAAATTATTTCTTAGTAGCTTCCATTTTTTTAGCTGTATCAGCTGGTGCCGCAGCAGGATGAGTTGTGTCTGGAGCTGGTGCCGCAGCAGGAGCTGGTTCCGGAGCCGGAGCAGCAGGAGCCATTGCAGCAGAATCAGTTGTAGCAGCTTCTTTGTTTTCGCCGTTACCGCAAGATGCGATGAAAAGACCCATTGTCAGGGCAAAAATGCTAAGTTTTACGAATTTCATAATCGTTTTTTTAATGGTTATTTTCCATTTATACCTCATATTATAAAAGGTAACCTTTAGCTTCTGAAAAAAGTGAAATATTTTTTATGATAATTTGAAGGCCGGCGTTTACTCTGCTGCGACCGAAATAATTCGACCAATTTTGTGAATATTTTATTTGGAAACCCCTGCCCGCGTTTCGTATCTTGCTTTGGAGATCAAAATTCGGCTATGCCCAGTTATTAGCGACTGGTAGCTCGCACTATTTATTAACCTTTTAAACCTGCAGGTAACCTATAATTACTTCTGAAAATAACATAAGACATTCATTATCAATGAAATTAGGTCAATCAAATGTAAATACTTTTTCGCGTTTACTTTTCCCGGATCACTTATTAAGATATTTTTATATGTCCTCTCATACACATTTTCTTATCGTATCTTTAGAAAGATATTTGTACTTTTTAGGTTACTTTTTCCTCAAACAGGTATTAATAAGTGAATAAGCCATTATACACAGAGCAGCAATTACTGGTCAACCTGGCTTTGGGCGATCGGGCAGCAACTGAGCAGATATATCGTCAGCACGGTGCCACCGTTACAGCCTGGATGGTGAAAAATGGCGGGAACGAAACGGACGCGGCAGATATTTTTCAGGAAGCAATGGTTGTCTTGTTTGGGAAATCCCAAAATGAAGATTTCAGGCTCACTTGCAAAATAGGTACTTACCTTTTTGCAGTAAGTAAGCACCTCTGGTATAAAAAGCTGCAACAGCAGCAGAAACAACCGAGTCAGTTGCCTGGCAATGCAGGTATAGACGATGGTTTTGATTGGGCTTACGAAGATGATATAAAAACGCACGAGGAAAGGGAAGGACATTACGAACAATTGAATGCGGCTTTAGAACAACTGGGCGAACCATGCAGTTCTTTGCTAAAAGCTTACTATCACAAGGATATGAGCATGCAGGAGATTGCAGCAGCATTCGGGTACACAAACCCCGATAATGCGAAAACACAAAAGTATAAATGCCTGGCACGGCTGCGTAAGCTTTTTTACGGAACAAGTGCAAAAATGGGAAATTAACTATGTCAACCGACAGTCAAATATGGAGTCTCGCTGAAGCGTATGTATCGGGCGATATGCCTGTTGCAGAACAGGCAGTTTTGCAAAACCGCCTCGCTACAGACCCGCTTTTCGCTGCTGAATTCAACGAATGTCTCAATATGCTGCGTTCGCTTGAGGGCTTCGGTGCTTACTCCCGTTTCCAGCATATGCTGCAGGATGTGCGTAGCAAACAGGATACTACTCCTAAGCGTAGCATACCGCTTCGCGATCATTATTTCCGTACTGCGGCCATAGCGGCAGGTATAGCATTGCTTACCTCTTTCAGTACATTTTGGGTATTAACGCATTCTGATAAAAAAGGCAACGCATCGCAGTACAACGTCCTTAGCCGCAAGCTTGCAAATATCGAGCGCTCACAAAGCCAGATAATAAAGGACATTAGGGATAAGAAAGACGCGCCAACGCCTCCTGCACCCGCGCGTTATACAGGTACCGGATTTGCGATTACCAATGACGGTTATTTTATAACTAACTATCACGTAACTGATGGCTCTGATTCCATATATATCCAAAACCATGAGGGTCGTTACTTCAAAGCCTATGTAGTTGACTTTGATACAAAGTCCGATCTTGCACTGCTAAAGGTGGAAAAGAATTCTTTCCGTTTCAGTAAAACCGATGTTCCCTACACATTTGCCACAGCTAAATCGGCTATTGGCTCACGTGTCTACACACTCGGTTTCCCTGATGACGATATTGTTTACAGTGAAGGCTATATAAGTGGCAAGAACGGTTTCGAGGGCGACTCGATGCAGTACCGTCTGGAGATACCTGCTGCACCCGGCCAGAGTGGCGGCCCGGTTATAGACGCAAATGGTAACCTTGTTGCTGTCATCGCCGCCAATTCCCCCGAAAATGAAGGTACCACCTATGCAGTAAGCTCCAGGGCTATCTTGCAGTTCATAAAGAAACTCAATAAAGACGTTGGTATCCGCATGCCTAAAACCAATAAGCTGGGCAAGTTGAGCCGTGAAGAGCAAATTGAAAAACTGCAGAACTATACCTGCACTGTAAAAGTCTACAAAAAATAATATTCCCCATATAGCTTAAGCCGGGTCAGCGTTTACGTTGCCCCGGTATTGTTTTAAAACCCTAAGGCCATTTTCTGAAGATATTAATTTTCCATACCGGTTATCTACTTTACCTTATTCACTATTTAACTAACTTTACCCCCGCTAAGGCATAGAATGGGTTTCCTCAAGAATTTTTTTGGCAGCAGAAACACTAATCCCTACGGGGAGATGGGTTTTACTGACCATATTGAAGACCTGCGCTGGCATATCATTCGTATCCTTGTTGTCTTTGTCGTCTGTGCTGTTTTTGTTTTTTTTAAAGTTGAATGGATATTTGAGCATATTATCCTTGGGCCGGCAAAACCCGATTTCATAGCATATAAGTGGTTTTGCGCATTATCCAGGCTGCTTCATATTGATGCGCTGTGCCTTTCGGATGTTAGCATTAAGTTTCAGAACACTGCACTGGCGGGACAGTTCGTAATGGCTCTGTCTGTATCGGGCATGCTGGGTATCATACTTTCCTTCCCTTACATACTATGGGAACTTTGGAAATTCATTAAACCTGCATTGAAGCCTAAGGAAGTGAGATATGCGCGCAGTTTTGTATTCTGGGGCTCGCTGCTGTTTTTTACCGGCGTGCTCTTTTCTTATTATATCATTGCGCCTTATACGCTTAACTTTTTCGGGGGATACCAGTTAAGCCCTTCTTTCCAGAATATCATTACCATGGACAATTACTACGATACCCTTAGCGACCTGATATTGGGTATGGGTATTGTATTTGAGCTGCCAATTATTGTTTATTTCCTGTCGCGGCTGGGTATACTTACACCTAAGTTGATGCGCGATAAACGCCGGTATGCTATTATCATCTTGTTATTGCTTGCAGAAGTGATAACCCCACCCGATTGGTTCAGTTGTTTTATAGTGTTTATACCATTGTATATATTGTTTGAGCTGTCGGTGCTGATAAGTGAGCGTGCAGTTAAAGAAAGAAAACGTAAACAAGCCTTAGAAGAAAATAGTTAATGTTATGCAGGATACCGTATTTAATAAACAGCTTCCATTAGCCATCGGCTGCGATCATGCAGGTTTTGAATATAAAGAAGCTATTAAGAAATTGCTGAGCGAGGCCGGCTGGCAAGTAGCTGATAAAGGTACTTTCAGCAAGGGCAGTGTTGATTACCCTGACTTTGCACACCCGGTAGCTAAGATGGTAGCGAGTGGCGAGGCATCCGTAGGTATACTTATTTGTGGTAGTGCAATCGGTGTTTCTATTACTGCCAACAGGCACAAAGGTGTGCGCGCCGCCGTATGCTGGAATACAGAAGTGGCGTCACTATGCCGCCAGCATAACAATGCTAATATCATCTGCCTGCCTGCGCGTTTTGTAGCAATAGAGGAAGCAGAGAAAATGCTGGACATTTTCCTTTCCACGCAGTTTGAAGGTGGGCGCCACGAAAAAAGAGTAGATAAAATGGAATGCTAAGAATTTTGCAGTTTAGTTTATCCAACCCTGGTTGTGCAGGTACTTGGCTATCTGTACAGCATTGGTAGCTGCACCCTTACGCAAATTGTCCGATACGATCCAGCAGTTGAGAGTGTTGGGTTGCGAGTAGTCTCTTCTTATCCTGCCCACGAAAACTTCGTCCTTACCTTCAGCATCAATAGGCATCGGGTATGCATTGGCCTGTGGGTTATCCACCACAATTATCCCAGAAGAATTTTGCAGCATTTCTCTTACCACGTTCTCATCGAAATCTTTTTCAAATTCGATATTTACACTTTCGCTATGGCCGCCTATCACCGGCACACGTACGGTTGTAGCTGTAACACGAATGCTGTCATCGCCCANNTCACCATCTTCATTTCCTCTTTGGTATAACCATTATCAAGGAAGCTGTCAATGTGCGGGATCACATTAAGGTCTATGGGGTGGGGGTACACACCAAAGCCTTTACCACCTGCACGTTCGTCTAGCAGTTCTTTCACTGCCTTTTGCCCAGTACCTGTTACAGACTGGTATGTGCTTACTACCACACGTTTTATAGTATAGTGTGTGTGCAGCGGCTGCAATACCATTACCATTTGTATGGTAGAGCAATTTGGGTTGGCTATTATAAGATCTTCTTTTGTAAGCACATTACCGTTGACTTCGGGTACTATAAGCTTCTTTTCCGGGTGCATGCGCCAGGCTGATGAGTTGTCAACAACATAACAACCTATTGCTGCAAATTTCGGGGCAAGCTCAAGCGAAGCTGCACCGCCTGCCGAGAATATTGCCAGCACAGGTTTTTTTGCAAGGGCTTCATCAACTGTGATCACAGTGTACTCGGTATCTTTAAAGGCCACCTTAGTGCCTGCCGAACGCTCGGAGGCTACAGGTATCAACTCAGTTACAGGAAAATTCCTTTCTTCCAATATGCGCAACATGGTGCTGCCTACCAGCCCTGTTGCGCCTACTATTGCTACTTTCATTCAGAATATATTTCGCCGCAAAAGTAGCGAATGAGTGCCTAAAAAACAGGAACTAATTTATGGTTGGTGCATTATCTTGAAATATTGCACACCTGTCTCCGACTTAAGCTGTAAAATATATAATCCGGGCGCCAAGCCATTCAAATCTAACTGCCTGGTTTGGCCTGCAATATCCTCTTTTACTTTTATCGCCTGGCCGGTGATGTTGAGCAGGCTTATCGTGCTTTCTTTCGCTGTAGCGGGCAGCTGAATTTTTACTAGATCCTTTGCAGGATTTGGGTAAACCAAAATGCCCGCATTTTGCTGCGGCAGTTCGTGTACTCCTGTGGAAATGGCGAGCTTGGCGACAAAGATATCGCCGGTGCTGTCTATGGCATTATTCTCAATAGTGTCGGCGCCGAAGGCTAAATACTGTCCTGTGAACATGCCGGCTACGTACATATCGCCGACGCCGTGCGAACTACATGAAAGTGCATAGTCATTTAGCTTACCACCTGCGCCTTTAACCATAAAGCTATTCCACTGGTCGTCGAAGCCCGCTACAAAAATATCGGTAGTGCCATTGGTCATTGTGTTATGTAATGTTACCGTGTCAATATTTATAGAATCGCTGGCATAGAAGCCGGTAAGAAATATACGGCCACCGAAATTCTGATCGACAGTGACACCGCCCACATCATCTCTGCTACCGCCAAAACGTTTTCCCCATTTAATATTCCCTGCGCTGTCATATTGCACCAGGAATGCATCAAGTGAACTGCTGTTGGCATTTGTAAGTGTAATTGTATCAAAGACCACATTAGTACCTGTAAAGCTGCCGGATACATATACGTCTTCAGCAGGGTCGATGGCAGCAGCTATCCAAGTGCCATTCATACCTGTATTGCCAACAGACTTTCGTCCCCAGATCGCATTGCCGCTGGTATCGTACTTTACAAGGAATGTATTAAGGTTAGTATTCCCGTTCGTAATGGTCACCGCTCCGAATGTAGCGGTAGGGCTCGCAAAATATCCCGTCACATAAACGTCGCCCGTGCCACTGGCGCCGACACTTACAGCATCAGCACCATCCCTGTGCGTACCGCCCCCATTTTTTGCCCATACTACATTGCCACTGCTATTATACTTTACCAAAAACATATCAAAGCTATCAAGGCCAAGATTGGTAAGTGTTGTAGCACCAAAAGTAATAGAGGGCCCCTGGTATTCGCCGGATACATAGCAATTGCCCCAGGCATCGGCAGCTACCGACAGAGCTGATGAGCTGCCCGTTGCGACGGCATCATGTGCCCAAACAGCATTGCCGCTATTGTCGTATTTTACGATGTACATTCCACCACCCGGGTTTGATAAAGTGAAAGCGCCAAAGGTTACAGAACTGACGTAAGTACCTACGACAAAAATGCCTGTGCCATTCGGATCAATTGCCACTGCAAAAGCCCTGTTATCGTTGCCTGCTGCAGGACTTTTGGCCCACATTATATTCCCGATGCTATTATACTTTGCCACAAACATATTTCTTGTGCCATTGAGTGTAACTGTAGCTGTGCTGAACGTAGCAAGGGGACTTTGGAAATTACCAATGACGTATGTATTGCCGGTAATGTCGCTTACCGATTGTCCGCCAAGTTCTTCGCTCGCTGCACCACCTGCATCTTTTTCCCAGGCCCAGTCCCAGGTTTGTGCGTTTGCAGCGGTCATTATTAAAAGCGAAGCAACCAATAAACACAATCGTTTCATATAGACGTTATCTTAATTAAAATTATGTTGATGCTGCAATTTACCGATAATAAAATTCTATTCTTTAAAAGGTATGTAATTGCCGACATTTGCAATATATGAAGCACCTGGGCGCGCTAAGCAAATATTTCATTAAGTATAAATGGAGATTGTTGTTAGGCCTGCTTTTCGTAAGTGCATCCAACCTTTTTACCGTTATACAACCCGATGTAGTGGGTAAGGTTATAGATAAGGTAGAAGCAAATGTAAAAATGCATTTACCTGTTACTAGCTGGTTTATAATAGGCAGTGGCCTTTACCTGCTGGGACTGGCTATTATGCGTGGTATCTTTATGTTCTTTATGCGACAAACTATCATCGTGATGTCGCGGCATATTGAATTTGACCAGAAGAACGAGATATACGATCATTACCAGCAACTACATACCAATTTTTTCAAGACACACTTTACCGGGGATATGATGAACCGCCTGTCGGAAGATGTTTCGCGGGTGCGGATGTATACCGGGCCGGCCATTATGTACAGCGCCAACCTTATTGTGCTTACCATTCTATGCCTGTGGTATATGTTCCGGGTAAATGTGACACTGACTTTATATGTTGTTGCACCCTTGCCTTTCCTTGCATTGTCGGTATATCTTGTAAACAGCCTGATATACAGGAAGAGCGAAAAGATACAGGCGCAGCTGTCCGGGCTTACCTCTACTGCACAAGAGTCCTATTCCGGGATACGAGTTATTAAATCGTTTGTGCAGGAAAGGAATATGATGCGCTTTTTCAATAATACTTCTGAAGAATATCGTAAAAGCGCTATCAACCTTTCGCTTACTGAATCTGTTTACTTCCCCGCCATCAATCTTTTTATCGGGCTTAGCTTCCTGAGTACCGTGCTTATTGGCGGCTATCTTGCTATCAATGGCCGGGGTGTGACAGTGGGTAATATTGCACAGTTCATTTTGTATATCAACCTCCTCATGTTCCCTATTTCCAGCATAGGCTGGGTAGCATCAATGGTGCAGCGTGCAAGTGCCTCACAAAAGAGAATAAATGAATTTCTGCACACAATACCCGAGATACAAAGCCCTGCAGATGCGGTGGAGCATACCATACAAGGGAATATTGATATCACCAATATGACATTTACCTACCCGCATACAGGTATAACAGCCCTGAAGAACCTTTCGCTGCACATAGAGCCGGGGCAGAAGGTCGCGATCATTGGTAAAACAAGTTCAGGCAAATCGACACTTGCCCATATGTTGCTGCGAATGTATGATGTGGGGCAGGGTGAGGTATCATTTGATGGGGTACCGATAAAAAAATTCAACCTGCAGCAACTACGCAAGCAGATAGCTTATGTACCGCAGGAGGCGTTCCTGTTCTCGGATACGGTGTTCAACAACATAAAATTCGGGAATGATAAAGCCACGGAAGCTGAAGTGAAAGAAGCTGCCCGCCTTGCAGACCTGGAAAAGGACATAGCCACATTTGCGAAGGGATATGAAACGGTAATTGGCGAGCGTGGTGTAATGCTGTCGGGTGGACAAAAACAGCGAATGGTGCTGGCGCGTGCCATATTGAAGAACAGTAATATCCTGGTGATGGATGACTCGCTTTCAGCAGTGGATACACAGACGGAGAAAAATATACTTGCTAATTTGCAAGTGTATCTAAAAGATAAAACGACAATCGTTATCACGCACCGCATTTTCACAGGCTGGCGTTTTGACCAGATAATAGTACTTGACAATGGCTCTGTTGCAGAACAAGGAAACCACGAAGAACTAATGCAGTTGAACGGCCGATATGCGAAGTTATTCCGCCATCAAACAGAGATGGAGCCCAGCAACTAAGGACAATACAAATATATTTTTTTGTCAGCCCGGCTACCCCTTAAAATATTCATACATATTTTATTTTAAAGTCCGAAATTAATTAACAATTTATTAGCATACCGTTGGGACAATTTGTACATTTGAATCAACATATAATTTAAATAATTAATTACTGTGCCATTTGTAAGGTATACAGCGTTACTTAATTATCTTTTTACAATTAAAGCAATAAATATGAAGCACCCCGACTTGAACATCAAAAAGCCATTATTAGCACTGGCAATAATTTTGGCCGTTGTATTGCAGCACACTGCATTTGCCAGCCCGTATTTGGTGTTGGATTCAAACCCATGGGGATCTACCCATGACCAGTCGGCGATGGATAATGTGTTTGGCGCCGGTAACTGGACACAAGCAAACACATCCACCCCCGCGGCAACGATATTCCAGGCCTCGACATCTTTTGTAATGCTGGAAGGTAGCGAGAGCAATACAAACATGCCGAACTTTATCAATGCAAATATTGCGCTGATAGAAAGTTGGGTAAATGCAGGAGGGCACTTATTTATGAATGCTGCGCCAAATTATGGCACTAACCAAACCTGGGGTTTCGGAAGTACTACGCTCACTTACCCGAGCTTTGCAAACAGTGTTACAACCTCTGTACCGACAGATCCTATATTTACGGGGCCCAATTTGCCTACAGCGACATCGTTTACCGGCACTTCTTTTGCCCATGCCTGGATCAATGGCACCGGCCTTACTACGTTGTTGTACGACCAAGCTTACCCGGTTAATGCAAGGCCTGTCCTGGCATATAAAACCTGGGGTTCGGGCGTTGTGTTCTTTGGCGGCTGTACATTGCCTGGTGCATGGACACCCTCTGCTGAAGGAGACAACATTTGGAAAAATATCGTAGCCTATGTAAATAGCATAAACGCGAATTGTTTCAGTATTACCTGTAATGCGGATACAACAGTTTATGTTGATCCCAACACCTGTGGTGCAGTGGTGAATTTTGTGCCGCCAGCGGGCCAGGCCCACTGCCCGGGGAATACTTTAGATACGTTCTTTTATACAGGGAATATGGTTAACTATACCGTTCCTGCGGGCGTTACCAAAATGCATATGCGTGCGATAGGCGCACAGGGTGGCAATAATGGCGGACGTGGTGCGGACATGCAAGGTGATATTACAGTAGTACCCGGTGACGTTTTGAAAATAATTGTGGGCGGGCAAGGACAAACAAATTTTGTATCATGCAATTCTTATGCAGGCGCCGGTGGCGGTGGAGGAAGCTTTGTAACTACCAGCGCCAATGTACCCCTGATTGTAGCGGGTGGCGGCGGTGGCAATCTTTGTAATGTGTTGCCAACTATGGATGCCAGCATCAGCACTTCCGGCAATGATGGTAACAGTCCTAGCTACCCGACGCAGTATGGCGTAGGTGGCGTAGGCGGTAATGGGGCTACCAATTCGCCTGGAGGCGGACCACATGGCGGTAATGGCGGTGGCTTTCTGACTAACGGCCAAACAGGACAGTGCGCCGTGGGTGGCTTATCGTTCCTGAGCGGCGGTGGAATAGTGAGCGGATGTACGGCGGGGAGCAATGGCGGTTTTGGCGGTGGCGGCGGCGGCGGTAATGCCGGTGCAGGTGGCGGCGGCGGCTATTCCGGCGGCGGCGGATCATACCACTACCCCGGAAATGGCGGTGGCGGCGGCTCATACAACAGCGGCGCAAACCAGGTGAACGCGTTAAGTACTGGAACGGGTGATGGTATGGTGATATTTACTGTTAGTAAAGTTACTACCACCCTAATATCCGGCCTTCCCCCGGGATCATATTTTCCTGTAGGTATTACCAATGAGAAATATATGCTTAACGATGATCTGGGCGATACGCTTTACTGTAGTTTCATCATCAAAGTATCGGATACCATCAACCCAACTATCGGCTGCCCCAGTAATGTAACAACCTGCACAAGTGTGGTAACCGGTATCGCACCAACGTTGACCGGCGGCCCTTGCACAAATGTTACCTATACAATGATAGGTGCTACCACGGGTAGCGGTGTGAACGATGCCAGCGGGACGAACTTTAATGTAGGTACTACTATAGTGAAATATGTGGCTACAAATGCGGCAAGCGGGAATGCTGATTCGTGTTCTTTCAGCGTGACAGTAAACTCACCAACGGGATTGCTGGCAGGTAATACAATAACACCTGAGTCGATGAATGTTGATGTTGTGGCACCTGTAGATGTGAACTACACTGACTGCGACCTAATGGCCAGCATTATACCATCGGGCATAAGCCCTGTGGGTGGTAATACCAATGTAAAAGTGACCATCGATAATTCGACCAACACTTACAACGGCCAGCCATATGTAAGGCGCCATTTTGATATTGAACCTTCCAACAACGCGAGCACTTCTACCTCGACGATAAAACTGTATGCATATCAATACGAGTTTGACGCATATAACCTGGCAGCAGGCCCTGCAGGTTATCCATTGTTGCCTACGGGTGCAGTTGATAATGGCAATGTACGGATAACACAGTTCCACGGCGTAGGTACGGCCCCGGGTAATTATAGCGGTAGTGAAGAACTGATCATACCGGCTGTAAACTGGGACGCTACTTACAATCGTTGGGTAATGACCTTCAATGTAACCGGCTTTAGCGGCTTCTATATCCATACAGGATTTGGCACAGGGCCGCTTGCCATACAGATACGCGATATCAAAGCAATTAATAAAGGGGCACGTAACCGTGTTGACTGGAGCACCGCAACAGAAGCAAAAGGCGATGTAATGACGCTGGAGCGTAGTATAGATGGTATTAGCTTCACAGCAGTGACGGATATGTATGCGACCGGTAAGGCATCGACCTACACGTATTGGGATGAAAAACCTGCAACAGGCATTAACTACTACCGTGTCAAATTCACTGATAACAGCAGGCGTATAACGTATACCAATGTAGTGAATGCTACTGTGCAAACAAGTGGCGGACTTGCAATCACAGCCAGTCCTAACCCTGTACTGAATGTAGTGAATGTAAATGTAACCGGTATAACTGCAAGTAACGGCAAGCTACTGGTTACAGATCCTACCGGTAAGACCGTGATGGAGGCCACCATAGTCAACAGTACAAGATTGGATATGAGTAGCTTCCCATCGGGTATCTACTTTATTAAATATACCGATGACAGTGGCACAGTAACTACCAGGGTAACGAAGCAATAAAAACGTTAAGTAATGAATATATAACACCGCCCGAATTTTCGGGCGGTGTTATTTTTTACAAATAACAAATGACATTTGTTTTTAACGGCCAAAAACTATTATATAATGTAATGACTGGCACGGTCTTTATTGGTAGGCAATAGACGTACATTTGTACTTCTTTTTTTACACACAGCAAATACTTTTTCCGACGTTTGGAGGGAGATTGAAGCTACCAAACAGGAATAGTATATATATGATACATCTCGACTTAAGAATCGCATGCCTTAACAAGCGTAAATTGCGCAATAACCTGAAATTACTGGGTTTAATTATTTGCTTCTCATTTATGCAATTGAGGGCATCGGCCCTTGCTGTTTACATGGAAGATGTGGACCCATGGGGCTACACCCAGAACCAGAGCTGCATGAACAATGTCTTCGGAGTGGGCGGATGGTCACAGTTTGACTACAGCACACCGGCAGCCGGTATATTCACACCAGCAACCAGCTTTGTGATGATGGAGGGAGGAGATGCAAATTCCGGTTTCCCTGCTTACCTTTCTGCAAACCAGGTAACTATCGAAAATTGGGTAGCTGCCGGAGGAAGACTTTTCATCAATGCGGCGCCTAATTATGGCTCAGCACAAAATTGGGGATTTGGTGGAACTATATTGATGTACCCCGGTTCCGCAAATAATGTGACCACTTCCGTGCCCGGTAACCCAATATTTTTGGGACCTTATAGCCCTACCGTTACGAGTTATACCGGTAGTGCATTTGCGCATGCCTGGATAAACGGCGCCGGTATGACCTCTCTTTTATATAATAGCAATGCTGCGCCCGATGCGGAACCTGTTTTGGCTTACAAGGCCTGGGGTACGGGGATTGTTTTCTTCGGTGGCTGCACGCAACCCAACTTCTGGACTCCATATACAGAGGGAGTGAACCTCTGGCAGAATATATTTGTGCTCGCCACCGGAGGCTCACCTGCGGTCAATGTAGCAATAAGCTGTCCTAATAATGTTACTGCCTGTACAAGCGTGGTAAATGATATAGCGCCCACTGTTACTAATGGCAACTGCGCGCTGGTTACTTATTCTATGGCAGGTGCAACAACAGGAAGCGGTTTGAATGATGCCAGCGGTACCAATTTTAATGTAGGAACTACGATAGTAAAGTACCTGGCAACTAATACCTGCCTGGGCCCTTCTGACTCCTGTTCATTCAGCGTAACGATCAACCCACCAACGGGATCACTGGCAGGTAATACGCTTACACCTGAATCGGTGAACGTAAATGTTGTTGGCCCGGTAGATGTGCGCTATACAGACTGCGACCTTATGGCAGGTATCATACCTGCGGGTGTGGATCCTATACACGGTAATACTACTGTGAAAGTAACCATTGACAATGTAACCAATAATTTTAACGGTCAGCCGTACCTGAGGCGCCACTTTGATATTGAACCAGGCACGTCAGCAAATAGTGCGACTGCAGTGCTAAGGATCAATGCGTACCAGTATGAATTCGATGCGTATAACCTTGCCGCAGGACCTGCGGGATTGCCATTACTGCCTACCAACGGCATAGACAATGGCAACGTAAAGATCACACAGTTCCACGGGGTCGGTACAGCCCCAGGTAACTATCCCGGTAATGAAGAGCTTATAGTACCTGCTGTTAGCTGGGATAGTATCTACAACAATTGGGTAATGACCTTTGATGTAACCGGCTTCAGCGGGTTCTATATCCACACAGGATTTGGTAGCGGTCCGCTTGCTATACAGATACGTGATATTAAGGCTGTAAATAAAGACACACGCAACCGTGTGGATTGGAGCACAGCAACAGAGACGAAAGGCGATGTAATGACGCTGGAACGCAGCATAGATGGCATCAGCTTTACTTCATTGACTGACGTGTATGCTACCGGTAAGACATCGACCTATACTTATTGGGATGAAAAACCTGCAACAGGCATTAATTACTACCGTGTGAAATTTACAGATAACGCAAGGCGTGTAACCTACACTAATGTGGTGAACGCAACTGTGAAAGTAAGCAGCGGCCTTACAATTACAGCCAGTCCTAACCCTGTGCTGAATGTGGTGAGCGTAAATGTAACAGGAAATACTGCCAGCAATGGTAAGTTACTTGTAACAGATCCTACGGGGAAGACATTGATGCAAACAGCAATAAATGGTAACAGTAAAGCACTAGACTTGAGTAGTTTCCCATCGGGTATCTACTTCGTCAAATACACTGATGACAGCGGCTCTGTGACTACACGAGTTAACAAGCAATAAGCTGCTGATAATATTTACAAATTGCCGTCCGGTTTTCCCCGGACGGCAATTTTTTTTATGAAATGCAATAGCAGATTATTACATAGTTTTGGTAGCAGATGCAGCAAAAGAAGAAAAGGAGGTGGATAATTAGCTGGCTATTGCTTACCGGGACTATTGCTATAGCATGGACTCTAAAAGACGATGTCGTTAGTTGGTATTATGCGAGGCGAGTGCAGCAAGAGTTGAAGGAAAAGGGCAGCAATCGTATGAATAATCCCGCTAATCTCGTGGCGGTAGATTCGGGACTAGCAATGCTGCGCAACGGTGACCTTGTGTTACGCACCGGAGCGGACATAATAAGCTATATGCTCTGCCAGCTAAACCAGGAGAACAAAACTTATTCGCACTGTGGCCTCGTAGTAGTAGAACATGGCTATCCTTTCATATATCACTGTATAGGAGGGGAAGACAATCCCGATGAGAAACTGCGCCGTGACTCAGCAAGTTTCTTTTTCTCTCCGGCGTATAACAGGGGATTTGGAATTGCACGATTCGATGCGGATAGTATACATTTAAACAAATTGCAACAAGTGATAAGACGAGTGTACAAGGAAGGCCACAAATTTGATCTTGATTTTGACTTGCAAACCGATGACAAGTTATATTGTGCTGAGTTTGTTTACAAAGCGGTGGATGAAGCAATGGATGATCCTACATATATAATCCCGACAACAAAAAAGGGTTTCACGTTTGTAGGAGTCGACAACCTGTTCTGCAACAGGCACACTCATTTGGTTTGGCAAATAGAATATAAATAATACCTTTGTCGCAATTAAAACGGGCAATTATGAAAAAGCTTTTATCCTACGTTTCTGTAATATTGGCGCTGGCGGTGATCATGACAGGATGTTCTAAAAATTCCCCCAAGGCAGTAGCAACCACATTCCTGAATGGTTATTACCACCTTGATTATGAAGGAGCGAAGAAGGTTTCCACAGAGGAGACCAAGAATACGCTGAATATGATGCAGCAACTTTCGGCCACTTTTTTTCCTGATTCTATGAAAAAGGCCGCAAAGGACATCAAGATAAATATTAAGGATGTGAAGGAGGAAGGCGACAAAGCTACCGTTACATATAATACCTCTACCGTACCTACCGACCAGTCACTGCATCTTGTAAAGGAAAAAGGTAAATGGCTGGTGCAATGGACAAAACAAGACCAGATGAACGGCCAAGGTAGTGGTGCTGATAGCACAGGCGCAGAACAAGAGCCCGCAATGAATGACTCCGCAACCGGCCCAACCGAACCGCCGACGAATAACCCGGATACCGCGGCGAAGTAAATTAGCGAACCGGGAAATAAAAATATGTGAGCAGGCTACCTTTGGTAGCCTGCTTTTTTGTTTAGATCGAACTGCCGAAGAACAAATAGCAGAGGATAATAGAAGTAATGATACCGACAAGATCGGCAAGGAGCATAGCTCCGGCAGCATAACGAGTATCCTTCACTGAAACAGCGCCGAAGTACACCGCTATTACATAGAAAGTAGTATCGGATGAACCCTGCAGTATGCAGGACAGCCTGCTTGCAAAAGAGTCGGGGCCGAAGGTTTTCATTGTATCGATCATCATGCCCCTGGCACCGCTGCCGCTTAATGGTTTTATAAGTGCTGTTGGCAGGCCATCAATAAAACGCGTATCGGCTCCTATAGCTGCAAATAAATGTTTGGCACCTGTAATAACAGCATCGAAGGTGCCGCTGGTACGCAGCATGCTTATGGCTACCAGCATACCTACCAGGTAAGGTATGATGCGTACGGCGATCTCAAAACCACCTTTTGCACCTTCTACAAATGCATCAAAGATGTTTATTTTTTTGTAGAGGCCTCCAAGTACTATCAGCAGGAAAATGAGGAGTATGAGCCCGTTACTTAATAAACCTGAGAAAGCCTGGAGACCTGTGCTACTTAGTGACGTGAGGTATATGACCAAAGCTGCTATTACTGCGGAAAGCCCACCGATCCATAAGAGAATGACCGGTTGAAAGATATTTATTTTCTGTTTGAAGGATACGATCAGCATAGCCGCAAGCGTAGCGGCAAAAGTGGCTATCATACAGGGTACAAAAATATCGGTAGGGCTGCCGGCCTTGAGTGCGGAACGAGCAGCTATGATGCTGACCGGAATGAGCGTTAGACCTGAGGCATGAAGGCAGAGAAACATGATCTGCGCGTTCGATGCCCTGTCTTTGTCTGGATTAATGCTTTGCAGGCTTTCCATTGCCTTTAGCCCGAAGGGAGTTGCAGCATTGTCCAGCCCAAGCAGGTTGGCTGAAAAGTTCATCATCATATGCCCCATAGCCGGATGGCCGGGAGGTAATTCGGGGAAAAGCTTTGTAAAGAAGGGTCCTATTATTCTTGACAGCAGGTTTATGCCGCCGGCTTTTTCGGCAATGCTCATAAAGCCCATGAAGAGTGCCATGATGCCGATAAGGCTTATGCTGATGTTTACTGCGCTCTTGCAGGTTTCTATAATACCATCGGATTTTTTTACGAGTTTAGACTGTATTGTGCTCCATGTGTATACCTGCAAGCGTGAGTCTGCGGCGGTAGCCTTGTCTTCGCTTGCAATGAGTATAGTAGGGGGATGCAATGAATCAGATAACAGGTAGCCATATTCTGCCATGTGCTTTACTTGCTCCGGCGAGTATGATACAGCGCTGTAATAGACCGTATCATAGCTATCGTCGGCCTTTCCTGTGAGCATACGGCTGAATATCTTTTCATCGCCCGAAAAGCACTTATACCCCGCTATTGCTATAGCTATGATAATAAAGGCAGACCATATCCTGCTCAAAGCCATACACTGATAGATTAAGATCTGAAATTAAGGTTTCATCATTAAAGTACATATCAGGCCGGTAAAATAAACACGGCCCTGCTATGGAGCAAGGCTATGTTACCAACCAGGTATCAAGATCAGAAATTGAGAATCAGGTAGTTTGTTTGGTAATATATTTGGGTGTTTCGGGTGCCTGGTATTCTGCCATTTGATCCAGCAGCTCTTCTATTGACTCGCTGCTTAGCAACATATTACCAAAACTTTCGCCGAGGAAACCTTCCTGCACCATATTGTTAACTATTACCTTGAGGCCGTCGTAATAACCGTTAATGTTCAGCAAACCTACCGGTTTTTGGTGTAAGCCAAGTTGTGCCCAGGTGAGCATCTCGAACATTTCTTCCATAGTGCCGAAGCCGCCGGGAAGTATGATGGCCGCATCACATAATTCGTGCATTTTCATCTTGCGTTCGTGCATGGTGTTCACCCTGATCATTTGGCTAAGGCCGTCATGCGCTATTTCTTTTGTTTCCAGGAAATGAGGTATCACGCCTATCACTTCGCCGCCACCGTCAAGCGCGCCTTCGGCTACGGCACCCATAAGGCCCACTTTGGCGCCGCCATAAATAAGGCGGATATTCCGTCCGGCAAGCAGGCCGCCCAGGGCGTATGCAGTATCGCGATAAGTACTGTCGTAGCCTTCCCCGGATCCGCAAAAAATGACTATGCTATTCATTGGAAAAATGTTTCTACTCAAATTTAATATAAAAGGAATGAGCAGCGTATTATTTCATGATGAACTGAGATAGTAGCGCTATGAAACTGCCATTACAATACCTCTAACTGGTTGCGTAGCAGGTCTTCAAACTCATCCCTTTCCCTTATCAGGAAAGCCTTGCCATCTTTTAACAGCACTTCCGCTGGTTTCAAACGAGAGTTGAAATTGCTACTCATTTCGAAACCATATGCTCCTGCATTGTGAAAAATGATTAGGTCACCTTCGCGCACTTCATTCAAAACCCTATCCCATGCAAAGGTGTCGGTTTCGCAGATATTACCTACTACGGTATAGATGCGTTCAGCGCCATCAGGATTTGATATGTTTGATATTTTATGATAGGAGTCATAAAACATGGGGCGTATCAGGTGATTAAAACCTGAATTGACACCCACAAACACAGTAGCGGTAGTTTGTTTTATCACATTGGCTTTTACGATAAAATAGCCACATTCACTAACCAGGTATTTACCTGGCTCAAACCATATCTCAAGGCTGCGGCCGTATTCTTTTTCAAATTCTTTTACGGCCTCGGTGAGTTTCGCACCTAACGCAAAAACATCTGTTTCCCGGTCGCCATCCTGGTAGGGGACTTTAAAGCCGCTTCCAAGATCGAGGAATTCAAGCGAATCAAAATGCCCCGCAATAGAGAACATTACCTCAAGGCTTTGAAGGAATACATTTACATCTTTTATTTCGCTACCGGTATGCATGTGCAGGCCTTGTACATGTAAGTTGGTAGTTTTCACGATGCGCTCGATGTGGCGCAACTGGTGAATCGATATGCCGAACTTGCTATCAATATGCCCCGTTGATATTTTATAATTGCCACCTGCTTCTATGTGCGGGTTTATGCGGATACATACCGGGTAGCTATTGCCGTACTTATTTCCGAACTGCTCGAGGATGGAAATATTGTCGATATTAATATTCACCTCCAGTGACAGCGCTTCCACTATCTCATTAAAGTCGACACAATTGGGTGTAAACAATATTTGTTTGGGGCTGAAGCCTGCTTTGAGGCCCAGCTTTACTTCATTGATGCTAACGCAGTCAAGATTTGCGCCTTGCTGCTTTATGTATTTTAATATATTGATATTCGTAAGCGCCTTACAGGCATAAAAAAAGCGCGTGGGATGATCTTTAAAAGCATCAGTCAGCTTTTGGTACTGCTGTGCAATTTTTTCGGCATGGTACACGTAAACAGGCGTGCCAAATTCTTCTGCAATTGCAATAAGTTGTTTGGTGGTAATTGGTTCATACATAAGGCTGCGAAATTAAAGAAGACTTGCATGGTAAAAAAACTGCCACTAAATAAAGATTTTATTAACTTAGTGTATAATATTATATAATTTTTTTGCCTAAACCTCGTTGAATGCCCCTTCGTCGACAAGTTTACCTACTCTTGCTACTGTCTTTTTTTACCCTGGTGGGAAATGCTCAGCCTGTTGCAAATTTCAATGCCCCCGTGACAAGCGGCTGTGCACCATTGCTTGTTCAGTTCAACAATACATCTTCCGGTGCTACATCCTATCATTGGGATTTTGGGAATATTGCAACATCAACACTTACTAACCCGTCTACAACATATACTACTCCGGGTACTTATACGGTGACGCTGATAGCCTACAACGGGCCTAACTCCAATACAAAGGTCCTTACCAATTATATAACTGTTTACGCACAGCCCACGGTTAGTTTTACTGCCGGCCCTACTACGGTGTGTCCGGGAGCGCCGGTATCCTTCACCAGCACTTCGAACCCAAACACCCCGGGAAATGCCAGCTATTATTGGGACTTTGGCGACGGCAATAATTCGACTGCACAAAACCCCACACATGCGTACACGCTCTCCGGCAATTTTAATATCAGCCTGACTGTGACGAATAGCCAGGGTTGCCAGGCTACGCTGGTTCAGGCAAATTATATACATGTTCACCCAAAACCTACAGCAGCGTTTACATGTCCTACTACAGCCTTTTGCAATCCGCCGGCTACAATAACCTTTAACAACACCAGTACCGGCACAAATCCCCTTGGGTATGCCTGGAATTTTGGCGATGCAGGTACCAGTACCGCAGCAACACCGCCGCCACACACATATAATACAGCTGGAGCATATACTATTAAGCTAACTGTGACCGATGCAAATGGCTGCAAGGACAGTCTTGTGAGGCCAAATTATATTAACATACAGTCGAGCCCGGCGAGCTTTACAGCTCCTGTATCGGCATGTGCGGGTGAGCTCATTACTTTTACCAATACTTCACCACCACCTATAAGCATCAGTAACTGGAATTTTGGTGATAATGGAACCGGGGCAGGTACCCTCGTGACCCATGTATATGCTAATGCCGGTACCTACCAGATAAGGCTTGTAACGCAGTCGGGCTGTTTGGATACGATATACAAGAACATCATTATTAATCCAAAGCCCATTATCAGCTTTAATTACAGCCCTGTGAACCCTTGCCAGGCCCCGGATACGATACAGTTTAATAACCAGACTACCAACGGCTTTACGTACAAATGGTATTTTGGCGATGGCGACACATCCAGCCTTAGTAACCCATCGCATATTTATCACAGTGCAGGGCCCTTCGATGTAAAACTGGTGGCCACAAGCCCATGGGGATGCAAAGATTCGTTGCTGAAGCCGGCCTATGTCTACCTGAATCCATTTACAGTGTTTCCGATGGCCGATGCACCCGGCGGTTGTGTACCAGCTACGTTTCATTTTTCATACACGATATCATTTAACCAGCCGGGTGTTTCTCAGATCTGGAATTTTGGAGACAACACCACTTCGACATTAGCAACTCCGTCACATACATATAATGCCGTGGGAACGTATACCGTTACGCTAACCGTGACTACGGCAAATGGTTGCATCAAGTCGGGAATTTACAATGTGCATGTGGGTGTACATTCTTTTCCTGATTTCACCGCTTCACCTTTAAGCGGATGCGTGCATGACTCGATATTCTTTCAGAATTTGTCGACCAACGCTACCAATTATAAATGGTATTTTGGTGATACATACACGAGTACCGACACGAATGCAGCGCATGCATATGTTAAAGACAGCACTTCATTTGGAGTAATGCTCATCTCTTACAACAATGGCTGCCCAGATACACTTATTAAACCCAATCTTATTACGATCCATCCGTCCACAGCCCTGTATACAGGCATGTATTCCTGTGATACTTCGAAGAAGCTAATTCTCACTAACTACTCGTCGCCCTATACATCGTATTTATGGGATTTTGAGGATAATACAAGCTCGACAACAGACGTTAGCCCGCAACATGTTTACAGTAGCCTCGGCACATATACTGTAAAACTGGTGACATATAATAGTACATACGGGTGTAAGGACTCGCTGAGCGAGACTTTCACGATGATAAACCCTGCACCGGGCTTTGTGGCCAACGATACTGTCATCTGTAAAAATACTTCCGTTCATTTTAGTGCATTTGTAGATAATCAGGGCGGCCCCTCAAGTTCGATATCTGATTACACATGGGTAACTGATGCCCAGACGGTAAATACGGGCTTGAATGCATTTTACAATCGTACATACAATAACGGTGGCTATTTTGATGTGAAGCTGAGCATAAGGGATGAGCATAACTGTATCCATTCAATAACAAAACACAACTACATATTGGTAGCACAACCCACTGCAACTTTGATGGCTTCGCCTCCTTCAGGTTGTGCTCCGCTCAATACCCTGTTTACGGACATTAGTACCAACTACCCCGGTATTTATGACTCGGTGCGGCATTGGGATTTTGGTAACGATTCTACCACAATAAACACCGCGACAGTAGCACATACTTATAGCGATCCGGGGGCTTATGATGTAAGGCTGGTGGTCACTAATAACATTGGCTGCAGGGACAGTGTACTGATGCCATCCTATATTCACGTAACTAATCCTATTGCATCTTTCCATGCAGATACTGCCTATCCCTGCCTGCACGACAGCATTCATTTTGTAAATACATCTACTGGATTTACTACATTGAGTTATAGCTGGAACTTTGGAGATAACAGTACATCTACACTGAAAGACCCGGTACACCTGTATACAGACACAGGGTCATATACAGTTACCCTGATCGCCGGCGATATTACCGGCTGCAGCGATACCAGCATTAAGACACAATATATCAAAGTTACACGCCCCTATGCCTCATTTACCCCGTTGGATACTACTGGCATATGTACGCCGATGCAAGCCCGTTTTACCAGCACATCCTTCGGGGCTACCGATTACCGGTGGGATTTTGGCAATGCCAATACATCCAACCTTGCCAACCCTACGAACCTGTACAACATGCCCGGCCATTACAATGTGCAGTGTGTGGCCATCAACCAGCATGGCTGTACAGATACTGCTTACGGGCAGTTAACTCTCTTAGGCTATGACGGGGCACTCTCGTTTGATCCTTCAACAGGCTGCTCGCCATTGACGGTCAATTTTACTGCAGGCGTTACCAACGTTAATAGTTATACATGGGATTTTGGAGATGGGAATACGGTAACCGGCGGGATAACGACATCACACGTTTATACCCGGCCGGGTACCTATGTACCGCTGGTGATCTTCAATGATTCCATAGGGTGCCACAGCGCAAGCATAAGCTACGATACAATAAAAGTGGACGGCCTCGTTACAAATTATCTTTTTGAACCCAATCCCGCATGTGTGCTACAAACCGTGAATTTCCGGGATACTTTCCCGGATATTGCTACCTATGCATGGGAGTTTGATAATGGCGAAACCAGCACTTCTGCCAGTCCGGCTCATTACTATGACAATGCAGGCGAGCATACGGTGAAACTGGTTGTATTGAGTAATACCGGCTGTAGTGATACTGTTACAAATACCGTCACCATACACCCGTTGCCGGACATATACGCAGGAGCGGATACTATAATCTGCGGCGGTGGAGAGCTCACCATACATGCAGAGGGCGGTGTTTCCTATGTGTGGACACCACCCGTCGGCCTTAGCTGTTTTATTTGTCCGGAGACTGTAGTTAAACCCAAAGAACCAACTGACTATATTGTATTGGGAACGGATGAATTTGGCTGCCGGAATACCGATACCATACACGTAGACCAGAAACAATGCAATTGCATAGTGTCATTGCCGACTGCCTTTACACCAAACGGTGATGGGAAAAATGACCGCTTTGGACCTATAGTTAGTGATATGACCTCTGTCCATATGGAAATATACAATCGCTGGGGACAAGCCATATTTTATACTACCTATCCCGGACATAGCTGGGACGGAACATATAAAGGCGTTGCATGCGATGCCGGGACTTACTATTATTTTGTAAAAGTTAAGTGCGTGCTGGGGCAACAAGTGATGAAAAAGGGAGACTTGATCCTTGTAAGGTAAAAAGACCCCGCCTTGCCCTTGTCTAAAGACCTGGGAAACAGCCTTCAAATAAAATACAAGTAAAATATTTAGATAAAATATGCGGTTTTTATTAACTTGGAGAATAATAGTATGCATGAATCTTTAACCTGAGCCTCAAAATGTCCCCTTACAGTAAATTAATAGTGCTTTTTGCTATTTTGTTCAGTACCTATGCAAGAGCGCAAACGGCTGATTTTACAGCAACACCTACAAGTGGCTGTGCTCCTCTTTTGGTGCAATTCAATAATCTGTCCTCAGGGGCCACGTCTTATTATTGGGACTTCGGGAATCTTGCAACGTCGACCATATTTGCGCCATCAACCGTATATACATCGCCGGGTACCTATACGGTAACACTTATCGCTTACAACGGGCCTAATTCAAATACCAAGGTAGTTACCAACTATATTACGGTGTATGCACCACCCACAGTAAGTTTTCATGCGGACGATACTACAGTATGCGCGGGCGTACCAGTTACTTTTACCAATACTTCGAACCCCAATACTCCCGGTAATGCATCGTATTTTTGGGATTTCGGGGATGGGAACCATTCAACAGATGAAAATCCGGTCCATGCGTATGCTGTAGGCGGCAATTTCAGCGTGACACTAAATGTGACGAATAGCCAGGGTTGCGCTGCTACTTACGTATGGAACTCTTACATTGAAGTTTATTCGAAGCCCAATGCGGAATTTATTTGCCCAACGACAGCCTTTTGCAATCCCCCGGGAATTGTGACATTTAACAATACATCTACCGGAACGCCACAGCTTAGTTATTCATGGTTATTTGGTGATGCAACGACGAGCACTGCGCAAACACCGCCACCACATACATATGGTTCAGGGTCGTTTACCGTAACGCTGATAGTGACCGATGGTAATGGTTGCGTAGACAGTCTTATACGTCCTGGCTATATCAATGTAGCATCAAACACGGCAAGTTTTACAGCTCCGGCGAGTGCCTGCCAGGGCGAGATGGTGACATTTACAAATACAACTGCGCCGCCAATCACGGGCAGCGTATGGAATTTTGGCGATAACACAACAGGTATAGGCACCCTTGTAACACATACTTATTTCACACCCGGTACCTACCAGGTGCAACTTGCAAGCCAGGCAGCATGTGTGGATACGATCTATAAAACCATTGTTATCCATCCCAAACCCGTGATCGATTTTAGTTACACACCCGTTACACCCTGCCAGGCGCCGGACACAATATTTTTTAACAACCTGACGACGAACGGCAATACCTACAAATGGTATTTTGGCGATGGCGACACGTCCATACTAAACAATCCCTGGCATATTTATCCAAGTGAGGGGCCGTGGGATGTGAAGCTTGTTGCAACAAATAGTTTCGGCTGTGCAGATTCGCTGGTGAAACCCCAGTACATATTCCTGCAGCCTTTCATAGTAAGCCCTAATGCTGATGTGCAAAACGGGTGTGCGCCCTTAACTACTCATTTTTACTATACTACTGCATACCCCCAACCAATAGTCTCGCAATTGTGGGATTTTGATGATAACACACCTACGTCAACATTGGCTAACCCAACGCATACTTATACCGATACCGGGACCTATCATGTAACAGTCACGCTAACTTCTATAAATGGCTGCACAAACACGGGGGTAATGATAATTCACGTAGGTGTACATTCAACCCCCGATTTTTACGCAGTTCCTACTCAGGCCTGTGTGCATGAATCCATACAGTTTTACAATAATTCATTAAATGCAACAGATTATGCATGGTTTTTCGGTGATAATTTTGTGAGCGGAGATAGCGCACCAGTGCATCAATATCTTTTTGACGACAGCTTTGATGTAATGTTAATATCCTTTAATAATGGCTGCCCGGATACTCTTAAAAAGTTGAACTATGTAATAATCCGGCCATCTACTTCCAAGTTTGACATTACCTATGACTGCGACTCGCCCAAAAAAGTGATCCTGACGAATCATTCAACGAAATATACCTCTTTCATTTGGTCGTTCGGCGACAATACAACATCGACTGTTGATACCAGCCCCATACACCGGTATACAAACCTTAATTTTTACAACGTAAAACTGGTGACGTATAACAGCACATACGGCTGTAAGGACTCGATAACCCAGACGGTAAAACTTACCGACCCGATCCCCAGGTTCCATGCCACCGACACTACTTTATGCCGAAACAATGCAGGATTTTTCTTCGCAGATATTGATTTTCAGAGTGCGCCACCTCTTGGGGTCCATAATCTTACTTGGACGACTAATGCCATCTCATATAACAGTCATGATACGGCTATGTACCATTATATATACACTAATGGCGGCCGGTATGATGTCACATTATCAACAACAGACGAGCACAATTGCTTTCATTCGTTCACAAGAAGCCAATACATGCTGGTAGCACAGCCGGTGGCAGGCTTCATGGCTTCGCCGACGGACGGTTGCCTGCCGCTGAATGTTCAGTTTACTGACACTACCCAGGACCAGCCGGGCACCTTCGATTCATTAATGTTCTGGAATTTTGGCTATGATACCGCTACAGTTAATACTGCAGTTACTAACTATACATATTACAACGCGGGATCGTTTTACGTGAAACTTGTGGTAACAGACAATATAGGCTGTATGGACAGTGTGACAAAGTTGGCTTATATTAATACACATAACCCCGTAGCATCGTTTTACACTGCCGATGTTTTTCCCTGCATGTATGACAGCGTACCGTTTTTTAATATCTCCACAGGCGGCGTTGGGCCATTTACGTCGTTTTGGAACTTTGGCGATAATTCTACCTCTACCGAGACCAACCCGGTACATATTTATACCGATACAGGATCTTATACGGTTACGCTTATTGTTGTAGACTCCCTGGGCTGCAGGGATACAAGCATAATGACGCAGTATATACAGATAACCCGTCCACATGCGGCTTTCACTTTGGACGACTCTGTAGCGGTGTGTTCGCCAATGCATGTCAATTTTACAAGTACTTCGACGAACGCTACTGATTACCGTTGGGATTTCGGCAACACAAATACGTCTATCCTCGCAGATCCATCGAACCTGTATGTAGACCCGGGCGACTATACGGTAAGGTGTATCGCCCTGGACGTGCATGGCTGCCCCGATACCGCATATGGACACGTGAAATTATTAGGCTATGCAGGTGCTTTTACCTATACACCTATTACGGGTTGCACGCCGCTGCTGGTTAATTTCACTGCGAGTGTAACGAATGTTGACAGCTTGATATGGGATTTTGGTGATGGTAATACAGTACCGGGAAATGCGACAATATCGCACGTTTACAACCTGCCGGGCACATACCTTCCCATACTTGTGTTTGGTGACGCCTCAGGTTGCCACAGCTTGAGTATTGGCCTCGACACGTTAAAACTTGATGGGCTGGTAACTGATTATAAATTTAGCCCTGACCCCGTATGTGAATTTGATAAAGTAACATTCAGCGATACTTTTCCGCAAATTGTTCAATATAATTGGGCTTTTGACAATGGGGAAACAAGTACCCTGGCAAACCCGCAGCACAATTTCACTACACCAGGTAGCCACCCGGTGAATCTCGTAGTATTTAACAGCACAGGTTGTAGCGATACCGTTTCAAAGGAAGTTACAGTACATGCCTTGCCGGTGATAAGGGTTTCGGCTGATACTACGGTCTGTAAACAAGACCAGGCGGTTTTACAGGCCGAAGGTGGTATCTTTTACGCATGGTCACCACCGGACAGGGTTCTGTGCCCGGTGTGCTCAACGACCTATGCAAAACCCGGAGAAGCCCAGATATACTCAGTTATTGGTACTGATGAGTTTGGTTGCAAGAACACAGATTCGGTAGATGTAGCGTTGAGGGAATGTAACTGCATAGTGTCGGTGCCCACAGCGTTTTCGCCCAATGGTGACGGAAAGAACGATCGTTTAAAAGTGCTGGTCACCGACATGGTTTCTATCCATATGGAAATCTACAACCGCTGGGGGCAACCTGTGTTTTATACCACCTATCCCGATCACAGTTGGGACGGAACATATAAAGGTGTGCCATGCGATGCGGGCACCTATTATTATTTTGTGAAGGTGAAATGCGTCCGGGGACAGGAAGTAATGAAAAAGGGCGACCTGATATTGGTTAGGTAAACCCATCGTGCACAAGAAATTATGTGCAGATGGCAAATCCGCGCTCCTTTACGAGGATTGCGTTAGATGAGTTCCTTGATAATACAAAAAATATTAAGATAAAATATAGAATATTTGTTATCTTTAGTAACTGAATTAAACCTGTGCCCCCCAAGTTTAATAACACCTTATGATGAAACTTTACTACCGGAAAATACTGTTTCTTTTAATACTGCTCATCCCTGCATTCAGGGCATTTGCACTACCTGTTGCTAATTTCAGTGCAAATCACGTAAGTGGATGCGCGCCATTGGTAGTTCAGTTTACCAATCTTTCCAGCGGCGCAACTTCTTACCATTGGGACTTCGGCAATTTCAACACTTCAGTATTAACCAATCCGGCCACCACTTACACGCAGCCCGGCACCTATACGGTTACGCTTATTGCGTACAACGGCCCAAATTCAAATACCAAGGTAATTACAAATTATATTACGGTCTATGAGCCACCTGTAGTAAACTTTAGTGCAAACATTCTATCAGGATGCCCGGGCATCACGGTTAATTTTACGGACAATTCGAACCCCGTTGCCCCCGGCCCGGCAACATACTATTGGGATTTTGGTGACGGGTATTTTGCTACCACGCAAAATCCCTCACACACTTATACTACGCCGGGCTATTTTAATGTTACCTTGAGTGTCACGAATGCGCATGGTTGTTTAACCACTCTTGTTAAACCAACTTACATACATATATTCACACCACCGGATGTGCACTTTACTGCATCTGCTACGGTTTATTGCAGCGCGCCTGCAACAGTGACATTTAGTAACACGACTACGGGTACTCCTCCATTGACATACGCCTGGGATTTTGGCGATCTGACCACGAGCAATGTTGCCAATCCCCCTCCGCATACCTATAATAACACAGGCAGCTATACCGTTACGCTTGTAGCCACAGACGGAAATGGCTGCTCAAGCACGCTCTCGGCAACCAATTATATTTCAATATCGTCTTATAACGGCAGTTTCACCGGCACCACCAGCATCTGTGAGGGGGCTACAGCTACTTTTACCAATACCACTCCTCCGCCTATCAGCGGCAGCACCTGGGATTTTGGCGACCTTTCAACAGGTACGGGGAATACCACTACTCATGTTTATACTGCGGCAGGCACCTATACCGTAAAGCTCATAACACACAGCGGTATATGCTATGACACTGTTTATAATACCATTGTAGTACATCCAAAACCTATTGTTGATTTTGACTTCAGTCCGGCCGCGCCATGTCCGCCACCTGCTACTATACAATTCAATAACCTGACACAATTCGGCAATACATATCTTTGGGACCTGGATGATAACACCTCATCTACCCTTACAAATCCCAGTCATACTTATACCACACAGGGTCCTTTTACGATCACCCTTTCAGCTGTTAGCCCGTTTGGTTGCACCGATACGCTGACCAAGGTAAATTACTTAGGCCTTCATTTATTTAACTTATATGCTTACTCAGATGTATCCGGTGGCTGCGCCCCGGTAACAGTGAATTTTTCTGATTCGGTAGACTATTACCAACCCATAGTTTCTTGGACCTGGGATTTTGGAGATAATTCCCCAACCTCAAATTTACCCAATCCCAGCCATACGTACACGAACGTAGGGGTATACCAGGTAGTCCTTACATGTGTGTCTGCCAATGGCTGTATCCAGCATGACACGTTACAGATAGGCGCAGGCACACTGCCCGTTGCTAACTTTACAGCCAGCCCTACAACAATATGTGTAAACGAGACGGTGCATTTTACTAACCTATCGACCAATGCAACCAGCTACTTATGGAACTTTGGCGATGGTTCGGACACCAGTGCAAACCCGGACCACAGGTACCTTGTGGATGGAACATATACTGTAACATTAATAGCATACAATAATGGATGCCCGGACACTATTTCGATACCGAATCTTATCACGGTACACCCACCCACCTCCGGCATTGCACTTTCTTATTCATGCGATACGCCAACAAAGGTAACATTCACAAACGCCTCGCAAGGCTATACCTCGTTCTTATGGGAATTTGGAGACAATACAAGTACCACAATTGATACCAACCCCGTACATATCTACCCGGCATTGGGCGATTATAATGTGCAGATAATTACGTTTAACAACATATGGGGCTGCTCTGACACTACCGATTATGTTGTTCACCTCACGTTACCCAACGTTGATTTCACTGCTCCCGATACAGCTATTTGTAAGGGTGATACAGCGTGGTTCACTGCTAATATCACCAATACAGGCGGTAACCCGGTATCCCATTATACATGGGCGATGGCAGATTCGATATACTCGGATACAACACCTGTTTTTCATTTTGGTTTTCCGGTCACAGGTATTTTTGATGTGACGCTTACTGTTCTTGACATGCATGGATGCCCGCGTTCCGGCACCAGGACCGGGTACATACTGGTAGCGAAACCTGATGCAGGCTTCGATGCTTTGCCTGACCATGGCTGTGTACCGCTTAATGTTTTGTTTACCGACACCAGTACCGATGTGCCGGGCACATTTGATGTGACCAGGGAATGGGATTTTGGCAACGGGACGGCAACGGTGAACACTGCGAGTACCAGTCACACTTACTGGAACCCGGGCACATATAGTGTAAAGCTCATAGTTACAGACAACGTGGGTTGCAAAGACACCCTGTTAAAGCTTAATTATATAAAGGCTTACAAACCGAACGCCACCTTTATTGCCAATAAGCTTTATCCTTGTGTTGGGGATACCGTGAAGTTCACAAATATTTCCACCGGTGTTACGGCACTTACAGCGTCCTGGGACTTTGGCGACAATACAACGTCAAACCTGTTTGCACCACAACATATTTATAATGCACCCGGTGCATATACTGTAAGGCTTATCGTTACGGATACATTTGGCTGCAGGGATACTTCTTTACTGCAGTTCATAAATGTTACCAAACCACAGGCATCATTTACGATGAATGACTCCTCTGCCGTATGCCCGCCGTTACAGGTATTGTTTACAAGCACTTCATTGAATGCTACCTCGTATTTATGGGACTTCGGGAATAATAATACATCTGTGATTGCCAATCCTGCAAATCTTTATACTACATCGGGTGACTATATAGTTCAGCTGATTGCTATTAACAGCCATGGTTGTAAAGACACTACTTATCAACACGTGAAGTTACTGGGGTATGCAGGTGCTTTTACATACACACCGCTTTTAGGTTGCGCACCCATGCAGGTTAATTTCACGGCCAATGTTTCTAATGTACCCAGCCTTACCTGGGATTATAGTGATGGCAATGTAAGCGCTGCCTCGCCTTCCACTACTTCGTCGCATGTTTACACAACCCCCGGTGCTTATGTGCCAAGGCTAATACTAAGTGACAGCACGGGTTGCCAGACATCAAGCGACGGACTGGACACCATCAAGGTGGATGGATTCAGGACAGGTTATACGACTGTGCCAAATCCTGCCTGCGAAAAAGCAACAACTCAGTTCTTCGATACCAGCTTCAGTTATTTCTCCCCCGTTACCAACTGGTATTGGCTGTTCCATGACGGGCAGACCAGCACTGTAAATAATCCCACGCATTATTATGATTCCGCCGGAAATTATGATGTCCTGCTTGCGGTGACAAACGGCAATGGATGTATGGATACGCTCCGCAGTGTTGTGACTATTTATCCTTTACCCGTGATTACTGCATCGGCGGACACAATTATTTGTCTTGGCGATGCTGCGGAATTGCAGGGATATGGAGGTGTTTCCTACACATGGGCGCCTCCGGTCAATCTTACTTGTACCAGTTGCCAAACTACATCTGCCGCTCCACCGGTATCTACCTTCTATATAGTTACAGGTACTGATGGGCACGGTTGCGTAAATACTGATACCGTAAAAGTGGGTATAAAAACAAAAACAGACGGTGATCCGGGCATGGGAGGGGAGATATGTGACGCCAACAGCATCATGCTTCATGCCTCCGGCGGCGACCATTATACATGGTTTCCTCCTGGGCATTTGGATGATATTCATATTGCAAATCCTACGGCATCCCCACATGAGACCACGAAGTACATGGTTATCGTAAAAGAAGCAAGTTGTATTGAAGATACTGCCTACGTTACTGTTGTAGTGCATCCTAAGCCAAGTCTTTATGCGGGCGAGGATCGGTCTGTGGTTGCTGGTAGTTCAACTCAATTAAAGCTGGTAAGCGCCGATCTGGTAAGTTTTGAATGGACCAGCGATCCTACACTCAGCTGTATAGATTGCCGGAATCCGGTTGCAACTCCGGTAACCACGACAACATACACTGTTTCCGGTACCTCGGACTTTGGTTGTCATGATTCCGATAAGGTGACTATAACAGTTCTCTGTGATAATAGCCAGGCATTTATCCCTAATTCATTTACGCCAAATGGCGATGGAGAGAATGATATGTTCTACCCGCGTGGTACTGGGATCATTAAAGTTAAATCGTTTAAGGTATACGACCGGTGGGGTGAATTACTTTTTGAACGCAACGGCATAGATATAAATGATGAGCGAAACGGTTGGGACGGTACTCATAAAGGTACAGCCTTGAGCCCGGATGTTTATGTGTATGTTATACAAGTGGTCTGCCAGACAGGGGAAATACTAAACCTTAAAGGGGATATAACAATAATCAGGTAAGGAGGAATGGTGATGAAAAGGAAGAAATTTCGTATTGCATTTTTGATGCTCAGCTTGATCCTGGTGAGCTGTGCAGCTATGGCCCAGGATATACATTTTTCACAGTTTTATGAAGCGTCCATATTAAGAAACCCGGCACTTACCGGTATTTTTTCGGATGATTATAAAGTAGGGGTCATCTATAAAAGTCAATGGAGCAGTATTAGTAAACCATACCAGACAGCTTTAGTGTCGGGAGAAGTAAGGATACCTGTGAAGGGCGAGGCAAGTGACTTTGTTAGCGTAGGTTTGCTGGCATATTATGATAAAGCGGGCACCATCGAGCTACAAACCATTGGAGCATATCCTGCTATTAATTACAATAAGTCCCTGCACGACGCCAGTAATTCTTTCTTATCGGTTGGCTTCACAGGCGGCTATCTCCAGCGCAGTTATGATCCAAGCAAGGCCACCTTTAATAACCAGTACCAGAACGGTGGTTTCAATGCTTCGAACCCCACGGGTGAGCAGTTGCCCAGCCCCAAAATAAATCAATGGGATGTTGGAGCGGGGATAAGCTTCAACAGCACTGCAGGTGAAGCAAAGAACATCAATTATATTGTTGGCGTGGCTGGCTACCACTTCACAAAGCCAAAAAGTTCTTTGTATAACAATGAACTGATACGCCTGGAAATGAAATGGAATGGTAACGCCGCTGTTAGTGTGAAATTAGATGGCCCTTTCAGTGTGTCGATGCAAGCTAATTACGCTCAGCAAGGTACTTACCGCGAAATAATTGCGGGCGCCATCCTGGGCTGGAATTTAATGCGAGATGAAAAAGAAAAACTCTTTTCATTGAATGCCGGCGGGTTCTATCGCGTTGGTGATGCCATAATACCTATGCTTAGGCTTGAGTATAAAGACTTTGCCGTCGGTCTTACTTATGACGTAAACATATCCAAACTGAAAGCTGCAAGCAGTGCACGGGGCGGCCTTGAGCTTACTTTGTTTAAAACCGGGATATTGCACCAATCTGAAAATCGGAATGCCTGCCCGCAGTTTTTTGATTAAAGTAATTTATAGAATTGACGTTTTACTAGCCTTTATGCCGATTTGACAAACCTATGTAAGCAATTTGCTTTTCAATAACCGCTGTATTGCAAAGCACAATGAATGCAAGTTTTACCTCATGTTACATACTCTACAAATTTAATATAATTTACCTCATTTATTTGCTTTCCATAAGCGGAGTTTCAATCTTTGAGCATAAGTCAATGTTTTTCCGTCCCTTATCGTTATTGGCTTAACTAAAGGAATATTTGAGTAACCATCTTTTCAGAGTTAAATAAAAATCCCTAACTGGTGCATGAAGAAGGATGCCGGTACAATTATATTTACCCATATACCCAAAACGGCAGGCATCACAATGCATACTATTCTGCACAGGCAATATATATTTAAATGGGGCAACATTTTCTATGCCGCTAACCTTGGGAAGATCGACAGGATCAGATTATTATCGGAGAAGTTCCGCCGAAATCTTATTCTTGTTAAAGGCCATCTTTATTTTGGTGTGCATAATTATGTTCCGGGGCCTGTAAGTTATTTCACCTTTTTGCGCGATCCGGTAGCACGTACTATTTCCATGTATAACCATTTGTACGTTTCACCACGCACCCCTTATTACAAAGAGATGAAGGAGAAACAGTATACGTTGGATGATCTGTTGGAAAATGGCTTTGTACTAAACATGGATAATTGCCAGGTACGTTTCCTGTGTGGCATAAAAGACATATCATTTGGTGAGGTGAACGAAGAACATTTGGCTATTGCTATGAACAACCTTACTAATTATTACAAAGGTGGGGTAGGGATCACCGAGCACTTCGATGAGTCCCTTCTTTTACTTAAAAAGCGGTTCAACTGGCGTATGCCATGGTATGTAAAACAAAATGTGGGCGAAAAACAAAGGATAAAGCCATCGGAGGTTAGCCCGGCTACCATGGAGAAACTTAAGTATTACAATCGGTATGATGAGATATTATACCAAAAGGCACTTGAGATGTTTAGGCAGGAAGTAGCAGATGCGGGCCCTTCTTTTAAAAACGAGGTTGCCGTATTTAAAAAGGAAAATGAGCGGAAGTATTTAATAACAAAGATCGCTACAAGTATATTTACGCACTTGCATTTTTTGAGGTTCTATACCGGAACGCAAAAGGAATAAATTTGACAATAAAAAAGCCGCTTTTTGTAAAGCGGCTTTTTTGTGGAACCGGCGGGATTCGAACCCGCGTCCAAACATATGCCCGATAAGCTTTCTACATGTTTATCCCGGAATTTGATTTCGGGAAGCAGCCAGAACCGGGCTAACTTACTACTTCCCTACACTGCTTAAGTTTCGCAACTGCAGCGCAGCAATACAGTCACTATCCTGTTATGTTATGATTTAGGCGGCGGCGGCTGAAACAGGCAGCAGCCAGCGGCGGCCAAAATGGTTACTTAATTTAATTAAGCAGCCATGGCGTAAGAATATTCGCCATTTGAAGTTTGGGTATTCAGATTTACGTGCTAATTACACAACGCACGACATGCTTACACTTACCCTGCCCTATGCTGTCAAANNTGCTGTCAAAACCAGTCGGCCCCGGTTTTTGTCAGTTAGTATGCTGTCAAAGAACTGATGCAATTTACGAATTAACTGGCTGATATTCTGTTAAAAATACTGCCATTACTAAGAAGGCAACTGCTTCATAGCATAGGCGACGATATCGGCATGGTCAAATGCCAGTTTAGGTAAGTGATGGATATTGAACCATTGGGCATCAGCCGCGTCATCACCGCCTTTAATATCCTGGGTGAGGTAATCTTCCAGCAAAGCGTAATAAGCAACCGTAACAGTGCGCCCACGCGGGTCCCGCCCGGGCTTACCATAGGTGTGTAGCTGGGCGGCATGCTTCAACTTTAATCCCGTTTCTTCCATTAACTCCCTTTTCATGGCATCCTCCAGGTCCTCTTCATCTTCCACAAAGCCACCCGGTAACGACCACATATCCTTAAAAGGCTCATTTTTACGTTGTACCAGCAATACCTTTAGTTGCTCGTCTATTACTGAGAACACAACAGCATCAACCGTAACTTTTATGTTTTGTTTTATCATCTTAGAATTTTTATGGAACTGAAATTAACCCTTACCGGCTTATTGCAACAAAAAACCGTTCCAACATGTGAAACGGTTTCCAATATAATATGGGAAAGCTTATTTTTTGAATAGCCTGAATATATCCAGTCCGTTGGCATAAAGCATCAGGCCCAATAATAGCACCAATCCTACGGTGGTAGCCCGTTCCATTACCTTCTCGCTTACTTTGCGACGGGTAACCATTTCATAGATCAGGAATATCACATAACCGCCGTCCAACCCCGGGATAGGCAGCAAGTTCATGAATGCCAGTATGATAGATACGAATGCAGTAAGCCCGAGGAAATCGTGCCAATCGAAGACAGGTGAAAATAGCTTGCCAAAACTTACAATACCACCCACACTTTCCGATGCTTTTATCTCCTTAGAAGTGAAGATCATTTTAAACTGTTTCCAGTAATTGGAAAATTGATCGAAGGTGAATGAAAATCCTTTTGCGATTGCTTCCGGTACATTGTATTTTATCTTGTCGTACTTAAAGAAAGCATCCGGGCCGGAGGGTAAAAAGCCAAGCATTTTCTCCTGCGGCACCACACCATTTACTACTACCGCGGTACCATTGCGAACTACGGTAAGGGCTATCGGCTTGCCTGCTGATGCTTTTTTGATGTTTTCAAACTCATCATAAAACATAACCGCCTGGCCATTCACATTAATAATACTGTCTTTGGCTTTCAGTCCCATTTTCTCAGCTTCGCTTGCTTTCACTACTTCTTCTACTACTATAGGTACCCGGGGTTGTATGAAGGTATTGCGCTTGCTTTTTATGATCTTACGAATGGTGCCCTCAGGAATGGTGATGTTCACGGGCTGGCCATTACGGTCTACCTGCATGCTTTTAGCCTCGTTGAAAATTATTTCACCAACTATCTTATTAAAGCGTGCAACCGGTTTGCCGTCTATCGATACTATTTTGTCTCCATTCTGCAGGCCTATGCTTTGAGCTGTGCTATCGGCCATAATGCCGTATTTAGCATTTTGCGTCGGCAGGTACTCCTCGCCCCATCCTGCAAACATGATAGTATATATTACCATTGCTACGATCACGTTCATGATAATACCTCCAAGCATGATGAACAAGCGCTGCCAGGCTTTTTTGGAGCGGTATTCCCATGGTTGAGGCGGTAGTGCCATCTGTTCCTTGTCCATACTCTCATCCACCATACCGGCTATTTTCACATAGCCACCTAATGGAAACCAGCCCAGGCCGTACTCGGTATCGCCTACTTTCTTTTTAAATAAAGAAAAATTGAGCAGGCCTGAGAAAGGGAACAGGAAATCGAAAAAGAGGTAAAATTTCTCTACCCGTACTTTGAATAGCCGGGCAAAAAAGAAATGCCCGAATTCGTGCAGGAGTATCAACAGGGATAAGGCGGCTATTAACTGAAGCGCCTGTGTGGCGCCGCCGGATATTAACAGAACTGTATTCAATTGCATGTGCTGGATAAAAATTTAATGCGACAACTGGCTTTTCTTCACCAGTTCGGCAGCCTTTATACGTGCTTCCTTGTCTGATTGTTCATGATCTTCTAATGTGGGCTGTTCTATATAAGCCACGCGCTCACCTACTGTTTCAATTACGTCACTCATCTCTATAAAGCTCACCCTGTTTTGCAAAAACGCATGTACTACTATTTCGTTTGCGGCATTCAGTACACAGGGTGCGTTACCCCCGCGGTACATGGCGTCTTTGGCAAGCGCAAGATTACGGAAAGTTTTATAATCAGGCTGTTCGAAGCTCAATTTAGAAAATTCCTTGAAATCTATACGTTTAAACTCATTTTGTAGTCTTTGCGGGTATGCGAGGGCATATTGGATAGGGAGCTTCATATCCGGCAAGCCCATCTGGGCTTTAATAGAGCTGTCTGTAAACTCCACCATAGAGTGAATAATTGATTGGGGGTGTATTACTACATCTATTTGTTCATTGGTAAGCCCAAAAAGCCATTTCGCCTCTATCATTTCCAGGCCCTTATTCATCAGGGTGGCGCTATCTATCGTTATTTTGGCACCCATTGTCCAGTTAGGGTGTTGCAAGGCATGTGAAGCCTTCACATTCACCAGGTAGTTGGGCTTCCTGCCTAAAAAAGGCCCGCCCGAGGCGGTAAGTATTATCTTCTCGATCTTGTTATAGTCCTCGCCGGCCAGGCATTGGAATATTGCTGAATGCTCGCTATCCACCGGCACTATCTCTGCTTTTGTTTCAATGGCAAGTTTTGCAACTATGTCACCAGCTACCACCAGGGTCTCTTTATTGGCAAGGGCTATACGTTTACCTGCTTTTACAGCAGCTATGGTAGAGTGCAGACCTGCAAAACCGACTATTGCGGTTATCACGATATCCACGCTGTCCCAGGCTACCACGTCGGCAAGTGCATCCGCCCCGCAGAATACTTTAATAGGCAACTTGCTTAGGGCCTCCTTTACTATGGGATATTTTGACTCGTCGGTTACTACTACTGCATTTGGTTTGAAATGTTTTGCCTGTGCTATGAGCAGCTCAGCGTTACTGTGGGCACATAGCACCTCAGCAGCGAAAAGTTGGGGGTGTGCCGCTATTACTTCCAATGCCTGTGTCCCTATTGAACCTGTGGAACCCAGGATTGCCACGCTCTTCAATTGTGCCATCTCCTTAATATATATTTAATTACTCTTATCCTTTACGAACTTGCAAAGGTATTAAAAATACCCCTAGGGCGTTTAAGTCTTTTAAGTAGTGGTTTCCTTAATTTTGATCTGCAAAATTTTAAAGCTAAGGCTATATGCTTAAATTAGCTTTTGCAATACCTTTTTTGAGATAATCTTAACAATCGGCATTATGCTACAGGCTTCTACCTTACAGTTCATCGAAAAGCTTTCGAAAAATAACAATAAAGTGTGGTTTGATAAGAACCGCGAAGCATACCTGGCGGCTAAGGAAGATTTTGAGTTATTTGTAACCAAAATGCTTGAAAAAGCGGCCGCATTAGATCCCGCTTTTCGGGAACAAAAAGCAAAGGATTGTATTTTTCGGATATTTCGCGATGTGCGTTTCGGGAAGGACAAGACACCATATAAGGCACATTTCGGTGCGTTTTTCAGCAAAGGAGGACGTAAATACCCCGGTGCAGGCTTTTACATACACATAGAGCCGGGCAAAAGCTTCGTAGGCGGCGGCCTGTGGATGCCGGAAGGGCCATTGCTGAAGGGTGTAAGGCAGGAAATAGATTACAATTTGCCCGAGTTCAAAAAAATAATTGGCAATGCTAAATTCAAAAAGCTGTTTAATAAAATAGAAGGGGAGCAATTGAAAACAGTACCCCAGGGATACACAGCAGATAACCCTGCAATAGAATATTTAAAAATGAAAAGTTATACGGTGGGTACTAAAGTAACGGATAAAGATGTTACAGCTAAGACCTTTGTGGCAAAGTGTGCAGATATTTTTACAGTAATGAGTCCTTTTGTCAACTTCCTCAATAGGCCTGTAGAATAAACTAGTTACGAAATACCAGGAATTCAAATGGCCGGTCGCTGATCACCGTCTTCTTCTTCCTTCCTGTTTTTTTTGAATGCCGTGTGGTGTTATGGTACACATCCAGCATTTCAGATGAGCGCAGTACTTGCTGCTCCGTATCTACCTTGCTTACGATAGACATCAGCTCATCTATTTTTTGTTCAAAGTCGTCCTGCCAGTGCTGGGCAACCTTCGTCGTGACCAATAACTCACGTGTCTGCTGCTTCATTGGGTTTCATTTTTAATAAGGGTGTAAATCCTTTTTAGAAAATTAAACCAATTTTTTCCAAAAATGCAATATCATTTTTGCACATATTTCTGAAAGTGTTGAAAATCCGCATGTATTAATAAAAAGATAATTAACTGAATCTCAGTCAATAACATTTCATTTACAAAACACGCCTCGTTTTTGCTTGAGATCAGTAAAATTGTGTGAGGTAGGGGTAGCGTATCTGGTAGAGCTCCTTTACTTTCTTCAGAATGGTATCGCGCAATTCATCAATGTTGCGGCGCTCTATGGCGGATATAAAAACACAGGAGTTATTTGTTTCGTGCTCCCAGCGTCTTTTCAGTTGCGACAGCAGGTCTTGCTTCACTTCATCATCCAGCCATGGGTCGAAGGTGTTCTGCTCATACAGGTCCATCTTATTGAAGATGGTAAGTATCGGTTTATCAAAGGCTTTTATCTCCTGCAGTGTTTTATTTACCACACCCATCTGGTCTTCATATGCGGGATGTGATATATCTACTACATGCAACAGGCAATCAGCTTCACGCACTTCATCCAGTGTGCTTTTAAAACTCTCCACCAGGTGGTGGGGCAGTTTCCTGATGAAACCAACCGTATCGCTAAGCAGGAAGGGCGTTTGTTCATACACAACCTTTCGTGTCGTAGTATCCAGCGTTGCGAATAATTTGTTTTCGGCAAATACTTCTGATTTGCTCAGTATGGTCATAATAGTACTCTTGCCTACGTTGGTATAGCCCACCAGTGCCACGCGTATATAAGTGCCCCTGTCTTTGCGTTGTGTTACAGCTTGCTTGTCTATCTCCTGCAGCCTTTTACGCAGCAGCGATATCTTGTCCTTAACGATACGGCGATCCGTTTCTATTTCCGTTTCACCCGGGCCTCGTGAGCCTATACCACCTCCCTGCCTTTCCAGGTGTTTCCACATACCTTTCAGGCGCGGCAGTATATATTGGTATTGGGCCAGTTCCACCTGCACTTTGGCCTGCGCTGTTTTGGCGCGACGCGCAAAAATATCAAGTATCAGGTCACTGCGGTCTATAGTCTTCACACCGAGGGCCTCACTTATATTACCTATCTGTGAGCCTGTGAGCTCATCGTCAAATATCACCAGGTTTATACCTTTTGATACTACATACTGCCTGATCTCTTCCAGCTTTCCCTTGCCCACAAAAGTGCGGCTATCGGGTTTCGGTAGCTTTTGAATAAATATTTTTTCGGCCATAGCTCCCGCAGTCTCCGCAAGGAAAGCCAATTCCGCGAGATATTCGCGCACCTGCGTCTCGGTCTGCTGGTTGTGCACCAGGCCTACCAATATGGCGCGTTCTTCGCCCTGTATTATCTGTTTGTTTTCTATCACTGTACTATTCCTATACAAAAACCATCCCGAAGGATGGTTTGCTGCAAAATTACGTTATTAAATACTATTTCTGCGAAAACAGCTTACTGCTACAAAAGCCTTTCCTGCTCGCGCAGCCAGCGTTCCGGTATCTCGTCATTACTGGCGGTTATATAGTCACTATAGGCACAGGGAACAAAAGACTGGTTGGGGAGTTTCATCCACCACCTGTTGGTGCGCTTACTTTTCAGGAACAGCGTGTCATTGTCCGTAAACGTCACATGGAATACGATGAACTCATCACCTTCTTCCAGTTTTGCCTCGCTTTTACGTACCAGGTAGCCGTCAGTAAAGTACCATATCATTTGCGATATAAGGCGTGCGGTCATATGGTGTGTATCATCCGCTGCATCATAACCGTAAATACCCAGCGAAGTCAGCGTTGTGCTCATACCGGCATAGCGTATTAACATGCAAGCCTCGTCACCGGTAAACCCATTAGGCGAACCATTGATATTTACAGGGGCATCGCTGTAGCGGATAGCCGATATATCAAAACTAAACAGGTTGCTGGTTCGTAGTACCGGTTCCATATCTTCCATATGCTCCCTCACTTTACCTAGCCTGTAGAAGTCAAAACGCAGTTTGTCCAGTGTTTCCAGCATACGCGGGTGTGCGTAATAGCTTTGGAAACCTATATGGCTGTAGTGGCCTATAAAGTTGGGCTGGGTAGTGAGCATATTCATCAGGTAACTGTGCTCAGTTACCTCTTCCGCTTCATCCAGGTCTATAAGCATATCGGCCACAGAAGCATTGATCATTTGCTCCGATTTTTTGAATGCTTCGTATTGTTGCAGGGTTAGGTCTTGTGAGCCACCCAGTACTATCACTATTTTGCCTGCCAGGTGCAGTTCGTGCAATACTGTGCGCAGTGCAGCACGGGTATCATCTATGCTCGCGCCGCAACGTATATTGCCTGCATCGGCTATCCGCACTGCGGCGTGCCAATGATATAATTTGTATAGTTCCTCCCTTATGGTATCAGGTCCTTCATTGCTGTATTTGGCATCCCTGTCACGGCCGCGCCATTCGCCGCATCCCACCAGCACGATATCCGCCTCGTCCCAGTCGAAATTGCGTTCGGTAAGGCACATAACATTGGCACCCCACTGCAGCGGCTCATAGTTTCCGGCCGCTTTACTTTCTATAAAATGTTGTGAATCGAAAAAAGACTTTAGATCCTGCATGTAATGGTATGATTGACCGGTTAAAAATACACAATTGTTCACACCGCGCTATAATTAACGCATAAAAGAGTTTTTATTGTGTATATAGACTAGTTGCTCACTATTTCCCCAACTTCATTTGTTAAAATATATACTAATATCAAATAAGAAACTTAAATCCCCGTTGTTTTTTCTATTTTTGACTGATAAGCATGTAATTAATGGCAACCGGAAAAAAAGCAAAACCCTCCTACATGAATGCCATCATAGGCGTTTCCCTTGTACTCTTTCTTTTGGGTACCCTGGGATGGCTTGTGCTCAATGGCCGCTCGCTCACGCGGGCATTCAAGGAGGATGTGGAAGTGGCAGTTGACTTTCATGATAATACCAAGGATGAGAATGTACAGAAAATGAAAGCCATCCTGGATAAGCAACCCTTTGTGCGCGAATCAAAGATCATTACCAAGGAAGAAGCAATAAAAATGCAAAGCGAACTTGAAGGACAGAATATTGTTGACTTCCTGGGTTACAATCCCTTGTTCACATCAATTGCGCTTAAGCTGCACGCAGGTTATGTAAATAAAGACAGCCTGGAAAAAATAAAACAGTTCATTATGCAAAGTAATATCGTACGCGACGTTACCTACCCTAAGATAGTGGTGGAGCAAATGAACAGTAACTTCCGCAAGATCGGTATCGTATTAGGTGCCATTTCGCTTATACTCTTTATTGTGGTTGTTGTACTTATAGACAATACAGTACGCCTTGCAATGTTCAGCAACCGCTTTCTTATCAAGACAATGCAGATGGTGGGTGCTACCCGTTGGTTCATCTCCCGTCCTTTCGACAGGAGGGCTATTATCAATGGCCTTATTAGTGGCATCATTTCAGTGCTGGGCTTGTGGATGGTAATATCTTTTGCACAGAAGCAAATACCTGCCATTAGCGTATTGAACGATACGGGGATGTTGGTCTTCCTGATGATAATGATGATAGTAATGGGTATACTTATATCTGTAGTAAGTACGCACCGTTCTGTTGTAAAATATCTAAAAATGCACGTTGACGATCTTTATTAAACATAAAATAATTAACTTTACTTACAATCTTTACTAATATGGCAACAGCAACCAAACCTCAACCTGTACAAAGCAGCAGCACTGCAAGGGCTACACGCGTAGTAAAGCAGGATCAGCCATTAGGCAACCAGGATTTTCTTTTCGACCGTAGCAACTATACCTTCATGATTGCAGGTGTGATACTGATCATAATCGGTTTTATGCTTATGAGCGGCGGCAAAAGCCCCGATCCGCACAAGTTCAATTTCGATGAGATATATAGTTTCCGCCGTATTACCCTAGCGCCTATTGTAGCACTATTAGGGTTTGGCCTCGAGATATATGCCATCATGAAAAAGCCCGTAGAAAAAGCAGCATAGAAATGCTATAAAATATTGTTGAAAAGGGTGCTGTACAGCACCCTTTTTCTTTTTGAGATATTTCAAGATACTTTCTTCTTGCAGCTAACGAATGAGACTGAAAATTCCGTATATTTAACTATGAAATTTAGAAACGCTGAATACCTAAGGAAAAGGAAGGCCCGCAGGAAAATGCAACACCCCACCGATCTTAAAACCTTCCTGATGGCGGAACTGGATATTTGCCAGAACAAGGTGGTAAAACAACATATCCATAAAACGCTCGAGGCATTGGATCAAAGCTTTGCAGGCAGCCAAACCGCTCCTGAAGCCTGATTTGTTCGGCCTGACTTAAAATAATAATGGCTCCTGTTGGAGCCGCTTATTTTAATGTCAATTATTGTTTCTTTTTGGGGTAAATAAGCTGAACGCCGCCCTTGCCATCGCTTACTGCTATTGGCGTGTTGTTTTTTATGCTTTCTTCAATAACCTTGTCGATACCCTTTTGAATACCGGCCATTATTGTTTCGCGTAGCGCCACATGTTTTGCATCAAGTGCCATAAGCTTGTATTTTCCCCCAAATTTCGTGGTCCAGTATGGTTGTTTCACCTGTCACACTCCCATCAGCTACCAATACAGTATTGGCCGAAGAGTTGTCCGCAATGATCCAGTCATCGCAGATCGGGAGAAACAAAGTTAGTAAATTTTTTATTCCCTTGTTATAGCGCCGCTTTATCACCTCAGGCGGCACATTATGCCCCCCGCGCGATACCCTTAAAAGTACCCTTTCCTGCCTTTACTTTGATTTCAATAGAA
>DDET01000057.1 GCA_002336915.1 Bacteroidetes bacterium UBA1947 | reverse complement strand
GTTCTCAGGCTGGCTTTTTTATTTTCCGCATACGTTGCACCGCGCGATCACGTTAATAATGTTACCAAATAATTACCTTTTGCCATTTTCTTTATGCGCCGCTATCTGCCATTTTATTGTTATTTTACGCGTAAATTTTTATTGATGTTGCGTAGCGCTCTGTGCATACTCCTGTGTTTTATTTCTTCATTTTGTGCTGTTGCTCAACCACTGGCTGTGTATACAGATATTCAAAACCAGGTAATGGTATGGGATAAAGGCATGGTTCGTAAAATAGACTATTTGCCACCATCACAAATGAAAGTAGGCCGGACCGCTATTCCATATCTTGATAATTCACGCTCTTTTAAAATATACTACGGCGGTGGCGTTCACGAAATAAATATCGGCTTCACAAATGCCTTTTATGTCAGCGACAACCTGGTAGCTTATCTCAATGCCAAATCACTGAACGTTTTCGACAGGGGCAACATAAAGCGCCTCACAAACATCTGCGATCAATATTTTCTTGCTGATAGCGTGCTGCTCTATCTCGACGGACAGCGCAGTATGTACAGTGCTTACTATAACGGTCAGATATACCAGATAGAAGGCTTCATTCCCGATAGTGTGCTGCCCTCAGTGAAAGTGAGTGACAACATCATTGCTTACAACAACTTTGCAAATCTCTTCCGCATCTTTTTTCATGGGCAGATCATAGCCCAGGAAGATTATCCTGTAAGCAGCTTCGACGCCGGCAGGAACACGGTCGCATATGTAGATGTGAACAGGCAGTTCAAAATATTTCACAATGGCCAGAACTTTGTAGCAGAGGACTATCCTCCTCAAAGCTATACTGTAGGTGATAATCTCGTTGCCTATGTTTCTAACGACGGCTATTTTAAGATCTTCTACCAGGACAGCATTCGCACTATAGGTTATTTCCAGCCCATTTACCAGGTAGGTGACAATGTGGTCGGCTACCGCGATCCCAGTGGTTACTTCAAAGCATTTTATAAAGGTGAGATCACCGACCTCGAAAATTATTATCCCGACAACTACGTGGTGCAGTACAACTCCATCGCCTACGTAAACAAGGCAGGAGTGCTGCGCATGTTCACCGAGGGCGAAGCTTATGATGTCACCAATGCCACTATCGAGAACTGGGAGCTGCACTATGATGTGCTCAAATACCAGATAGGGCAAAATATCTTCCGCATCTTTTATAAAGGGATCGATTACTAGAAGTATCTTTTTACAAGCCGCAGCCGGTGCGTGCGTTTCCTCAGCGTGGTGCTGATGATGCCCCCCTGGTCTATCCGGTCTATGGTAACATTACCACTCATTTCTGTAGCATGCAGTATGGTATCATGGTCCAGCAATATGCCCACGTGCACTATTTTTCCTTCTGCATTATCAAAAAAAGCAAGGTCGCCGCATTGCCCGTGCTGCAAGAAATCAACGGCATCGCCCTCGCCCGCTTGCAGTGCCGCATCCCGCGGGATCGGTTTGCCGCACATTTTAAACGCCATTTGTGTTAAGCCCGAACAGTCTATACCTGCAACGCTCCGCCCGCCCCATTGATAGGCTGCGTGCAGATATTGCAGTCCCGCAGCTTTTATATTTTCGCAATTCAGCGCCAGGTCTTTGTATGCTAGTTTCTTCCCTTTGAACGAACCCTGCTCCTTGCCTGTTTTTATCTTGCCGCCCTTCAGGTCGCAGCCCATAGGCAGCCACATTTCGCTATTGGCAAATTGTACCTTGCCCGCATGCCCTGCCGACATATATTTTGGCTCTTTGCTATATTCTTTCCTGCTAATGAAGCTTAGTTGCGAAGCTTTACACCAACCCTCATATCCATCCCATTCACAGCGCACCTGCGCCCATTCTCTTTCATTTATGGTAAGTACCTCCGCCCGCTCACCAAACAGCAGTTGGCTCACCTGTTCCGCGCGATGGCTGGCATCGCTGCGCAAGGGCATCACAGGTACATTGCAATATGCATATGACAAGACCATTGAGTGTAAAAGTACTTTATCGCTTTCATTAACAGGCCACCCCTGTTTGCAATGTGGATAGATGGTTAATAGCGCAAATAAACCCCGATATTGAAAAATACCCGCTATCTCCCAATTTGTGCTAATTTTATCGCTTAACAAAAAAGATTCGGTTCCTATGAAGGTGAACGAGGTGCCGCAGGACCCCAAGGATTTTAAAGAAGGGGATAAAATAAAAAAGCTGGTATATGCCGTGGATAAGGACGGCAACTATACCGGTGTGAACAGCGCGGGCTGGGAGGTGGAGAATGCCGCTACCAAACAGGCCTGGGATGTAGCGGATGAGGAGTTGGAAGAGACAGCCCAACAGGTGAGGGCTGGCCGGCTTAGCCCGATAGCATGGTACATGAAAAAGAACCTCATGGATACAGCGCTCCTTGCTAAATATGTCGGCAAATGGGCCTGGCAGGTTAAAAGGCACTTCAAGCCGCAGGTTTTTAATAAATTGCCCCCCGCGATGCTCGAAAAATATGCTGCGGTCTTTAATATCACGGTCGACGAGTTGAAAGCAATGGCAAAAGGCTGATAAACCGCAAAAGTTTACAATAAATGAGCAAAATAGAATTTACCCACCACCAGCATGCACATTGCGAGAGCGGTGTTACCTCCAATTTGTTGCGCCATGAAGGCATAGACATCAGAGAGCCCCTCGTTTTCGGCATAGGTGCCGGCCTGTTTTTCGGGCATATACCTTTCCTCAAGATCAGCGGCACACCGGGCACTACCTTCCGTACCTGGCCCGGCGCCATATTTAAACGTGTAGCACAGCGGCTGGATATAAAAATGCATACCGAGCGCTTCAGCACACCGGCAAAGGCAATGCTGGCACTTGATAAGGCCCTTGATGCAGGCAGGCCCTGTGGCATGCTCAGCAGCGTGTTTTACCTGCCATACTTACCCGAGGCCTTCCGCTTCCACTTCAATGCGCACAACCTTGTTGTTTATGGCAAGGAGAATGGCCTGTACAATGTGAGCGACCCGGTAATGGAAGATGTCACCACTATAGCCCCGGACGATCTCGCCAAGGCACGCTTCGCAAAAGGTGCACCGGAACCAAAAGGTTTCATGTATTATGTTACAGCAGTCCCAAAAACAATAAACTTCGATAAAGCCATACAGAAGGGTATAAAACAGACCTGCTTTTTCATGCTCTCGCCCCCTATTCCATGGTTCGGCAACAAAGCCATCTTTCTGCTGGCAAAAAGAATAAAGGATTACCCTAAGAAATTGACTCCCCGCAAAGCATCTCTTTACCTGGGTAATATCATACGCATGCAGGAAGAGATAGGCACAGGCGGGGCAGGCTTCCGCTATCTCTACGCAGCTTTTTTGCAGGAGGCCGCCCAAAAGCTCAAAAGGGACGACCTGCAGGGCTTTTCACAGGAGCTTACACAGGTGGGTGACGACTGGCGTAATTTTGCCTACCACGCAGCAAGGCTCATGAAAGCACGCCAAAGTGACATCGTGTCATATGACGAACTCAGCGATATGCTCCGTATCTGTGGCGAAAAAGAAAAGGCCATATTTACCCGGCTCGACAAGCTCAAATGGCAATAAAACCGCTTAAAACCCGTTTAGAGAATTTACCTTATTTTTGCACCCAATTTTATCGTGTTATCCGCCGCAAGACATATCATAGTAGGGTTTATCGACTTTTTCTATCCACCCTTTAAACGCTTCATAGGCAAGCAAACATTCCGCTACCTGGCATGTGGCGGCTCCAATGCTGTGTTCGATACATTATTATTCTATACATCATTCCATTTCATATTACACCAGCACGATGTTCAGGCCCTTGGTTTTACCATCAAGGCCTATAATGCAGCTTTGATAATGGCGCTTTGTGTCAGCTTCCCTGCAGGTTTTATCCTGTCTAAATACATTGTATTCCCCGAGTCCAATCTCCACGGGCGGATCCAGTTTTTCCGCTACTTCATTTTGGTGGTCACCTGCTTTATTCTGAATTATATTTTCCTCAACCTGTTCGTAATGCTCTTTCACAATAAGTTGCATACGCTGGCCAAGATACTCACCACTGCCGTTGTAGCCATATTCAGCTACTTCTCCCAGCGGAAATTCACCTTCAAGATCAAACCCACCGATCCTGACCCGGTACCCGAGAACATTCCTTGATAATCTAAACAAACTGTAGAGACCCCAACTGGTTTAAGTTTCCAACTTAAATCATAAATAGAACGAAGGATTGCATCCGGCAGCATATATTCCAAAGCGCGATCGACCCCAACTGGTTTAAGTTTCCAACTTAAATCATAGATAGAACGAAGGATTGCATCCGGCAGCATATATTCCAAAGCCAGATCGGAGAGGAATGGGGAGGCCTCCCCCGACCTTGGATCGCACCCAAAATTCATAGATATTCCCTATCCCAACTTCCTAAAAATGTGGATATCCCAATTTGGAACCCCCTCCCTGCACATCGTATCTTGCACATTGCCTTAAAAAAATTTGAGGCGTAAAATGAAAACAGATCACTATGAAAAAGGAAATAACTAAACAGGAAAAAGGAAATTATTCTGCAAGAATGGGAAAGAACGAGAAATAACTATTTCATGCAATATGGCAGTATTATCAAGCCTTCCAGCCGACAAGCCACCAAAAAATAGGAAATAACTATTCTTCTCATGAAAAACCGGAAATTACCATTATTCATCATGCGTCATTGGCTTGTCAGGTACTTAACTTATCAACATATCAACCTATCAACTTATCAACCTAAATTGCACCTTTATGACACAGGAAAACCTGAAAGAAATGCGCGAACGGGTACAGCACCTTGAGCGCTTCCTACATATACCGGACCGTTTAGCAAAAATTGAGAACGACAAGCAACTTACCCTCTCACCTGGGTTCTGGGATGATAATGCCCGCGCCACAGCCATACTTAAAGAAATTAAGATCGACGAGTACTGGGCTGGCTTATACAATAAAGTGAACACAGCGGTAGAGGATTTTGCTGTAATATTTGAATTCTGGAAAGCAGGTGAGGCCACCGAGGAAGAAGCTAAAGCACAATACGACACAGCTATTAAGGACCTTGACGAACTGGAGTTCAAATCGACCCTCAATGAACCCGAAGACGAGATGCCCGCGGTGCTGGTCATCAACTCGGGTGCCGGCGGCACAGAGAGCCAGGACTGGGCCGAGATGCTGCTACGCATGTATCGCATGTATGGCGAAAAACAAGGCTGGAAAGTATCCGAGCTGGACGTACAATATGGTGACGGCGCAGGTATCAAGCAGGCCACCCTCGAGTTCGACGGAGCATTTGCTTATGGTTTGCTGAAGGCTGAAAGTGGTGTGCACCGTTTGGTACGTATCTCCCCTTTCGATTCTAATGCCCGCAGGCATACTTCCTTTGCATCTGTATTTGTGTACCCGCTTATCGATGACACCATCGAGATAAACGTAAACCCCGCCGATCTTGAATGGGCTTTCTTCCGTTCAGGTGGCTCGGGCGGGCAGAACGTGAACAAGGTAGAAACTGCAGTGCGGCTAAAGCACATTCCCTCCGGCATCATAGTGGAATGCCAGCAGGCACGTACACAAGGCGAGAACCGCGAAAAAGCGCTCACTATGCTGAAGAGCCAGCTCTATGAAGAAGAGCTGCGCAAGCGCCAGGAACTCAAGAACGCTGCCAACTCCAATAAAAAGAAAATAGAATGGGGATCACAGATACGCTCATACGTATTCCATCCCTACAAGATGATAAAAGACCACCGCACCGATTATGAAGTAGGCAACGTACAGCCGGTAATGGATGGTGAACTCGATGATTTTATTAAGGCCTATCTGATGGCTATAAAAGAGGAACAATAGTTAATTGGCGAAAGAAAACTCCATAAAAAAGATATTTGACCTGCGTTTGCTGCGGCGCATATTTTCCTATGCACGCCCCTATAAGACCACACTTTATTTTTCCATTACCCTGTCCATCATACTGGCTGCATTAGCACCGCTCAGGCCCTACCTCATTCGCCTCTCTGTCGATGAGTATATCAAGAACGACCTGCTCCGCGGCCTTATACAGATCAGCATTATACAGTTTAGCCTCGTGATACTGGAAAGCCTCTTGCGCTTTTTCTTCCTGTACCGTACCAACTGGCTGGGGCAAACTGTTGTGAATGATCTGCGCAAAGCGGTCTTCAAAAAAGTGCTGTTTCAAAACGTATCTTATTACGACACTACACCAATAGGCACACTCACAACACGCACCATCAATGATATTGAATCGGTGAACGATACTTTCTCCGAAGGTATCATTTCCATCATAGCCGATGTGCTTACAATTATTTCTATCATCATTGTAATGCTCTCTGTCGACTGGAAGTTGACGCTCATCTGTCTCGCTACTTTCCCGATATTGATCTTTGCTACCTATTGGTTCAAAGAAAGCATCAACAAATCCTTTCAGCGGGTGCGCAATGCAATAGCAGCACTCAATGCCTTTGCACAGGAACATATCACAGGCATGTACATAGTACAGGCCTTTGCTGCCGAGGACCGCGAGATGAACAAATTCAGGTCCATTAATAAGGAGCACCGCAATGCCAACATAAAAGGCATTTTTGCCTACTCCGTTTTCTTCCCAATAGTGGAGATCATATTGGCCATGTCTATCGGCTTGCTGGTATGGAGGGGAGCTGTTTTGATCATTGACTATAAAGGCACCGCGGGCGTCATCATAGAGTTTGCTATGTACCTCAACCTGCTCTTCCGCCCCCTGCGCATGCTTGCTGATAAATTCAACACCCTGCAAATGGGTATGATATCGGCCGAGCGAATTTTCACCGTGCTCGACCATGAAGATTTTTCCATCAACAACGGCACTTACAAACCGGACCGCATAAACGGCGGCGTCACTTTCAATGATGTGCAGTTTAGCTACAAGCCCGGTGTACCCGTCCTGCGTGGTGTGTCGTTCGATCTGGAAGCGGGTAAAACAATGGCTGTTGTAGGGCATACCGGCGCCGGTAAAACATCTATCATCAGCATCCTCAACAGGCTCTACGAGATACAGGGCGGTGAGATACTCATCGACGGACGTAAGATCGAAGAGTATGACATACATGCGCTGCGCGGTTATATAGGCATAGTGCTGCAGGAGGTGTTCCTTTTCTCGGGCACGGTATATGATAATATCACCCTTCGCAACGACAGCATACCTATGTCTAAAGTGCAGGAAGTGACCAAAATGCTGAACATGCACGATTTCATTATGCGCCTGCCCGGTGGCTACGATTTCAATGTCATGGAGCGGGGCAATACCCTGTCACAGGGCCAGAGGCAATTGCTTTCTTTTGCCCGCGCACTCTTATACAACCCCTCCATTCTTATTCTCGATGAAGCTACCTCGTCTGTAGACAGCGAAAGTGAACAGTTGATACAGCATGCCATAGACACCCTCATCAAAGGCCGCACATCTATAGTCATCGCCCATCGCCTCTCTACCATCCGCAAGGCCGATAAGATCATCGTGATGGAAAAGGGGCAGGTAATAGAGCGTGGCGACCACCAGTCACTGTTATCAGCAAAAGGCATCTATTACAACCTGTACACCGCAGTGGAAAAAGAGAAAGAAAAAGCGATTGAGAACATATACTAAGTTTAATACCCTGCCAACAGGCTTTCCTGAAATTTTTATGGAGTTAAAGTAGCGTTAAACTAAATTTATGCTTATTATTAAAGTACGGTACACGCGTAAATTTGTCCCTGCATGAAGAAAATTTTCCCTCTTATCATAGTCTTGATCACCCTATCAGTACTTGGCATTATGGTTATCCAGATGTCCTGGATAAAAAATGCCATTACATTGAAGAGGGAACAGTTCAAAAGAGAAGTCACCAGTGCACTGGTAGCCTCAAGGGAACTGGTACAGGAGCGTTTCCTGATCACCAAGACCAACCGCATCTTCTTCGACCAGGACTCAAAGCAGAACTATCTGCGGGCGGCATTTACAGTGCAGCTTTTTTCGAAAGAGGAGATACAGCAAATACTGGAGACCACGCTGAGGAAAAACAATATCAAACAGCCTTTCGAATTTGCCATCTACAACATTTACAACACCCCTGTTATCACATCCGATGGTTGGCCGCAACAAGAGAGGGATAATACTTTCCACATTGCACTAACTCCTGAGAATGCACATGAAGGGCAAGAAACCCTGTACCTGTATGTGAAGGAAGACAAGAACTACATCATAGGCCGCATGGCATGGATGATCACCGCCTCCATATTGTTTACCTGCATTATCATATCTGCGTTCGTGCTTACTATACGCACCATGTTCCGTCAGAAGAACCTGTCAGAGATAAAGTCCGACTTTATCAACAATATGACGCATGAGCTCAAGACACCATTGGCTACCATTTCACTGGCTATCGATGCACTCACTAACGAGAAGGTGATACATGATACGGATAAGATCAAGTATTACAGTGTGATGATAAAAGAAGAAAACAAGCGCATGAATAAGCAGGTGGAAAAAATATTACAGGCCGCACGTATCGAACGCCAGGAGATAAACCTCAACCTGCAGGTGATCAATGCACATGAGATGATCACCAAGGTAACCGACAACCTTTCACTGCAGATACAGGAAAAGAACGGCACACTCAACCTTAAGCTCAACGCGGCAAAACACATCATACAGGCCGATGAGGTACACTTCTCCAATATCATCTTCAACCTGCTGGATAACGCTATAAAGTACTCAAAAGACAACCTGCACATTGATGTGGAAACACTCAACCTGGGTGGTATGCTGGCTATTAAGATCAAAGACAATGGCATCGGCATGAACAAGGAAACCCAGTCGCGTATCTTCGAAAAATTCTATCGCGCACATACCGGCAACCTGCACAATGTAAAGGGCTTTGGCTTAGGACTTAGCTATGTAAAAGCTATGGTGGACGCTCACGGAGGAAAGATCAAAGTGGAAAGTACCCTTGGCAAAGGCAGTACCTTTACCGTTTCCATGCCGCTGCAGTCTTCTTAAATAATTACACAAAGGCTTTTGATAACAGCTCCCAGGCGTATAGCATCATAGATGCGTGGCTCAGTAGCTCCCTGCTCCTTTACCGAATGTTCGTGCGAGGTCACGCAACGCTGGCAGCCGTTCACCGCAGATATCACAAGGCTCATTAGTTCAAACAGTTGCTTACCCATTGAGGGGTTCATCATCACACTCATGCGCAGGCCGGCAGGTGTATTGTTATAATAGTCTACCCCATCCATATAATGACGGAAGCGGTAAAAGACATTGTTGGTGTTCATTACTGCCGTACATGCATGTGTCTCCGCTATCTCCGCATCAGTAGCAGCTTCTTTACGTGCCATCGCTTCAAAAGCATTGATAAGCACCGCGTTCTTTTCATTCACAGCTATAGATAATGCCAGCAGCGATGTCTCTTTGCGGTTCATGTTATTGCTGCCCAGCACCGAGGTTACATTCAACTTCAGGTCTTTTATATATCGCGCGCCTGCCTCACCCATACTGTTGATGCTTACACTTGTATGCGCAGTATCAATACCAAGTTCACTATATAAACTGAGTGCAGCCTCATTTGTAACTGCTTCCATATTGTTTTACGATTTATTGATTTAAAAAATCCACTCCATAAATTATTATGGAGTGGATAAAAATGGCTTTGATCATAATTATTAACCCACTGCCGCTACAAGCGTTTCCTCGCCTTTGGTCCAGTTACAGGGGCATAGTTCGTCCGTTTGCAGGGCATCCAGCACACGTATTACCTCATCCACGTTGCGACCAACATTCAGGTCGTTGATGCAAAGCCAGCGTACGGTACCTTCATTGTCTATAATATAAGTAGCGCGGTAGGCAACCTTCTCATCTGCCGAAAGGATACCTAGTTCTTCAGCCAGGCTCTTTGATGTATCTGCGATCATCGGGAATTTAAGATCACGAAGGTCATCATGGTTCATGCGCCATGCATGGTGCACGTACTCGCTGTCTGTTGATGCACCCAGTAATACCGTATCACGGTCTGCGAAGTTTGAAAAATTCTTGTTGAACTCAGCTATCTCTGTAGGACAAACGAAAGTAAAGTCTTTAGGCCACCAGAACAGCACTGCCCACTTACCTTTAATATCCTCATTGCTGATGTTTTTAAATTCTTTTCCCTTTTCTATCGCCACGACGGCTTTTTTATTAAATTCAGGGAACTTGCTTCCTACAGTTACAAAATTGCTCATTGTATAATTTGATTTTGAGTTTTATCTTATTGTCGATACAAAGGTCGTTTTTAATCTACAAGCAAACAAAGATCAGCCTATTGTGTTTACCTATGAAAAAATAAGGCTTATCAATGTTAGCAACTATCAGGCCATAGGCAAATGACATAGCTCAGCTTTGTTACTGATATTGGTCATCCTATTTCCAAAAGTAAAATGTCCCGCACCGGGCGGGACATTTATGTATCAGTTTCTCATAATTATCATCATCTTATCAGGGTTACATTCCCCGATCCTATTACCCTTTGTCCTTTAAGACAGAAGCCATCGGCTTCCCAAACATAGACACCCTGAGGCGCTTGCTTGTCTGCTATCATACCATCCCATTGTTTGGTCGGGTCAGTAGTTTCAAACACCAGCTTACCCCAACGATCGAAGATGCGGAAGTAGTTAAGTTTGAGCAATTGCTTATTAAGCAGGCCGAAGCGGTTTGTAGTAGTATTAGAGCTTCCGGGTATGAACGCATTCGGCAGGTTAATATCGAGGCACCTGTTGTGTATCACAACCGTGTCTATATCGCGGCAGCCAAGTGTGTCATTCAATTCCGTTACTTCAAGATAGTAAGTATAGTCCACCGGGGGATTGGCCTGCGGGAACATGATATTGGAACTGTTCAGGTAAGCGATCGGTGTCCAGGAATAATTATATCCTGCACCTTCCGATGTCATTGCCCCCCCCAGCAGTGTAGTTGCGCCATCGCCCAGGTAACGGTCCGGACCGGCGTCAGCTGTTACCTTGCTTACGTTCACCGTAATAGAAGTATCGACTATACAACCACTTGGGTAATCCAGTTCAATATGATATTTAACAGTGTACTCGGGCCACACACGTACTATCTGCTGTGTGCTGTCATTGATATTGTAGTTCGGACTCCATTTTATTGTATCCGCTGCTACCGACACATCCACAAGTGTAATGGTATCGCGCTGGCATATTAAAGTATCCGGGGTAATGGTCATTGCCGGAATAGGCAGTACCCTTATTTGCTTGCAAGTGATCTGCATCGTTGGCAAACCTTCATCTACTACGTAGTAAACATTATACAACCCTGCCGTATCGTAAGTGTATACAGGCGGTGTGCTGAACGTAGACGAAGCAATGGAGGTATTGGTGCACTGTGCAAACACAAACCTCGACAATGATGTATCAAGATTAGTAACGAATGCAAAAAGGTCATCGTGGTAACGAAGAACGTGGGAGATAGCAGATGGGTTGTTCAGGTTAGCTGAATCAACTACGGGGATATTACCCAGGTTAACTCCGTTGTATGGGCCTAAGGCTGCATCCATATCCATCCTCACCAACTCACTGGTAGTAAGGTCTGTAATGAATGCATGTATGCCACCGCATTCCTTGATTATGGTGATGCTGGATGGAGAGAACAATGTATTATTCAATGTACCCAGGTTAGTTGCATTAGGTACAGGATTCACAAGGGTTGGACCAATATCGATGCGGGTGATCGTATTATTAAAAAAGTTGGTAACAAAGAAATACCATTCTCCGCCATCGTACAATGCAGCCATATCGCTTGGCTGTGCCATCGTATTGCCCAGAGTACCCAGATCTATCATCCTTGGTGTAACAGAAAGATTCTTGCCTCGGAAATCGAGGAATACAAGCGAATTGCTTAACTGGTTTGAGTTAACTGCGTATCCGTACCAGTTACTGTCCGCATCCTGCGCGATGAAAAGGCCGCGAGGGGAGTTAAGGACATTATTGAAGTTGCCGAAGTTTGCAATGTTGGGCGTGTTAGCCAGTGAGTTACGGAAATCAAGACGCGCCAATGTAGATGTAAGTGCATCGGCACCGCCTGCCACAAATATGTGCCAGTTGCCGGTCATGGTATCCTTGATGATATAAAGCGAAGTAGGTCCTTGTGGAAGCACACCTGTGAGGTCGCCAAAATTGGTAACGGTAGGTGTGTTGTAAAGGCTGTTACCGAAATTATAGCGTAAGAATTCGTTGCTTGAATTATTCAGAACAAAACCGTAGAAGTTATCACCGTCTTTGGCTATGTCTATATCGCTGGGTGTCTGCATACCAAAGGTAGCATCACCGAAGTTCGAGCCGGTAGGGTAATTGCTTAGGTATCCCGAACAGAAGCCCCAATAATGGGAATTCGCAGTCAGCGCTTTACTGCGCAGATGCACGGGTTGTTTGACGCATACAGTATCCGGCGAGACAAACAAACCCGTTGTGTCTTCATTTTGGGCCTTAAGAATATCCAACTGAGATACCATAAGAAGCACCACAAAGAGTAGGCATTTTCTCATAATTCTGAAAAGAGTTTCACTTTATTGGGCTAATATAACATTTCGGCTAGAACTTTTATAGCAAAAGGCTATATTTATTTCTTTAAAATCAAACCAACAATGTTTATCTCACCCGAAATTAGGCCTAATTTTTTTAAAAAAGCCCTTTTATTCTCGTCATTCTTCATTTTCGCATCATCCTGGGCCAAAGAGGGTCTTTGGATACCTGCCACGCTTAAAGACAGGGAAAATGATCTAAAGGTTTGCGGCTGCCAGATACCAATAGAAAAATTATATAATACGGACGGCACCGGGCTAAACAATGCCGTAGTGCTCTTTGGTTCAGGCTGCACCGCCGAGGTCATTTCGCCACGGGGGCTGCTGCTCACCAATCACCATTGCGGCTATGGCACGGTACAGGGCCTCAGCAGTGTAAAAAATGACTACTTCGCTAATGGTTTCTGGGCGAAGAACAATGCGCAGGAGATACCCTGCCCTGGTCTGAGCGTGACCTTTATCCGTAAAATGGAAAATGTGACCGACAAAGTACTTTACTACCTGCCCGATACCCTGCAGGGAAAAACCCGTGACAGCATTATAGCCCTGCGGGTAGCGGAAGTAGAGCAGAGCTACAAAAAAGCAAGCGGCATGGATGCCACCATAAAGCCTTATTATGCCGGGAACCAATACTGGGTAACTCTCACGGAAACGTATAAAGATGTGCGACTGGTGGGCTTCCCACCCGATGGTATAGGAAAATTTGGCGGCGACACAGACAACTGGTCATGGCCGCGCCATACCGGTGATTTCAGCATGTTCCGGGTGTATGCAGGCAAAAACAATAAGCCTGCCCCTTACTCAAAACAAAACCGGCCCTATCGCACAAAACAATTTTTCCCAATCAATACATCGGGCTACAAAGAAGGTGATTTTACTATGGTGTATGGCTTTCCCGGCACTACCATGGAGTACATTTCATCTTACCAGCTAAAGCAATACTACGAGATAAGTGACCCTATACGCATAGAGACCCGCACAGTAAAGCTGGGCATATGGAAAAAGAATATGGAAACATCGCGCGACCTGTATATAAAATACACTTCAAAATATGCAGGTATAGCCAATGGCTGGAAAAAATGGCAGGGCGAAGTGCTGGGCCTGAGCACCAATAATGTAATGGGCAAAAAACAGGCACACGAAAACGATTACCAGCAATGGGCCAGCGACAATGCAGCAAAGCCATATGCAGGCGTGCTGCTGCAAATGGAAGCTGCGGCAAATGCGGTGAACTCAAAACTACGTACCGACGAGTATATCAAAGAAGCTGTGCTGGGTGTGGAGCTGATACAACAAGGCGCAACGCTGGATAAAATGCTGCAATGCTTCAGGAGCAAACTGACGGACAGCCAGCTACAGGATACGCTGAAAATTCTATGCAATGCCGGTTTTTATAAGAATTACGATGCAGAGAACGACAAGCAGGTATTCAAGGCGCTGATGCCATTGTATTTTGAAAACAGTGAGGATGTACCCTCATATTATGCTGCTAAATACAAAGCTTACAACCGGAATTTTGGAACATGGGCCGAAGAGTTATATCGCAGGTCGATAGCAACGGGACTCGACAAAATGGAAGCATTCGCAGCTACCGCACACAAAGAAGACACTGTTACTATCCTTAAAGACCCTGCATGGAAGCTGTACACTACGGTAACGGAATACCGTACCAAACGGATACTACCTGCCCTGGCAAGGTACAGCAGCAAAATGGCGACGCTCAACAGGCTTTATATGAAGGGACAAATGGAGCAAAGGCCGAATTTCCCTTTTTACCCCGACGCAAACCTCACACTTAGGCTTACATATGGCCATGTAAAAGGCATAGACCCTGAAGGGCCCGCAAAATATTCATACCAGACTACCCTGGACGAAGCAATAGCGAAGGATAACCCTGAAATAGCAGAATTTAAAGTGCCGCAAAAGCTCAAAGAGCTCTATGAGAAAAAAGACTATGGCCGCTGGGCTGTGAATGGTACTGTGCCCCTGGCATTCGTTGCCGACAATCATACATCGGGCGGCAATTCAGGTAGCCCTGTACTGAATGCGAAAGGCCAACTGATAGGCACCAATTTTGACCGCGTGTGGGAAGGTACCATGAGCGATTTCAATTTTGACCCCTCGGTATGCCGCAACATCAGCCTCGATATTCGCTATACTTTGTTCATCATTCAAAAGTTTGGTGGTGCCGGATGGCTGCTTAATGAAATGAAACTTGTTAAAAACTAAATAACTCGCCGTTTTGCTTTGGAAAACGCTCTACATGAGCGTTTTTTTTATTACTTTTAATGATATGAGTATAAGATATTTTGTAGCATTAATCGCTTCCATATCCATTCTTGGTTGTGCCACAGCACAGGAGAAGAAAAAAACTGCAAGTTCAGGCAAAACTTATGCAACGCTGGTCTCCGCCAGCATGCAGCGTACGCTGCCGGGCATGAGAGGTTCTAACCCTATTACCAATTATACCTTTATACTCAAATGGAAAAGCAAGCAGGCACCCGAAACTTTTTTCTGGCGCGGCACTAATGCATGGATGAGCTGCGGAGCAAAACTATACAAACCTAAAAATGGCAACAGCAAAAATGAATTATCACTTGAGCACATCAAAGCCGGTGACGACATACAGTTAACAGCCATACCCGGTGGCAAATTCCCTATGCCTGAAGAGATACAAAACACTAAGGGGCAGGCAATATTCTTCAAAACCGCTACCAGCGGATGGAGATACCTGCCTGTAACAAAGATCACAAAATTGAAAGACCTGGCAATGCCATAAAAATTTTATGAGAAAACTGTACTTACTGGCTTTCGCTCTTTTGCTGGCAAACGGCATATGGGCACAGCCATGGATGCCTGTGAATAAAGGCCCTCAGAAATTTGATGATATAGTTGCAGCACACAAAAAGCAACTGGGCAACCGCGACTATGAAAATGAAGAAGAGGAAGGCCGCAGCGGCAAAACGATAAGAGAGAACAAAGATCACCTGTTCCAGAAATGGGCATGGTACTGGCAGCAGCACCTGGACAAGGATGGCTATATAGTGCCCACCATGAGAACATGGCAGGAATGGCAAAGCTACCAGGACAAACAAAAGTCCCACGCGGCTAAGGCCACGGCCAACCAGTCGGCATGGGCTTTCAGCGGCCCCGACACTTCAAATGGCGGGGGATATTATGGCATAGGGCGCATCAACGTTGTGGCCTTTCATCCCACCGATCCGAATATCTTCTGGATAGGCAGTGCCGGTGGCGGCGCATGGCGAACCAAAGACGGCGGCGGCTCTTGGACCCCCATGTACCACAACCTTATGGCACTGGGCGTGGGCGATATAGATTATAACCCGCTCAACCCGAACACGATTTATCTCTGCACGGGCGACCGCGATGCCGGAGATACGTATAGCCTCGGCGTAATGAAATCCACCGACGGCGGAGACACCTGGAATGCCACAGGACTGGCCTTCAATACTTCCGACTATTTTCTTGCCAATACCCTTGTGATAAGCCCTGCAGATACAAATACGCTCTTGCTTGCTGCCAACTGGGGTATTTACCGCTCTGCAAATGGAGGAACGTCCTGGACGAATGTTTTTAACGGCGACTTTAAGGAAGTGGTCTATTGCCCCTCAAACCCCAATGTCGTCTTCGCTGCAGGCATAGTAAATAACGACGCTGAGATCTATAGGTCGGCAGATGCGGGCCAAACATGGCAGCAGGTCACAAGTGTAGCCAGCGTTAACCGTGTGAGCCTGGCAGTATGCCCGGCAAACCCGGCTATCGTCAAAGCGATATTTTCTGATGCCAACTCCAGCGGCCTTGCGGGCATATACAGCTCAAGCGATACGGGTCATAATTTCACGCAGATATACAGCGTGCCCGATTGTTCGAAGAACATGCTGAGTTGGGCAAGGGTGTTGGATACTACATCCTGCGGTGGACAGGGATGGTATGACCTCTGCATAGCCATGAACCCTGCAGACCCTAATAAAGTAGTGATAGGCGGTGTGAATACATGGTACTCTGCAGACGGCGGTTACAACTGGCAAATAGCGACTACATGGTACAGCGATACTGCTACAGTAGCAACGGTGCACGCAGACAAACATTACCTGAAATATCACCCCCTGGTGCCGGGCAAACTTTTTGAATGCTGCGACGGCGGTATTTATTCATGCACAAACCCTATAGATCTTTCCTGGACAGACCTCACCAATGGCCTGGGTATTACAGAATTTTACCGCAACGCAGTGACGGGAGTTAATCCTTTTGTAATAGGTGGGGCACAGGATAATGGCACCAAGGCAGTAAGCTTAACCCAGGCTTATGAGCTTACGGGTGGCGATGGAATGGACTGCCAGGAAGACTATGTGAACCCGCTGATATTTTACACCTCTTCGCAAAATGGCTACCTGATGCGCACAACCGATGCGGGGCAAAACTATGTTTCAATCTCAGACAATGTGCCCGGCCAGCCGGGAGGCAGCTGGATAACACCATTTTTCCTGGACCCGCATGTGCACACTTCACTGTATGCGGCCTTTGATAAATTGTACTATTCCACCGATACCGGTAATAGCTGGACAGCAATCTCAAATGTGTTCGATACAGCCCACACCGTGGACAGGATCGCAATTTCACCAAGCAACCAAAACTACATCTACGTGCTGGTTTACAACCAGCTTTACGGTACTACAAATTTTGGTGGCTCATGGAACAATATCCCTGTACCTTATTATCAATGGACATGGATCTCCGACATTATTGTCGACCCGCAGGATGCCACGCATCTTTGGGTGACCTTTGGGGGCTATGATACGGTACATGTTGCCAGTTACTGGCCTTCGCACGGAGGCTGGAGCAACATGAGCCAGGGACTACCCAATGTACCGGCTGATTGTATTACAATTGATACCTCAAGCCATACCAAATACATAGGCACAGATGTGGGCGTTTTTTACCGGGACACTACCATGACTGCCTGGGCACCATACAACAATGGTCTGCCTTCCGTACATGTTTACGACCTTGGCATCAACTACAGCACTTACGATATATGGGCAGCCACCTATGGCCGTGGCATGTGGCACTCACCAAAGAACGAGCATCCTGTTGGCGTCCCGGCGGTGATCGTACAGCCCGAGGAACTAGCAGTGAGCCCAAACCCCAATAAGGGAACGTTCATAGTAAGTAGTACCAATTCTTCATTCAAACGCGAGAAGGCATTAGCAAGACTGTTGGATGCAAACGGCAGAACGATGTGGAAGGGCAATATTAACTTTGATGAGGCAGGCCGTGCTGAAGTGAACGCAGGGAACCTTGCAAAGGGCAGGTATATTATCGAAATGACCGGTAAAGTAACTTCGGCGAGGGCGAGTGTGATTATCTATTAGGAACGATACAAAACATTTACAAGAGGCCCATGGTTTGTAACCATGGGCCTCTTAATTTTCCCAGCTAGATATTACGCATTCACCAATTCCCTCGCATTTTGTAAAGCTGCATCACTAGGCTCTTCACCACCTATCATGCGGGCTATGGCCAGTACGCGCTCATCTTGTTTCAGCACACGCACTTTGGTAGTAATGCGCGCGTTGTTATCTTCGTCCTTATACACGTAAAAATGTCTTGAGCCTTTCGCTGCCACCTGCGGCTGGTGCGTGATGCATATCACCTGGTGGTATTCAGATAAGTTGCGCAGTAGTATTGCTACCTGCCTTGCAGCCTCGCCCGAGATGCCCGTATCCACTTCATCAAATATCAGTGTGGGCATATGCATTGCCTTTGCCGTAAGCGATTTGATGCAGAGCATAATACGGCTCATCTCCCCTCCCGATGCGGCCTTATGTATCGGCTGGAATTTCCCACTCTTGTTGGCATCCAGCAGGAAATCTACTTCATCCATTCCACGGGCATCAGGTTGCTTCAGTTCTTTCAATTCTATATTGAAGCGCGCATTCGGCATGCCCACCAATGCAAGGAGCTCGTTTACTTTTGCAGTTATCTGCGGTGCAATTTTATTACGTGCTGCTGATAGTTTCTTTGCTTCTTCCAGTACCTGCTTATAGATAGCCGCCTGTTCTTTTTCCAGCTTATCTATAGTATCATGCAGGTTACGGGTAGCATCCAGTTCTTCTTCCAGTTTATTTTGCAATTCAAGCAGCGCATCAGTACTCTGCAGGCCGTGTTTCTTCAACAGCTTGTAGCCGATATCTAAACGCTCCTGCAGTTCCTGCATCAATCCCTGGTCAAGGCTTACACCGCGCTCCAGGCTATCGAACTCCGCCGCTATGTCTTTCAGTTCCGCGTAGGCCGATGAAAGTCGCTCCTGCAGCGGGTTTACATCAGGCATTACATCGGCAATGCTTTGCAATTGCTGCACTACTTTTTTCAGCTCGTTCACCAGTGGTTGTTCACCCTCTTCCAATACCTGCCTGCTCGTTTGCAATACGCCTATTATCCTTTCGGCATGGCCCATCTGCTTTAGCTGCTGCTCTGCATGCTCTATTTCGCCGGGCTTAAAGCTTACTTGTGCCAGCTCATCCAGCAGGAACTGTTTATAGTCTGCCTCCTTTTGCCATTGCGCCTGCTGCTGCCTGTTTTCGGTAAGCTGTTGAGATACTTTTTTGTATTGCTTGTATAGGTCTGTATATTTTTTTAAGCTTGTCCCATTCTGCGCAATAGCATCCAGCACATCCATCTGGAAGTGATCATCCTCCAGTGCAAGATGACCGAATTGTTGATGCAAGTCTACGAGCAGCGAGGTAAGTTTGTTCAGCACATTAAGCGTTACGGGGGTATCGTTCACAAATGCCCGCGATTTGCCGCTTGTACTTATTTCCCTGCGGATGATACACTGTTCTTCTTCATCCAGCTCTTCCTCTTTAATAGCCCGCTTAAAGCTGTCATTGTCCTTCACGTCAAAATAGCCTTCCACCACGCATTTCTCATTCTTATTAATGAGCACAGAACTATCCGCACGGTCGCCCAATATGAGGGAGAGTGCACCCAGTATAATACTTTTACCCGCACCTGTTTCACCTGTAACTGTATTCAAATGAATATCAGGTTCAACCACCAGGTAGTCGATAATAGCGTAGTTTTTTATGACAAGCTTTTGCAGCACACGACAAAAATAGTGAACAGATAACAGATAACAGTGAACAGAGGAAAAATGTGGATTAAATCTTTTCCGCTTTGTCTTATTTGCTTTAGCTGTGTTTATGCTTGCGATTAGCATCTTAAGCAACTCCTTAAGATCTGCCACAAGGCTGTCATACAACTTGTCATCAAGATATTTTGTATCCTTCAGCAAACACAACCAATACTCTGTTTCATATGCCTCTTTAAGCGCAATGTTCAATTTGGAAATGAAATCTGGTTTGCTCTGTGCATACACTGCCTCCGAAACCAAAGCACCTATTGCCGTACCTGAACGCAAAACTTGTTTGCTTATTACGTATTCATGCTCTTTACTCAAGAATTTATACGCATTAACGATTCTTATCGCAAAAGCATAAGATTTATCTTTAAGCACTGATGCCATAAATGATATTTTGGCATTAAGCTACTAATATTTTCGACTTGGCTATCTGTCATGGTAGCCTTTTCGGTGTTATTTGACCTCTGCCCACTGTTATCTGTTATCTGTTATCTGTTCACTACCTTTGCAGCCATGGCAAAATTTTTCTTGAGAAAAAAAGTATCAGATCGTGTCATAAATGGCCATCCCTGGATATTTGGCAACGAGCTGGGAGATACAGAAGGTACTGCGGAAGCTGGTGATATGGTAGAAGTATATTCTTATAATGGCTCTTTTATAGGCAAAGGCTACTATAATCCCGCATCACAGATCACTATCAGGCTGGTAACACGCAATAAAGCAGAGGTAGTGGACGATAATTTTTTCTACAACCGCATTAAAAACGCCTGGGAATACCGCAAACAGATAGGGTATGTGGAAAATTGCAGGCTTATTTTTGGTGAGGCCGACCAATTACCTGCTCTTATTATAGATAAGTTTAATGATTATTTTGTCATTCAGACACTTGCTTTAGGCATCGATAAATGGAAACCCGCCATTGTGGCTGCCCTCGAAAAAATATTTCAGCCTAAGGGAATTTATGAAAGAAATGATGTGCCGGTCCGCGAATTGGAGGGTATGGTACAGCAAAAAGGATTCCTTTCTACCCCCTTCGATACTAATATAATACTGAATGAAAACGGCCTGAAATTTCACGTAGACATAGAAAATGGCCAAAAGACAGGTTATTTTCTCGATCAGCAAGATAATCGCCGCGCCATAAAGCATATAGTAAAGGGTGCGGATGTGCTGGAAGTTTTTTGTTACACGGGTACTTTTTCGCTGCATGCAGCCCACTATGGTGCTAAAAAAGTATTGGGACTGGACATTTCCGAAACTGCAGTAGCAACAGCCCGCCGCAATGCAGAGCTAAACGGCTACGGGGATATATGCAGCTTTGAGGCTGTCAATGCATTTGATGTGCTGAAGGTATGGGTGAACGAAGGAAAAAGATATGACGTGGTTATGCTCGATCCACCGGCTTTCACCAAAAGCAGGGAAAATATCGATAAGGCGGTTACCGGTTATAAAGAGATAAACCTGCGCGGTATGAAACTCACTAAACCCGGCGGTTTTCTTGTTACGGCCTCTTGCACTAATCTTGTCCCACCGGACCTCTTCCTGAAAACGATCGCTATGGCGGCCAAAGATGCCAAGCGAAAAATAAGGCAGGTGACCTGGCAATCGCAATCATCCGACCACCCTATTCTCTGGCATGTGCCTACCACGCAGTACCTCAAATTTTTGATCGTGCAGGTACTATGATCTCACAACAGCCGTCTTTGCTGGCCAGTGCCAGGCCTTGTGCGGAGCAGCCGAAGCAAGCCTCCGCTGAGAATATTTGATTTGCTGAACAAAGAAAAGAGCTACATATAAAAGACAAAGGTTGCCGATTGGCAACCTTTGTCTTTTATAAAGAAAAGATTTCTTACAGTTGGTTGTAGATCTTTACATCCGGGCTGCGGAGTATACCGAAGAACTGGAATGTTTTATGACGGAAACCTTTTTTCAGGTATACATCTGTATCCGAGTCATCAGCTATAGATACCCAGTCAGCATGCTTTGTCAGTCTCCAGCGATATACCGGTACAGCGTTAGGGCCACGACGAGTTAAACCATAGAACTGCAGGTGCTTGCCTGTATATCCTTGTTTGATCATCATGTCATCTGTGTACTCATCTTCGCAAATGCTTGCGTGATCTTTGGTTACGGGGTTGTACCATGCATATACTCCTACGCGGCCGGGGCCTGCGTTACGGTAAGCCACAAACACATGTGTTTTGTCTTTCCATTTCCAGTTGAGCATTTGTCCGTCCTGATATTCTCCCTCAGCAACTATAACATATTCATTATCCTCAGCGTTATACCAACGAAAAACTCTTACAAGTTCATCGTCTTGTGCAAAACTCTTATTAGCAATTAAAAGTGAAGCCAATACAGTTGTAATGAGGACGAAGGTTTTTTTCATAATCGAGCGCTTTTTTTTCTAAATTATGTTCCAAAATACATAAAAATTTTCTTGCCTTGCAAGTGATTGCAATAAAATTTTTTTTCTTACATTAATAATAGCCTCTTTATCCTTGCTGGAATGAGCCAATTGGCGTAGCTTTGAACCCCCTAAGTGCCATGCTGGCAGTTTATTTAAATTGCACGGCTTTTGATACTAAATATAGCTAATAAGCAGGGATTTCCTTGTTTTTAAGGCTTTTTGTAAAACGAATTTATTAATATAAAACATTAAAATGATTGGTTTCCTTTCAAAATTGTTCGGCGGCAGCAAATCCGATAAAGATGTGAAGCGTATCCAGCCGCTCGTTGCCGACATTAACCGTGTTTATAACGAACTGCAATCCCTTTCAAATGATCAGCTACGCAATAAGACGCAGGAGTTCCGCAAACGCATAACTGAGCATTTGGCCGATATCGACGCTGAAATAGCAGCTAAAAAAACCGCTACGGACGATCATCCCGAGGCAGACCTCCACGCACGTGAAGCCGGCTACGAAGAGGTAGACAAGCTGATAAAGAAGCGCGACGAACAAATTGAAGCCATACTGGAACAACTATTACCGGAAGCTTTTGCAGTAGTTAAAGAAACAGCCCGCCGTTTCAAGGAAAATACACAAATAGTGGCTACCGCTACCGACCTGGACAGGGAACTGGCTATAAGTAAAGAGCACATAACCATTGACGGCGATAAGTCTATATATAGTAATACATGGACGGCAGCCGGCGTTCCCGTAACCTGGAACATGCTGCATTATGATGTACAGCTTATAGGCGGTATCACCCTCCACGAAGGTAAAATAGCCGAAATGGCCACGGGTGAAGGTAAAACCCTTGTTTCTACCCTGCCCGCTTACCTTAATGCCCTTGCAGGCGAAGGCGTGCACCTGGTTACTGTGAATGATTACCTGGCCCGTCGTGACCAGGAATGGAACGGTCCTATATTTGAATGGCTGGGTATCACTACAGATTGTATTGATAAACACGAGCCTAACTCACCTGAGCGTCGCAAAGCCTACCTTGCAGATATTACCTACGGTACTAATAATGAGTTCGGTTTCGACTACCTGCGCGATAATATGGTGCACCACCCCGAAGAAATGGTGCAGCGCAAGCACCACTACGCAATGGTGGATGAGGTGGATAGCGTACTGGTGGATGACGCCCGTACTCCCTTAATTATATCAGGCCCCGTTCCACGTGGCGAGGAACAACAGTTCTACGCACTTAAACCACGTATACAGGCGCTCCTGGAAGCCCAGAAGAAGGTAGCCAACCAAAGCCTTATAGAGGCAAAGAGGCTTATAGCAGAGGGAAAAACTGACAAAGATACAGGTGGCTTGCACTTATACCGCGCATTCCGCGGCTTGCCTAAGAATACCGCGCTGATAAAATTCCTGAGTGAGGAAGGTAACCGCCAGATAATGCAGAAGGCGGAAAACTATTATATAGGAGAGCAGCAGCGCAATATGCCTAAGGTAAATGCCGAGCTGTACTTCTCTATAGATGAAAAGAACAATAGCGTAGACCTCACCGAAAAAGGCCTTGCAATGATCACAGGTGCCGGCGAAGACCCGCACTTCTTTATAATGCCCGATATCGCTACCGAACTGGCCGATATCGAAAAGTCTGATGCTACGCCTGAAGAAAAGATGCAGCGCAAGGATGCCCTGCTGCAGGAATATGCTATCAAGGCCGATCGTATCCACTCCGTTCAGCAGTTGCTCAAAGCCTATACGCTGTTCGATAAGGACATCGAGTATGTGGTAATGGATGGCAAAGTGAAAATAGTGGATGAGCAGACTGGCCGTATACTGGATGGCCGCCGCTATAGCGACGGGCTGCACCAGGCCATAGAAGCTAAAGAAAATGTACAGGTGGAAGCCGCTACGCAAACATTTGCAACGGTTACCCTGCAGAACTTCTTCCGTATGTACCACAAGCTGGCCGGTATGACCGGTACTGCCGAAACGGAAGCAGGTGAGTTATGGGAAATATACAAGTTGGACGTGGTAACCATACCTACCAACATGCCGATCACCCGTAAAGATCAGCAGGACCTGGTATACAAGACCAAACGCGAAAAATATAAGGCAGTAATAGACGAGATAGAGGCATTACGTAGTGTGGGCCGGCCGGTACTGGTAGGTACTACGTCGGTTGAGGTTTCTGAATTGCTCAGCCGTATGCTGCAGCAAAAGAAAATACCGCACAATGTACTGAA
>DDET01000042.1 GCA_002336915.1 Bacteroidetes bacterium UBA1947 | reverse complement strand
TTACGTTAGGGAATTTGTTGAAACTAAATATCGGTTCTTTCACGGCAAAGCCTTCAAGATGCTTTTCGATCTTGAAATCTTTTAGCTTTTTCTCGCCCATCATCACCTTGGTAGCAATATTGAGGTAGGGAACACCATAGGCCTTTGCTATGAAGGGCGTTGTGCGGCTTGCGCGTGGATTTGCTTCGATCACGAAAACCTTTCCCTCTTTGATCGCAAACTGAATATTTATAAGGCCTTTAATATTTAGGCGTAGTGCTATCTTCCGTGCTATATCAGCCATCTCTTCAACGATAAGCGGGCCGAGATTGAAGCAAGGTAAAAGTGCGTGGCTGTCACCGCTATGAATACCTGCGGGCTCTATATGCTCCATGATACCCATTATGTGCACCTCCTCGCCATCGCAAATTGCATCTACCTCAGCTTCCTGGCAACGATCAAGGAAATGGTCTATAAGTATTTTGTTCCCGGGTAAGTGCTTTAAAAGACTTACTACACTTTTCTCCAGCTCTTCATCATTAATTACTATCCGCATACGCTGACCGCCCAGTACATAAGAGGGGCGCACCAGTACAGGATAGCCAACTTCTTTAGCTACCTCTATTGCATCGTCGGTACTATATGCTGTGCCATAATTAGGATATGGTATGCCTAGTTCCTTAAGCATATCGCTGAACCGGCCACGGTCTTCGGCAATATCCATATTGTCAAAGGACGTACCGATAATATTTATGCCTTTTTCGTGCAGGCGTTTTGCAAGTTTGAGCGCGGTTTGTCCGCCAAGCTGTACAATTACACCGTCTGGTTTTTCATGTTCAATGATCTCCCAAAGGTGTTCCCAGTAGACCGGTTCAAAGTATAGTTTATCAGCAATATCAAAATCGGTAGAAACGGTCTCAGGGTTGCAATTCACCATTATTGATTCATAGCCACAATCGCGTATGGCCATCAATCCGTGCGTGCAGCAATAATCAAATTCTATACCCTGCCCTATCCTATTAGGCCCTGAGCCCAATACTATTATTTTCTTCTTGTTGGTATGCTTGCTTTCGTTGAAAACTATTTCATTCTGCGTAGAATTTACAGAGCATGGTTCAAAGGTGCTATAGAAATATGGTGTTTTTGCCTCGAACTCAGCGCTGCAGGTATCCACCATTTTGTATACACGTGTTATGCCCAAGGCCTTCCTGAATTCGTATACTTCTTCCGCAGTACAATCTTTTACAAGGTCAGCTATCTGCTCGTCGCTAAAGCCCATTTGCTTGGCTTCGCAAATAAGATCAGCGGGAAGTTTTTCAAGGTGTTTATGCTCACGGATCTTCTTCTCCATGTTCACTATATCCTGTATTTGATAGAGGAACCAGCGATCTATATGTGTTAATTCGCGAATGGTCTTTATAGACACACCTGCGGCTATTGCTTCTTTTATACGGAAAACACGATCCCATGTGGGGCGCTTCAACGTATCTATTAATTCTTCGGGGCGCAGGCGCTGCGTGCTGATGAACGAAAGCCCTGTTGCATTATTCTCAAGGCTCTGACATGCTTTTTGCAATGCTTCAGTGAACGTACGGCCGATCGCCATCACCTCGCCCACCGATTTCATTTGCAAGCCCAGGGTATCATCCGCACCTTTGAATTTATCAAAATTCCAACGTGGCATTTTTACGATCACGTAATCGAGCGCAGGCTCAAAGTATGCCGAGGTTGTTTGCGTGATCTGGTTCTTCAATTCATCTAGTGTGTAGCCTATGGCCAGTTTCGCTGCTATCTTGGCAATCGGGTAACCCGTAGCTTTTGATGCCAGGGCTGATGAGCGGCTTACGCGCGGATTTATCTCTATCGCTATTATTTCTTCTGTTTCAGGATTAAGGGCAAACTGTACATTACAACCGCCTGCAAAATTCCCGAGGTCGCGCATCATCATTATTGCCGTGTTGCGCATTAGTTGGAAAGCGGTATCGCTGAGTGTCATTGCCGGCGCTACAGTTATACTGTCGCCGGTATGAATACCCATTGGGTCAAAGTTCTCAACGGTACAGATGATCACTACATTATCAGCCTTGTCACGAAGCAACTCAAGTTCAAATTCCTTCCAACCCAAAACTGCTTTTTCTACAAGTACCTCGTGCATTGGCGAAGCCGTGAGACCTCTTTCAAGAGCAGCGTCCAGTTCTTCCTTATACATCACAAAACCACCACCGGTACCCCCAAGAGTGAAGGAAGGGCGTATCACTATCGGCAAGCCTATTTCCTGTGCAAATTCCTTTCCTTCAAGTAAGGAGTTGGCCGTTCTTGCAGGCGCTACGGGTACACCTATCTCAATCATCCACTGGCGGAACTTTTCCCTGTCCTCTGCTTTGTCAATAGCCTTGATGTCCACACCAATGAGCTTTACATTGAAGCGTTCCCAAACGCCCAGCTCGTCCGCTTCTTTAGCGAGGTTCAATGCTGTTTGTCCACCCATAGTGGGCAGTACTGCATCTATCTCATTTTCTTCCAGTATCTGCTCTATGCTCTCAACTGTCAGTGGCCACAAGTAAACTTTGTCCGCCATGATCGGATCGGTCATGATCGTGGCAGGATTGGAATTGATAAGAATGACCTTGATCCCTTCTTCACGCAGGCTGCGTGCAGCCTGTGAACCGGAATAGTCGAACTCGCAGGCTTGTCCTATAATGATTGGGCCTGAACCGATAATTAGTACTGATTTAATGGAAGTGTCGCGCGGCATTGATTAATTAATTCAAAAAGTAAAAGACCTTGGCGCGATGAGCAGATACAAAAATCGGGCTCAACGCCCGAGGTGCAAAAGTAGGTTAAAAAAGGAAAATAAGCTAACTGAAAATGGAGTTGATCTTAACAAATATGTCGTTTTATATTATTTGTGTTATTCTCCAAACAAAACATATTTTTTACACATGCATCCGCGCTATTTATTATTTTCTGATTATAGTATTACTTTCGGGTACAATTCCTATATCTTTACCAAAAACGCGGTTTTTGCTGAAAAATGGCCAAAAAGACACTGATTTTTTAGCAAATTGCCTTGATTTTATAAAAAAACGCAGCTTTATACAGATTTTGTTATGGGATTGTTTAGCTTTTTGACGCAGGAAATTGCTATTGACTTAGGAACAGCCAATACCCTTATTATACATAACGACCAGGTTGTCGTGGATGAGCCATCGATCGTTGCCATTGACCGTACTACGAACAAAATTGTAGCCGTGGGTAAAAAGGCTATGATGATGCATGAAAAGACCCATGAAAATCTTAAAACGATCCGTCCTTTAAAAGATGGTGTGATAGCCGACTTTAATGCCGCAGAAGGTATGCTGCGTGAAATGATCAAATTGGTTTACCCAAAAAAACCATGGTTCCCCCCCAGCTGGAGAATGGTAATATGTATACCATCAAGTATTACGGAAGTTGAAAAGCGTGCGGTGCGTGACTCTGCAGAACAGGCAGGTGCTAAGGAAGTGTACATGATACATGAGCCAATGGCAGCAGCCCTTGGTATCGGCATAGATGTTGAAGAGCCAACCGGCAACATGATCATTGATATAGGTGGTGGTACTACCGGTATCTCTGTAATAGCACTTGCAGGTATTGTTTGCGATCAGTCTATACGTATCGCGGGTGATGAATTTACAGGAGATATCATGGAAGCTATGCGCCGCTATCACAGCTTGATGATAGGTGAGCGTACTGCCGAACAAATAAAAATACATGTAGGTTCTGCATTAAAAGATCTTGACAATCCCCCCGACGACATCGCGGTAAATGGCCGTGACCTTGTAACCGGCATACCCAAGCAAATAATGGTATCGTACCAGGAAGTTGCTGAAGCACTTGATAAGTCAATATTCAAAATAGAAGAAGCGATCCTGAAAGCACTGGAAAGCACACCACCCGAACTGGCTGCGGATATTTACCGTCGCGGCTTGTACCTTACAGGTGGCGGGGCCTTGCTGCGCGGTCTTGATAAACGCATATCCCACAAGATCAAACTTCCCGTTCATGTAGCCGACGATCCGCTGCGTGCGGTGGTGCGCGGTACCGGTATGGCGCTAAAGAATATTCCGAAAATGCCTTTCTTAATGAAGTAATTTGTAATTTGGAATTAGGAATCTGTTCCTTATAGCGTGCGCAATTTCATTCTTTTTGTACGAAGGTTTTTTAATCTCATACTTTTTCTTGGACTGGAAATAGTATGTATCGTACTTATTGCGCGCACCAACTCTTTACAAGGCAATGATATAATGAGCTCTGCAAATGCTGTTTCGGGTACCATGTACCAGAAGCAAAATGATTTCGTTGCATACTTCGGGCTGAGGAGGATGAATGACAGCCTTATAAATGAGAACGCACGCCTCCGCCTTTCGCTGGCGAAGTTTCACAACCTGGATACGCTGAAAGATACAGCGGTACATTTGGTTGTAAAAGCGAAAGACTCCACGCATGTAGTGCAATACAACGACTATATATACCGGACTGCCAAAGTGGTGAACAATTCTGTAAGCTCCGGCAATAATTATATCACCATCAACAGGGGCAGCGCCGACGGTATAGCGAAAAATATGTCGGTCATATCATCAACAGGTGTTGTGGGCAGAGTAGTGCATGTGTCCGCACACTTCTCAAGTGTTTTGTCGGTGCTTAGTGTAAAGCAGCAGCTAAGCGCGAAATTAAAAGACGGCACCTTCAGCTACATAACATGGGAAGGAGACAACCCCGACATAATGGTAATGAAAGATGTGCCGCAACAAATAAAGATACATATGAACGATTCTGTGTTTACCACAAGCTATTCTTTTTTCCCGGCGGATATACTGATAGGCACCGTGTTTAAGATGAAGGTGAATACCAAAAATAATCTACGTCAACTATACCTGCACCCTTCTACCAATTTCCGCAACATACAATATGTATACGTGGTGGAAAATAAAATGATGGATGAAAGGATAAAACTTGAGGACTCAGCAAAAAAGGCCAGTAAATGAACATCTATGTAAAAAACTTTCTGAAGTTTTGCATCATCATACTGCTGCAGGTGCTTATCTTGAACAAGATAACACTACGCTGGTGGGCACAGCCCAATGGCTTCCCTGTTTTTATTCCTTTTGTCTATCCGCTCTTTATACTGCTGCTGCCTTTTGAAACCACAGTCCCTGTTTTGCTCATTGCAGGTTTTATTACAGGCATCACAGTTGACACTTTTATGAACACCGCGGGTATGCATGCATTTGCTACCATACTGATAGCCTACCTGAGAACAAACGTGCTGAATGCGCTGCTGCCCAAGAACCTTTCAGAGTATCCCAACCAATCGCCCTCAGTAAAGAACATGGGCTGGATGCCATTTATGGTGTACACCGGGTTTCTCATACTACTGCACCATGCCACCTATTTTACGCTTGAGCTGTGGAGCCTGAATAACATAGGCTATCTATTACTGAAAATCATAGCTTCAGCAGTTACCTCCATGCTGTTCATAGTTACTTACCTGCTCCTCTTTACCCGGCAAAGTTCTACCAGGATATAGGCGGTATACGTAATAAACGAAAAACTGCTATTTTTACTTTAATAAAACATCCGGTCATGAAAAAAATATTCACTATCGCTTTGATGATATTAGGCGCGTACGCAAAAGGGCCAGGTGGTGCTGGAGCATAGCTATATTACAAATTTGCCAATGACCCTATATCATCCGCCTTGCCAATCCGGTCATCGACTACAAGTCATTCCGCGATGCTTATGAAAATGCGATTGCCACCCTGGAGAAAATAATGCAAGGCATGGCCAATCCCGACGGATGGCCCTTTAAAGAAACAAGCACGGATACCCTACCTGTCAACGATGCCATTAGTTGGAGCAGCAATCCGAAAAGAAACAATTACTATTAACACAAAATCTCAAAATAACTTAAAGCCCCCTTTAGGGGTTTGGGGTTTAAACTTTACATCATGATCTTTCCATTTCTCTACAGCGGCTATTACTATTATATAGCTATCGACAGTTTTGCATTCAAGCTGCAGTTCTGCGAATCATACTCCGAAGTAATTTATCTCAGTAAAAACTAAAATCATCCCGGTAAAGCCCCTTTAGGGGTTTGGGGTTAATCTTAAACTATGTCGAACATAACGGTAACAAAAAATAAAGACAAGCAGGTAAACCTTATTAATAATGAGCTGCACATACGCAGTGTGGACCGTGCTAAAAAAGATATCAGTACCTGGCGCCAGGCATTGATATCGGCTGAGTCAGTGAATACACCCAACCGCAGCCGTCTCTACGACCTGTACGATGATATTTTGCTCGATGGGCACTTGTGTGGCATCATAGCCAAGCGCATAGATGCCGTACTCAACAAGTCCATATATTTTGAGCAGGATGGCAAGCGCATCAGCGATGTCGACGCGCTTATCGGTAGCAATGCATTTCGCGAGTTGGTGCGCATCATACTGCAAACCCCACTCTGGGGCATATCAGGCCTTGAGTTTCTTCCCGGTCGCGAGCTGAATTATAAGAAAATACCCCGCAAGCATATAAAACCACAGCAGGGCATTATATCCTACGAGCAAAACGGGGTGGAGGGTATTCCATACACTAACCTGCCAAATGTATGGGTGATAGGCGAGACCGATGACCTTGGTTTGCTACTGAAGTGCGCACCATATGCCCTCTATAAGCGTGGTAATCTCGGCGACTGGTCGCAATACATAGAACTGTTCGGCCAGCCGGTGCGGGTAATGAAATATGATTCTTATGATGAGCAGGGCAAACAACAACTGAAACAGGCACTCGAGGAAAGCGGTAGCTCCCTCACGCTCCTGCTACCCAAGGAGGCAGAGTTCGAGATGCAGAATGGCAGGTATAGTAATGGCGATGGCAAATTACACCAGTTATTTATCGACACCCTCAATGCTGAACTGTCTATACTCGTGCTAGGCAATACCGAGACCACGAATAGCAGCAATACCAGCGGCTACGCACAAAGCAAAGTGCATGCAGAGCAACAACTACAAATAACCAAAAGCGATATGGCTTATGTGACCAATGTGCTCAACTCGCCCAGGTTCATCAGCGTACTAAGAGGCTATGGTTTGCCTGTTGGCAACGGGCATTTTGTCTTTGGTCGTGAGGTAGACCTTGACGATCTGGAGAAGCGCCTGGCGATTGATGAAAAGCTGGCAGCCCATATTGATATAAGCGAGCAATACTGGTATGAAACATATGGCATTACTAAACCAAATAACGACTAAACACTATGAATTCAGCATTTGCTAATTTATTCCTGTTGCTGCAGCAGCGGGTGCAGGATAATGTTCCTGCCATTACATACATAGATCAGGACCTTGGACAACTTAACCCCGATTCCGAAGGCACTTTCCCGGTCACATTTCCGTGTTTGCTTATTGATTTTGAAGATTTCAATTTCAAAGACCTCAGCGAGAATGTACAAACCGCATCGGGCACAGTGCTTTTCAAACTCGGCTTCTCGTCATACAGCAGCAGTGCACAATCGGCACCGGAAGAAAGTAAAGAGGCTGCGCTCAACTATTATGATATAGAGTGGGACCTGCACAAGGTCCTGCAAGGATGGGATGCCGGTGATTACTATGGCCATCTGGACCGAAGCAATGCCAAAACGGAGTATCGCAATGACCTTTTACGCGTGCGTGAGCTGCGTTACACCCTGGCATTTGAAGACTATAGCACTAAGTACGAGCAATTAACTACCCCTGCGGACATTGACGTGACCCCGGAAATAATTACTCCGGGGGAGTAATCTATTGATTCAACGCTTAATTTTGCTCACATGAAATTGAAATACAGCATCTTCATCCTTATATTCCTCTCATATTTGTTTTCTGCAAGCTGTAAGAAAGAAAAGATACCGCCGGCAAATATCATTATCCACAATAATTACAGCATAAAAAACCCTCTGGATAGGCCGGTAAGCTTTGATATATATACTTCAGGGCTTGATTATTATGCGGGTACAAATATTTTCCTGCACGGGACCGTACCCGCGAATAGCGATTACGTTATTCCATACTCAAATTTAGATTCGGAGCAGGCTTATGCAATTGACTGGTATTATAGTGACTATACGAATAGTAATTGGATGAATTTTTTCACCCCCATAAACGATAGCACTCTTGTTGTACAGACTCTTGCCTTCGATTCCAATAGTGTCTACCATATACATCTACAAAACCCCGATAATTTTTGGCGTTTGGTTTTGCTCGACGGAGGTAAATCATCCACGCGGTGGAAAGCTGTTGATGCCCGCACAGATATGGCCTCCTCATCTATCTGGTCGCAATTGAGCAATTTTCAGCAATATTTTGAAATTGTATTTTCCCGCAATTACCAGTGCATGAGCTATACTAAAGACAGTATTACCGGTGCGTTGAGCGAGTCATCCTCTGGCTTATATCTAACTGCAAGTCCTACAGAGGTCCACGTGCTTGGGGGCGGTGGCTTTAATCCGTTTTTTAGTACAAAACCTATTACTGCCAACAATGCCGATACTTTTTGGGCAAAGGTGCAAAACCGGTACTATGCCCTGTTAAAAGAAGAGTGAGGTCACCAGATCAAATGCGGCCATTTGGTTTCAAAAAAAGCCCGTCGCGGGTTTTGGTCTTTCAGATTGTAAAGAAAATCTATGTGATGCTGCACCAGGTCTTGTATGGTTGAAGCAGACAGGTAAAATTCGTCAGTCAATTGCTGTAATATCACGTCGTAGCGTTTGTCGCTAAAGTTGTGGTAATAATAGTAGCGGGCAAGCAGGCATTCATTGCGTTTTTCTACCAGTTTGTTGCTGCGGCCTTTGCGGAGCGAGGCATTTTCCCTGCCTTCAGGCTTGTCTTGTTTGGCTCGTACATTAATTTTCTTCATAGGATGTCTGGTTGTTCACAAAGATACATCAGCCCCTGTTTTTTGCCGGGAAATCATATCAACACGCTAACCACATAGAATAATATTAAATGTTATTTTTTCATAAAACATCATGGGCTAAAAGCTATCTATCTCTTTTTTTGTTTAGTGTTTGTTAACGACCAAGTTTTATAGCATTTTTTTAACATGCCATATTATCTTTGACACTCTTTTAAAACCAAAAACATGAATAAACAAAAACTATTTATTGCACTTGCCTGTTTAGCTGTGCTTGCTACAAGCTGTGATAAAAAGGGCACTAAGGCTTTTTATTACACTTTTGATAACAATACCGATCAAAAAATGAATCTTAAAATATACCAGCTGCCCGATGACTATAATAATGCGAAAAGCCCATATATGAGCTATACGCTGCAGCCTGGCGAAAAGGCCGAGATACCTTCCACACAATTTCTCGATACAAGAGATTATTACGTCGACTGGTATAACAACGATTTTACCTACTCGTCCTGGTTCAATATGCAACATATAAAAGCCAGCTTCAGTGCGGCATTTTCTCCTTCTCCGCAGCATTCCACTACGTTGATGAATACAGTACACGACTACGCTCGTCAACTGTGCCTTAGCGGCGATGGCACCAAAACCACCTGGGAAGCCATAGACGGATGGAATTTTGTAAATGGCAGCATAGGTGATACTATCCGCTGGGCTCAAATGAACGATTATCAGCGTTACAACCAGTTAGTATTCACAAAGGATTTTAGCTGCGTGTTCTCTCAAAAGCAGAAAAATACCGGCGTTCTTGCTGATATACGTTACGTGGTTCGCACTCCCGACCATGGCACACCGGTAGGCAGCACCAGGGGCAATTTATACATCTACACTGCCAATGACTGGGATTCCCTGGGGCATATAACTTATCGCATCCTGCCCGGGGCCGATTCCGCAAGGGGCGGTACTGCAAGCGATACCCTGATATTATCCATGGGCGACAAAGGAACATGGACAATGATCAAGACCGACAATAAGTAATTTTCATAGGTTGTAATAATTATAAAGGATTCCCCTGTTTATACAGGGGATTTTTTTATTGATACACTCCGGCAAATTAGGCTTATAATAATAAAAAAGAGCCTCGAAGGGCTCTTAGCTTTTGTCTATTTATAGGGGAGGTAAACGTTAGAAATTATATGTTGGCAGATACGATAACGCAAGCCAGTATAGCTACGAATAACATGATCTTTTGCATGGCAAATATTTTATGATGTGCTTTCATTTTTGTCTATTTACTTTGGCAACACAAAGATGCAACCGTATGGCTCCGCCACAAAATAAACAGGCCGCCTTAACGCTTGCTTTATCAGCAGTTAACGGCGTATTTACAATTAAAAAAGGAGGGAGCTCCTCTAAAATCCTTTAACAGCCCTCGTCTTCACAGGGCATTTCCAAAGACTCAATTTCGATAGTGGAATGCTGGATGTTGTGGTGCTGCAGTGAGTGCTTTATTTCATGCACAACTTTCATCTTTTCGTCAAAGCTTAATTGTTCATCCAGTATCACGTGAGTGGTGAGCGCATTCTCTGTTGTGCTCATAGCCCAGATATGCGTATGGTGCAAGTGAGCAACACCGGTCACGTCTTTTATTACGCCTTCTATGTCTTCAATATTTACATCTTTTGGCACACCGTCCAGCGACAAGCGCAGGCTATCGCTGAGTAGCGACCAGGTACTGAAAACGATCACCAGCAGTATAATTATACTCACCACTGGGTCCAGCCAGTACCAGCCTGTATAGCTTACCACTATCCCTGCTATCACCACACCCAGTGACACGAGCGCATCACTCAGCAAATGCAGGTAGGCGCTTTTTGCATTTAGCTCGCGCTCTTTATCCTTGAAAAAGAAAAAGGCGGAAACAGCGTTTATCACAATACCAAGCGCGGCCACCCATGCTACTGTGGCGCCCTTTATGGGTTCGGGGTGGCCCAGGCGTGTTACCGATTCATAGCCCAGGGTACCAATAGCTATCAGCAGGATCACCGCATTTATGAATGCCGCCAGTATGGTGGTCTTTTTATATCCGTATGTATAGTTACCGCTTGGTTTTACTTTTGCCAGTTTTAGCGCAGCAAATGAGATGATGAGCATAGCCACATCGCCCAGGTTGTGTACCGCATCTGTAATCAAAGCCACAGAATTAGTATACAGGCCCGCGCCCAATTGCGCGATCACATATATGGCATTTAATACTATTCCTGCCACAAAGGCTTTCCCCGCCGTTGATGGAACCGCATGGTGATGGTGGTGATCGTGACCTTGGTGCTGGTGCATATGCTACCTATATTTTGCTAAATTACTTAAAAGCGGCACGTCCGGAGGCTATACTGCCGTTTAATAATGGCAAAAGTCCTGCCCCCATATATTCTTCACATAAAATTTATCTTACTGGCGGTGGAAAACTTGTGGATTTACTACCTACAACAGCAAAAAATACTTAGATTTGATTCATATTTTCAAAACGAGAATAAATTATGAGGCTTTCATTACTTGTTTCGTGTGCCCTGCTCACGTGTGGTACGCTGTCCGCACAAACATTTCAACCCGAACATAGGGTTATACTTGGTATAAATGGCGGCATAAGCACAACTTCTATTCCTAAGTTCTCTAAATACACCGGCACTACTACTGCTTTTGCTCCCGATGTTTCGGTAAGAGCACATTATACCCTTAGCGACCATTTTGAGATAGGTATTGATGTAGGCGGTACTTCATGGAAGACATACGACAGGAGCTGGCATCTTATAGGCCCCGAAAACCAAAGCTTCGGCGACCAGAAGGTAACTTACAATTTTGCTACTGCAGCTTTCAATATAACCCCGCAGTTCAACGTGATATTCCCCATTTTCAGTGAATACCGCTATTTCAACAAAGCCAATATTTATGCCGGTGGTAGCTTTGGCGCAGTGTTTACTATTAATGATGGCGGTATTATACACAAAAGTGTTAGCGGACTCGAATATACATCACAAGTTAACATGGGGCCGGGCACAGGTTTCATAGCTGGTGTGCAGGTTGGCTACACTCATTATTTGTCCGACCTCTTTGGCTTCAATGTGGAATTTGCACCTAAATATGCCAATGTAAAAACTGTTGATCCCCGCTACGGAAAAGGTAATGAGCATTACATGCTGTTCTATTTCCCACTTACAGTTGGTCTTCGTTTCCGTCTTTAAGCGGTTAAAATTTATATGCAAAAAGGCGGCAAGAGCCGCCTTTTTTATTTGCCGCCCGGATGGCATGCTTTTGGTAAAATTACCTAACGAAAATTTTTTTATGACGTCCTTCATAAAACCAAGCCTTTTGTTTCCTATATTTATGTACACACTCATTTCTTATGAAACATGAACCACTAACATTGCAAGAGGCAAAAGCGCTCTGTAGTGATTTTCAACATCTTACAGGTAAGCCATATTCGCAGTCGGCGTCCTGGACACCGGTCATAAGTGTGGTGGTAAGCCCCTACGAAGATATCAACAAGTGGATATTTAGCAGGTACTATGCGGAGAGCAGGAATGCTGTCAACTCATTGAGTTTTTATAATGAGTCCAGGTACGATGTGCTTGTTTTCAGCGCTTCAGTAAACAATGGCAAATGGCTTACGTATAATGACCTTCGCAGCTACCTCATCGAAAACAATATTCCTTTCGATGTGAACCAGATGCAACACTCATTCAGATGACGTGCAGCCCCAATCTTGTTGGGTTTAATTTTGACTTCTAACTTAATGTAACATAAAAAGTAAAGGGCCCCCTCGCCAAAAGGGGCCCTTCGGTATTAGGATGAAAAAGATCCTATTGTTGGGTAGCTGTGTAAACCACATCTACTGCGTAGGTACCTGCAGGATATGACCATCCCGGGGTTGCCTGATACTGTACTGAGAATGTCTGGTTACCTCCGTAGGTACCGTTGCTCAGCATATTCTGGTTTGTTGAGGTAAGGGTAGAGTAAGATGCTGCACTAAAAGGTGCCACTATGCTACCACCTGTGCCATTGGCTGTCACTTCAAGGCCCAGCACTCCACTTACGGGCATTACAGGGGCTGGTGATGTTGCTCCGGTATAAGAAAAGTTAGCAGCGCTCGTTTTTACAGTCACATTAAAGTTCTTGTTAGACCTTACTTTCAATGCCTGTGCAG
>DDET01000023.1 GCA_002336915.1 Bacteroidetes bacterium UBA1947 | reverse complement strand
CTTCCGCAAAGTCCTTGTGACCGGGGGTATCCAGCAGGTTGATAAGGGTATCTTTATACTTAAAGCTCATCACCGATGTGGCGACAGAGATACCACGCTGGCGCTCTATCTCCATAAAATCGGAAGTGGCATGTTTCTTTATCTTATTGCTCTTAACCGCACCGGCTACCTGTATGGCACCACCAAACAACAGCAACTTTTCAGTAAGTGTTGTTTTACCCGCATCCGGGTGCGATATGATGGCGAAGGTCCTGCGCCTGCTTATTTCTTTTTCGTACATATAATCCCCAAACCCCTGAAGGGGCTTTTAAAGAGGTGCAAAGGTCGGAAAAATGGAGGGTTTATCCATAATTTATTACCAAATGCGGAATACTAATTTAGCGGTACTTGCAATATATAAGGTCACTATGTTATATTTGTTTACCCAAGAGAGACAAACAATGGCAACTAACCGACTAAACGACGATCTGCTGCAAAATTTTAAGCAGCAAAAGGAACTGATCACAGAGCAGATAAAGATATTTGAGCCCATAGCCGAGTCATTGAGCAGGCCTGCTGCTGTGCATTTGTTGGGGCAGGGCACGCTTATTATCCTTGAGATAGTCTGTTATGCGCTGTTCCTGGGTGTGGGTGCTTTTGCTTTTGTGCTCAACCGGATACCCCCCTTCAATGTGCTGAAGCAAATGAGCAACCACCCGGGCTTTGTAATCGAAGCCGGTGTGCAAAATGTACTTTATTTTAATTTCGCTTTTTATGGTTTGATCGCACTGATCGCCTTATTGTTTCTTATCGTTGGTATTAATATATCAAGTATCAGGCGGAAGAACAAGATACTGGATGTAGCAGGAAAGAACCTGAAAACCCTTGTGGGACAGCACTTGCGCTGCAAGGCATCTATTGATACTATTGAGCAGCGGCACTTTATGGAATTGCCTGTAGTACAGGTGAGCCATAGGGTAAATGAAGTACCTAATCCGGGTTACGGAGAATAGTGAATTAAGAGGCAATCCTGTAACTTAGCAAAATGATAGCTCCCTCGTCTATACAGGAAGTGCTTAACCGCGCTGATATAGTAGATATTGTAGGGCAGTTTGTGCGATTGAAGAAGCGTGGAGCCAATTACATTGCCAATTGCCCTTTCCATAACGAAAAGACACCGTCCTTCTCGGTATCGGCGGCAAAGGGCATTTACAAATGTTTCGGTTGCGGCAAGGCAGGCAATGTAGTGACCTTTATACAAGACCATGAAAAATTATCTTACCCCGAAGCCATTCGCTGGCTGGCAGACTACTACAAGATAACGCTCGAAGAAAGCGAGAAGACACCCGAGCAACAGCAACAGCAATTAGCAGAGGAGAGCCTACGCATACTCAATGAGTACGCAGCCCAGTACTTCAATGATACGCTGCTAAACTCCGAAGAGGGACAGGATATAGGTTTGTCTTATTTCAAAGAGCGAGGCTTCAGGAAAGACATTATAGAGCGCTTCCGGCTGGGCTATAACCCTGAGAACGGTGAAGCCTTTTTTCGCGCCGCTACACAAAAGGGTTATGGCTGGGAACTGCTGGAGAAAGCAGGCCTGATAAAGAACCGGAACGGCATACACTATGATGTGTACCGTGGGCGTGTCATATTTCCCATCCGCAGTATGACGGGGCGTGTGCTTGGTTTCGGTGCGCGTATCCTGAAGAAGAACGATAAGGCACCCAAGTACATTAATACACCTGAAAATGAGCTCTACGTAAAGAGCAATGTGTTGTACGGCATGTACGAATCGCGGCAGGCAGTGAGTAAGCAGGACGAGTGCTTCCTGGTGGAGGGATATACCGACGTAATCTCGCTGCACCAGGGCGGTGTAGAGAATGTAGTGGCCAGCAGCGGCACCTCGCTTACCGAGGGCCAGTTGCGTTTGATAGGGCAACTAACAAAAAACCTGACGATACTCTATGATGGTGATGCCGCAGGCGTAAAGGCTGCCTTGCGCGGGCTCGACATGGCGCTTTCACAAAGCTTTAATGTGCAGCTAGTATTGTTGCCCGAAGGTGATGATCCGGATAGCTTTATCCAGAAATCGGGATCGAGCCGCTTTCATGAATATGTAAAAGAGCATAAACAGGATGTAATTGGCTTCAGGCTGGAGGTAGGTTTGCTGGATGCAGGTACAGACCCTGTAAAGCGATCGAAACTGACGCAGGAGATCGCCGAAAGCATATCGCGCATCAACAAGGCCGAGGACTTCTCCCTGCAGGACTACTACATAAGGGAAGCATCTAGAAAGCTGAATGTAGATGAGGCCGGTCTGGTGAATCTTGTCAATAAGTTCATACGTGATAAGGTAGAAAAAGAAAGCAAGCACCAGCGCAGGGAAGAAGTGCTGCCGCTGCCGGAGCACATAGAGGCCAAAGAAGATGAGCCCTCGCAGCAATCCAGTATAGATGAGCAGCAGGAATGGCAATTGATCAGGTTACTGCTGGAATACGGTCCCAGGCCCTACGAAGGGTATGACAGTGTGGCGGCTCTTGTATTCCAGCGCGTGGACCCCGACCTGCTGGAAAATGCGATGGTAAAAAAAGTGTTCGAAACGTATTTTGCACAACTGCATGAGAGCGGGCAGGCACCGGCATTTGAGCAGTTCATTAATACCACAGAGCCGGAGCTGCAGCAAAAAATAGTAGGGCTGCTGCACAACAAACATGACTATAGCCCCAAGTGGAAAGAGAACTACGCTATAGAAATATTGCCGCCTGAGCTGAATTATGTAAACGAGGCGGATAGCACTTTGACCTACTTTGAGCTGAAAAAGATAGTACAACTGGAAGCTGAACTGGCCAAAATGATACAGGAAGAAAAAGACCCGGTACGCATTAGCACCCTACAAACAAGGTATGTAGACCTGAAAAAAACAGAGCGCGAGATACTTAAAAAGCCTGCAACAGCCATCATGGGCATCCGTAAAAGGTAAGCACTACCTGATCATTGTGATATTTCCCTGTTTCTGTTCGCTTGTGCCATCCACGTAAGTAGCCTGGAGTACATAGGCATAAACATCGGCAGCTTGCGGATCGCTCTTAAACGTGCCGTTCCAGCCTTTTTCCATGTCGTCCGTTTCAAATACTACCTGTCCCCAGCGGTTATATATCTTAAGCGATACTTTTGCTATTCCCGCGCCACGTACATATAAGATATCATTGACACCATCGCCATCGGGGCTGAACGCATTCGGCACATCTACTTTTTTCGTTCTTATCGCGTCCACCATTTTGCATACTATGCCGCTGCATTCATTTGTATCGCTGGCCGTAAGGCATACCTTATAAGTGCCGCTGGCGTTCCATAATTTGCTTGGGTTACGGAGCGTACTGGTAGTGCCATCCCCAAAATCCCATGCATAAGTAACAGCAACAGGTGGTGAGAGATTAATGAAATTAGTAGGTTTATCAATTTCAGGGCTTAAAGGGAAGTATGTAAAGTCCGGGACAAGTGAATAGTTGATGGTAAAGTAATGCATGAAGGTGTCCATACAGCCTGCGTCATTTGTGATCACCAGCATGGCCTGGTTGTCGCCACTATGTATAAACGTGTGTATTACGGGATTAACGGTGTCGTGAATATTATTATCAAATGTCCAGCGGTAATGCGCCGCGGTATCACCCGCAACGCGCGTTGCGGTGAATTTGGCAGATTTACAATCAAGGACAGAATCGGTGATGGCGTAATCAATGTTAATGCTCAGGTTCACCGTATGTGTGAATGTGTCAGCGCAACCCGGAACAGTTGATACGATCAATGTAACATCGTGGGCGCCCGACTGCGTAAAAGTATGCGTAATGGGGCTGCCTGTTCCGCTTGTGTCGTCAAATATCCACCGGAACTGGTTTGCCGCGTCGCCGCTGGAATAATTTGCAGTCAGCTTATCGGAAACGCAGCTGATGGCAGAGTCGCTGATGGTATAATTCATATTTACACTCAGCGTCAGTTGGTAGTCGATGGTGTCCCTGCAGCCCAGTGCACTGGTCAATACAAGGCGCACGTTATGAATGCCTGTTTGCGGGAAAGTATGTGTTGCCGGATTGCCCGCGCCGCTTGTGTTATCATCGAACAGCCACAAAAAATTGTTGGCATTGTCGCCGCTTACATAAGTAGCTGTCAGTGTTGTTGAGAGGCAATTAATAGGCGCATCGGCAATAGTATAATTCAATGCGGGATTGAATGCAATGTTTACCTGCGTGGTCGCCGTATCGTTACAGCCGTTCTTTGTTGTTATCAAACGGACTGTGTAGGTGCCCTGTGTAGTATATACGTGAGTGGGATTCTGTAGTGTAGATGTACCGAGGTCACCAAAATCCCATGCATATGAGGTAGGCACATCGCCGGCATAGTTGCCGTTGAAGCTTACGGTATTACTGCCGCAGGAAACCGAGATAGTATTGGTGATGGAGGGTTGCATGTTTATTACCTTCAGATACACAGAGTCTTTGCTGGTACAATATTCCTGGAATTTAATATCGTCGATCACAAAATCATTACCACTTAAGGCCGTTTGGGCATCATAGATGCAAATATTGGCCGTGGTATTGGCGCCGCTATTCCAGGTAATGAAGAACTCCACCCACTGGCCGGTGGCATTTGGTATTTGCAGCGGAGAGCCAAGGAGCACGTTATTTATCTCGAACTGCAACTGTGCAGGGTTGCCCGCGGATGAGCAATTGGCTGCCCATGCAGAAAAATCATAGTTGGTATTCGGCGTTACATTTATTGTCTGGCACCATACATTGATGGGTGATGATGCGCCGTTGATGACCATCATGTTGCCAGTGCCGGTAGTGTGGTCGCCAAAGGATGCGAAGCCACTATGTACAAGATTGGGGTTTGTGGTTACTGTATACAGCCCTTCGGGCGTTAAGGCATTAGGGGTAGGTGCTACATAAGTATAGCTGCTGCTGAAGCTTGTGTTACCTAAGCTGAAATCGCCATTGGCAACAAAGTTGGCAGGTAAAACGCCCAACACCGTCAATGTATACATTATGGAGTTGGTTGTTACCGTGGCTACCGGGTTGATGATGTTGGGATCGGACAGGCCTGCTGCAGGTGTCCAGGTAGTGTCAATAGTGCGGTCCACATTGGCAATATCCAGCGTGGGGTTAAGTTGCACCTGGCTGTTCCTGCAGGTAACTATCGTATCAGGAAGATTGAGAATAGTGACACATTGTGCACTGGTATTGAAATATGCAAAAAGGCATATAACCAAAACGGAGAGAAAATATCGCGGCTGCATATTAAGTTTATACAAAATCTTATCCAAAGTACTAAATATTTCACTTTTTTCCATAGAGTAGCTGTTGTTGATACCGAAAAATCAATATTCGCGCCTTTGAATGCACAAAAATACAGTAGCCCGGGCCTAAAGCCCGGGCTACTGATGATAATATGTTCGATTATTTAAAATCGCCTGCTTTTACGTAGCTTATCTTGTCGCTCGACAGGTACTTCTTCATTACTTCATTCAGCTCGTTCAACGACAGGTTCTGCATTTTTTCATCTATACCTTTGTCTCTTGCCATTGTGCGATCCAGTTCCAGGTAGTTGGCTAGTTTGTTGGCCAGTTGGCCGTCATCTGTCCTGCTTGTTTGCCTGTACTGTATCATACCGCTTTTTGCTTGTTTCAGCTCTTCGGCAGTAAAACCTGTTTTCAGCATTTTTGACAGTTCGTCGTTCCAGGCTGCTTCCAGTTTTTGCTTATTGTCAGGGTTATAGATAGCATAAGACATGAAGGCTGTTTTTTCGTCGTGGCTATCGGCCTGAAGGAAAGAGCCCACGCCGTAGCTTAAACCCTCTTTCTGGCGAATGCGTGTAGCGAGGCGCGAGTTGAGGAAGCCACCACCAAAGATAAAGTCGCCCATCACCAATGCGGGGAAATCAGGATTGTCATCACGGAATTTGAAGTTCATGCCTGCAACGAACATAGCGTTCTTTTTGTCGGGGGTTTTTATTTCCTTGTTTGCCGGTGTTACCTCTTCATACTTGTCTTTTACGCGTACGTATGGTTCGGCAGCTTCCCAGTCTTTAAATGTCGCTTCCAGTTTTTTCTTTACTGCATCAGCTTCAAAATCGCCAACGAAAGCCATGGTGGCATTGCCTGCGCCGTAATATTTTCTATAAAGGTCTTTCACATCGTTCAATGTGGCAGCATTAACAGCATCTATCTCCTCCTGTGCCGTCATGGTGTAGTTGATGTGGCTCTTGGGGTAGGGGCTTGTCATGTTGCTGTATACCCTGAAGGCAATGCTTTGCGGCTCGGAAAGCTCCTGCTGCAGGTTGCTGATGTTTTCCTCTTTCAGCGTTTTAAATTCATCCGCACTAAAGGCGGGGTTGTGGAGTATGTCATTTATAAGGTCCAGTACGGCAGGGAGGTTTTGTTTGGTAGACTGTATATTAAAGGTCACATCCTGCCCATTGCCCCAAACGTCTACAGAGCTTGAAAGCTTGTTCAAGGTTTCATTTATCTGCGACATGTTTTTTGTTGTAGTGCCTCTTTTCAGCATTGATGCGGTGAGCGAAGCTACTTTCGCTTTGTTTTCCAGGGCTTGTTCAGAGCCTATGCGCAGGGTTATGATGCCATTCACAGTACTGCCACGTGTTGTTTTTGTAAGCAAGGCATACTTTGCCCCGCCGGAGATCTTACCTCTTTCGGTGCGTTTTTCAATATTGTCGGGCGATGCGTCAAATGCCTCAGCCTGTGTTAATGCTTCCTTGCCTTTATAGTCTTTTACTATGTCGGCCACATTTGGTGCAGGTGGCACTGTAACGCGCTTAGGATTGGCAGTAGGGATGAATACGCCCGTAGTGCGGTTTGATTTGATGAAGTAAGTGTTTATGGCTTTGTTCACATCGCCGGCAGTAACTTTTGCAAGGTTGTCGCGGTATATGAAGGCCAAACGCCAGTCGCCGGTAGCGATGAATTCGCTCATTGCCAGGCCTATGTTCTCGCTGCTGCGGTAAGCCTGTTCAAAGTTTTTCATCAGCTCGCCTTTTGCTTTATCTACCTCGTCCTGTGTTACGGGCTTGTCTTTCAGCTCTGCCAGTGTTTCGTAGAAAGCGGCCTTCGCCTCATCTAATGATTTTTCCTTTAATACATCGGCGTTAATGTAAATGTGGCCGGGATCTTTCAGGCCTTGTGCATAGCTCCATACCACCGAGGCCTTGCCTGTCTTTACAAGGTTTTGGTACAGGCGGCCGTTTGGCTCATTGGTCAGTACTTCGCTTATCACATCAAATACCGGGTATGTAGGATCGGAGCCTGCAGGTATGTGGTAGAGGCAGGAGATGGACTGTACGTCGCCTACTCTTTTCAGCTCTACATTGCGTTCGCCGTCCTGTGGAGGCTCCATTGTATAAGTGGGCTCTATTACACGGCTTGGTTTGGGTATGCCACCATAATATTTTTTTACGAGTGCCAGTGTTTTTGCTTCGTCTATTTTACCTGCTACAACCAGCACGGCATTGTCGGGCTGGTAATATTTTTTATAAAAGGCCTGCAGGCTTTTTATGGACACCTTCTCGATATCTTCCTTTGAGCCAATAGTGGACTTTCCATAGTTGTGCCAGAGGTAAGCTGTAGAAACTACGCGCTCCATCAATATGTTCGAGGGGCTGTTCTCGCCTGATTCAAATTCATTGCGCACTACGCTGAATTCGCTTTTCAAGTCTTTCTCGGCAATAAAGGAGTTAACCATACGGTCGGCCTCAAGGCTCAATGCCCAGTTAAGGTTCTCATCTGTTGCAGAGAAAGTCTCGAAATAATTGGTACGGTCGTAGGATGTGCTGCCGTTTGGCGAAGCCCCGTGGTTGGTAAGCTCCTGTGGTACATTTTTGTGGTGCGTGGAGCCTTTGAAAAGCATATGCTCCAGCAGGTGCGCCATACCGGTCTCTCCGTAGCCTTCCATGCGAGAGCCTACCTGGTAGGTCATGTTCACGGTGATGGTAGGTTTCGAGGGGTCGGGGAAGATAAGTACATGCAGGCCATTGGAGAGGCGGTATTCGGTGATGCCTTCAACACTGGTGAGTTTGGTAATTCCTGCCGGTACTGGTACGGATGTGGTTTTGGCCTCAATTGTAAATGCCTGCAACAGCGTGATACCTGCTGCCAGGCAAAAGGCCCGGATCTTAAGGATGTTCATATACTAAGGATGTTTTGTGTGTGGAACATAAATATAGATAAGGTAATTTGACTTATATATAACCGCTTGTAATTTTTAACAAAACCTGTAGCCAAAAAATGTGGATATGTTTTTGGCGGGCAGAAAACCGTCAATAATATCTTATAGTATCTTGCAGCGTTTAATTACGACAAATGACAGTAAAGCGCGAAGCAGCACTCGGTTTCATATTTGTTACGCTCCTGGTAGATAGTATCGGGCTGGGCATCATCATTCCAATAATGCCTAAGCTGCTGCAAACGCTCTCGCGCAGCGACATAAGCACTGCTGCTAAATATGGTGGTTGGCTCATGTTCGCCTATGCTATTATGCAGTTCCTTTTTGCACCCGTGCTAGGCGGCCTTAGCGACCGTTACGGCAGGCGGCCGGTTTTGCTCATATCCTTACTAGGTTTGGGTATAGACTACCTGTTCCTGGCATGGGCACCAACGCTTGCATGGCTTTTCCTTGGCCGTATCATTGCGGGGGTATGCGGCGCCAGTTTCACCACAGGTTCTGCTTATATAGCCGACGTAAGCACACCCGAAAAGAGAGCGCAGAACTTTGGAATGATAGGTGCCGCTTTTGGTGTGGGTTTTATTTTGGGCCCGGTTATCGGCGGGCTGTTCAGCGACCTTGGTTTGCGTGCTCCTTTTATTGTTGCCGCCGTTTTGTCCTTGCTCAATTTTGTATATGGCCTGATCGTATTGCCCGAATCGCTTTTAAAGGAGAACCGCCGCCCCTTCGAATGGAAACGTGCTAACCCGGTAGGCTCGCTGATGCATTTGCGGAAGTACCCCGCTATATCCGGGCTTATTATTTCCATCGTGCTTATCTATATCGCCGCTTATGCGGTCCAGTCAAACTGGACGTTCTATACCATCCAGAAGTTTCAGTGGACCGAAAAGATGGTTGGTTATTCTTTGGGTGTGGTGGGAGTATTAATAGCCGTCGTACAGGGCGGCCTTATACGTAAGATCATACCTGCTCTGGGACAGAAGAACTCAGTTTATGTGGGGCTGCTATTGTATGCGCTGGGTTTCACTCTTTTCGCATTTGCGACCGAGGGCTGGATGATGTTTTTGTTCCTTGTGCCATATTGCCTGGGTGGTATCTGCGGGCCGGCATTACAAGGTATTATGTCCAACTCCGTGCCTGCCAATGAGCAGGGCGAGCTGCAAGGGGCGCTCACAAGCCTGATGAGTGTAACGTCTATCATTGGCCCGGTGATGATGACCAATTTGTTCTCTTATTTTACCAAACCGGGTGCGCCTGTGCATTTCCCCGGCGCGCCGTTTTTATTGGGCGCGGTACTTACATTGGTCAGCATATTGTTTTCTATACCATCACTGAAGGCATACCATGCTGCGAACAGAACGGAACCAGATTCTTAAGATAAATTTTACGACATGAAAGACAGGATGTTACACGCTTTAAAGCATTATTTCGGTTATGACAATTTTCGTTTAGAACAGGAGCACATTATACAATCGGTACTGGCCGGTAAAGATGTGCTGGCCATTATGCCTACCGGTGGTGGTAAGTCAATATGCTACCAGCTGCCCGCCCTGATACTGGATGGGGTCACGGTGGTCATTTCTCCCCTTATAGCACTGATGAAAGACCAGGTAGATGCGTTACAGGCAAATGGTATTGGTGCTGCATTCATCAATTCGAGCCAGTCGGCAGAGCAGCAGCAGCAGATAATGCAGCAGGCACGGACGGGCAAACTTAAACTGTTGTACCTGGCACCGGAAAGACTGAGCGGCAGCAATGGACAATATTTTTTCCAATTCCTTAAAGAAATAAAACCGGCGCTCTTTGCCGTGGATGAGGCGCACTGTATATCCTCCTGGGGGCACGACTTCAGGCCGGAGTATTTGCAGCTTGCGGTGCTTAAGAGGGAATTTAAAGGCGTACCTGTTATAGCCCTTACTGCCAGTGCCGATAAGCTGACACAGGACGATATACTGCAGAAGCTAACCCTGCAACAACCACAGGTTTTCATATCCAGCTTCAACAGGCCTAATATTTATTACTACATAGAGCCTAAGCGCAACGCTTTTGGAAGCATAGTGGAATACCTGAAACGGCACAAGGAAGATAGTGGCATTATCTATGCTCTGTCGCGGGCCTCTACGGAGGGCATCGCTGCAAGACTGCGGGAGAACGGCATAGCTGCCATGCACTACCATGCCGGTATGGACAATATGGAGCGCAGCAAAGTGCAGGAGCGTTTCCAGCGCGATGAGATTAAGGTAATAGTAGCCACCATAGCCTTTGGTATGGGTATCGACAAATCGAACGTTCGCTTTGTGATACATCACGATGTACCCAAGAATATTGAAGGCTATTACCAGGAAACAGGACGTGCCGGGCGTGATGGCCTGAGGAGTGATGCTATATTGTTTTACTCTGCGGGCGATATTATTAAACTCCGGAAATTCATTGAGATAGAGAATAACCCGCAGCAAACAAAAGTATCTGAAAAGAAGCTGCAACAGATGCAGGACTTTTGCGAAGCGGAAAGTTGCAGGCGGCAATACCTGATGCGGTACTTTGGTGAGGATGCGCCGGCTTACTGTGGTAGCTGCGACTACTGCATGAGCGACCTGGAAGAGAAGGATGCCACGCTGGATGCGCAGAAATTACTATCGGCTATATCAAGAACGGGGGAGCGCTATGGAGCCGGCTATGTTATTGACTTCATTCGCGGTTCGGCTGCCGAAAAAATAAACCCCGCGCATAAAGAGTTGAAGACATACGGCCTAGGCAAACACTTGAAAAAAGAAGAATGGCAGTGGATGGTAAAGCAATTGCTGAACCACGGCTATTTGAGCAAAACGGATGATACCTTCAGTGTACTGAAGCTGAATGATAAAAGCTGGGAGATATTGAAAGGCAGCCTGGAGATGAAACTGGTGATGAAGAAAGAGAAGGCACAGGTGATTGATGAAGAGGATGTAAGCTATGAAAAAGAGTTGCTGCAGGAATTGAGGACCATTCGACTGGAATATGCGGATAGGGAGCAAGTGCCGGCTTATGTAATTGTTGCTGATAATGCCCTGATAGAGCTAGCCTCCTACCTGCCTCAGACATTTGATGACCTGAAACAGATATCGGGCTTTGGTGACTACAAGGTAAGCAAGTATGGTACAGGCTTCCTGAACGTGATAAAGGCTTATACCAGGGAGCACAAGCTGGAATCGCAAATGCACTTTAAGAAGCCTAAGAAGCAGGGTAAAGAAAGGGCACCAAGAGCAGAGAAGACAGAACCTAGTAATACGCAACACACCACATTCTCTTTGTTTAGGGAAGGCTTGAGTATCCAGGAAATAGCTGAAAAAAGGAATATGGCTATTTCAACCATTGAAGGACATCTTTCTGTATTTATTGCAAGCGGAGAATTGAGTATCTCAAAGTTTGTAGCAAAAGAGAAATTGGAAAAGATAATGAGCGCTATTAAGCAGACAGGGCAGATGAACGCAATAAAACCGATTAAAGACCTGCTGCCTGAAGACGTTACTTACGGCGAGGTAAAGATGGCAATGGAGCACTACAAGCGAATGCAACTGAGTTAAACATTCATAAAGTAAAAAGCGGCCTTGCGCAAATGCAAGGCCGNNCAGCTTTTTTATGTGCACATTTTTTACACGGCTATGGCCTTTTTGTATAGTTGGTAAAAGAACATGGGCAGGAATAGCAAGCTGAATGATATCATTCCTAATAAGGTTAGAATATTAGCGCCGGGATAGTACAATATCTTGAACATGCTGCCCGCTGCTATGAGTACACCGGACAGTATGCCGATAATGATGCGGGTATTGTAGGCGGTGCTGTGATTACGCGCCTGCTGCATGGCATTGACCAGGAGTACTATTACAGAGATAAACAAGGCCGCGAAGCCGGAGAAGAGGATAATAGACGCGCCGGGCCATGACATTATTTTGAACGTGAGCCCTACAGAGATGAAAAATGCTGCGAGAAAGCCGAAGCTATACAATAGTCGTTTCATACCTATTTGTTTGTTTATGGTTAACAATAAGATCAGTTCTGTTTCTATGTCCTGCGCGCCATCAGGGGTTATGGCTTGATATGCTATGTTGTAAGCGGTTTCAAAATCTTTTCCTTCACTCATCTGCTCCTCTATGTAGCAGCAATAGTGGTCAAGTAGGTCTTGTTGCAGGGCTGTATTATTCAGGCCGCTTCGCAATATCCTTTGCTCAATGGATTCAATATGCTCTTCACTAAGCTGATACATATGCTGTACGAGGATCGGCAGTTACAAGATTATGTATGGTTTGCAGGAAGCCCAACAATTCGTCAACAGATGACTTTGCTGCGGTCTTCCCGGGTTTTGTGAGTGTGTAATATTTCCTAACCCGCTTGCCTATATATACCTCTTCCGATTTGATGAGTCCGTCCTTTTCCAGCTTATGCAGGGCAGGGTAGAGAGAGCCTTCTTTTATCAGCACCTGCCCGTCCGACAATGTCTTTACCATCTGTGTTATCTCGTAGCCATACAGCTTACCATTACTCTCTAATAAGCGCAGTATGATGGTGCCGAGTGTGCCTTTTAATAGTTCCGTGTTATTCATAGCCTGTTGTTGCATTGCGTCTTAATGCATCATAAAGCTATGTATTAATTTTGAAACTTCCAAATAATAAAAAAAGCCGTCCTCATTTTGAGAACGGCTTTGCTATTGAAATTAGTATTTAGATATGGAACTTAATGCCTTGCGCCAGTGGTAACTGGTCGCTCCAGTTGATGGTATTGGTCTGGCGTCGCATGTAGGCCTTCCAGCTATCGGATCCGCTCTCGCGGCCACCGCCTGTTTCTTTTTCACCACCAAAAGCGCCGCCTATCTCAGCACCACTAGTGCCTATGTTCACATTGGCTATACCGCAGTCGCTGCCTTCATGTGAAAGGAACTGCTCTGCTTCGCGCATATTGAGCGTCATGATAGATGATGACAAGCCTTGCGGAACACCATTCTGCATAGCAACCGCCTCGGCCAGCGTCTTATACTTCATAATGTACAATATCGGCGCGAATGTTTCGTGCTGAACTATGGCCATGTCATTGGTCGCTTCGTAGATGCAGGGTTTCACATAGCAGCCGCTTTCGTAGCCCTTGCCTTCCAGCACACCACCTGCTACTACTACCTTTCCGCCTTCTTTCTTCAGTGCTGCGAGGGCATTCAAATAGCTCTGTACCGCATCTTTATCTATCAGCGGACCAACGTGGCTTTTCTCATCCAGTGGGTCGCCGATGCTGAGCTGTTTGTAGGCAGCAACCAGTTTCTTCTTCAGTATGTCATAAACACTTTCGTGAATGATGAGGCGGCGTGTGGTAGTGCAACGCTGGCCTGCTGTACCTACTGCGCCAAACACTGCTGCACGCATAGCGATATTCAGGTCGGCATTTTCTGTGATGATGATGGCATTGTTACCACCTAGCTCCAGCAAGGCACGGCCTAAACGTGCACCTACTGCTGCGCCTACGGCCTTACCCATGCGGGTAGAACCTGTGGCGGATACCAGTGGTATGCGCGTATCATTACTCATCCATTCGCCCGAATCACGGCCGCCTACAATCAGGCCACAAACACCTTCCGGTACATTATTGGCCTTAAAAACGTTGGCTATAATATTCTGGCAGGCTATTGCAGTAAGCGGTGTTTTTTCAGACGGTTTCCATACGCAGGTATTACCGCATACCCAGGCAAGGAAGCTGTTCCAGCTCCACACGGCAACGGGGAAGTTGAAAGCGCTGATGATACCCACAACACCCAGCGGGTGCCATTGCTCATACATACGGTGGCGCGGGCGCTCACTGTGCATGGTAAGGCCATACAACTGGCGCGAGAGACCCACCGCGAAATCGGCGATGTCTATCATCTCCTGTACCTCGCCATAGCCTTCCTGGAGGCTTTTGCCCATCTCGTAAGAAACGAGCTGGCCCAGGGGCTCTTTATACTTGCGCAATGCTTCACCTATCTGGCGAACTACTTCGCCACGCTTTGGAGCAGGCCACATGCGCCACTCGGGGAATGCAGCTTGTGCTTTGTCTATAACAGTATCGTACGTCTTGCGGGTAACGCTGTTCACTGAGGCAATTTTTTTGCCATCAACAGGTGAATAGCAATCGATTGCCGCCGCGCCGGCTTTCAGCCATTTGGTACCGGTAGAAGCACCTTCGTTGGTCTTGTTAATTCCTAATTGCTTAAGGACTTTATCCAGTTTCATATATAAATGAGTATTGTTTTTTTGAAATGAGATGCAAAGGTAAGATTTTACCTGCACTATGCTTTTAGGTGCATCAGCAGGTAGTAGGTCACTGCCGCTGCAAGTACTGCCACTGTTAAGGCGAGATATTTTCTTGACTTAGACACGCATTCCGCTTAAAAAGGTGTTTTAAAGTCGGTCAAACCCGGGAAAGACAGGTCCCGTGGGGATATTACTGGCTTTTTTACTCGCCAATCAAATCCGAAACTGTCGTACAAAATCCCCGTATCATTAGCCTGGCGGTATTCCGATGACACGAGGTAGTAGGTGATAGCATCGTCGCGTAGTGACTTAAAGCCATGGGCAAAACCTTCGGGGATGTAATAGGCAAGATGATTTTCCGCAGATAGCTCCTGGGCATAATACTGTCCGTAAGTAACAGAGCCTTTACGCAGGTCTATGATCACATCCAGTATTGCACCCTGCGGACAGAATACTATCTTACTGTGCTGGTGGGGTGGGGTCTGGAAGTGCATGCCGCGTATTACATCTTTCTTTGAGAGCGAAAAATAGCTTTCACGTAGCGTGAAGTCGATACCTGCTTTTTTAAGAGAAGTTTCGTGGAATGATTTGGTGAAAAAGCCGCGCTCATCCTTCGAGTGAGGAAGTGTTATGAGCATAGCTCCTTCGAGTGGTAACGGTCTGCAGTCCATCTATGATAGTTCTCCAAAGTATTCTTTTATCTGCATCATGCATTTTTCATGCGCATCGTTGCCTTTGTCCGCATACCAGTCGGCCGTCATGCGTATGGCAGTTTCTGCATTCATTTGCGGATGCCAACCGATCATCTTCTTTGCCTTGCTGCTATCCAGCAATAAAAGTTTTGCCTCGTGCACGGCATTTTCTAATGACAAATTCTCATAACTGCCGCCGCCAAACCGCTCCAGGAATATCTTGGTAAGATCCTCCACGGTCAACATATCGTCAGCATTCGGGCCAAAGTTGAAAGTGGTGCTTAGTTTCACAGGCTCTTCCGTCATCCTTGCTGCCAGCAACAGGTATGCGCCCAACGGTTCCAGCACATGCTGCCATGGGCGTACGGACTTAGGATTGCGCAGGCCAACTGTCTCACCAAACTCCAGTGCACGAACAATATCAGGTATAATACGGTCGTCGGAAAAATCGCCGCCACCTATCACATTACCTGCACGTACTGAGGCAACGGCTTTCTGGTGCTCACTGTATTTGCCAGGATGAAAGAAGGAACGGCTGTATGAGGCTATCACGATCTCCGCTGCTGCTTTACTGGCTGAGTAGGGATCGTGGCCGCCCAGCTTATCATCTTCGCCAAAGGGAGTTCCTCTCTCGGGGTTCTCATACACTTTATCGGTAGTTATCATTAGGGCTGTACATTGGCCTTGCATGCTGCGCAGGGCTTCCAGCACATGTGCAGTGCCCTGTGTATTGGCCATAAAGGTATCAACAGGTGCCAAATAGCTGCGGCGAACTAATGCCTGTGCCGCCAAATGAAAAACGAAATGCGGTTCAAAGCGTACCATTTCGCCCTGCAGCGTACGCAGGTCGCTGAGGTCGCCTATTACAGAGGCATAGCAGCGCCTGTCGCCATATATCTGGTTGTATAGATCGTTGTCCTTTTCGGGGGCTAGTGAATAACCTTTTACCTCTGCGCCCAGCCATTCAAGTATCTGCAAGAGCCAGGAACCCTTAAAGCCCGTATGGCCTGTAAGGAATACCTTTTTGCCATTGAATACCGAACGTAAATAATCTGCGCTTACCACTTTTTCCATAAAGGTTCTGTTTGCCAAAGGTGTTCCAATTCTTCTTTATCGCGCAGGGTATCCATGCATTTCCAGAAATCGTGGTGGCGGTATGCCGCTATCTGCCTGTCCTTGGCCAGGTCGTCCATAGGCTGGCGCTCCCACATTATATCGTCGGCATCGGCATGCAGGTATTTTGCTATGCCCGGTTCTATCACAAAGAAGCCCCCGTTTATCCAGGTGCCGGAGTCGGCAGGTTTTTCTTCAAAGCTATCTATGGTGCCATCGTCTTCCATCTTGATAACGCCAAAACGGCTGGTAGCCTGTATGGCGGTCATGGTGCATATCTTGCCGCTGGCCTTGTGGAACTTCAATAGTTCGTCTATATCCACATTACAAACTCCGTCGCCATAGGTGAGCATGAAGGGCTCATTACCTACATAAGGCAATACGCGTTTCAGCCTGCCTGCGGTCATGGTATCAAGCCCTGTATCTATCAGGGAGACTTTGAATGGCTCCGCATTGTTCTGGTGTATCTCCATCGAGTTGTTCGACAGGTCGACGGTCATATCGGCATTATGCAGGAAGTAATTGGCAAAGTATTCCTTTATCAGCCAGCCCTTATAGCCCAGGCAGATGATGAACTCGGTATGGCCATAGGCAGCATATATTTTCATTATATGCCAGAGGATGGGCTTGCCACCTATCTCTATCATGGGTTTGGGCCTTAGGGACGACTCCTCGGATATACGGGTACCACGGCCGCCTGCAAATATTACTACCTTCATTGGGGTGTCTTGATATTATAGATATGCTACAAAAATAACAGGATTGTTGAAGTTTTCAGCTGAAAGCCGGGAACATGTATATTATTAACACTGCCTTATATATTTAAAGGCCATCTTAAAGAATATTAATACTTATTCTTGTAGTTCCGGGCCGTATGAAATATTGCCACGACTTTAATACTTTTCTGCCTTTTATTAACGCGGTAAATAACAACGACAGGAAATACTGCGAGGGCCGCTTCCCTATAAGATTTGTGCTTTATTGAAAATGCATCCGGATTTCTTTCAATGGTATTGATCTTATTTAGTACTTCTTCGATAAAACGATCGCCTAAGCCCCTTTGTCGTTCTTCGTACCACTCCCAGGAAGTTAAAATCTCTCTTTGTGCACGCCCGGATAAGATACTGGAATAAGGGGCGTTACTTGCCATATTTCTTCTGCCTTACTTTATCCACAGACGATTTCAGTTGCTCCTTGGTAACTCCTTTATCTGTGCCTGACTCCAATGCATTATAACGGGCATCCAATTCTGCAACAATTTGTTTGTCCTTCCACCATTCGTTCGTTTGTTCAATTTCGTTTTCGAGCAAGTGGTAGATAGCCTGAAGTTTTTTGTCGTCGGCTACGCGAATGAAGTCGTACAGTTTATTTCTTATTGCTGCTGTGGTCATATATTCCGTCTGTCAGATAATGCAATTTAATCATTTTTTGTGGGTGGAGATTCACCACTTAACCCCTGCCTGCCGCAATACTTCCTTAATAGCCTCGTAAGATTTAAAGACTATTGGGGCCAGGTGTTCTTCGCCCAGCCAGCGGGCTTCAAGGATATTCTCTTCTTTTTGGGGCACCAGCTTCTCCTTGTGTGTGCCGTACATGCGGAACCAAACGGTGTGTTTCAGCAGGTTCTCCTTGTTTTGGGAATAGACGTGATAGGTCTCGCATATCTGCTCGGCAAGGGTTAATTGCTCAAGGCCGGTTTCCTCACTCACTTCGCGCAGGGCACAATAATCTATGGCCTCGCCATCATCGCGCTTGCCTTTAGGCAGGTCCCACTTGCCACGGCGGTATATCATCAGCACGCGTCCCGTTTCGTCAAACACCACGCCGCCTGCAGCGTCGATAGGGGCATAAATAGCATATAGCTCTTCCTGCAACGACCGCTCCGAAACATCTTCTATAATGGCACCTAAGGTGCCTACTTTATCTAAATGCTGTATCGCAAGGCGATAGTGGCGTGGGAATGCGCCGGTATAAGAAAGATAGCCTTCTGCCGCAGGGTTTTCTGCAAGAAATGCCTCCCTGCTCGTGGTAAGGATAAGCGGCTTATTATTGTAGTATATTTTCTGTACAAAATCCTGCATCTCGTTATCTTTTAATATTTCCGTGCCAGGGCCAGCCTGTGTTTCACCTTGCTTTTTGTAAAATAGCCTATTTGGGTGTAGGTTTGCTGCCCGATATGAGCACTCAAAAACACTTTGCCGAAAAGCTGCTGCAAATTAAGGCTTTACAAGTCAACCTGCAAAACCCCTACACATGGGCATCGGGCTGGCGTTCGCCCGTTTATTGCGATAACCGTAAGGTATTATCATACCCCTACGTACGCGATTTTGTAAAAAGCGAACTGGCGAATATGGTGCTGGAGCATTACCCGGACGCGGAAGTGATAGCCGGCGTGGCTACAGCGGGCATAGCGCATGGTGTTATGGCTGCCGACCTGCTGAAACTTCCATTCATATACGTGCGCTCAAAACCCAAGGAACATGGCATGGGCAACCAGATAGAAGGTGTACTGGAATCCGGACAGAAAGTAGTGGTGGTGGAAGACCTGATCTCTACAGGCAAAAGCAGCCTGCAGGTAGTAGATGCACTGCGTGAGGCAGGTGCCGAGGTGATGGGTATGATAGGCCTGTTCACTTACGGCTTCCCGGTTGCGGATAAGGCATTTGAAGATGCGGAAGTTTCGCTGCATACGATCAGTAACTATACTGCGCTAATGGAAGTGGCCGAGGAGAAAAAGCTGGTACTGCCCGAGCAAAAGGAACTGCTGGCAAAGTGGAGGGTAGATCCCGGGAACTGGAATCCTAGTAACTAAACACTGCTGTAAATTTCACCCGTTCCCTGCCTTTGGTAAACACATACCAATTGCCATCGTAGTCTATCCGCATCGGCAATAAATGCTTGCCTACTTGCTGCAGGCGTACTTTCATTTTTACATCGAAGTCGTAAACTACGGTGCTGTATGACAGAGAATAGTCGCGGGCCAGTATTGCGTAATCACTCTTGCGGAACCAGGTTGCAAAATCATTATACACCACATTCTTTTCCTCTCCCTTTTTGGGCACTGCGCGGAATACATAGCATTCCTCTCCCGCATATTCTTCGGAACTGAGCTTGAAATCATAGCGCTTGGCTGCATCATCGAAGATGGCAGCTTTATTGCCCATAAAGGGCACACCGTTTATATGTCCGCCGGGATTGAACATGAGCTGCTTTAGCTGCGCCTTGCTTTTCTCCATTTGCCCCTTGCCTTTCACGTTCAGCATGCCTGCCACAGTATTGTCCTCGCCGCATACCTTGCCAATGGTGAAGAACAAATAACCATACAGCTCTGCAGTATAATAATTGTATTGATGCCTGCGGTTGTAGAAGTCGCCGGTAGTTTTTTCTTCCAGCACCTGCATGGTACGGCAGCCATTGCTAACGGTTTGTCTTGTTTTACTATTGAGGGAAGCTTTCACCTTGCCGTTCTTGTCGTAAACGCGGATATCGTTCGTAGCATTGAAGGAGACAATGTGCACACTGCGGAAGGCCTTATAAAAAGTAGTGTCATTCTTCACCCTGCGGATGAAGCCCTGCAGGTCCCAGCCTTTTCGGGTGGCAGAGACCACTACATCATCCATTTTTATGGGGTACTTGAAAATACTGGTATCCTGTTTTTGCCCGTAAGTATCCGGTGCAATTAAAGACAACAAAAATATCAGGCAGTATCTATTCATCGTGCATCCTTTCATCGAGCAAAGCCTCAGCAATGACCATATCCTCAGGCGTAGTGACCTTTATATTGCTTCGCTCGCCATCAATAAGGTAAACTTTCGTGCCATTGGCTTCAGCAACTGTTGCCTCGTCGGTGAAGGCGATATTATATTCTTGTTGAAAGGCAGGGACTATGATATCGGAACGGAAGGTCTGCGGGGTTTGGATAATGCGCAGCTGCTCTCTGTCCAGGGGCTTGCTGTCGTCGCCCTGTATGATGCGGACACTGTCCGTAACGGGTATTACGGGTATAGCGCTGCCTTTTTCAAGGGACTGTTCATAGCATCTTTTTATCAGGTTGGTAGTAAGCAATGGGCGGACGGCATCATGCACAAATACAATACTCTCACTTTCCACTTGTTTCAATCCGTTCTGCACACTATGGTAGCGTGTTTCACCGCCGGTTACGATCGTAAGCTCAATGCGGTCCTCTGTGAAGGCCTCCAATAACATTTGGGTATAACTGATATGGTCTTCGGGTAAGACAAGTACCAGCTTGATGTCCGGGAAAGCATCCATAAACGCCTTAACGGAATGATACAATACCGGCCTATCGCCCAGCGGCAGGAACTGCTTAGGCACAGCACTGCCCATACGGACACCTTTGCCTCCTGCAACTATTATCGCATATTTTTCTTTATAAGGCATAATTCCTACATTCGTATCCTCACGCAAAAAAACACCTTTATTATGTTACCTCAAAGAAAATACTTATTCAGTACTTTATTGGCAATTGCAGTATGCTTCATATTTTCAGCTGGCACTATGGCACAGGTGGTTTATTCCTGCCAGTACAAAAGTGACGCTGATGTAAAAGTATTTGTAGCCCGGTACAAAAGCGATGCAGACCTGGTAGTTTACAAGGCAAGCTACAAGAGCGATGCTGGTAACAATGACGGTGTATGGTACTTTGCCGAATACAAAAGCGATGCGAAAAAGAAGATATATTTCGTGGACTATAAGAGCGATGCCGACCTTGTGATCTTCTTCAGTGACTACAAAAGCGATGCCGGGTGGAAGAACAGCTCTAAGAAGCAATTGATGTATTAGTTCCATAGCAACAATAGAAAAGGCGCTGACTCATCAGCGCCTTTTCTATTATGATCTTATACTTTCTTAGTGTATCTCCTGCATCAGTTTCTTCACCAGAGGAGAAATTATGATCAGCACCACGCCTGCAATAAGCGCGTATATAGCCAATTGCTTATAGCCATCTGTATATGCAATAAGTTTCTGTGTTTGTGTGGCATGCTCATTAACAGTAGACATGCCCGCACCGAGGATGCCCGCCACATATTGTCCGTAAGCGCTGGCGAGGAACCACATGCCCATCATTACTCCCTGCAAGGGCTTCGGCGATAACTTGGTCATGATCGACAAGCCTATAGGTGATAAGCATAGTTCACCGAAAGTGATGACCAGGTAAGCGAATGTAAATACGTTCAGTGAGGTAACACCATTAGCATCAGCAAAAAAGCGGGTGTAATAAAATACGTAGAAAGCTAATGCCAGGAACAGGAAGCCAAGGCCAAACTTTACCACTGTATTAGGCTCTATTTTCTTCTTCGCTAGTCCCAGCCATACAAGCCCGATGATGGGTGCGAATATGATAACGAACAAAGAGTTAGCTGCGTTATTTACGCCATTAGGGTCCAGGCTAAGGCCCACAACATTGTGGTCCAGGTTATTTGCCGCAAACAGGCTTAAGGAACCGCCGCTTTGCTCAAAGAACGCCCAAAACAGAATAGAGAAAATAATGAACACCAGCGCAGCCATGAGTTTTTTGCGCTCCGCCGTATTGTATTTCATCATTTCGTAAAAGATGTAGACAAGCGTGCAAGGGCCAATGATGTACATAAACCAGTCGGTATACTGAGTCTTGGCCACCATGATCATTATAATAGGGATAATAGCCAATGACCCGATATATACAGCATATGAATACCATTTGGGCAGCTGCTTTTCTACGTAGGCCGATCTGTCATCCGCAAATCCCGTATTGCTTTCTCCGCCCATGTCCTTTACTGGCTTTGGTCTCGCAGGGGCAAGTCCTATGGGGCCTAAAGATTTTTGTGTGAATATGAACGTGAGCAAACTAATGGTCATAACGATAGCCGCCAGCCCAAAAGCCAGGTTCCATGAATAACCTTTTCCTATCGCCACACAGGCATAACCACCCAATAAGGCACCTATATTGATGCCGGAGTAGAACAAGGAGAAACCTGCATCGCGCCTGCTGTCCCCCGCTTTATACAGGCTACCCACCATGGTTGAGATATTGGGCTTGAAGAACCCCGTACCGATAATAGTGAAGCTGATACCGAGAAAGAAAAAGTGCTGCGGGTTTGCGGCCAAAATGCAACTACCTGTTATCATCAGCAATCCTCCCCAGAACAACGACTTGCGATAACCTAATATCTTATCGGCAAAAAGGCCGCCAATAAATGTGAATGCATAGACAAATGCCTGAGTAGCGCCATATTGCAGGTTGGCCACATCATCCTTCATCAACAGTTGGTCTACCATGAAGAAAGTCAGCATACCTCTCATGCCGTAGAAGCAAAAACGTTCCCACATTTCCGAAAGGAATAAATACCATAATTGTTTAGGGTATTTGCCTTTAAAATTTTGTATCTCGTCCAGCTGTGCCGCTGCTGTTGTATTTGTTTCCATTCTTTTCCTATTGCTATTACTATGCCAAAATAATCTTTATTTCCAACTAACGCCATCCGGGGGATAAAAAAAGCAGGGCCGAAAAGCCCTGCTTTGGAAGTCTATTTTGGTTTGTCCTTATCTCAGGCCATGCATCATTTTCAGCATTTTCCTTGAGAGGAAGAACAGCACAACAGCTGCGACACCCGACAAAACAACAAATATCATAAAGAAGTCGTGCAGGTTGGCTACCTGGAAACCGAAGAAATTGGTTGCAACACCGCCTTCGGGGTACAGTTTGCTCAGCATACCGGCAAAGTCATTGGCCATGGCATTCGCAAGGAACCACACACCCATCAGCAAGGATGCAAGCCTCATAGGAGCAAGGCGCGCCACCATCGACAAGCCGATAGGAGATAAGCACAGCTCACCAAACGTATGCAATACATACATGCCCAACAGCCAGAACATAGAGGCTTTTGTCGCGCCGTCTACACCCTTAACACCTACAGCTATTACAAAATAACCTACGCAGAGCAGGAACAAACCCATTGCCTGCTTTAGCGGCGATGCGGGTTCCCTGTTACGCTTGCCAAGTTTGGTCCATATCCCAGCAAAGAGCGGAGCAAAAATAATGATCGCCAATGGGTTCACCGACTGGAACCAGCTAGCCGGCATTTCCCAGCCAAAGATGTGTCTTTCCGTCTGTTGGTCGGCAAAGATGGTAAGCGAAGCGCCTGCTTGTTCAAATGCACTCCAGAAGAAGATAACGAAGAAGGCTGCTATATAAATAACAATGATCCTGTCTCGTTCTACTTTCGTCAGTGTCGGATCTGCTATGATGAAGCCCGATGCCGAAATAGAAGTTGCAAAAACCAGGGTGCTTATCCAGTTGAAATGCGCAAAATGCATGAACACGAACCAGAGTATGCCATATATCACCAGCCAGATCACTATGCGCTTCATGCTGAATTCTGATTTCTTGGCACCTGTAACGCCTTGTTTTAATGCAGCATCGCCTTGCTCCACGTTGTCTGCTTCCCTATCGTTAGGCACCACAGTTGTGGGGTCGGCAGCGCGATTGGGTTTCAATCCTATCTGCTGTCCTTCTGCTGATACTATGTATTTGTTCTTCAGCATCTGGAATACAACGAGTCCCAATGCCATACCGATGCCTGCAGCAAAAAAGCCCCATTTGTAGTCCACTTTTTCAGCAAGTCCGCCGCATATAAGTGGCGAGAAGAATGCGCCAAGGTTGATACCCATATAGAAAATGGAGAAGGCTGCATCCACCCTTTTGTCGCCGGGTTTATACAGTTGGTTCACCATTGTTGAGATGTTTGGTTTGAACAGGCCATTGCCTATTACAAGCGCGGTAAGGCCTATAACGAAGAGGGTTTTGGTCAGGTCCATATTGGTATGAACAAAAGATGCGGCAAAAAACAGTACGAATTGCCCTATGGCCATGGTAATGCCACCTGCAAAGATAGAGCGGCGGTTGCCCCAGTACCGGTCGGATATAAAACCACCTATCAGCGGGGTCAGGTATACCAGTGCGGTAAAATTACCGTAGATGCCGGATGCGAATTTGGGGTCGAAGGCCAGCATCTTGGTCATGAACAGTACAAGGATGGCCCTCATGCCATAATAGCTGAACCTTTCCCACATCTCGGTAAAGAAGAGTACATACAATCCTTTAGGGTGCCCTTTCTGGGTCGGCGGGTCAATATTTAATTTTTGATCCATATGGAAGATTTACTTTAGAGAAGTCCTAAAATAAATAAAAATCTCCCGTTAATACTACCCTCAAAGTAAAAATGGCGCTTATGGGGGTAAAATTTTAGCCGATTACAAGCTCTTGCGATTATTTTTGCAGCTCAATTATCAATTGGTCATTACATGAATATCCTTTTACTTGGCTCCGGTGGGCGTGAATGTGCAATATCCTGGAAACTGAGGCAAAGCCCTCTTTGTGCCAACTTATATATAGCACCCGGCAATGTTGGTACTGCCGAGTATGGTATCAACCTGCCGATAGCACTCACCGATTTTGAAGGTATAAAGAAAGCCTGCATCGAAAAAAATATCCATATACTTTTCCCCGGTGGCGAGGATACACTGGTAGCGGGTATCTATGACTTCTTTCGCGATGATCCTGCACTGGAGCATATCATTGTTCCCGGTCCCTCGAAAGAGGGCGCGCAACTGGAAGGCAGCAAGGCATTTGCCAAGCAGTTCATGCAGCGCCACAACATACCTACTGCAGCCTACCGCGAGTTTGACGATGCGAACTTTGAAGAGGGCGTAGAATATCTGAAACAACATGCCTTACCTGTAGTGCTGAAGGCTGATGGACTTGCTGCTGGTAAAGGCGTGGTGATAGCGCAGAGTACCGATGAGGCAATTGAGGCTTTTACCTCCATGATAAAAGAGGCGCAATTTGGCGATGCGGGTAAGAAGGTGGTGGTGGAAGAATTCCTCACAGGTATCGAACTCTCCGTCTTCGTACTCACAGATGGTACAAATTACATTCGCCTGCCCGAAGCTAAAGATTATAAGCGCATAGGGGAAGGAGACACCGGGCCAAACACCGGCGGAATGGGTGCCGTTTCCCCTGTGCCCTTTGCTGATGCAGGTTTTATGCAAAAAGTGACCAATCTGATCATCGAGCCCACAATTGAAGGTCTTAAGGCAGAGAATATCACTTACGATGGTTTTATCTTCTTCGGGCTTATCAATGTAAATGGCAGCCCCTATGTGATAGAATATAACTGTCGCCTGGGCGACCCGGAAACGGAAGTGGTAATGCCCCGTCTCGAAAATGACCTTGTGATGCTTATTGTGAAAATGGGCCAGGGCAAGCTGGATGAAGTAGCTGCGCAGCACAGCCATAAAGCGGCCTGTACTGTAATGCTGGTGTCCGAAGGATATCCCGGTTCATACCCTAAAGGCAGGGTAATGAAAGGTTTTGAAAAAGTAAAAGACAGTATCTTATTCCATGCAGGCACTACGCAAAGCAACAATGAGGTTTTAACCAACGGTGGCCGTGTTATAGCCATTACTTCTTATGGCGACAATATTAAAGAGGCCCTCAGGCAGTCTTACGAAAATGCAGAACATATCGACTACGAAGGAAAATATTACAGGAAGGATATTGGTTACGAGTTTTAGGACGCGCGAGTTTTTGATTAAAATGATTGCCATGATTCGTTTGATTCATGGTAATCTCAGAAATCATGTAAATCAAGGTTTTGAAATTTCCTCGAACGCAGTTCCCAAATGCTCCGCTATATCGCCCGCTATCATTGCTTCCTGCGATCTTGCGTCTGCGGCATAGTCGCCCGCTAAACCGTGAAGGTACACACCCATTATCGCTGCAGCACCCGGTTCATACCCCTGTGCCAGCAGCCCTGTGATAATACCGGTTAGCACATCTCCGCTTCCTGCAGTTGCCAGCCCCGGGTTTCCGGTCAGGTTATACCAGCATTCACCTTCGGGTGTTACTATAGCTGTGTAGCAGTTCTTAAGTACTATATACAGGTTGTAGCGCATTGCCTGCATGCGCGCTACTTCCACCATTTGCATGCTGTTTACCGTCTTGCCGAATATACGCTCAAACTCCTTGGGATGGGGGGTAAGTATACTGCCGGCGGGTACTTTTGACAGCAGTTCGGGTTTCTTTCCTATTATATTGAGCGCATCGGCATCTATCACAATAGCCTTCTTGCATTCTTCTATGAACAGTTCAAAGGCCCTGATAGTTTCCCACTCGGTGCCTAGTCCCGGCCCTACTCCCATGGCATCTGCGGTATTCCAGCCTGTTATCTCGGTCAGGTATTTCCGTCCATTGGTAAGAAACATGGCTTCCGGTACCAGTGTTTGTATTATTTCGCAGCCTATTTCGGGCACCAATGCTTTCGTTTTCCCTGCCCCGGCTCTCGCTGCGGCCCTCGTGGCAAGGCATATAGCCCCCATCGATCCGTAACTGCCACCTACCAGTAGGGCCAAACCATAAGTGCCTTTATGCGAAAATTGCTTTCTCCGCTTGTACAGCGACTTTACATAAGCCTTATCAGTAGCCTGGTAATGCGTGTGGGTTGAATTGATGAATGTTTTATCCAGTCCTATATCTATTATATGCACGTTGCCGGCATATTTGCCCGTTTCCTCGTGCAGGAAGGCCCTTTTGTAAAACTGGAAACTTAGTGTATCGGTGGCTTCTATAATAGATGCATGCTCTTCCGGGATGTTGTCCGCAGGCATGCCGCTGGGTATGTCTATAGATATTTTCCTGTTCGGCAGTTGATTGATATGTTCTATGAAATGGGCCACCCAGTCCTGTACGGCACGGTTAAGGCCGGTTCCCAGTATCGCATCTATTACTATAATGTTCTCCGGTATGTCCGTTATGAACATGTCGGGCTGTAATATCTCTACACTCTCTTCATTTAATTTCTGCAGACGCTGCAGGTTTGTTTCGCAGTCCGCCGAAAGTTCGGGGTTGAACTGGAGCAGGAAGGCTTTAACGGCGCAGCCTTGCTGCTGCAGCATCCTCGTAATGGCCAGTCCGTCGCCGCCATTGTTGCCGGTGCCGCATAGCGCCACGTACAGGCTTTCCCTTCCATACTGGCTAATTATCCATTCCGCACACTTAGCCGCTGCCCGTTCCATCAGGTCAATTGACGCAATCGGGGTGGCATGTATGGTATATGCATCACATGCCCTTATTTGTGCTGCCGAGAATATTTTCACTATCGCAATATTAAACAAACTGTCAGATTATTGTAAACATAAACCGAATATATATGAATGGGCAATTTATTCTTTGCTGCTATGTTCTAATCCCTATCTTTGTTCGTTTATTAGGGGTGGCGGACCGGTGGGTGCTTAATTTTTTAAAATTTCACAAAAATCCAGTTTCTATATGCAGAAGCGTACCAGCCTGCTGATCGTTTTACTGTTACTTTCATTTTTCACAGGCCTTGCCCAGTCAAATACGGCCATTAAGGGCTTTGTTTATGAAAAAGCGAATGGCGAACCCATGCCTTCTACACTCGTCATCCTGAAAGGAACAAAGATCGGTGTTCAAACGGACGTTAACGGTTACTTCTCCATGCAGGTGCCTCCCGGGCCATATACGGTAATGACCGTACTGTTGGGCTTTGACACTACCATCGCTTCAGGCAATATCGAGGCCGGCCAGGTTGTCTCGCTTAAATTATTCCTTAGCCAGCGCTCCACAACTTTGAAAGATGTAGAAATATCTGCTGCAGCAAGAGAAAAAACTACCAAAGTAAATATAGGTACCACCACTGTTACTCCTCGTGAAATGAAGCTGCTGCCCAGTGCAGGAGGCGAACCCGACATAGCGCAGTACCTGCAGGTAATACCAGGTGTGGTATTCACCGGCGACCAGGGCGGCCAGTTATATATACGCGGCGGCTCTACCACGCAAACAGGTATCTTGCTCGATGGTGTTACTATTTATAATCCTTTCCACTCTATTGGTCTCTATTCAGTTTTCGAGACGGATGCCATACGGAATGTGGATGTTATTACAGGCGGTTTTGGTGCACAATATGGTAACCGCACTTCAGCTATTGTTGATGTGCATACCAAAGATGGTAATAAGAACAGGCTGGCAGGCAAGGCTTCCATATCGCCTATTATGGCTCGCGTGATGCTGGAAGGTCCTATCATGAAACCTAAAAAGGAAGGTGGTTCAGGTATATCCTTCCTTGTAGCTGCAAAGACCAGTTACCTGGATAAAACCTCAAAATCCATTTACAGCAACTTCGGCGAACCCTTCAAAAGCGGCCTGCCCTATAAATTCTCAGATCTGTACGGTAAAGTAACCTTCAGTGGCGACAACGGTAGCAAACTGAACGTCTTTGGTTTTGATTTTGACGACAAAGCATCTATCCTGAATCCTGCTACCCATGCGGACGAGGCAGATTATCATTGGAATGCAGCTGGCGGCGGTGCAACATTTGTAATTACGCCCGGCAATTCGCCCGCACTGATAGACGGTAAGTTCGCATACTCAAAATATAAAGTGGACTTTAATGTACTAAGCACTGGTACGCCCCGCAGCACGGACATCGATGGATTCGAGGGTGGTATCAATTTCTCCTACTTCCTGCCACATTATAGCTTGCTGAAATATGGTATTGAGGTGAGCGGTTACCATACTTCGCTCGATTATACGAACGAGTTTAACCAAAGCAAGTACATATTGAACCGCCAGAGCACTATCGCTTCCGTTTTTGTTGAATATCGCCGCAATTTTGGCGACAAGCTGATCTTTGATCCCAGTATTCGCGTACAGTATTATTCGTCTATTTCTAAGTTGTCGCCCGAACCAAGGCTTGGGCTTAAATACAACATAACAGAAAACGTACGTTTGAAGGCCGCAGCAGGCCTGTATTCACAGAATGTGCTTAGTACCAAGAGCGACAGGGATATTGTTAACTTCTTTTCTGGCTATCTCTTAAGCCCGGATGAGGCCATACGCAATACGGATGGCAAAGTGGTTGGTTCAAACCTCCAGACCGCGTACCATTTATTAGGTGGCATCGAGGTAGACGTGAACAGGGTTGAGCTTAACCTTGAACCATGGTATAAAAATTTCACCCAGGATATACAGGTCAGCCGCATCAAAGCACTGCCCAGCGATCCTAACTTTATAGCGGGTTACGGTAAGGCATACGGCCTTGATCTTTCTGCAAAATATAGCCATAACAGGATTTTCCTGTGGACAGTGTTCTCTTTACAGAAAGTGGAATATACTACGCTTATCCCCGACTCGCTGCCATACAACTTTTACAACAAGACAAATATCGAGGACCGCTATCACAAACAGAGCTATCCACCTCCATTCGACCGTCGATTTAACATGAACATACTTTTTGCCTATACTGCAGGCAAAAAGAACGATTGGGATCTTTCCGCCCGTTTTAACCTCGGCTCGCCATTCCCTTTCACACAAACACAGGCATTTTATGAAAATAATAACGCCAGTTCGGGGGGGATAGGTACAAAATACCAGGGCTCAAATGGACCATTCGGCATAATATATGATCAGCAGGTCGATGGCGGCCGCCTTTCATGGTACCATCGTCTGGATCTTTCTGTTATGAAACGTTTCAAGTTAGCCAAGTACTCAAATCTTGAAACTACATTTAGCGTTACCAATGTTTACGACAGGGACAATATTTTCTATGTAGATCGTACTACTAATGTAAAGGTTTACCAATTGCCTGTTTTTCCGAGTTTGAACCTTACCTGGAATTTTTAATTTGTGCAGCTTGAATGAATTTCAATAAAAGAAAGAAAATATACACAGGCCTCTTATGCTTCGCGGCTTTATTGCCGGGTTATAAGGCCTTAACACAAATACATACACCTAATCTACCCGCTAACAAATGGCTTGTACTTGCCGAAGAACAGTACCAGCAGGACCTGTATGCAAATTCGGCGCAATCGGCCAGGAAGTACCTTGACCAGCCGCATGGTGCAGCTTACAATTCCGAAACAGATGCGCGTAGCAAGGCTTACTACCTCTATTCAGCCTCTTTATTGAAGATAAATGTGCCCGGCTGTACCGATACCGCCATCCGGATCATCACCACTACCTCGAGCCCTTCATGGAAACAGCGGACAGCATATGCCCTGGCTCAATACTTTTTTCATCACAACCAGTTGGCCCGTGCCGTGCCATATTATGAGCTGGCCGGTATTGCCAACCTGAGCAATGATGAGATAGCAAAGGAGAAATTTGAATTGGCCTACTGTTATTTCAATCTCAAAAAGTTTGATAAAGCAGAACCGCTTTTTGCATCTATAAAAGAGCTGAAGGGCAAATACTATAATGCGGGCAATTACTACTACGGTTTGCTGGCCTATAACCAGAACAGCTACCAGGAAGCATTGCAAAGTTTTGAGCGCATTAAAGACGATCCGCAGTATAAAAGCATTGTCCCTTATTACATAGCGGAGATATACTACTTCACCGGTCAGCGCGAGAAGGCACTTGCCGAGGCTGTACGCCTCACCAACCAGAAGGATAAATTATATTACGATAATGAACTGCACCTGCTGGCAGCCCAATGCCTGTTTGAGGCAGGCAGGTTCGAGGATGCGCTCGCATATTTTGAATATTTCTACGAGCACAGCGATAAGGTAAGGAAGGAAGACCTGTATGAAATGGCTTATAGCTATTACAAGGTAAGCGAGTGGGAGAGCGCTATAGAAAAGTTCAAACCCCTGAGTAATGCGCACGATTCGTTAGGTCAAACAGCCATGTACCTGCTCGGTGACTGTTATCTGAAAGCAGGTGATAAAAAGAGTGCACGCAATGCCTTTGGCTTCTGTGCAGATATGGCCTATAATCCCGGCCAGCAGGAGGCAGCCCTCATACTTAATGCAAAGCTTTCTTACGAGATGGGTTATAACGACGAGGCGCAAGGCCGGCTTAATACACTGCTTACAGATTATCCCGGATCTTCTTTTCATGATGAGGCCAAAACCCTCATGTCCGACCTGCTGCTGAAGAGCAGCAATTATACCGAGGCCTTCAAGGCCTTGCTGGATGTGAGTAGTAAAGCAGGCAATTACTGGCAGATATACCAGAAGGTGGCCTACGGATATGCTATGCAGCAATTGCTTGCAGGTAATGCTAATGAAGCAGATAGTTTGTTCACACTTTCTTTGTCACATTCAAAGGATGCCACTTACGAAGCTGCTGCCTGGTTCTGGAAGGGTGAAATAGCATATAAAGGCCAGCGCTATAAAGATGCAGTTAAAGATGAGCAGAAATACCTCGATATTGCAGGCAATTTCCTTGGCGAGTCGAGAGTGAAATATCTAAGCCCATCCGCTACCTTTCAACACGCGTACCTTAACATGGGCTACGCCGCTATGCAGGACAACGAGTATGCCGCAGCACAGCTTTACTTCAGTAAGGCGCAGCAGGGCTCAGGCTTAGACTCCGCTTCTCTGCTTGCAGCTACCCTGCGCGAGGCTGACGCGGTATTCATGCAAAAAGATTATCCACGCGCCACTGCACTATACGATAGGGTTATTGCCGCACATGGCGCTGATCTTGACTATGCCATCTTCCAAAAAGCAATATTGCTTGGCCTGCAGGGCAAGCCAAATGATAAGGCGACTTTACTGCAATCACTGTTCACTAAAGTGCCACCGTCCAAGTATGCGAATGGCGCACGGTATGAACTGGCGCTTGTGTATATAGAAGAAGATAAATACCAGCCGGCGATCAATACCCTGCTGCCGCTTACACAATCGCTCGAGCACGACCTTGCTTCCAAAGCATGGATGAAAATAGGTTTTGCTTACCAGGAGTCTAATAACAGCAGCAAGGCAATTGAAGCATACAAGCACGTAGTTACCGAGTACCCGCATTCTGACGAAAGGCCCGCTGCACTTGATGCCTTAAAGAGTCTATACATAGAAAGCAATCAACCCGGTGCTTATGCACAACTCCTTAAGGAGAACGATCTGCCATCGGCCGATAAGACTGTGCTTGATTCAACATACTACGCTTCAGCTGAAGCCTTGGTGTCTTCTGCAAAATGGGACAAGGCAAAACCTGCCCTTGATGAGTACCTGGGTCAATTCCCTAACGGTGCATTTACTACCAAAGCATATTACTACCGTGGCGAAAGCAATTTTCAGCTGCGCAACAATAAAGCTGCACTCGCCGATTTCGAAGCCGTACTGGCCCGCCCCTGGAGCGACTTCTCCGAGAACAGTGCACGCCGTGCAGCAGCTATAGCTTACCAGGATAACGACTTCAGTAAGGCGCTCGGTTATTACCAGTCACTACGTAGCATGGCAATGGGCAAGGAGAACATACAACTTGCATATAACGGCCTGATGAAGAGTAGCTTCAGCCTTGGCAAGTTCGACGAGGCGGCTTTGTATGCCGATACATTACTTGCCCTGCCTGAGGTAGATGAGAACACCCTTGGTGAGGCTTCTTTCTACAAAGCAAAGTCATTACAGCATTTCAATAAACCGGACGACGCGCTAAATATTTATAAACAACTGGCTAATGCAAAGAACGGAGCAGTGGCTGCTGAAGCGCGTTACCACATAGCGGAAATATACCTGCAGCAGAACAGGCTGAAGGATGCAGAAGAAGCCGCTAACGTTGCGATACGCAAATCGGCAGGTTATGACTATTGGGTGGTGAGCTCTTACATACTCATCTCCGATATCTTTAAACAGCAAAAAGATTATTTCAATGCCAAAGCCACACTGCAAAGCGTGGTGAAGAATACTAAGATCGCCGACCTGAAACAGGAAGCGGCGAAAAAGCTGGAGCAGATAAAAGCGCTCGAAAAGAAACAAAGCAAATTGTCAGAAGATTAATAAATAAAAGGAATGAGGTTAAGGCTTGTTTACATATTGATATTGCTCGCGCTCGCAGACATTGCAGGTGCCCAAAATCCTGTGTCGAAAGATACGGTGATCAAGAGCTCTACCATAGAGATAATACAGTCATACAAGCCAGAAGTAAAGCAAGTGCCCAAGCCCGAAATGCTGCCGGGCCTGCCACCTGTTGATACCTCGCATCCGTCTTTTAAATACGAGGTGCCGCAGCAAACATTGAATTATACCTACAGCGCCCAACCCCTTCGTCCACTGGCACTTGCTAAAGACACTGCCAAACAACCCTTTGCCGACTATCTGAAATTGGGCGCAGGCAACATTTCCACTTTCTATCTCGACGCCGGAATAGGTATGCTGCACGGCAAAAATTATGAGTCAGCCATTCACCTGCATCATTTGTCGCAAAAAGGCAGCCTCGCGGCACAACAAACCTCCCTTAGCGGCCTTGAGGCCGATGGTGCTATGCATGCAAATCATAAGGCATGGCATGCGGGCATATCTGTGCTGCGCAACCGCTTTGGCCTCTATGGCTACGACCACGATTCCTTCAGCTTCGCAAATGCTGATTCCTTGAAACAGGTATTCACCGGCTTCCGCCTGAACCTTGATATGCACAACGAAGGCAGCACCGACGACAAATTCAGCTACAAGCCTGCTGTTAGTGCTTCTTACTACGGTGATAAATTTACTGCTTCCGAAACCACCTTTGGCTTCAATCTGCCGGCTGCTTACAATATCAACGACAACCTGCAGGTATCGCTTGCAGTATCCGGCGATTTCACCCAGTTTAAGGTTGGCAATGTCTATGCCTTCCCTAATAATATTTTCCGCGTTACACCGGGCTTGCAGTATACCAACCAGTATTTCAAGGCGCACGCATACCTCTCGCCAACATTTGGGGAGAACACTTATTTCCTGCCCGATATCGGAATTAGTTTCATGGTACCCAAAACCCAACTTGCCATTAAAGCCGGCTGGGTGGGCAATGTTACCCGCAATACTTTTGAACAACTGAGCACCGAGAATCCCTACATGTTCAACCTATACAGCTGGCACCAGTCGCACACTAATGAAGTGTATGCGGGCATACAAAGCAACATAGGTAATCACTTGTTCTTTACAGGTAAGCTTAGCTGGTGGCAGTACGATAATCTGCCCCTCTTCCTCAACGATTCCGCCGACATGAAGCAGTTCTATATCGTGTATGATAAGGTGAACGCTACCTCTTTGCAGGCATCTATACGCTATGTAATGTCCAATACGTTTTCTGTTGGCTTAAGCACCTCATGGTATAAGTACTATAACGGCAGCACCGCACAGGTATGGCATGTGCCGACCAATAACTTCAAAGCCGATTTTTCGCTGCGCCCCATACCGGCCCTCACTATTGGCGCATACATTTCTACGCTCAATAATATCCACGCCATCGATAAGTTTAAAAATGACGTGCAGCTGGATGATGTTATAGATATCGGCGCTAATGCTGAATACCTCTTTATACAAAGGCTTTCTGCATTTGTACAGATCAATAATATACTGGGCAATGATTACCAGCGCTGGCTGGGATACCCATCATACGGAATTAACATATACGGTGGATTACGTGTGAAATTTTAGCTCAGGCCTCCTTTTTGAAAACTTTAAATTGTTATCTTACACCGGGATTTAACCAATGGATGTAGCAAAATACATAGGGCTTTTTTTACTGAAGAACCAGGCATGTTATATACACGGCCTGGGCAATCTTGAGCTCAAAAAGAAACCTGCCACCTTCAACGGCGAAACATTGCAGGCGGGCACCTTCGAGGTGTTCCTTACAGCATCCGGGTCTATTGATGACAACCTGGCCAATTTCATTGCTACCAACGAGCTCATCAGTATCTCCAAAGCATCCAACGAGCTGCGTGAGTACAGCACACAAGCTAAGCTCGACTTGGCCGCAGGTAAAGACGTGGTGATACCCGCTATCGGCAAGTTCACCGAGGCTGATGGCAAGCTGCGATTCATTACCGACCCGCACCTGCAGTACGCACCGCCGCCCATACCTGCACTGCGTTCATCGCGCAGGATAGAGGAGGAGCAGGCCATACCAGCTACTTCGGCTCATAACACGCCGCGCCAGCGCGAAAAGGAAAAGGAATATAGTGCTGCACCGCAGTACAATAATGGCCCCAAACCGGCACCGGGCTTCCTTAGCCAGCTCAACTGGGGCAGGATAGGCCTGGCAGCTTTTTTACTGCTGATAATCGCTGTGGGTGGCATATATACCCTGCGGTACATGAGGAACCGCAACAGCAATACAAACAGTACTACGGAACAAACTATGGTACCCCTTGCCAAAGACACCATGGCCCCTATACCGACAGCAGATACTACTGCGAAGATAGATTCAACCTCTACTGATTCCACCGGCACTATTGTTGTGCAGGGCAATATGCTGCACTTCAAGGTGATCATAGACAACTTCCCTAACCGCAAGAAGGCCGAGAAGAAAGCCAGGCTAATGGTGAGCTACGGCCACGTTGCCGAGGTGATAGCGGAAGATTCCACCAGTTTCGATGTGGTAATGCCTGTAGTAGCGCCTGCCTCGGACACTGCGCGCATTATGGATTCTATGCGCAGGTACTACAATCCCGCGGGAGTATATATCTATTAAAACTAACTTTTTACTGCATTAAAGCCTCGGTGGCAGGGTTTTACTAATGCTTAGCTAATACGATATAAACGTATTGTTAAGCCATGCGAAATATTTCATCGAACCGGTATTCTGTTGAATCTTTACGTCAGCAACACAATACCATGAATTTACAAGAAGCACAGCGCATCACCGGCAAGCTCGCTGCATACAAAGGCCAGGTAATGCAACCCTTTAATGCTCCCGTTAACGATTTTCTCATTCTGCCCGCGGAGCAAACGGACTTTACCCGGATGCTGAAAGAGATGACCGACAACAACAAGAATTTTACGACCGCAATAGCACCATACCAGCACAACGTAACCGTGCTCGTTTGCTCCGATTCTTTATCGGGTATGGACAAGCTGAACCACTGCGCTATTGAGTATTTCCTGAAGGTAAATAACATTGAAATTTAGGATCACGCCCCCTCTCCCTCGGAGAGGGTCGGGGAGAGGTCTCTCTACTTCCCTTCCATCTCCAGCAGTCGCTCAAGCACAGCGTGGGTGGCAGGGCATACTGTGGCATTCTTCAGTGTCAGGGCGACCCTTTTCAGCAGTACATCCTCGTCAGTATAGGGATAGCGGCGGCAGTCACTGGGACGGTCTTCGTATATATTGCAGGTATTGTCCTCAGCCAGGAAGGGGCAGGGCGATTGCTTCGTTACGTAGTCGCCTTCATTGTCCAGCCTGAGGTATTTGTCCACCAGCTCACCCTCTTTCATACGCAGCACCTTGGCTATGCGTTTTATGTCGGGGTTCTTAAAGCGGGGGGAGTAGTTCTTGCAACAGTTGGCACATTGCAGGCAGTCTATCTTGCTAAAGGCTTCTTCATGCAGGTCCGGCAGGGCTTTAAGCATTTTGTTCTTATCCCCGCGTTCCAGCATGTACTTATAAGCCTTCTGGTGTTCCTTCGCATCCTTTTCCCACTGTTCCATTGCTAGTATAAAGTCTTGAGTAGAAAGTATAAAGCTGTCGCCTCATCGCAATCATTTGCACCCGTCCGAACGGTCCTTCAGCCGGGCGGGCATTAAATGGTCATCTTATCCATTATCCTTTCCAGGTCTTCATCATTGTAGAACTCTATGGTAATGGTGCCCTTGCCGTTCTTCTTGCGGTCCAGCTTCACGCGGGTGCTGAAGTGCGAGGCCATGTTATCTTCTATGCGTTTGTATGCGGGTGGCAGTTTCAGCTCGCCCTGTGCAGCTTTTTGTGTATTGGGTTTGTGCTGGCCCTGCATGTTCTTCACCAGTTGCTCCACCTGCCTTACGGAGAGGCCCTTGGTAATGGTTTCGCGGTATACATACAGTTGCTCGTCCACCTGCTCCAGGCCCAGTATAGCGCGGGCGTGGCCCATGCTCAGCTTGCCATCGCGCACAGCTTTTTGAATGTCCGGCGGCAATTTAAGTAAACGTAAATAGTTGGCTACCGTGCTGCGCTCCTTGTTCATGCGCTCCGACACTTGTTCCTGCGTCATATCGCACTCGTCCATCAGGCGCTTGTAGCTGAAGGATATTTCCATAGCGTTCAGGTCCTCGCGCTGCAGGTTTTCCAGCAGGGCCATTTCCAGCATCTGCTGGTCATCGGCCGTGCGCACATAGGCAGGTATGTCCTTCAACCCCGCCATCTTCGATGCGCGCCAGCGGCGCTCACCACTTATCAGCTGGAAGGTATTGTTGTTCGCCTTTACTACCGTTACCGGTTGTATGATGTCGTGCTGCTTTATGCTTTCGCTTAGTTCCTTCAGCGCCTGCTCGTCAAAGTCGCGGCGGGGCTGCTTGGGGTTCACTACTATTTGCTCCAGTGGTATGCGGGTAACAGTGCCCGCGTTTGGTCCCTGTACTGCGGGCACGCCGCCCCCTTCACCGGGAACTTTCAGTTCTTCGTCTATCGTATTCAGCAGGGCACGAATGCCTTTACCCAATGCCTGTTTCTTATTGTTATTGGTCTGCGACATGTTGTCCTGGTTCAAATATCTTGTCCTCTGTTTTTATCTTGGTCATGTTATTTTTCTGCAACACTTCTTTGGCCAGGTTCAGGTAGTTGGTAGCGCCTGTGCTTTCTGCATCATACAGTATAGCGGGTTTGCCAAAGCTTGGCGCCTCTCCCAGGCGCGTATTGCGGTGCACTATGGTATTGAACACTAGGTCGCCAAAGTGGTTCTTAATTTCTTCCACCACCTGGTTGCTCAGGCGCAGACGTCCGTCATACATGGTCATCAGTATGCCTTCTATCTGCAGCTCGGTGTTTATTCTTGTCTGTACTATTTTTATCGTGTTCAGCAGTTTGCCAAGGCCTTCCAGCGCGAAGTACTCGCACTGTACGGGTATGATCACGCTGTCGGCGGCGGTAAGGCCGTTGATGGTGATGAGGCCCAGCGATGGCGAGCAATCTATGATGATGAAATCATACTGCTTGCGCTGCTCTTCAAGCGCCTTGCGCATTACATGCTCCCTGTTGGGGTGGTGTATCAGCTCTATCTCGGCACCCACAAGGTCCAGGTGGCTGGGCAGCAGGAACAGGTTGGGCGTTTCCGTCTCCATGATCACCTGGCTGGCAGGTATATCATTCACCATGCAGTCGTACAGGCTTAGCTGCACATTCTTCAGGTCGAAGCCGTTGCCTGTAGTGCTATTGGCCTGCGGATCGGCATCCACCAGCAGGGTCTTATATTCCAGCACCGCCAGGCTGGCAGCCAGGTTTATAGCAGTAGTGGTCTTACCCACACCGCCCTTTTGGTTCGCAATTGCTATTACTTTACCCATATACACCATATCCGCCACGGCGGAATCTCAAATTTTACAATAAATTAAATTAAATACCGAATGAACCCCGGAGGGGCTTATCAGGCTGTAATTTACTCATTTAAGTCCTATCCACATAATTCCATTTACCCACATTTTCAGCAATATGCCACTGTTCACTGTTACCTGTTCACTGTTATCTACATCTCCACCGTTTCCCCTATCGCCGGCAGCAATAGCTCCACGCCCGCGCCTTTGAAAGCCTTTTTAGCATTCTCATGGTCTATCACTATATAGCCGAAGGTGTCATAATGCACCCCTATCACCCTGGTAGCCTGCACGAAGTCCGCAGCCATAACAGCATCGGCTACGTTCATGGTGAAGTTGCCGCCTATGGGCATGATGGCAAAGTCCAGCTTGCCGTAGCGTGGTATTAGCTGCATATCCAGCATCAGGCAGGTATCGCCTGTGTAGTAGAAGTTGCCCTCGGGGCTTTGTATCATAAAGCCACCTGGATTGCCCCCGTAAGTTCCGTCCGGCATTACACTGCTGTGCCATGCGGGTGTGAAGCGTACCTCGCCAAACTCAAAGTTGAAGGGCCCGAAGTTCATAGGGTGGGTCTTATCCACTCCCTGCGCATTCAGCCAGTTCACTATCTCGTAGGCGCATATTACGGTAGCGCCCGTGTTTTTGGCTATGGCTACCAAGTCGCCGGTATGGTCGCCATGGCCATGGCTCACCAGTATATAATCGGCCTCTATGGTCTTGATGTCAATAATGTCCTTAGCCAGGGGATTGCCCGTTATGAAGGGATCGAAGAGCAATTTCTTGCCCGATACCTCAACTGCAAAACATGAATGGCCGTAAAAAGTGAATTTCATGATCTTCGAATGTGATAATGCCCGCCCGGCTGAATGGCCGTTCGGACGGGTGAAAATATGATAATGTGCAAATTTAGAAGAGGATGTATGATATTTTATAGTTATTTCCTGTTTACGGTGAGAAAGAGTTATTTCCCTTTTTCTTGTGCAATTTCCGCTGAAAGGATTGCTGGTATTGCCACATGCGTTAAAATGGTTATTTCTCGTTATTTCCCTTTTTTACCCAATGGTTTCCTGTTAGGAAATAACCGGGTACTGTTTTCAAAGAACTAATAAGCCCGCCAAACCTAAATTTTAGGGCTCTATGCAAGATACGAAATGGGAGAGGGCTGTTCCAAAAGAAGATATCCACATTTTTATTTCAATATAGTTTTATAGGAATCATCAATATGTTTTTGCTCATATTCTTGTTTAAGTTCAATAACGTGCTTCTCAATCATCTCATCGGTTATGCCTGCCTTATGAAAATATATCTTTGAATATTGTAACAACTTCGAATCAATTAGCTTGGCTTGAGTTTTAAAATCAATCATATTCTTAATAATTCTCTTTTTGCCTGAATCAGAATTGAAAAGTTCCAAGTTGAATCTAAAGTAGTCATGCGTTATATAATTTCTAAATTTTAAAATGTTTTGTAGCTCTTTAATGTTCGGTTAATGGCAAGTTTGGAAATATACATATTTCATTTTTTGTTTAACAAACATAAGGCTTCTGATTTGTATTTGTACAGGTGTTTTAACGGTCCGATAGTGAACTGAACGGGAGTTTTCTTCCGTAACGAATAGACCAGCTCGTCCGCTAAGGACGAACATTTCTAACGCTAGGCGTAAACGTTGTCTACGTTGCTTCGGTTTTTTAATCTCCGAAAATTATTGCAAAACGCTATCTTACTGTCGATATAAATATTGCCTTAAATGTTACCTGTAAAAGAACTTGTTGATGGCCTGACAATACTTAGGCCATTTTTCGATAGCTATGACTTCCAATTTTCGGGATATGAAAATGGCAAAGGCTCGGGAGGTGGTTTTACTATCGCTACATATAAGAATGGCAAGAAAGGCTTGAACATCGGCTACAGGTATTCAATCGGACTAGTTGCATACTCGTATTGCGATCTTAAAGTGAGTCATGAGTTTTACATTGATCTTCTCGGATTTGCCAGTCAAAAACAATTTCCTGATTTTCAGTCGGACGACAAATTACTTGCCTTTCATCACCTGCTGCACGATTTCAATTTTCTAATTGATGATTTCTTTAATGGCGATTGCACTTCTCTTATACATGCTGCGCAGGCGGAACAAAAACTTGAAAATGAAGTCCAATCCTTAGGGCAGGCGGCCCAGGCTGACAGGTTCGCACTGATGGAGGTAGAAAGAGCCAGGCAAGAGTTTAAAAGAGGCAATTATGCATCTTGTTTAGAGCTATATCAGAATGTCAAGCGCAAAGAAATATTTACTGATTTTGATAAGAAGTTAATTGAATATTGTGAAAACCGGGAATGATGCTCAAAATGTGGATATCTTCATTTGGCACCCCCTCCCTCCATTTCGTATCTTGCATAATTCCTAACCGCTTTCTCCGCCATAGTAGGGGCTGCGGTTTGGGCGCAGCTAAGGTGGGCGATAAACTGTTGAGCATCTCGTTAAGCTGAATGTAGTTCTTTGAAAAATAGTAAAGCGGAATCCCGATTTCTCGTCGGGATGAAGTGAAACCAAACCGGACATTTATGCCCGGCCTCGGTAAGCAATCGGGCATAAAATGTCCGAATCGGGCCTGTCCGGCTGTATAGTCGGGCATGAATCGGACATGGGTATCAAAATATAATATGATAATCCCACAGCGGTTTTCCGAGGACTTAGTCCCTAAAAAATGTCCGATTTTTATTTTTCGGGCATATCGGGCATTTGGTACGGTTAGCTCCCCTGGAGCAATGCGATATTTGGGTTTGCATATTGCTACAAAGCGGTTACTCCTCTGGGGTATTGTATGGTAAGAGCATAGTCAATGCATAGTCAATCAATGGTCACCAAGCGGGCAACCGGGTAATCCGTAAATCCGTTTAATCATGGTTCAGACATAGTCGATGCATGGCCATTGCGCAGTCCCGAACATCCATTGGTCCGATTCAGCTATTTCCGCAAACCGGAAATAACCGGAAATTATTCGAAAATATAATATGGCAATCCAGTCAAGCCTTTCAGCGAAATTGCTAAATCCAAACCGGAAATTATAAATGTACCGGAAATCGGAAATTACGCAATACGTATTACCTAAATTAGTAGTAGCCTCCCTAAATATTTTATCTTTATCCATAAACATTCCCATGCATAAAATGATATTCCCCGCTGTCTTGGTCTTGTCCTTATTTATTGGCAATTGCGCTTATGCACTTAAGCCGGTTAAGGAATATAGTGTTGTGCCCGATACGCTGCATGTGCCTTATGAGAAAAACGAAATAGTAACCGCAGATAATGTACACCTGAAGTCCTGGACTTTTTTGCCACATGGGCAGGATAAGAAAGTTACACTGGTGATGGCGTATGCGGATGCGGGCAATATGTCGTGGTGGGTGGAGCGTGCGCGTTCTTTTTCAGGCAAGGGCTATACCGTTCTGCTCTTTGATTACAGGGGTTTTGGTGAAAGCAGTGCATTCGCGATCGATCAAAAGATGCTGTACTATGATGAATTTGCCAGGGACCTTGAAGCTGCTGTAAAATTTGCCCGCGGCAAATATGCTAAGAACAAAACCGGTGTGCTATGCTATTCGATGGGGACCATCATTGCTACGCTAGCCGCGGAAAAAGCCGATCCTGATTTTATAATTGGCGAAGGGTATGTGACCGACCCGGTAATGATACAGGCGAACAGTGCAAAAAAGGGTAAGCATGTGCTGCTGCCTGCAGATGCGGCGGGATATAAAGCAAAGCTGGAAAAGATCAACACGAGGATGTTGATATTTTCGGGGAAAGCAGATATGATAACGACCGATGCGGCGGTGATGGAACTAAAGAAAATGAAACCGGCTATCAATGTAGTCGGTTTCAATGGCGACCACCTGCAGGGCTTTGACGTAATGTCAAAAACCAGCCATGGTTCTGAATACCTGAAAGCGGTAGATCAGTTCCTGAAATAGCAGGGGATTTACTCACCTGAAGATTCTGCTCCGCCATCGCTGCCGTCGCCGAAATCGTAAGCCGTGTCCCTGCCTTTTGGTACTTCCTGTCCCGGTGGTACCACTTCAATATCATCGAGCACGGACTGAACACCTTTAACGCTTTTGGCAATAGAGATAGCGTCTACCTTTTCGGCGAAGTGGCGTACATAACCACTCAGCGTTACGTAACCTGCCTTTGAAGCTACGACCCGTAAATGTGAGGCATCCAGTTTAGGATAGCCCTCCAGCTTCTTGGTTACTTCCTGTGTTAATTGTGGATCGTTATTCATTTTATTTCTTTGTGGGTGAACAATTAGTTTTTCTATAATAAAACAAGCCCGGTAGGTATGGCCCTGATAAAGGTCGTAAAATAAATTTAATATTTTCAGGGCATTTTGCTAAATTCTAATTCTTCGCTAAGCTGAAGATAATAGCTGCCGTCTTTCATTTTGGTGGTGTACTTATACTTGCGGCTGAGCTTGCACTGCACCCTCTCTTTTTGAAAGGTAAGGAGGCTTATCCGCGGGCCGAGGGGGTCGTAATTACCACTGCCAAAGTCGGTGTAGTTCCAGCCGCTGCGCTCCAGTGCAGGCCTGAAATAGCTTTTGTCATTGACAAGGGCAGGTAAGCTGAAGACCTGCTTCTTAAGGATGATGGTATATACGGTGCCATATTGCCAGCCTTGCTTTTTGATCATAGCGGCGGCCTGGTCCTTGCTTATAATCTTGTTTTGAGCTAATGCAGCAAGGGGTAATGATAAGACCAGTATGAATAGAGAACGTAGCATAGAGACAGTTAAGTTACAAATAATAACATTTATACCGCATTGCTGCCACATTTTTACATGGCTTATCTTTGCGCTTTCCAAAACAAGGTAGCCCGGGTATGATAATGCAGCGATTGTTGATATATTTCTTTTTATTGTTCCTGCCCTTATACAGCCTGGCCGATGGTAATGGTACCCTTGGCAACTCGTATAATTTTACCGACTGCGGGGTGAACTACATCGCGGTATCGCATGTGCTGGGTAAGCGCTTTAACCCGGCGGGACTGGACCAGCCGGCGGCCTTTGTGATAAACGGCCTGCCGCCATGTGCCAAAATAGAGAAGGCCTTCCTGTATGCGGATGCATCGGGCAACGGAGATCCGCAGACGGTGGTGGTGACCGGACCACAGCTGGCGCCATCGTTTCCCATGACCATAATAGGCACCGGGCCTGATAAATGCTGGGGCTACAGTAAGACTGTATCGTACCGGGCAGATATAACGCCCGTTGTAACCGGGAATGGTACTTACACGATAAACGGCTTTTCGACCGACAACCTTACGGATATAGACGGGGCAACGATACTGGTAATATACAGCGACCCGAGTGCTGCGTGGCGAGGTACTATACTACTGGATGACGGTGCTAAGGAAGGGCAGGGATCGCTGGCGTACACCATGCACTACCTGGTGCTCTGCAATACTGTGACCAATGTAAAGGCCTTTATGGCCGTGGGCGATGCCGACCAGGGCGAGGCGGGTATAGTGAACGGGGAGACCGTGAACAGCCCCGACAGGTACTGGAATTTTTACGAGGCTAATACCAGTTTAGGACAGACCCAAACAAACTCCTTGTTCAATATCAACTCGGCAAATGATTGTTACAATATAGTGTTGACGGGCCTGTATTACCGCTCCACCTGTGGTGCGCCTTGTAATGCCATAGAGCCTTTGCAGGTATCGGCCACGGGCAGTTCATCGCGCTGTGATAGCTGTAATGGCACTGCACATGCGACCGCGACGGGTGGCAGCGGTCCATATATTTATTCATGGGCGCCAACAGGTGGCAATGCGGCTGATGCTACAAACCTTTGTCCCGGTACCTACACTGTTACAGTACAGTCCGACTGCGGCAGTGTGAGTAAAGAGGTAACGATAAGCAACATATCAACAGGCTTTACACTGGGCGACGATATAAATGCCTGCCTGGATAGTACGGTTAGACTGAAACCCAGTGACACAAGTGGCGGCATCTATTTCTGGAACACCGGTTCCACAGAATGCTGCATAAATGTAAATGTGCCGGGTACTTACTGGCTGCGCGAGGGAGTAGGTTGTACCGCATCGAGCGATACAATAAAGGTGACGATGCACGATTGTGATACGAGGCAATGTATTTATTTCCCCAATGCATTTACGCCTAATAACGACGGGATCAATGACCTTTTCGGCCCGGTGATGGGCTGCAGGGTAGCTCCTGATGTTTACCACTTGAGAATATATGACCGCTGGGAGCGGATGATATTTGAGTCGCATGATGTTAACTACAGGTGGGATGGTACATATAAAGGCACACCACAGGACATAGGTGTTTACTTCTACCAGCTGCAATACAGCGACCAGGGCAAGCAGCTGAAAGGAAACTTTACACTAGTGAAATAAAAAAACAGCCCCGTTTCCGGGGCTGCGATCTTTGGGTTAGCAATTTGTTGGGGTGTTTATCCTTATGTACCTATGTGCAATATTAGTCTGCGGTAGCGGATACTTAGTGTACCGGTTAGTGTAACATCGTTTTGGGTAAGTGTGTTGCTGTTTAGCGTTAATGAGGGATGGCTGAAGGACCGAAATGTGGATATCTCGATTTGCAGCTGCTATCTGCAGGCAGTAACTTGTGGCGGTATATAACAGATACAGATGCATACAGTAAATCTTGCCATACAGGTACTGCCCCTGAACGTGGAGCAGGCAGAAGCAATAAGAATAATAGACATAGCCATAGCGCGTATCCAACAATCGGGTTTGAAATATGTGGTATGTCCTTTTGAAACGGTGATAGAAGGAAAGTACCCTGATGTAATGAAGCTACTGGACGACATACAGGATGACTGCTACATGGCAGGTGCTGAAACTATGATCATAAACATGAAACTGCATAGGAGTGCGGTGAAGGACCTGGCTATTGATGATAAGATTGGAAAGTATGATTGATAGGTTGATAGGTTGATAAAAAGGGCCAAGAAGCTAGTGAATTCAAACATAACATTCAAGAAAATGGAACGTTCGCAATTAGTAAAGGAGATATTTAAAAAGAAGTCGGTACTGTGTGTGGGGCTGGATACGGACATGGAGAAGATACCGAAGCAGCTGCTTGCAGGTGAAGACCCGGCATTTGCTTTTAACAAAGCCATCATTGATGCCACCAAAGAGTATACGGTAGCCTATAAAATAAATACAGCCTTTTATGAAGCGCAGGGTATCAAAGGCTGGATAAGCCTGCAAAAAACACTGGAGTATATACCTAAAGATATTTTTACAATCGCTGATGCAAAGCGTGGCGATATAGGTAATACCGCAGACCAGTATGCGAAAACATTTTTTCATACTTATCCTTTTGATAGCGTGACTGTGGCTCCTTATATGGGTAGTGACAGCGTGAAGCCTTTTTTGCAACACGAGGGCAAGTGGGCAATAGTGCTGGGACTAACATCGAATGCGGGCAGTGCGGATTTTCAGTTGCAGCAATGCGGTGATGAGCTGCTGTATGAAAAAGTGTTGCGGACGGTAGCGGGATGGGGTAGTGCGGAGAACCTAATGTTCGTGATAGGTGCTACACGGAAAGAACAGTTGCAACATGTAAGGCAGATGCTTCCCGATCATTTTTTCCTGATACCGGGTGTGGGAGCGCAGGGCGGTGATGTGCCGACGGTTTGTGAGCACACATTGATTAAGGACGGGGGTATATTGATAAATGTAAGCCGCGGGGTGATATATGTGAGTGGTGGCGAAGACTTTGCAGGGAAAGCGCATGAAGCGGCTAAAGAGTATCAAAAGGAAATGAGTGTATTTTTATAATTTGCTAATGTGCAAATACGAAAATGTGCAAATTAAATATCGAAATAGTTGTGGTTATCGACAAGAGCATTATACTACCCAGTCAATACTAAAAAGATGAACGAGGCGCTGTTGCAGTTCATATGGCAATACAGCTTGTACAAACCGGCGGGCTTAGTTACTACTGATGGCGAGCCTGTGATAGTAGTGCACCCCGGCAGGCTGAACAGGAATTCGGGGCCGGATTTTACAGAGGCGAAGATCAAAGTTGGCGATACATTATTGGTTGGGCATGTAGAGCTACATCTCAATAGCAGTGACTGGCTGAAGCATGGCCACCAGGACGATGCAGCCTACCACAACATCATCCTGCATGTAGTTTATAAAGACGATATAGGCAAGGTGGCGGACAACGTGCCTGTGCTGGAATTGACAAAATGTATTCCGCAACATATACCTGCGCAGTATTCGGCACTCGTGAATAACCTTGAGTCTATTCCCTGCGGAAATCAATTGCCCTCGATAAAAGATATCACTAAAGAGAGTTGGCTAAGCAGGCTGCTGGCGGAACGCTGGGAGCAAAAACTGGGGGAATGGGATGAACTGCTGCAACAAAGTGCGGGTGACTGGCGAAACCTGCTATACTGGCGAATGGCTGCAAACTTTGGTTTTAAGGTAAATGCTACGCCCTTCCTGATGTTGGCACGCTCGCTGCCTTTGAATGTTTTAGGACGGCACCATGAAAACCTGCTGCAGATAGAGGCATTGCTTTTCGGACAGGCGGGGATGCTGAATGGGGATTTTAAAGAGGAGTACCCGAATGAATTGAAGAAGGAATACCGGTACCTGAAACAGAAATATAAGCTGGAGCCCATAGCGGTGCATCTCTGGAAATTTATGAGGATGCGGCCTGCAAATTTCCCGACCGTGCGGATAGCACAGTTTGCAGCACTGGTGCACAAATCGCTGCATTTATTCTCGCAGATCATTGAGACAAATTCGGAACGAGAAGTGAGCCCGCTGCTGGAAGTAAAAGCGGGCAAATATTGGGATACACATTTCCGTTTTGATGAGCTTCAGGAACTGCCATCAGAAAAGCATTTGGGTGCGGAGTCGGTGCGAAACATTATTATCAATACAATCGCTCCTATACAGTTCCTGTATGCCTCGAGGCAGGGCGTGGATGGCCTGCAGGAGAAAGCCCTGCAACTGCTGGACACTGTCCCGGCTGAAAATAATAATATCCTGAGGCTTTGGAACGATACAGGATGGAACGCAGTAAATGCTTCGCAATCGCAGGCGATGCTGCAACTGTATAATAACTACTGTATCAATAAGCGCTGCCTTGAATGTAGCATCGGCCTAAGCATCCTAAAATCAATCCCAGGAAATTGATATCGTTTGTTTAAGATCCGGGTGCAGGCTGATAGCTACCGGGCAGGTATGGGCAATGCGTTCCAATATTACTTTCTCTTTATCGCTGTAGCTGTTGTTTTTGGGGAACTGAATAGCAATTTTTACTTCGGCCACCCTGCGTGGGTCTGATGCCATTATTTTCTCTACCTCGCACTCGGTACCGTCTATATTGATGCCGTGTGTATCGCCGGCAATACCCATAGTGGTGAGGATGCAGGTGGCCAGGGAGGTGGCCAGCAGATCGGTAGGGGAAAAGCGCTCTCCTTTCCCTTTATTGTCCACAGGGGCATCGGTTTCGATGAGCGATCCGGAGCGTAAATGGGTAGCTACGGTCCTTAAATCGCCCTGGTAAATCACTTTTGCGGTCATATAAAGAATATTTTACGTTAAATTTACAATGTTTTATAATGAAATATTTGTAACTTACTGCATAGAATATATTCGCACGGTTTTTGTGCTAATCGTAACAAGTACGAATTGAGTATGAAAGGAATCATAAAAAGTCTATCAGCCATATTGTTGTGCAGTGTGCCTGTGATGGGTTTTGCGCAAAATAGCGCTGCCGTTGCAGATTCTTCAAAAGCGCCGGTAGTACATGCGAAAGCACCAATAAAGCCGAAGATAAAAAAAGCAAAGATAATAGACAGGGAATTCAGTATGGGCCTGAGGCTCAATACCGATGGCTGGGGCATTTATGCCCACAGGGGCAAGACCAAAAGTGATATGAAGGAAACCGAGCTTTTTTATAATGTCCGTTATTGGGAACTGGAACTGGACGAGAAAAAGCATCCTAAAGAGATAAAACGTACCAGCGACCTGAGCACATTTAATGATACCAAACCCCGTGCTTTTGCTTATGGAAAGATCAATAATTTTTATACACTTAAGATAGGTTATGGTAACAGGAAAATGATAGCGGGTAAGCCCGACCCCGGGACAGTATCTATACACTGGTTCTATTCGGGTGGTTTATCATTGGGATTACTTAAGCCTTACTATATAGACCTGTACGATGGCACCAGCATTAAATACAGCGATACGACCAAAGGCCAATTCCTGGACAAAGGCCAGATAGTAGGAAGCTCGGGCTTTGCGAAGGGCATTGGCGAAATGCAATTTGCGGGTGGTGTACATGCCAAGACCGGCCTTCATTTTGACTTTGCTGCCAGCAAGAAAACAGTGCTAGCCATCGAGTTCGGCGGCAATGTAGAAGTATACAGTAAAGCTGTACAACTAATGGCAAACCAAAAAGATGTGCCGTATTTTGTTAATATCTTCGGCTCTATACAATTTGGCAGACGTTGGTGATGGTTGTAACTTGCAGCTCTTATGCAGGAATTGCCCATAATTAATCAAGCAGACCTAAATACAGAAACACGCGTTAAGAAGCCGAACTGGCTGCGTGTGAAATTGCCCATAGGCGAAGAATACCGCCATGTGCGGAGCCTAGTGGATACCCATAAGCTACACACTATATGCGAGAGTGGCAACTGCCCTAATATGGGGGAATGCTGGGGTGCAGGTACTGCAACCTTTATGATACTGGGCAATATATGCACGCGCTCCTGCGGCTTTTGTGCAGTGGCTACGGGTCGACCTGAGGCGGTGGACTGGGATGAGCCGCAACGCGTGGCGGAAGCTATATACCTGATGAAAGTGAAGCATGCGGTGATCACATCTGTTGACCGTGATGAATTGAAAGACGGCGGCTCGATAATATGGGCTAACACCATAAAAGCGGTGCGTGCACTGAACCCGGAAACAACGCTTGAAACATTGATACCTGACTTCCGCGGGCAGTGGGAGAACCTGGAGCGTATAATAGAAGTAGCCCCCGAAGTAGTATCGCATAACCTGGAAACAACAGAGCGCCTTACACGCAAAGTACGAATACAGGCAAAATATCACCGCAGCCTTGAGGTGATACGCAGGCTGAAAGACGGCGGTGTGCGCACCAAGAGCGGCATAATGCTTGGCCTGGGCGAGGAGAAAGATGAACTGCTGGAAACAATGAAGGCACTTGTAGAAAATGGCTGCGATGTGCTGACACTGGGACAGTATTTGCAACCAACACAAAAGCACCTGCCGGTAGTGCGCTTTGTGCACCCGGATGAATTTGCCTTTTACCGCGAGGAAGGATATAAGATGGGCTTTGACTATGTGGAGAGCGGGCCGCTGGTGCGCTCATCGTACCACAGCGAGCGCCATGTGATTGCAGGGGAAGGCCGGAGAACCTGGCTACAGACCGGTGAGGCCTCGGAATAAACATCTGCCTGAGTTACTAACATTTACCGGATAAAAAATGGAACGTTTTTTGCACTTATTGCAAGGAATTTCTGTATTTTAAGTATTATTCCGCAGGATTAACAGAACCCCTGAAACGAGCGGTATGGATATAGAGCAATACTTTGAGCGCATCGGTTACACCGGTGAGCCTGCGGTGGACATTGAAACCTTGCGGGAGCTGACGCTATGCCATGTATATAGTGTACCCTTCGAGGACCTGGATATACAAGCTGGTATTCCTATAGTGCTTGATATAGCAGCATTTTATGACAAAGTGGTGTTGCAGAGGAGAGGTGGCTACTGTTATGAACTCAACGGCTTGTTTTATGAGTTACTTACAGCACTTGGTTTTAATGTGCAACTGATATCGGCAAGAGTAGCCAATGGGAAGGAATACAGCCCGGAGTACGATCATATGGCACTAATGGTGACGCTTGCAGATACCCTGTGGCTGGTGGATGTGGGCTTTGGTGATTTTTCTTTGAAGCCCCTGGTGATCAATACCGACGAGATGCAGACCGACGACAGGAACCTGTATGTGATAAAGAAGATCACCCTTGGCAATACTGAGTATTACACGGTGGATAGATGGAATGAGGGGCGTGACCTGTATGTGTCGCAATATGTTTTCTCGATCATCCCGCATCCTTTGGCTGACTTTACTGAAAGAAATGATTTCCAGCAGGTGGACCCTAACTCGCACTTTACGAAAAACCTACTGTGCAGCCTGCCAACTGATAACGGCAGGATAAGCATGATAAACAACAGGATGATATATACTGAAAATGGCGAGAAACGGGAAGAGGCCATAAAAGATGAGGTGCATAGGCAGGAATTGCTGAGCAGCTACTTTGGTATAAAGATGAAGGCTGCGTATAAGTTTGCGGTAGACTAAAAATATTTTCCTGAAATCATTAAATTTGTTGGCAATAAAAATATCGGGGCGTAGCGCAGCCCGGTAGCGCGCTTCGTTCGGGACGAAGAGGTCGCTGGTTCGAATCCAGTCGCCCCGACTTGGAACAACTCGGAATAACTCCGAACAAATGGGAATAATTAGGCACAACTCGGAATTGTTTGGCCTGATTGTTCCCATTTTGGCATTCAGGTTAAACGATAAGGTCGCATACTATTGTGAACTTTTTAGGATAGCAACTTTGGACCTTTCAGGAAAGTCATTTTACGATTTCATACCGACCTTTGCACAATAAAATTTACAGCATGGAAGCAGCAAAAGCGTATGTAATCACAGGGCCAACGTCAGGAATAGGTTATGCCACAACATTGGAACTGGCCAAATATGGCATGGTAATTCTTGTAGGTAGGAACCGCGATAAGCTCAATCAAGTACAAAAAACCATTGAGGAACGTGGGCAAAAGGCGTTAAGTGTAATATGTGATATATCAGACATTAAAAATGTAAGAAGCGCAGCAGAACAAATAGTTGCCCTAAAGCTTCCCATAGCCGGCGTGCTCAACAACGCAGGCATCATGCCATCAAAAGCTACTAAGAATGCACAAGGCTGGGACATGACCTTTGCTACCAATCATCTTGGCGCTTTCGCACTTACAGAAGCATTGTCACCGCACTTGCCTGATGGGGCAAATGTCATATTTATAGCTTCTGCCATTGAAGATCCTGAACGCAAGCCGGCGAAAATCATGGGCATGCGCGGCGGCCGTTACATTTCTATTGAGGCAAGTGCTCGTGGTGAATGGAAAGAAGGTGGATCAAAAATGGCAGGCATAGATGCTTATGCCACCTCGAAGCAATGCATACTCGCAGCTACAATGGCTCTTGCACGTGAAAATAAGAGATTGCATTTTAATGCCGTAGAGCCAGGAATAACACGTGGTACCAATCTAGGGGGTGAAAGCACAAATTCAGTTGTGCGCTTTATATTTGGCCACCTTATGTCTGTTATACCACCTTTTTCCCACTACAGTAGCACACCCGAAAAATCAGCAAGAGTTATCGCTAAGGTACTAATGGACAAAACGGGCCAGACAGGTGTTTATTTTGATGAAAAAGGTAACCCGATGCAAGGTTCAGAACTGTCACGAGATCCCAAATTTCAGGATCGTGTTGTCTTAGAAACAAGGGAACTATTACAGAAAGTGTAGTAATTTGAATTACTATGATGAAAGTAACAAGTGTGAACCCAACATATGTGATTGATGAGATTTCCTCTCAGCATTTTATCGATGAGCATTATTTCATGTACGTCGTAAAAGGAATAGTAGTGCTTTATGATGGGAGTAAATATCTGGAATTGAGGTCTGGGCAAGGTTGTATTGCCCGCAAAAACAGGCTGGGACGCTACTATAAGATGAGAGAAGACGGCGAACTGAATAAGGTAATTCTTGCTCTCGATGAGTCTTTACTTAAAACGTTTTACGACAAACACAATACAACAATAGCGAAATTCGATTCTACTGAAACGTGTATTCCTGTAAGCAATAGCGAGTTACTGGATAGTTATATCCGATCGCTACATCGAATATATAGTCATGGGAAAATAAGCGAGCCCTTTTCGGAGATAAAACGGGAGGAATTAATATTGATCCTACTACAGAAACAGCCCGAACTTGCTGGGTTGCTTTTTGATTTTGGCATCCCGTCAAAAATCAACCTGGAAGAATTTATGGTTCGTAATTATACGTTTAATGTCAGCATAGAACGTTTCGCATTTCTTACCGGTAGGAGTATATCTGCATTCAAACGTGATTTCAGGCAAATATTCAATAAAACACCAGCCAGATGGCTGGTACAGAAGCGGCTGCAGGAAGCTTACTTCCTCATTGATCAAAAAGGCATGAAACCATCAGATATTTATCTGGACCTTGGATTTGAAACACTGTCGCACTTTTCATTTTCGTTCAAAAAGCAATTCGGACTGACGCCAACAGGTCTATCTGGTAAAAGACAAAGATCAGCCTGAAATAAAGGTTTGCAGTTCGAAACCTGTCCAGTCAACTCAATTCCGAGTTATGCTGAGTTATGCCGACTTATGTTGATTCATGCAGGTTGATGGCAAGTGATGTAAGAGTATGTTGAATTGTGCAGAGGTCTTGAATAAAAGAGTTCGAAAGGTGTCCAGTCGTTCCGACTGATGAAAGCTCAACTGACGTTGAGCTTTTTGCTTTTATGGCTTAACTCTTAGCCTGTACAGTAATGGTCACGTTTACATCATCAGACATAAAAAGGGCAAGGCCTTTTTTGTTACCTACTCCAAAGTCCCGCCTGTTGATGGTAAAGCTTCCCCTAAATGTGGCGTTCTTACCTTGCTGCGCAAATGAAAATGGGATTTGTACCTGCTTTGTCACCCCTTTTATAGTGACATTGAAATTGCCCACATACTGCGCGCCCTTTTTCGATAGGCTGGTAGAGGATACCTGGATGGTGGGGTGTTTTGCAGCGTCAAAATAGGTTTCATCCTTCAGGTCCTTGTCTCTTTTTGTATTCCCGGTATTTATGGTATTGATATTCAATGCACCTTTTAAGGAGGATGATGCTAATTTGTCGGGGCTAAAAACCAAAGTTGTACTAATGCCGGAAAAGGTTCCGGGTACATTACTGCCCCTGTTTTTTACTCCAAAGGAAACTGTTGCAGCGGTTTGCTGCCATTTTGTTTGTGCCGATATCAGGACCGGTGATCCTAATAATGCTAAAGTCAAAATGAGTACTACCTTTTTCATATTTGCGGTTTTGCGAGGTAAATTCTTAAAAGCGAGATCAGCAATCTACAGCAGATATGTTATAAAATCGGTGCCGCGGGGAGTTCTTTAAGTTAAAACTATGACGAAACGGGAATTTGTGCAGCTGAACCCAGGATTTTTGTTTTGTAAGTGTTGGCGTTTCTCGCCCGGAGTGAGAGGGAGGGGCAATTACGCCTATTCACTATATCCTGACACCTATAAAGCTTTCCTTGACAGTTATGCGGCATTACACTATCGTTGTGAAAATTTTGAAAACATGCTAAAAAAGACATTTGCACTTTCCCTGCTGTTAGCCGTTTTTACAAGTGCCAATACGGCCAGGGCACAGGCCAAAAGTGCTGAAGCTGATTTTAAAGAGCATCCAATACCACCCGCAGTGAGTATGCGTTCCGTGCTGGATGGCGGGTTTACAATAGACCTTCATGATAACATGCCGTATCCTCATCTTCTAGATGTGGCTTTCCTTCCTACTAAGGATGTGAACGGGAACCAGTTATTCCCGTCGACACAAGGGCCTAACGACCCGCTAATAACCGCCGTGGTGGTTAAAAACAGTGCAGGACAGGTCTTATACACTGAGCCGGAGTGTCCTATAGGCAGCATCAGGCCGGTGACCAGTACTACGAAATGCGACTTCCTGCAAACGGAGGGTGATTATACCAGGCCATGGCCTGCTGGGAATTATACCATGGAGTATACCGTGACTGGGAAAGTCATTTTCTCTATGCCATTTGAACTGATAGTAGGTAAAAATGATGATCCCTACGCTAACAAAAAGGAGATCAGGATGATAGACGGTTACTGGTCGAAATATGGCTGTTACCATTTTGACAACAGTACGGGCGTTTTCATATTCAACACATGGGAAACCTGCCGTGATATGACCTTTACGGAAGACGAACACAAAAGCGAAAATTATACAGTGGAATGGCAGCTGTTTTATGAAGGTAAACCGTTTTCGCAACTGGAGAAGAATACCGGTACAGCAAACCGAGGCTTGTGGGAGGAAAAATGGACAGCACTATACCCTGTTGCCGATAAGTTTAAGCACGAATCGATCAAGCGGGCGGACATGAAAGACGGTAGTTACGTAATGAAAATGACGCTTAACGGCAAGGACCGTGAATATCCCTTCCAGATAAAAGCCGGCAAACCGGTGCCAATAAGCGAGCAGGACAGAACAAAGACAACAGACCCAACAAAAGTGTTTGAAGGTATTAACCAATATTGGTTTGTAAAGAACACAAAGGCATAATTACAAAGCGGGGAAACTTAGACAGAAACTGTCTTGCTTTTGGCATGCATTTGCCGGCACCGGCGATGGCTCGAGCTTCGTTGAGTTTTCGCCGGTGTGTAAGGCCTTGTATTGCTTAACCCGGCTTGCCTTTACCTGTCGTTACCAAGTTCAGTAAACTATGGACTTTCTATTCGTCGGGCTTTTATCTTTGCTTGAATCTTCCTTAACATGGATGACAAAGAAATATACTTTAGTAAAACGATAATAATTGAAGCGCCCGCAGCAAAAGTATGGGCTGCGCTTACAGATACTGAGTTGATGAAGCAGTGGATGTCGGAGACGCCGATTGAGATCGTTACCGACTGGAAGATAGGGTCACCCGTTATCATCCGCGGTGCTTTGTATAAGAAGGGTTTTGAAAATAGGGGGACCGTATTGGCTTTTGTACCTGGAGAGCGGCTAATGTATACTCATCTAAGCTCCCTGTCAAGACTTCCGGATAGCCCGGAGAGTTATACAGTTTTTGATTTTCTATTGGAGCCGATGGAAACAAGCACATTACTAGTGCTTACAATACACAACTTCCCAACCGATACTATTTATAATCACCTCGCTTTTTACTGGAATGTTACGATGGAACTTTTGAAGAAGTTTATTGAGCATCAGTAAGGTGTACGGGCTAAAATCGCAATTGTTGATCTTTTACCGGTACCCATGAAGTAAAGGTTAAACAGGTAGCTTATAGATGCCCGGTATGGCATGGTTTATTTAACCCTGTGCTAAAAAAGCACATGGACAGCATAAACAAACAACAGCCGGAAGACAATAAGAAGAGCCTTAGCGGAAAAGAGGCAGCAGAAAAGATAAAGGAGCTTGCGGAAAAGGCACAATCGTGTTTTTTCTGTACAGATCTGAAATCAGGCAAGCCATTTGCGACAAGGCCTATGTCACCACAGAAGGTGGATGAGCAGGGAAATATATGGTTCCTGAGTGCTGATGACAGCCATAAGAACGAAGAGATAGCTGCTGACCCTTCGGTACAGCTTTTGTTCCAGGGCAGCCCGCATAGTGATTTTATGAGCCTGTACGGCAAAGCCACTATTAGCAGAGACAAGGAAAAGATCAAAGAGCTTTGGGAACCACTTGTAAAGACATGGTTTACAGAAGGGCAGGATGACCCTCGCATAACTGTAATAAAGGTAAGCCCGGAAGATGGGTATTATTGGGATACAAAGCATGGCACTATGGTAGCCTTTGCGAAGATGATAGTAGGAGCGGCAACAGGGCAAACGTTGGATGATTCAGTAGAAGGGAAGTTGACTGTTTAATAGCATAAGCATTATGGATATGCCGTAGATAAAGGCCCAACTAAGGTTGGGCTTTTATATTTTCTGTTTTTCTATCTTTGATACAAATATTACAATCGTGACTGTAAAAGAAGTAATGAGCCAGCTGGAAGCTATGGGCAGCGAGACCATAAAGAAGATATTGCTGAAGCATGGCGTGAAAGAACCATTTTTTGGGGTGAAGGTGGAGCAATTGAAAACCATACAGAAAAAAGTGAAGATGGACTATAAACTGGCCAACGAACTGTATGCTACCGGCAATGCGGATGCTATGTACCTGGCAGGATTGATAGCTGACGATGAAAAAATGACCAAGAAGGACCTGCAGACCTGGGTAAAGGCTGCGGTGTCGAACAACATAAGCGAGTACACGGTGCCCTGGGTAGCGGCTGGTAGTAGATATGGGCTGGAACTGGCGCTGGAATGGATAGACTCGAAGGAAGATTATATTGCGGCAGCCGGATGGAACACATTAAGCGGATTAATGGCTATAAAGCCGGATGATGAATTGGACCTGCCATTGCTCAAAAGCCTGCTGGCGCGCGTGGAAAAGAAGATACATAGTGCAAAGAACAGGGAAGGACATACAATGAATGGATTTGTGATAGCTGCAGGTTCTTTTGTTGCGCCACTTACAAAGGATGCCATAGCAACCGCAAAAAAAATTGGCACCGTGACAGTTGACATGAACGGAACAGCCTGTAAGGTGCCCGATGCTATTACATACATTAAGAAAGTGGCCGATAAAGGTGCGACCGGTAAGAAGAAGAAGGTGCTGAAGTGTTGAGGGGTCGACTTATTTTATTTGTCTTAAATTTATAAGGCCATATGAAAGTTTTAGCCTATCAAATAGCAGACAGCATAGATATTAAGGGTTTTAAAAATAGTTTTGAAGCGCCTGTTCACTTTGCTGATAGTGATGAGACCTTTTTCATAACAGGGCCTGATAAGTTCATCTACGTTTTTAAGTATGGCGTTGTTTCCTTTTTGAATTATGATGAGTCATCAATACAGGAGTTCATTAAGCTGATCACTCCGTTTTGCAGGAATTTCTCAGAGTTCAGGCATAGTGAAGAGTTTGAAATAGAGACCAATGCCAGCGCTATTGCCTTCGGCTTTAATAAAATCGAAATAAGCGATCCTAATATTGATATGTTCAGGCTTATTATGCTGAATGTATCACAATCGGTAGCACTGGATTACTACTATGAGCTGACCAACAGGTTATTACTCGAGACAAACCTTCAAACACAATACCTTGAAAAGAAAGGGCGCCTGCATATATCCGGCCGCAACCTAAAGAAATATATAGGGCGTACGCTTAGTCTGAAAAGCCGCATATCGGAGAACCTCTATATTTTTGATTCGCCACCCGAAACATGGGAGGACGAGCTGCTTAATAAAATTGATATCGGCCTGAAAAAAACTTTTGACCTCCAGGTGCGCTCCCGGCATATACAGGAAAGCCTGCAGATTATTAAAGAAAATTTTGAGCTGTTTAAGGATATTATGCAACACAGGAGCAGCTATGCACTTGAAATAATAGTTATTACATTGATATTGCTGGAGGTAATTAACCTCATAATTGAAAAGATCAGGTAAATATCAACTGTGCTGGTGTTAATTTGAAAATTTGTATCTGTTATCTTTCAAAAAAGCTACAGAAATTTGCGTCATAATAATGCTCCCTTATGACGAATGAACGAAAAGTTGAAATAACAGACTACAAGCCTGAATATCAAAAGCCTTTTAAAGACCTTAATGTTGCGTGGATAGAGAAGGCCCATGTGGTGGAGGACGTGGATATAGAAGTGCTGGACAATCCCGATAAATATATACTAAACGGTGGTGGCTGTATATTGGTTGCTATATATGAAGAGGAGGTTGTAGGCACCTGTGCATTAAAGAATAAAGGGAATGGACTCTATGAACTCACTAAAATGACTGTTCGCGAAGACATGCGCGGCTTTAAGATCGGGCATTTGCTTGGCCTCGCTACTTTGGAACGGGCACGTGAGCTCGCTGCTAAAAAAGTGGAGCTCTATTCAAACAGAGATACTTCGGCTGAAGCGATACAACTGTATTACAAACTTGGTTTTGAAGAGATACCGCTGGATACACAAGAGTATGCAAGGGCAAATATTAAAATGATGATAGGTATGAGCTAGCATCGGGATAATTTTTTCATAGTGTATCCGTTAATAAGAAAAAACAAATGACAGGATTTCGAATCAAAACTCAGGATGGCGTAGTGATACGTTTTGGCTATTACCTGGCTGATGCACCGGCAACATCTGCGGCTTTTGCGCAAACGCTCCCTTTTACAAGAACGTTCCTGTATGGCAGGGTGTCGGGAGAAGAAATATGGATTGACAATGCCCCTGAGTTGGATATTGCACAGGAAAATTCATCGGTTTTCGTTGCGCCGGGGGAGGTAGTTATCGGTCCTTTAAGGCCAAAAAGGAACAAGGTGGGTAAGTGTATGGGAATACTATACGGCGAGGGGCACCTGCTTGACTGCAGTAATATTTTCGCAAAGGTATTTGACGAGGATCTGTCTCTATTAAAGACATTGGGTGATAAAACCTGGAGAAATGGCGTTCAGGAACTGGTATTTGAAGCACTCGATTAAGTCTTTGGTGACAGGCTTGCCGCTAATTGCCGGCTGAAATAGAGTACAATAGTATAGCCTCATTTTCTTTCACTGTCTCCCGTTCAAATTTCAAGCCCAGTTTTTCAAGGAGTTGAATTGAATTATTGTTTTCTTTTATCGTTGTAGCAACGACCGTGGAATGTTCTTTTAGTGCTTCAGCTAGTACGGCGGAAGCAGCTTCGTAAGCATAGCCAAGCCTGGTATGACGGGCAAGCAAGGCAAAGCCAATATCATGATGATCTAAATAGTCGCGCTTGATGAATGTAATAATGCCGATAGGTACCTGTGTTCCTTTAATGGTTATTACCCAATAATTGATATTGCGATTGTCGATAATCCTCTGAATGTATTCAGTAGCCTCCTGATGACTATGTACATTTCTATCACCAATGAACTTTATCCACTCGGGCGTGTTCACCAGCTCAGTAATAAATTCAATATCAGCTAATGTCACTGTATTTAATGACAAGCGGGAGGTAGTGTAATGACCTTGCATTATATCTAAGCGCCTTTCTTAACCTTATTGTTGGCCAGTATAAGATTTGCATCGCCAAGGAATTTCACCTCCTCCTTGCCTGCTACGGCACCGCCAGGGTAGCCTAAGGAGCCTAGTGCAGTAATGGTCATTTTCTTAGCAGCTTCATCCTTGTTTAGATAAAAAAGCCAAACCGTAGGGTAGCCTGTAACTTTAAACGCCTGCTGCAGGTTATTGTTCTGCTGCACCAGTTCGGGCGACAATTGTTTACGCCTGGGGAAATCCAACTCAAGTAGTATCACATTCTGCCGTGCCCATTTAATAAATTCCGGTTTCGCAAAAACATCGTTCTGCAATTTACGGCACCAGCCACACCAGTCGCTACCGGTAAAGAAACCGAATATGGGTTTATGTTTTGCCAGGGATAATTTCTGGGCCTGTTCCAGGCTGGTATACCAAACAAGCGTATCGCTTTTTGCAAGGGCCTTTTGAGCAAAAGAAGGCACTGCACCCAATAGGAGAAACAGCACAAAAAGAAGTTGTAATCGTTTCATAAACAAAGACATTGTATATAATATGGTTACAAATTAGGGCTTTTCGGACAATTTAAGGACAGCCGTGAGGACTTTTTGTGTTTTCTATAACTTGCAGTTGTATGGAGCAGATCAAGTCTCTTACAGGAATTGGCCTCGATGAGTTGTATGTAGCCTGGGAAGATGCATTTCGTGACTACGAACGAACATGGACCCGCGCTGAGTTCGGGCAGCTACTCAAGCGCAGGGGGTACGTCCCTGAACTGTCTTTTGGTGCTTTTGATGACCACAGGCTTGTGGCCTTTACTTTGAATGGCATAGGCCCCTTCAAGGGACTAAAAACCGCATATGACACAGGCACCGGCACCATAAAAGAATACAGGGGGCGCGGCCTTGCAGGAAAGATCTTTGCTGCCTCAATACCTTCTCTTAGGGCCGAAGGAATACAGCAATATATTTTGGAGGTGCTGCAGGATAACGCTGCGGCTGTTTCGGTTTATTCTAATATTGGTTTTAAGGTAAGCAGGGAGTTTAATTATTATGTTCAAAACATGGCTGAGCTGCGACTGAACTCAAAAGTGCTACTCTCGTCATATACCCTGCGCGATGTTGATTTAGGTAAAAGAGAAGAAATGATGCAAATGTGGGACTTTGTTCCCTCCTGGCAAAATAGTTTCGAATCTATTGAGAGGGCATTGGATGAATTTAAGATAATAGGCGTTTTTGATAACGATAAATTAATAGCCTACGGCATCACCGAGCCCTCATCGGGTGACATAACACAAATCGCGGTTGATAAAGCATACAGGAGAAGGGGGATTGCTTCGGGTATTCTTAAGCAGCTATTGAAATACAATGAACATAACGCTTTTAAAGTGATCAACATTGAAACTACTTGTGAGTCGATGAATGCTTTTATGGAAAACAATGGAATACCACTACGTGGCTCACAGTTTGAAATGATAAAGGAACTAGCTTAATTGCGACTGGCGACCCAGGGCCATACTCTGCAGACGCCTGGTCTTTTACCGGTTCTGTGACTGTACTGTTCATAAAGTCCTTGCTACTCCTACCCTTTGTATAGCTAATATATGAAATTTATTAGCGGAGATATTGTTTCTGGGTGTTAGGCTGATCTTCGTCTTTTCCGCTTCCTTGTTTATTTCTTCCGCTTCGGTGTGTATCATTTGCAAGGGAAGGGCTATTGTATTCTTTTTGTGGAAAATTTATACAATGCGCTTTGTTTTAGCACTGTTGGGTATGCTCCTGGTTCCGGGTCTCACCAGGGCTCAGGTGCAGATAAATAGTTTGCAGTCCCTCTTGCAGTATGCCGACGAACATGCGCCTGCATCGCAAATGGCAAAGCTGCAACCGCTTGTTACCCAGCAGGATGTACGCGTGCAGGCATCGGGGCTGTATCCCAAGATAAATGCCTTCGCTACAGGCGACTATTATCCACTCATTCCCACCCAGGTGATACCGGCGGAGGTATTGGGTGGCAAACCGGGAACTTATCTCAAGGCGCAGTTTGGATTACCCTATGTTTTTACCACCGGTGCGGAAGTGAGCCTGCCTGTAGTAAACCTTGAAAAATGGGCGCAGCTTTCAAAGGCCCGGGCGCAATACCAACAATCCCTCTCCGCAAGTCAAACGGCCCTTGAAAATTTTCATATTATGCTGGCCCAGGTCTACTACAAAGCTCTGGTTACCAAGGAGGTGTTGAAGCTGAACGATGAGAACAGGGAAACTTCAGACGAGCTTCTGCGAATAATTGACGCACGCAATAGTCAGGGCGTGGTGAACCCACAGGACCTTAACCGCACAAGGAATTTACAGATCGATGTGCAGACTGCGGGAGTGGATTCGAGAAAAAGCCTGGAACAAACTAATAATGCGCTTACGGCGATACTCAATTTAGGTAGTGACTCGGTTGTGCTAAGTGAATCTATAGAGGGATTTAGCTGGTCTCTGCTGCCTCCCGGTGTTGATGCATCGGGCAGACCAGCTTGGCAGGAAGCCGATATGAAAGTAAGAGTGGCACAACTCGCTTTTGCAGAAAGCAAAAAGGCAGGCTTGCCCAAGCTGGCTCTCAATGGAAAGTATGCCTATAACATGCAGAGTAAATTTGAATCAGGGGTGAATAATGTAGAGTTTGACTTTGCCGACGTAGGCTTGCGCCTTGACTTCCCATTATTCCAGGGAAATTTTTATCGGTCAACACGAATTAAGAACGGTCTGCAGCTGAAGATCGCTAAACTGGGACAACAACAAACCCGCGACAGCCTAACCCAGCAAATGCAGGACTGGCATACGCAGTATAACACAGCCCTTGCCAAGCACAGCTTGCTGGAGCAAAAAGTTAAAAATGCATCTGATAATCTTCGCATAGCCCGTCTTAATATAAAGGAGGGCTTAATGGAGTTTGATGAGTTCAACAATATTTTCATGGAATACAACCGGGCAAAGATCGAGTACTTGCAGAATCTGGCAGATGGAATATTATATTATTTATTAAGCACGCAAAAATTTTAGATCAATGAAGCGACAGCTATTATGGCTTGTATTGGCCCTTGTTGTGGCAGGATGTAAAAGTAAGCAGGACGAGATACACCCCGAACTGAAACTGCTTACCTCCGCAGTTTACGCCTCAGGTTCACTGGTGCCCAAGGAGGAATATAAAGTAGTGTCGAGCGTTGACGGGTATTTGGTCGATGCCTTTGTTAAGGAAGGCGATACCGTGCATACCGGTCAGTTGCTCTTTAAGATAAGCAGCGAGGTACGCCAGGTGCAGGAGCAAGGCGCCAGCCAGGTAGTTCAAAAAACAATACCCTCGGTCAACGACAACGCCCCGGCCCTGCGCGAGCTGGAAGGCCGTATAGATGTGGCCCGTATTCAAAAAGCACAGGATAGCCTGCAATACGTTAGGTATAAGAACCTGTTCGACCAGAACGCCATCTCTGCCAGTACAAACGAAAAATATTACCTGCAATACCAAAGTTCACTGAAGAACTACCAGAACCTGCGCCAGCAATGGCAACAGCAAAAGCTGGCGGGCGACCTGCAATTGCAGCAGGCTAAAAACCAACTATCAGTAGCTGCGGCACAGTCGGGAGTAGGCAACCTGAAGAGCTTTGTGAATGGTGTGGTGTATGATATCTATAAAAAGCAGGGCGACCTGGTAATGCCTAACCAGCCTGTTGCATTGATAGGTGCGGGTAAAATGTTTGCAAGGCTTTTGATAGATGAGGATGATCTTGATAAGATACATAATGGCCAAAAGGTAGTGATCACTATGGACGCCTTCCCCGACAAGGTTTTCAGTGCACATATCGCCAAGATATACCCACTGCTCAGTAAAGTGGAGCAATCTTTCCGGGCCGATGCGGAACTGGATGACACAATACCCACCGGCATGTATGGTCTTAACCTGGAAGCTAACATAGTAGTAGCCGAAAAACAACAAGTGCTGGCATTACCGAAAGGGGCAGTACTGAAAGGAGACAGCGTAATAATAAAGAAAGATGGTAAAGAAGAAAAGGTAAAGATAAAAAAAGGCATTGAGGACGATGAGTATGTGCAGGTACTTGGCGGTATAGACCAAACAACAACCGTAATTGTAAAGAAATGAACTGGAAATTAGCATTTCAAATAGCGCTCACCCATCTTGTTACCAAGAAGAAGCAAAGCCTGATAGCGATGCTGGGGGTGATGTTCGGTATTTCCATGTTCATCATTATGATCAGCTTTATGACCGGGGTCAACCAGTTCCTGGAAGATATGGCTATGGACAATACGCCGCACCTGCATATCTATAAGCCTATAGAAATAGATCAGAAAAAAATAGTAAGCCTCAATAAGCCGCAAAGTAAAAATGACTGGTACATAGTGCAGCACCAAAGGCCTAAGAATGAACTGTCGAAGATAAAGAACGGCCTCACAATGGCCCAGCAAATAGAGAACATGCCCGAGGTGTACGGTGTGGCCCCGCAGGTATCATCGCAGGTGTTTTACAACAACGGCCCGGTACAGATACCCGGTAATATCCTGGGCATAGATGTGAAAAAACAAGAGCAGTTATTCAGCCTGGAAAAAAAGATGGATTATGGGGAAGTGGAAGGCCTCCTGAAAGGCTCAGACGTGGTTTTAATGGGCAAAGGTCTGGCAGAGAAAATGAATGTTACTGTGGGTGACCGTGTGAGCGTTACCACACCGCAGGGGGGCAACTTTACTTTAAAAGTGGTGGGCATTTTTTCTTTCGGCATCACGGCCATGGACGAGAGCCGCTGCTACGCTACTTTATCTACCGTGCAGAAGATATTAGGCGAAGACCCTTCTTACATAACAGATCTAAACATAAAGCTAAAGGACATTCAAGGCGCTCATGCATTCACTGAAAAACTAAAAAACAGGTTAAAAGATGTGTATATCGAAGATTGGGAGACTGCTAATGCGTCTCTTCTTGCAGGCGATAAAATTCGTAACATATTGACGATCGTTGTTTGCACTACACTGCTCACCGTTGCAGGCTTTGGCATCTACAATATCATGAACATGAACATCATCAATAAGATGAAGGACATTGCGATATTGAAGGCCACAGGTTTCCAGGGCAGCGACATCGTTGGTATTTTTCTTTTACAGTCAATAATGATTGGCCTTGCAGGTGCCATACTTGGTTTGTCGGTTGGTTTTTTCTTCAGCTACTTGCTTTCAATCACACCTTTCCCGGCAGGGCAGTTCCTGCGGCTCAATACATTCCCCGTCAATTTTAACCCGCTACATTACGTTGAGGGAGTATTTTTTGGATTTGTCACGACATTGTTCGCAGGATATTTTCCTTCTAAAAAAGCATCAAAAGTAGACCCTGTACAGATACTCAGGGGGTAAAATAAAGCACAATGGCAGCAGTACTCAAAGCAGATAATATCATTAAGTATTTCTATCAGCCTGAAAAATTCCAGGTACTGAAAGGGATAAGTTTTGATGTGCAGGAAGGCGAGTTCCTTTCTATAGTTGGCAAATCGGGCTGCGGTAAGAGCACTTTGCTGTATATCCTATCCACAATGGACACAGCATATGAGGGCACACTGGAAATAAAAGGACAGAAATTGACCGGGCTTAAGCAAAACGAATTGTCGAAATTCAGGAACGAACACCTGGGCTTTGTTTTCCAGTTCCATTACTTGCTGCCCGAATTCACTGCGCTTAAAAATGTAATGCTGCCTGCCTTGAAGCTGGGTAAATATAGTACGGACGAAATAGAACACAGGGCAATTGAAAAATTGAAGCTTGTAGACATGGATATGTATGCAAAGAAGAGCACTTCGCGTTTATCCGGCGGGCAGCAGCAGCGCGTAGCAATAGCCAGGGCACTCATCAACGACCCTGCGGTGATCATGGGTGATGAGCCCACCGGCAACCTGGACAAAGTCAATTCTCAAAACGTCTTTGACATCTTCAGGCAGTTAGCTGCAGATAACAATCAAACAATTATTACAGTCACCCATGATCTTGACTTCGCCAATGGCACAGACAGGATGGTGGAAATGGAAGACGGGCATATATTAGGCATACATAAGCCCGAACTAAAACCTAATGCCCAATAAGATTTGTATTTTGTGAGCACAAACGCAGAACATACATCATTGGCAGCCACCCAGCAAAAGCGGATACAATTCCTGCAATACAGGTTCACACCGTATTTTATCATCATCCTGTTTTCGGTTGCTGTATCTTTTGTGCGTTTTTACATGATACCTGAATGGGGACTTTTAGTTCATTCAGGATTATTTCTCCTGCAGGTATTTACCATGACCTGCATATGGCATCTTATCAAGGCCCTGAATGGATTTCTTGACAAAAGAATACCTTTCAGCCAGGGCCCCATAAAAAGGGTATTGCTGCAAATTGCACTTTCTATCCTTATCATAGCTCCGGTGTTTACCCTTATGGCTATTCTGTTAGAGCCCTACAAGCCACCCTTTATCAATGACCAGTTCATTGCCATGGTGGCCGTACTTTTTGTCATTCTCATTTTCCTCTTCAATTTTGCTTTCTATTCTTTTTACTTTTTTCACAATTGGCAGGAGTCTGTCGAAGACAAGGCCAAGCTGCAGATCCAGGCAGCCGAGCTGGAACGGGAAAAGTTCAACCTCCAATACCATCAGCTGCGCAACCAGGTTAATCCCCATTACCTGTTCAATACCCTGACATCCCTCGACGGCTTGATACAAACCAACCCTGAACTTGCATCCGAGTTTGTACGCCATATGTCGAAGGTGTACCGTTATGTACTACAGCACAAGGAAAATGAAGTGGTTAGCATTGATGAAGAGACCCGGTTCATAGGGCATTACATTGAGTTGCTGCATATTCGCTATGCCGAAGGTTTGAATATTAAACTGAACATATCTGAAGATGCAAGAGATAAGGGCATAGTGATGGTAACCCTGCAGATGTTGATAGACAATGCTATAAAACACAATGTGGTGCAAAAAGAAAGCCCTTTATACATCGCGATATGGGATGAAGATGGCTGCCTGGTAGTGCAGAACAACAAACAGGTACGCGGCCAGGTCGATACCTCTAATAAGCAGGGTCTGAAACAGCTGGCCCAACTATATAGCTATCATAGTGATGCCCCGATAGTCATCGAAGATCATCCCGACGATTACACGATAAAAATACCCCTCCTCTGACCTTTTCGCCTAAAGGTGCCTTTTTTGATTTTTTACTTTTTACTTTTGACTTAATATGAAGATATTGGTATTGGAAGATGAACACCTTGTGGCGGAGAGCCTCATTAAGCTTGTAAAACAACTGGAACCCATGGCTGAGATACAAGGGCCGCTTACTAATGTAAAGGAAGCGCGGAAGGCACTTTCCTCAAACGTTCCGGACCTGATCATTTCCGATATCCAGCTTGCAGACGGTATCAGCCTCGATGTATTTACCGATACCAAAATAAAGTGCCCTATCATTTTTACCACCGCCTATGATGAATATGCTCTCCGTGCCTTTAAGGTCAACAGCGTTGATTACCTGCTTAAGCCCGTTGATAAAAACGAGCTGAAAGCGGCTTTCGATAAGTTCTATTTACTCCAGTCCAAATTTGGTAACGAAGTTTACCTCGATCAATTAAGCACCTTGTTCAGTGATTTTAGAAATAGCAAGAAATATAAAGAACGCTTCACTGCCCATTACGGTCGCAATATACTACTGATCCACTGCGAGGATATCGCCTGTTTTTCAAAGGAGGAGGTTATTTACCTGGTACACAAAGAAGGCAAAAAGTTCATTACCGACTTTCGCTCCCTGGATGAGATCGAGGAACTCCTCGATCCAAAGCATTTTTACCGCGCCAACCGGCAGTTCATCATCTCCATGCAATACATTGAATCCATGCGTAGCGATGAAAGTGGCAAGATAATTGTAAAATTAAAGCTGGAGCAATCTCCTGAAATCATCGTAAGCAAGGAGAAAGCTGCGGCATTCCGCAAGTGGGTGGAGGACTAGTCCGGGAAATCCTTGGCCACCTGGGGTTTGGGCTTGTACCAAAACCAGGTTTATCTTGCCTACATAAATAACCCCTTCTGTGTTCCCTTCTGCTCCTACTGGCCCGGCATGAAAATGCTCACCTGGAACAACCTCTGCCATCTTAAAGTGGAAAATGTATCAGCCACTGATGGCCTGGCAATATCTCCCAATCCTGCGAATGATGTCATTCTAATAAGCGGCCTGGCTGGTAACGACCCCATCAAAGTATATGACGTCATTGGCCATGAAGTAATATGCCCAAAGCGAAGATCCGGGAACAGTGTTTCTGTAGACATTAAAGCCCTTGCGTCGGGCCTTTACATTGTAAAGTATAAAAGCAGTGCGGTCAGGTTCCTGAAAAACTAGATCGGCAACTATATCTATCCCGGCAATTTAAAATTCGGATTATAAATGATCCCCAGTACATTCTCCCAAGGGTCTTTCACTGTGGCAACAATAATTCCGTCACCCACATCCTGCGGCTCGGTATGCCTTGTGGCCCCCTTGCTCAAAAGTTCATTATAGGCAGCATGCGCATCATCAACACCCCAATATACCAGTACATTGTCCCCTTTGGCAATGCCATCTTCTTTCGGCATCAGGCCTAGCTCGTAGCCGCCAATATTAAAACCCACATAAAAGGGTTCATCAAAGTAGGGCTCTGTTTCAAATGCTTCAGTATACCATTTCTTCGCCTTGTCCAGGTCGCTGACGAAATAGCCAAGCGTACGTAGTCCTTGTGATTTCATAAAGATATTTAAGCTAATGTAGTTCGATTTTTTCTATGGTAGTAAGGGTTTTGTTTTCATATAGCACTACCTCCAGTGCATTTACTGTCCCGTTTATCGGTCGTGCAGCCTTATTCCATTTGGCCACTATTTTGTCGCACATCGCTTCATCTATAGCGCTGCCAATGGTAATATGTGGCAGGTATGCTAGCGTAGGGTGTAAGTGTAGTGAGAAACGCCCGCTATACATTTTATCATGTAGCAGGCTTACGTCTTTCAGGCCTTCCTCAGGCACTAAAAAGCTATGGTACAATAAATGGAAATCGTCCTTGTAGCGTACCGCTTTATCTACCGTGAAGGGGAAAGATGCGATCCCCTTGCTCTGCTTTTTTACTTCAGCAATGAATGGTTTGGCTGGTATATCGTCTATGGCAAAAACGATGGTGAAGTGCGGTGCTGCGACACTATATTGCAGGTCGTGTTGTTTCCGGTATGCCTGTATAGTCGCCAGGTCATCCTTTGCCAGTTGAGGGTAGGCCAATAGTAATAGGGACATACTCAAATGATTTTTTTTAAGTGAACATTGTCTTTTTCTCTTTGCTATGGTTTTTTTTAGGGTAACTAATGTGTAAGTATAAATTACGCTCCTGTTGTAACCATGTTTGTAGGGTTCCTCGTTCGTAGCTTCCTTATAAAGTTATAGAAAATTTGATAATACCTATAGCCTATACCGCAATAAAAAGCTGCATGGCATCGCCATGCAGCTGCTCAAAATATTTGTTCTGTCTACCTGCTAAGTCCTATTACGAGAAAAATAATAACAATACCGTATAAACTTAATATGATGATGGTCATAACACCCCAATACTTGAACATGTTCTTCAGGCTCGCGAACGCACTATTAAACTGTTCCTTGTTCATAGTATTTAGCGCCGGTTTTATATTCCTTGCAAAGCTGAACAGCATATACGTTGGGTAAAAGAACAAAGCGGCGCCAAGAAGGTAAAAAAGAAATATCCCCACACCACCGATACCACCTAAAAAGCCGGAAGATAATAGCACTGAACTCATGGAAGCAGCAGCCCCGCCTAGCAACATCAGGCCTATCATTATAAAACCCACTATAGCAATGAATTTGCCCCAGCGTGCCATTTCAAGCATATGCGATTTTGATACTTCGTCTACCTCCAGGCGGAAGATGCTGCTTTCGTTTTGATCGATCATAGATGCATTTTTAGTAGTTCAAATATAAAAAAAGAATACCAACGCATACCATACCGTAAAAAAACCATCCCGCTATCAGCGGGATGGTTTAAGCATCCTGGACATTGACTAATTATCACATCAGCCGGTTGCCAAATAATATTAATAAGCCCTTGCAAACAATACCCGCTGTCCCGATGGATTGCCGGTCAGTATACACTTGCCTTCTTCCTGCTCATTATCAAGGGGTATGCAGCGTATGGTCGCCTTGGTCATCTCTTTTATTTTCTCTTCCGTTTCGCCGCTGCCATCCCAGTGTGCCGATACAAAACCACCCTTCTCATCCAGCACTTTTACAAACTCGTCCCAGCTATCCACTTTCGTGATGCGCTCATTGCGGAAGTCCAATGCTTTTTGGAACATATTGCTTTGTATGTCCATCAGCAGTTGTTCTATTTTGTCCGTTAGTCCGTCAAGGCTGTAGGGGGCTTTTTCTTTGGTGTCGCGCCTGGCCACTTCAGCCTGGTTATTCTCCAGGTCACGTGCGCCCAATGCTATACGCACAGGTACACCACGCAGCTCATACTCTGCAAATTTCCACCCCGGCCTTGTGCTGTCGTCATTATCATATTTCACTCTTATGCCCTTTGCTTTCAGTTCTTTCACCATGGCATTTATGGTGGCATCTATTTTCTCACGCGCAGCAGCGTCTTTATTGTATATAGGCACTATCACCACTTGCAATGGTGCAAGTTTCGGCGGCAATATCAGCCCGTCATCGTCACTGTGGGCCATCACCAGTGCACCTATTAGCCTGGTCGATACCCCCCATGAGGTAGCCCACACATAGTCGAGCTTATTTTCTTTGTCTGTAAAAGTCACGTCAAATGCCTTAGCAAAGTTTTGCCCCAGGAAGTGCGATGTGCCTGCCTGTAGTGCCTTGCCGTCCTGCATCAGTGCTTCTATGCAGTAAGTGTCTTCGGCACCTGCAAAACGCTCATTGGCTGTTTTCACCCCACGTATCACCGGTAGTGCCATATATTCCTCCGCAAATGTGGCATATACATCCAGCATCTGCTTTGTCTCTGCTACAGCCTCCTCTTTGGTAGCGTGTGCCGTATGTCCTTCCTGCCACAGGAACTCGGCCGTGCGCAGGAAAAGGCGTGTACGCATCTCCCAGCGCACCACGTTAGCCCATTGGTTTATCAGCAGCGGCAGGTCGCGGTAACTCTGCACCCAGCCTTTATACGTGCTCCATATTATGGTTTCCGATGTGGGCCTTATGATCAGTTCCTCTTCCAGTTTTGCCTCCGGGTCCACTATCACGCCACCGCCATTGGGGTCGTTCTTCAGGCGGTAATGGGTCACCACTGCGCACTCCTTGGCAAAACCATCTACATGCGCGGCTTCTTTGCTCAGGTAGCTCTTAGGTATCAACAGGGGGAAGTATGCGTTCTGGTGGCCGGTTTCTTTGAACATTTTGTCCAGCTGGGCCTGCATGTTCTCCCACAGGGCATACCCATGTGGTTTTATCACCATGCATCCGCGCACTGCCGAATAGTCGGCCAGGTTGCCTTTTAGTACCAGGTCATTGTACCATTGTGAATAGTCCTGTTCTCGTGATGTTAATTTTTCGCTCATAATAAACTTGGCATACTTTTCGATGTCTTATAAATTGGTGGGGTGCCGCAAAAGTACTAATTTCACTAAGGACTTTTTACGTAAAAATCTATAAAATGAAACGCTTATTGTTTATTGCCGTGTTGCTCTTTGGCTTGGGTTCCATATCCTATGCCCAGAACGATGACGTGTATTTCAGCAGCAAGGATGCAGACAGGCAGGCCAAAGAAGAGGCTCGGCGCCAGGCGGAACGAGATAGCATCTACAATGCACAAAGGCAGGACAGGTATGACGATGCCGGATCAAAGCGAAATAATAATAATACTTATTCAAGTTCCGGGGGCGATTACAATGATAATGGCGACTATGAGAATTCAGGCCGCAGTTATGGCAGTGATGATTATGCCGATTACGACAACGATTATTACTATGCTTCCAATATCAACCGTTTCAACCATCCGTATTTCAGCCTGGGCTATTATAGTTCTTTCTATAATCCTTACTGGTACGATCCCTATTGGTCCGATCCTTATTGGGGTTGGAGTCCATGGGCTCGTCCCGGCTTCTCTGTAGGCTTTGGTTACGGTGGCCCGTATTGGACCTCTTATTGGAGCTGGTATAGCTGGTACGGCTATCCCGGGTTTTATAGTTCATGGAATTATCCCTACTACGCCTGCGGTTATTATGGCCCATATTACGGTAATTATTGGAACGGGTACTATGGCGGTATTAATGACGGTCGCTATAGCCGCAACAATAGCTCCTATGGTCCCCGTTATTCGCTTAATGCCATTCACAACCGCAACGGTGTAAGGCCCGGTACAGGTTTTGCACAGGTAGCGCACGATGATGTTCGTACGCCGCATTTGCGCCCGGCAAATAATAATAATGTCAATTCCGTTCGCAGCATCGATGAAGGAAATGTTCGTCAGGGCACCCGGGATAACTCGGTTCGTGGCAGTAATTTCCGCAACGATGACAGGAATAACAATACCACCGGGAGGGCAGCAGACCCTCGTTTTGATAACCGCAATGATGACAGGACGAATGGTGCTTTCCGCAATGATGACAGGTTGAATAACAATTCTTACAATAATGGCAGGAATGAAATAAGGCAGCAGGACCGTCCTCAGCGTAATTTCTTTTCAAACGATAATAATAACAATGGCAGGGTTAATGATAGCAGGCAGTTTGATGGCGGCACTCGTCAGCAGATGAACCAACAGCCTCGTTATGAGCGTTCAGAACCGGTTCGCATGCAGCAGCAGCCTCGTTTTGAGCAGCAGCCACGCAGCGCTCCTGTTCAGCAGTCATCGCCACGCAGCTTCGGTGGCGAAAGCCATAGCTCCGGTTCCGGTGGCAGCATCCGTAGCTCAGGCGGCAATTCCGGTGGTGGTTTTGGCGGAGGGCATGGCGGTGGCCGCAGGTAATTTTATGATTTTTATAACACAATAATATCCCCATTTATACGCTATCCTTTAGGATAGCGTATTTTTTTAACAATCGGTATAGTTTTTGATTTAGAATATTGGTAGTCTATTTTAAACGATAGCTTGCATAAAATGTCAAATTTAATAGAACCCGTTTGTATGAGTAGTTTAAAGTACATTTCGATCGCAATATTGTCATTTTGCATTGGCCTTCAGGCCCTTGCACAAGACGAGAATGACGCTTTGCGTTATTCCTACCTTGCCCCCCAGGGCACAGCGCGTTCCATGGGTATAGGCAATGCCGGCGGCTCGGTCGGGGGCGACTTTAGCTCCCTAAGCATCAATCCCGCAGGCATAGGCGTTTATCGTAATGGGGAGATGATGTTCACGCCGTCCATCAGGATCAATTCTGTTACCGGTACTTACCTGGGCAATACCATGAGCGATGACAAAACCCGCTTCACGGTCAATAATGCAGGTATTGTTTTTACAAGGGCTGCAAAAGGCCGCAGGTACGAGCAAAGTAAGTGGAAAGCCTCTTCTTTTGCCTTTGGCTTTAATCGCCAGGCCGATTTCAATCGCAATTATATCTATAGTGGTAAAAATGGCGGACCAACAGGCAGCAGCGGTTCCGAGGTTTTTGTTGTGGATGCGAACAACAGCAATAGCGGCATCAACGATTACAACTCCCCGGCCAACCTGGGTTACCAGTCTTACCTCATCAATTTCGATTCAAATAATACAACCTTCCGTTCAGTTGTGCCCTGGGACGATTCCAACGGTCTCAACCAAAGGCGCCGCATGCACGAATCCGGTAGCATGAACGAGGCCCTGTTTTCTGTAGGCGGTAATTATATGGAAAAATTGATGCTCGGTTTTACAGTAGGTATACCGTTCATACGTTATGATCGCACTTCCGATTATTCCGAAGCCCTGGAAGTTCCGGTGCCACTGTTTTCCGATTATACCTATACCGAAAAGCTGACAACAAAGGGTACAGGCGTTAATCTTAAACTGGGCTTTATCTATAAAGTGAATGACAATTTCCGCTTTGGTGCTGCATTACATACCCCTACATACTTCTCTATGAACGATCAATACATTAGCTCGATAAGCGCAAATGCCCAGGGCGGTATTCATAATTTCTCTACCGACCCCGGCACTTTTGATTACAACATAACCACGCCCTGGAGAGGGGTAGTGAGCGCTACGGGCTTCTTCGGTAAATATGGATTTATCACAGCCGACTATGAGTTTGTTAACTATCATTCGATACGGTACAACTTCAATGACGATTTTATTGATTATGAAACCTCTGTCAACCAGTTGATAAAAAGCACTTACAAGGCAGCTTCCAATTTCCGCCTCGGCGTCGAAGGCCGCCCGGTTGATTTCATGATGGTGCGCCTCGGCTTTGGCTATTACGGTACGCCCTATAAGAATAGTCCTTCCAATGCGAGTCATATGGATTTTTCAGCGGGTATAGGTTTCCGTTTTAACCACTGGTTTACTGATCTTGGCTTTGTACACACAATGTATAACGGGCAGGAGCAGCCATATGTACTGCCATATCCTACGGTGGTGGTGCCTTCGGCCACGCTTAAAAACAGCCTCAATACCGCGGCCCTTACTATAGGATTCAAGTTTTAATGGTTATTTCACATATAAAATAAAACCTCCCATCCGGGAGGTTTTATTGTTTTGAAACGCTATGAAACCTGCCAACTTATCCACATTTTCACCTTTCCTGTGAATTTTTGACTTTTCACTTTTGACTTTTGACTTTCTTTGCACCATGGCGGAATTAGAGAACCAATATACCGAGGATAGTATCAAGTCGCTCGACTGGCGTGAGCATATCCGGCTTCGCCCGGGTATGTATATCGGCAAGCTGGGCGACGGCAGCAGCATGGATGATGGTATCTATATCCTGATGAAGGAGGTGATAGATAACTGTATAGATGAGTATACCATGGGTCATGGTAAGCGTGTAGAGATAACTGTAGCCGATGGTAATGTCACCGTGCGCGACTATGGTCGCGGTATACCTCTCGGTAAAGTGGTGGATGTGGTAAGTAAGATAAATACTGGTGCCAAATACGATAGTAAAGCCTTCCAGAAGTCGGTGGGTTTGAACGGGGTGGGTACCAAAGCCGTTAATGCCCTCAGTAGCTATTTTAAAGTATCAGCCTTCCGCGAGGGCCGCACAAAGGTAGCGGAGTTCGATAAGGGCATACTCATAAAAGAGCACAAAGAAACCGATACCAAAGAGGCTAACGGTACCCTGATCAATTTCACCCCCGATAGTACCGTTTTCCGCAACTACCATTTCATTCATGAGTACATAGAGAACCAGATATGGAACTACTGCTTCCTGAATGCCGGCCTGCAGATAAATTTCAATGGTAAGAATTTCGTTTCAAAGAACGGCCTGCTCGATCTCCTGCAACGCAAAACAAATCCCGATAACCTTCGTTACCCCATCATTCACCTGAAAGCGGAGGACATAGAAGTGGCCATCACCCATACTGGCGACTATGGAGAGGATATATACTCATTCGTTAATGGTCAGCACACTACACAAGGCGGTACCCACCAGGGGGCCTTCCGCGAGGCTTTTGTGAAAGTGATACGCGATTTTTTCAAAAAGGATTATGAAGCTTCAGATGTTCGCCAGAGCATAACCGCCGCGGTGTCGGTACGCGTTCAGGAACCGGTCTTCGAATCGCAGACTAAAACAAAGTTAGGCTCGCAATACGTTTGGGAGAATGGTCCCTCCATGAAGACATTTGTTTATGATTTTCTTGCTAAGGAACTCGATAACTTCCTGCACAAGAATCCTGCCGTTGCAGATGCAATGAAAAGGCGTATTGAGCAGAGCGAGCGCGAGCGCAAGGAACTGTCAGGCATCCGAAAGCTTGCTAACGAGCGCGCCAAGAAAGCCAACCTGCACAACAAAAAATTACGTGACTGCCGCATACACCTGAACGATGAGCCACCTACAAAAGGCAAGGAGGACTTTATGTCTAAACAGCTGGAGTCTACCATCTTCATTACCGAGGGCGATTCTGCAAGTGGTTCTATCACCAAGAGCCGTCATGTGGAAACACAGGCTGTATTCAGCCTTCGCGGTAAGCCGCTCAACTGTTTCGGTCTTACCAAGAAAGTCGTGTATGAAAATGAAGAGTTCAACCTCCTCCAGCATGCGCTTAATATAGAAGAAGGGCTCGATGGTCTGCGGTACAACAACATTGTAATAGCTACTGATGCCGATGTGGATGGCATGCACATACGCCTGCTCATCATGACCTTCTTCCTGCAGTTCTTCCCCGACCTGGTGAAAAAAGAACATGTGCACATCCTGCAAACACCATTGTTCCGTGTGCGCAACAAACAGAAGACTATCTACTGTTATACCGATGAAGAAAGGCAGCGCGCCATTCACGAACTGGGACACAAACCTGAGATAACACGATTCAAAGGTCTTGGTGAAATAAGTCCGGAGGAGTTTGCACAATTCATTGGCGAGGATATGCGCAAAGACCCCGTACTGCTCACACACGATGCACAGATACAAAAGCTGCTGGAGTATTACATGGGAAAGAACACCCCCCAGCGCCAGGTATTTATCATCGACAATCTGAAGATAGAAAAGGACTTGGCCGAGGAATTAGGCGTAGCCTAATCCTTTCCGGTCATCCGTACTGTTTTGAGTTTAGATGAGGAGTCAAACGCTTGCTGCAGGTAATTTAATCATTCAGCACCTCTATCACCTTCTTCGCACTCTTCCACTCAAACAGGTGCACGAACCACAGCGTGATCCTGGCGGCCCCATGGGGCTTTAATATGCTCGCGCCCAGTTCACCTATGCGTTTATCTCTTGCTGCAAAGCAACTGTCGTAATCCGCTCCGGTCTTCTTGCTTATTTCTTCGGCAAAGCACCATGCGCCATCCCGCGCATTGCTCAGTGTGAACTCAATAAGCATCTGGTTGTTATTGGTAGCATGCAGCCCCAGCAGCGATAACAGTGGCGATACCCTGTTCAGGTCATGTATCACTTCATACACCAGTGCGGCCAGTAAAGTATTGATGGCGTTAAAGTCCTTTTGTATATCGCTGAAGGTACCACCTTTCATCGTCTCCACAGCAGCTATCCCAAGGTCCAGGTTGATATGCGCGTTGATGCCCAGCAATAAATGTTGTAGTACTATAGTAGAGCGTTTTTTAACTCCGTCAAACGCAGCCACCCACGAAGCTGTAGGCCTTTGTTGGTTTTTCCATTGTTCGTATGCGGCAAGGTAGCGGTTCGCGAATAATACATCCAGTCGCTCCATTCTCGCATTGTCTTCAAACTCGCCCTTTAATATACCGTCCCTAACCCTGCAGGTTACTTTATGGTACAAGGCAGTAAAATAGCCTGCGCTGCTATTGGTATTCTTTGCATCTGCAAGTATACTTTCCAGTTCGGCTATTACCTCGTTTATGGTTTGCGCAGGCATGGTCTGTTTTCATGAAGATAAAAATATTTTGGCCGCAGTTTATACAAATAAAAAAGCCGACCTGAGAACAGGCCAGCCCCTATAAACCCTATCACCATGAAAACCTTACTTATTTCTAAAATCTCTTTTTTCTGTTGGTAATGTAAAATTGCTCATTGTTTCACAGCCCTAATGTGACTATTGTCACAGAAATTGGTGATTTTAGTCAGTATTTGTTCCCAACGGGCGCATCACTATTAACACTGTATTTGATGCTTTTCGCTGCCGTTTCCTTAACTTTATATTAGTCAAAAAATAGATAAAATGCCAGCTTACGTAATAGTGGATATTGACATCCTGGACCCCAAAGGTTATGAGGAGTATAAGAAGCTTACACCCGGATCGCTTGCCTTGTATAAGGGCAAGTTCATAGTACGTGGCGGTGCTACGGAGACCCTCGAGGGCGACTGGGACCCGGGCAGGATAGTGGTGCTTGAGTTTCCCACCACGGCTGATGCCAAGCTTTGGTGGGCCTCCGCGGAGTACGCCCCGGCAAAGCTTATACGTCATAATACAGCCACTACCAGGATGATAGTAGTAGAGGGCCTGTTGAATGCTACCTAGGGGCTACCTCCCACATCTTGGCCCCCTGCCGGCTAAATACTATTGTATTTACGTATTTTTAGCCACGGGCCTACTATATGCATAAGAACAACTTCGACTTCCTGAGATTGGTGTTTGCAATTTTTGTGATCATTACGCATTCTTATGCATTAACCGGCGCCGACTGGGCAGACCCTTTAAGCAAGCTTACCGGTGAACAGTTAAATTTCTCAGCACTCGGCGTTAAAGGCTTTTTCATCATCAGCGGCTACCTTATTTTCCAGAGTGCCATGCGCTGCCGCAACTGGGGCGACTATATGGTACGCCGCGTGCTAAGGATATATCCGGCATTCATCATGGTGCTCATCATAGCGGTAATTGTGGGTTTAGTGGTTACTTCAATTACCGCGCAGGAGTATCTCGGCAACAGCGCTACTTACACATATATTACCCGGCACATAGCCATGTTCCTGCCCACAGTCGATGCCTTGCCGGGGGTATTTGAGCACAACCCTTATAAGAATGCCGTCAACGGCTCCCTCTGGACCATACCTTACGAGTTCCTTTTCTACATCATCCTGTCCTCCGCTTTCTTGATCAGGAAGAATGCTAAGCTGCTGACTGCACTTGTTATTTTGGTCTTCATCGCCACATGGCTGTTCACCATACGTTACGAGGATACGGGACTGGCTATGCCGGGCATCGGTAAGGACTGGGAGCGGCTGGCGCACCTGGGTATGTTCTTCTGCGCTGGTTCCATTTTAGCAGCCCTGAATATTGGTAGCTTCAAGTACCGCAATGTGCTGGCTATGGTGTCAGTAGTCCTGGTAGTTATCGCGCTGGTTGCAAAGCTCTTTTACTTTTCACAGTATATTATTCTTCCACTGGCGGTTATACTGTTGGGGATAATGAACACTAAAGGCATCTCAGGGCTCAGCAATAAGATAGGCGACTGGTCTTACGGCATATACCTGTATGGCTTTTTGGTGCAGCAAACTGTGGTGAACTATTACAAATGCACGGCCCTGCGGCTAATGCTCATAGCTATACCCGTAAGCATGCTCATAGGTGCATTGTCCTGGCACCTGCTGGAAAAGCGGGCATTGAAACTAAAGAAGTATTTCCCTTAAATGGAGTAGGCTAGCCTTTACAGCTCGCCCCTGCGCAGCTTATTCAGCAGGTCCACATAGCGGGCCATCATTGCCGGCGTCAGTGCGCTTATTATTTCGGCTTGTATCTGGGGTTTGTTATTGGTCTCATCCCATAGCACTACACCGTCCCACTTCTTTTTCAATTCAGGCGTGGCCTTAAGCATTAACTGGTTGAAGATCTTGGAAAACCTTCCTTTTTGAACTGCATCTATTACGTTGGCCATGAATTATATTATGCCTAAAGGTAACGTATTATATCCGGCTAAGCTTAAATATAATTGGCTGTCTCTCCTCTGCGCTCAATGCTCACATCTTCTATAGCTGCTGTGGCACAGTATTTTAGCCCGGTTTTCCGTAAAATGTTTTTGTTATGATACGCAAATTAAAATCGGGCAAATACCGCATATACTCAAGGAAAATTGACCCCAAGACCCACAAGCGCCGCAACCTGGGCACCTTCGATTCGAAGGAAGCCGCGCAAAAGCATGAGCGGGAGATACAGTACTTCAAGCACCACTAGCTGCCTATGCGGAACATAGCGTAGCTAATGCCCATCTGCATCTGTAAGGGTATGCCCTGGTATCGAACTATGCCTTCCTCTTTGTAGCTGGTAGTTTCGATGCTGTAATGGGTGCGTGAGTAGTCCTTATAAGCGTTCTTCCAGTTCATGGTTGCGGATATGTTGAAAGCCAGCCTGTCGGCCAGTTTCGATCGTGAATTGGTACCTATGGTAAAGCCAAGTGTATTATTGGGCATCCAGAAATCCGGCATTACCTCGAAGCCAGTCAGGCGCTCTTCACCCATCGATATTTCGCCATCATAGGCAACGGCGCTGGCGCTACCACCCCCGCCATAGCCCGACATATGGCCGTACGCTATACCCATCTTTGCAAAAAAGCCCACCCGTATCTTTTCCCGCAGTGCAGCTGTGCTGTAGTAGTAGCCGCCGCTTATATTATGCAGGTCCACCACGTCATAGTCCTCCGCGCTGCTGCCTGCCGAGCCGTTCACCAGGAATTTTACACCAAGCTGGTTCTCTGAGTACTGGTAGCCGAAGTTGAACTTACTGTGCTCACTTACCACCAGGCTTACGCTGGGCCCTATATAGATACCGGGGCTGCCGAAGCCGTACTTAATACTGCCGCTGCCCTTTGTGGAGCCGGAGCTGGGCAGCAGGCGCGCAAAACTCGCCCCGTTCTCAATATTAATATCCCATGAGCGGGCATTTGCAGCACTGCTAACAAGAACAGGGGCCAGTAACAATAGTAGCTTTTTCATAAAAAGGGGATTTAGGAAAGAAACGCATAAATAGTTGCTTTATTGCGGCTTAAGCATTTTTAAGTATCGCGGACTGTTGTCATTTTCTGTTTTTTTGACGATTATATGTATCTTTCTGCTCCCAAAACTGCCGCAAAATGAATTTCTTTGAGAGCCTGTTCGTAGTAGAGAGTAAGCATACGCCCAGCGTAGTGTACCAGTCGGAAGCCGAGGCCGTATTCGCCATCCTCTTTGCCTGCATCCATTCCGACGAGGTGGTGTGCAACGAGGAGAATGAGCGCTTTATGCAGATCATCATGGCCGATGCGGGCATCTCAGCATTGGGCCTTACCAGCACCATGGGCCGCATGCTGCAACTGCGCGAGCGGTACACACTGGCTGCCATGGTGCAGGCCGCGGTAAAGAATATACTGCCCGAGAACCGCAATGCTGTTTTTGCAAAAGCGGTGGACCTTATGATAGTGGACGGATCGCTGCCGCAACAGGAAAAAGATATGCTGCAACTACTGCAGCAGGGCCTGGATATAAGTGATGCAGATGCAATGCAGATAGCCGCAACAGTAATGCTGGAAGGGAACCGATAACGACGAAGAAGGCGATGCATATTGTTCTTTTTTAAGCACATTTTTTATTGAAGCAAAAAGTTGAAACATACAGTACAGAGATGTTCCGGGAACGCTTTATCGAGCCCGGGCAGCAACTGGATGCCTTGCTCAAGCCCGGCTTCGGCAGCTTTTTTATTGTGCGGATAGAGGACATGATTAAACTGATGAAGCTGCCGCTTGCCGCCACCAAAGCCACCACGCATACCTTTATGTTCCTTACCGAAGGCACTGCAGAGATGAATGTGGGCAGCGCGTTCTACAAGGTGCATAAGGATGAATGTCTTATGGTGCAGGCCGGCCAGGTGTTCTCTATTGGCAATGTGGATGTGAACAGCGGTAAAGGTTACCTGGTCAATTTTCATAACGATGTAGTGACCGGTGGCCTGGGCCGGCAGGCACTCCCGGGCGATCTTGAATTTCTCACCGTCTGGGGCAACCCGCATACTATTTTCGATAAGCAGACCTCGCAGTACATCGGCCAACTGCTGCAGCGTATCTATGCCGGCTATACTACCCATGGCCTTAAGCACCTGCAGTTGATACAGGCCTATTTTATAGCCCTGCTCTGCGAGCTGCAGCTTGCATACAAACCCCTCGCGCCCGGTACGCAAACAAAGCCGGTAATGCTTACCAATAAGTTCAAAGAGCTTTTGTTTCAGCATATCCATAGCCTGCACAAAGTGAGCGACTATGCCGCATTGCTGCATGTGACCCCCAACCACCTGAACCGTGTAATTAAGGAACTGACGGGCAGATCGCCCACGGTATGGATAGACGAAACCCTGATGCTGGAAGCCAAAGCCCTGCTGCACCAGACGGACCTCACGGTAAGCGAAGTGGCCGCTGAGATAGGCATACTCGACCAGTCTTATTTTAGCCGCCTGTTTAAAAAGTACGCAGGCCGCAGCCCCCTGGAATTCCGGAAAATGATTGAAAAGTCCTAAAAGCTGCAGTGTATATCCTAACATGGTGCCCGCTTTGTGCAGAGCTTTGCTGCATCTTATTATAAAGCATATGGACAAGCATATTATCCCCGCATTCGGTGGCACAGATGCCCTTGGCGCAGTACTGGTGGCGCTTTTGTATATCACATTATCATCGCTGCTTAAAGAGCCTAGGCGGCAGCAGCTAAGCGCCATTATTGTGGCAGGCGCGGGGGCTGCATATTTAAGCGGCGGCTTCGGTATATGGGAGCTGCTGTTTTGTACCATCGTTACCGTTACTGCATTCAAGGGCTTGAAACGTTATTACTTTATCGGCATTGCCTGGCTGTTGCATACGGTTTGGGATCTGCTGCATCACCTGTACGGCAACCCCATTGTGCCGTTTAGCCTTTCGTCATCGGCAGGCTGCGCGGTATGCGATGCTGTGCTGGCAGTTTGGTTCTTTATGAAAGCCCCGCCGGTATTTAATTTTTCGCGCAAGACAAAAGCAGTTTCTATTAAAGCATAGCGTATGTATCCCATAGTTTTAGCATTGCATTCGCTGGTACGCTGGCTGGTTTTGGTAAGCTTGCTGTACGCCCTTTACCGTGCTTACAGGGGCTGGCTGGGCGGCAGGCCTTTTACACCGTTTGATGATACAGTACGGCATATTAGCGCTACTGTGGCCCATGTGCAGTTGATACTGGGTTTATGCTTATATTTTATCAGCCCCATCATCAGCTACTTTCTGCATCACTATGCCGATGCCGTGCATGAGCGGCAGGTACGCTTTTTTGGTATGGAGCACAGTGTTATGATGCTTACCGCTATCATCATACTCACCATAAGTTCTGCCAAAGCCAAAAGGAAAACTACCGATGCTGCAAAATTTAAAACGATGGCTGTCTGGTACAGCATTGCCTTGTTGATCATTTTGCTCTCCATCCCCTGGCCTTTCTCTCCACTGGCAAGCAGGGGCTATTACAGGGCTTTTTGAGTAGCTGTTCAATTCCCAATCCAGGGAGCATGCGTAGAATACTTTTGCTACATTTGTTCTTCTCCGCCAATACTTTTACCTATGGGCCAGCTATTAACATTCCGGACGTGCAAGACCAAAGACGAAGCTGCCGATGTAGCTGCCTTGCTGGAGGCACAGGATATTGCTGTGCTGATAGAGGAAGGCAAGCACCTGCTCGACAGCAATTTTACCGGCATACAATACGACGATCCTATACTGCTGAAAATAGACAGCGAAGATTTTGAGCAGGCAGGCAAAATACTGGCCGACAATACAGAGGTGGACATTAGCACGGTGGATAAAGATTATATGCTCTTTGCCATGAACAATGACGAGCTGCTGGATGTAATAGGCAAGCCCGATGAATGGGGATACTACAATAGCAAGCTGGCCGGGCTGATACTTGCCGAGCGCGGTGCATACATCGACGATGCAAAAGTGAAACGTCTGCAGCAGGAACATTACCACGAACTGGCAGAACCAAAAGCATTTGATCAAAGCTGGATAATCTTAGGCTATATAATTTCGGTAGTAGGTGTAGTTGCGGCACTATGGCATTTCTTTATGACCATATTGAGTCTCTTCGGCCTGATATTAGGCTGGGCCATAATGACGGCGAAGATCACACTGCCGGACGGCAAAAGGCTTATGAAGTACGATGACCGGAGCCGCATGCACGGCCGCAATATGTTCCGCCTGGGCCTGCTTACCTGTATCATAGGGTTTGTGTTATTGCTGCGTATTGTTTTTATCAAAGTGAATTAAATTGACACTATGGCGAATTTAGACACTAGCCGGTTTTTTCGTGGTTATGAGATGCATGACAGCACAAAGTGTGTTTATAAATACAGATCATTTGCGCAGGCGAGGCAAATCATACAGAATAAAACATTATGGTTTAGTACTCCGAAGAAACTCGCCGAATACGATCCTAATGAGTTCAATGTGAACATGCTTGAATTTAATTTTGAAAAATTTGATGAAGTATTGAGACAATTGCTAACTAAAAAATTTAGAGTGGCTGATGAGGAACTTATTCAAGATTATATTGACGGAATTACAAACGATCATGAATTCATGTTGGCGCGTGCAAAAGGGATTTTTGAAAGAATGAAGAGTTTTTCACTGGTTTCCTCATTCTCGGAGACCAATCATGAACCATCAATGTGGGATAGATATGGAGATAGTAATAAAGGAGTCTGCTTAGGTTTTCATTTTCCAATCCAACTTGAGCAATTAAGTTTGGTAACCCTGAAGGTTAAGTATCATCCAACCTTTTTGAAGTTGGAATATAAAATAAATGGCGGGGAGATGGATAGCGAGAATGGACACGCTTTTCTGCACTGGATGATATCAAAAGCAGATTGTTGGAGGCATGAAAAGGAAGTCAGGGCAATAATGCTAAATTCCGATGAACGAATTCCAATCAGCACCGAGGGTGGGTTTGTATTGAAGTATGATTTCAAATTGCTAAATGAAGTATATTTCGGCATTAATACCACGGCCGAACAGATCGAAGAATTGAAGGAATTAATTTACATTAATGATTTTCCCATTACCAGAATGGGTAAAATGGTACCTAGTAATAAATCTTTTGCCTTTGACATTATTGATATGCCATATCTTTTATCAGATAAAGCCAAAGAAATCAAAGATTTCGCGTTCCATAACTTGGCTACGCGTTAGTTTGCTCTCACAAGCTTTCAGTGGGAGAGCTTTTTGCGCCGTGCGAACGTGAATTGTAGGGTGAGAAATTTTTCTTGATGTGCTTGTCAATACTATTTCTGAATCTCGGAAGTAACATCAGGCAGTGTATCTTTTATATGTTGCGGCAAAAATTCTCGGACTACACTATATCCATCTTTTAATAGTTTCCTGTTTTCTGAATTTTTACTCCATTTGAAAACTTTACCGGTAAAACTCTTTATCCAGTTTTTCTTCTTCAGGGAAACTATGGTGTCCTTTAATGTTTCAATGTCTGTGTGAAGCTTACTAATCTCTTGTTCAACAATTTTTTTGTCTTTAGTATTCTTTTCAATTTCGGCCCTTAGCTGACTTTCAAGCTCGTCTAGTCTTGATTTTAGCTCTTCTGCTTGGTTGATGGTAAAAAAGCCATCCTCAACATTGTCAAATCGTTCAACAATCTCATCTATCTGTTGCTGCTGAGATTCAATCTGCTTAATAACAGGATTGGCAGATAGCTCCTCCCAAATACCCTCTAGCCAAACAGATATTTTTTGGTAGATCCCATCTTCATCTCTAAAACTAAACACCTCCTCATATGCCAAAGGTCCGGGGCAAGCAGTGCCAGTAAAGAGATAATATGACTGATAGCTATCTTTGTCATAAGCCGGTGCCGTAGGCATTTTGAAAGCTAATCTATATTTGGGTTCTATAATGTAGGTAATCACTAGAGAAATTCCCTTATTATCCTGATTTGATTCTACTTTAAAATCAGTATTATCAAATCTATTATGCTTATCTAGAGTTAATAGTATTTTTTTGTATATCTTATCTCTTACCATAGTTGCGGGATTTTATACAAATATATTGTAATTATTCAAGCCACATCATATTGGTCGAAGAGAAAGCCGAATCGTGCGTAGCGTTCTTGTGCCTCCTCGTAATATGGATTTCCCCCCGCAGTCGCAAGTCTGCGACCTATGGTTACAAATAACAGCAGTTCTTAGCACCCCCGCTACCGCAAGTCTGTGACTTGTGGTAGCAAATAATTGCAGTTTTTAACTGCCATTTTTTGCTCAAAAAACTTTTCCTACACCACTCACTCATTATCAGCCACTTCAATCAAAAAATAGGAGTATGATACCCTTCTGTGGGGGGTATGATAACCTTTTGAAAGGGTATCATAAAACTTCGATTTCGCCAATCCCAAAACCCAACCGAACTTTGTCCTGGAAATAGCTCCTTCCCTGTTTTTAGGGAAGGTGGCCCGCCTTTTCGGCGGGACGGAAGGGTTGACGAACAGAGATGCACTGTTCAGCAACTAGGCCGCTGTATTTATGGATCTAAAAACTAAAACACTATGCGCCCCATCAAGGACGACCTGCACGATCATGCCCGCAACCTCTTTTTCCAAACCGATAAAACAAGGGCCGAAATAGCCGAAGCCGTCGGCGTTTCCGAAAAAACGATCTATTTATGGACAAGGGCAGGTGACTGGAAGCGCCTGCGCTCCTCAAGCAAATTAATGCCATCTCTTATAGTCGAGAATTTCTACTCGCAGATACAGGAGCTCAACGATGATATCCGCAACCGCGAACCAGGCAAGCGCTACCCATCCACTCAGGAGGCCGAAGTTTTTCGCAAACTCACACTTACGGCCGAGCGTATAAAGAAAGGCCACACCCAGGGCGAGTATGCCGAGATGATACAAAAATTTATGTCCTGGCTCACCCCGCAAAGCGAAGAGCACCTAAAGCTCTTCACCACCTACGCCGATCGCTTCCTAAAAGCCCGCTGCCCCGAAGGCTTCGCCCCCTACGACATCGAATACTCAGCAATAGAACCCCCACTTCCAAAGGAAGAACACGAACCTAACAATACCTCCCTCTCCTTCGGAGAGGGCCGGGGTGAGGCACCACTCGCGCAAGAACAAGCTCCTCCCCTGTTTTTAGGGGAGGTACCCGAAGGGGGGAGGGGTCAACTCGCGCAGGACACACCCCCTGGAAACAACACCACCTCCTCTCCTTCGGAGAGGCCGGGAGAGGTCGAAGCTCCTCCCCTGTTTTTAGGGGAGGTACCCGAAGGGGGGAGGGGTCAACTCGCGCAGAACACACCCGCCCATGACAGCAACGTCTCCCTCTCCCTCGGAGAGGGCCGGGCTGAGGCCTCACTCGCGCCCGACAACCAATACGTCCCCCCTTCTCGATTCATGGAGAACGGGCCGGGGGATGAGGTCAAACAGGAAATCATTGACCCAAAACAGGAAACAACAGGAACTTCTCTCCCGGTCACCATTGAAAAGAAATCGGAAATGACCGGAAATAACTCCGAAACCTCATATGAAGCCACCACCAACACTTCCAGCGATATCGACCCTGAAAAACAGGAAATAACTCAGGAGTATCGGAAAAAGGAAATAACCCCTGACCCCGGAGTCGAGATCGGATACCTCGGCATAAAACAAAAACCCGAACCCGGCGGCACCGTAATGATAGAGATTCAGCAAAGCGACCCCGATATCCAAAAGTTCTCCATTGGCGAGGCAATCTACTACGTCAAAAGAAATACTGGCAACCGGTAGTAGTACCAAAATTTGCATCTACGCATGTAAATTGATATGCCTATGGTAAAAGAATTTGCATATTTGAAAAATGTCCTTAATTTTGTGGAGTGTTCAGTCAATATAGGATAATTGGATAAAAAACAACTCATACTCGATGCCGCCATCAAGCTCTTTGTGGAGTTTGGCTTTCACGGCACGCCCACCAGCAAGATAGCCCAGGAGGCAGGAGTGGCTAATGGTACCTTGTTCCACTACTTCCCAACGAAGGATGACCTGGTAATGGCCCTGTATATAGACATCAAAACACGCCTCAATGAGTATATAGAGCAGAACGCGAAACAGGAGGCCGGTTTTAAAGAAAGGGTGAAGGGACAATACCTCGCATCCCTTTACTGGGCGCTGGACCATAATGCCGAGTTCCGCTTTATACAGCTCTTCAACGCGTCGCCCTACCACACCGTGCTAGACCCTGTGGAGGTGGACAAGCAGACCAAACCCATACTTGACATGCTGCGCATGGGCATAAAGGACAAGATAATAAAAGACCTGCCGGTGGACCTTTTATATACCCTTATTACCAGCCATACCTATGCACTTAACCAATACCTGGCGGGGCAGGAATTTTCGAAAACAAAACAGCACCAGTACATTAGTGATACCTTTGAGCTACTGTGGGATATGCTGACCTGATATATTTTTTGAGCATAAAATAGAGTGAGTAGTCAGTCAAATTATAAACATTAAAACAAATATAAAATGAGTAAAGTAGCATTAATAACAGGGGCCTCATCGGGAATAGGTAAAGAAACCGCAAAGCTGCTGGTAAAGCAGGGCTATACCGTATATGGCGCAGCACGCCGTCTGGATAAAATGCAGGAGCTGAAGCAGGCAGGAGTGAAACTTATAGCCATGGATGTGACCGATGACGAATCGATGGTGGATGGGATAAAGGAGATAATAGCCAATGAGCATACTATAGATGTGCTGGTGAACAATGCGGGCTACGGCTCGTACGGGGCCCTGGAAGATGTACCGCTATCGGAAGCGCGCTACCAGTTCGAGGTGAACATATTTGGCATGGCGCGGCTTACGCAGCTGGTATTGCCCTATATGCGCGCGCAGCATTCGGGCCGCATCATCAATATATCGTCGATAGGCGGCGAGATTGGCGAGCCGCACGGCGCATGGTACCATGCTACCAAATACGCGGTAGAGGGCCTGAGCGACAGCCTGAGGATGGAGTTGAAGGAGTTTGGTATAGACGTGGTGGTGATAAGGCCGGGGGCCATCGTTACGGAGTGGGCGGGTATAGCCAGGGAAAGTATGCTGAAGATGTCGGGCGATACTGCCTATAAAGAACTGGCGCACAAACATTACAAGATGTTTGAGCAAGCCGATAAGCGGGGCAGTCTGCCCATAGTGGTAGCAAAAACGATCGTGAAAGCCATAACGGTGGCCCGGCCCAAGACAAGGTATGCCACAGGCGGTGGTGCAAAGCTGATCCTGTTCGCAAGGAAAATACTCTCCGACAGGATGTTTGACAGGGTGATGCTCTCGATGATGCGCTAGCTTAGGGCAACTGTATGGTGCGTTGTAACTTACTTAAGTTGAAGCCCTTTGCCTCAAGCCGTGCCAGGATGGCCTTATAGGTACCGTCCTCCATTACCGGCTTGCGGCAGAGTATCCAGAGATATTTCATATTGGGGTGGCTTACTACGGCATAGCTATAGTCATCGGCCAGGTCTATGATCCAGTATTTAGCGCGGAAGGGCCAGAAGAACTGCACCTTAAGTTTGGCATTGCCGGAATTAGCTTCAACAAATGCCTTGCCTTTTATATAAGATACCTTGCCGTTCACGCTGTCCTTATTGCACCTGTTCTCAACAACTACAAAACCTTTTGGGCTGACTGTGTAGGTGGCAGTAGTGCAGTGGCAGCCCCGCTGGAAGCGCTGCGGAAAGGAGGCGATCTCATACCACTTGCCGGCATATTGTGCTATGTCCACATGTGGAACAGTTTGCAATTGAGCATTAGCGCTGGTTGATGACATAAGCATAAATATAACAAATATTTTTATTGTTTTCGTATTTAGGTAATAAGAGCCCATAGCTACATAACAGGGGAGGACCAAAAAGGTTTGGACAGAGATAGGGTCTCTCCGAACGAAGGTAAAAATAGGAGGACCATTGAAAACCAGCCGGCTACCCTTATCGTATATGTAAACAATAGTTTAGGCAGAGCTGATTTTCTTAATAATTTTGTGGAAATTGGGCTGCGAAAATATAAATGGGATACAATGCATAAGCATGCAATAAACATATCAACCCCCCGGCGATGAATGATGTAAACACATTCATCGAATCGGGCATACTGGAAATGTATGTGCTGGGCCAGTGCTCAGTTGCTGAGCAAGAGCAGGTAGAGCACATGGCAGCCATGCATAGCGAGGTGCGCGATGAGATAGAGGCCATCGGCATAGCCCTGGAAAGCTATGCCCGAACGCATGCTATGGAGCCCGAAGACCCGACGATAAAGACCTTCCTGATGGCGACCATCAACTACATGGAGCGCATGAAGAAGGGGGAGCAGCCGGGCAAGCCCCCCATGCTGGGATTGGGATCGAAAATAGAGGACTATGAAGAATGGCTGAAGCGCGAAGACCTTCAGCTTACAGAACCCCTGCAAGACGCCTATGCCCGCATAATAGGTTACAGCCCCGAAGTGACCACGGCAATCGTCTGGCTTAAATACGGCGCCCCGCCCGAGACGCATTCCACAGAGCAGGAGAAATTCCTCATAGTAGAAGGCAGCTGCGAAATCACCATAGGCAATGATGTACACAGCATGGCCGCCGGCGATGTGCTGATCATACCCCTGCATATAAGCCACCATGTAAAGGTAACATCGGAAGAGCCCTGCAAGATCATATTGCAGCGCGTAGCTGCCTAACATCACGACGGCCGATGACCATCGTCATCCATGCCAATAATGATCTCCCCTATTTTCATTGCGTAAAAAGAAAGATAAAGGGTGAAACAATTGGTCACTCTTTTTGGGCTTGCCTACCTCATTTCATGGACCGTATGGCTGCCCTTGTACGGCCATATATTCGATCTGCAGGGCCTGCCTGTATTGCCATTCCACCATGGTATAGGTGCCCTGGGGCCACTGCTGGCGGCCGTTGTTACTACCAGCATTTATGGGAAGAAGGGCGCTGTAAAGGAGCTGGCAAAGAACTGCTTTAAGGCCAGGCCGCTTATCTACCCGGCGATCGCATTATTAAGTCCATTTGTTATAGCAGTGATGGCGATGCTGGCGGGCTATTTAATAAATGGCAGTGCTATTGAAATGAGGGGACTGTTGCACAATAAAGAGTTCCCGGCATTTAGTTTGCCTGTGTTTATTATTTACAACATCGCTTTTTTCGGCTTTGGCGAAGAAGTGGGCTGGCGGGGATTTGCGCTGCCGCGGTTGCAGGGCAAAATGAATGCATTGAGTGCGAGCCTTTTGCTTACTGCTTTCTGGGCGGTATGGCATTGGCCTTTGTTCTTTTACCGCCCCGGCTATACCCATATGGATATGGCTGGTATTGCAGGCTGGGTAATGAGCCTGGTTACGGGTAGCGTACTGCTTAGCTGGCTCTATAACTCAACGCGCGGCAGTATACTTATCTGCGCGGTCTTCCATGCCTGCATCGATATCCCCTTCACTGCTGATATAGCAGACAAGAATGTAGCAGGCTATATGGGTTTTATCATAACGCTATGGGGCATATTGACCATAGTGATCTTTAAGCCTAAGAACCTGTCGCGGAGGGAGCGGGTTGTCGATGCCAGTGAGTAGAAAACATTCAACACCCTCCGGGGTTGGGAGGTAATGACACAATAAACCCCGGATTGCATCCGGGGCTATTAACATTAAACCCCGTTGGGGTTATCCTTTTAGCAGCATTGCGCCATTGCATATTGAGCCATTCAGCAATTAATACACATGCTGCCCGCCGTTGATGGCGTAATTGGCACCTGTAATAAAGCTGGCCTCTTTGGATGCAAGGAATGACACAAGGTGTGCTATCTCCTCGGTACCACCCAGGCGGCCCAGTGGTATCTCGGCTACTATCTTGTTGCGTATCTCCTCAGGCACAGCCATTACCATATCGGTAGCTATATAGCCGGGGGAGATGGTATTGACGGTGATGCCTTTACGGGCCACTTCCATAGCCAGGGTCTTTGTAAAGCCGTGCATGCCGGCCTTAGCCGCAGAGTAGTTGGCCTGGCCAAACTGCCCACGTTGCCCGTTCACCGATGAGATGTTGATGATACGGCCATACTCGCGGTCTATCATCTGGTTGATGACATTGCGGGTACAGTTGAACACACTGTAGAGATTGGTCTTCATAACCGCGTCCCAGTTCTCGGGCGTCATTTTGCGGAACTGTCCATCGCGGGTGATACCGGCATTGTTCACCAGCACATCGATAGGGCCTATCTCTTTTTCCACCCGCTCCACCATATTTTTCACAGATTCATAATCACTTACGTCCGCATGATAGATATCAAAATCATAACCCTGCTCTTTCATTTTCACTTTCCATTTTTCTGCCTTTTCGGCATTGTTGTAATTGGCCACCACGTGAAAGCCATCGTCGGCAAGGCGTTTGCACATATCGGTGCCGAGGCCGCCTGTGCTGCCGGTAACCAGTGCCGTGTATTTTTGGTTTTGGTCCATAAAATTAAAATAGTGAACAGTGAACAATGAACAGAGTACAACGAATCATTCGTTAATCCAATGTACAATTATTTAAACGAAAGCACAATGGTGGAAATGAAAGGTTTACACAGGTCTTGGCATGGTTTTAATTAAGTGTGAACTGAGCAAACAAAAGCTCCGTATCATGAAGAAGATATCAATAGCTTCCGTTCTATTACTCCTGTCGATGCTGAGCAGCTGCCGGCTGATAGGGGATATATTCAAGGCCGGTGTATGGGCCGGTGTACTTATGGTGGTAGGCGTAGTGGCGCTGGTGATCTTTTTGCTTGCCAAGGTATTTGGCGGAAGGAAATAATTCTGATTTTAAACAAATAAAAAACAAGGGTATGAGCACATCAAAATTTTTTGCCGGGGCAGCCGTAGGACTGCTGGTAGGTTTACTGATCGCTCCTGAAAAAGGGGAAGAACTGCGTGAAGACATTGCGGACAACGCAGTAAAGTGGAAGAAGAAGCTGTATAAGCTGACAGGTAAGGCAGGCAAAGAAGTAGAAGACCTGAGGAAGACGCTGGAAAAAGAAATAAGCGGGCTAGGCGACGATGTAAGGCACAGGATACTGACCATACTGGACGAGAGCGTGGATGCAGCAAGCAGCGTAAGCGGGCATGTGAAGAACGGACTGAGCTAAGAATGTGCGGATAGAGTATGTGAAGATAGATAGTCCGCCGCGAAAGTGGCGGGCTTATTCTATTGTAAAAGTGAGCTCAGGCGTTTCGCTGGTGAAGTGGGCTACTTTTTTAAGCAGCACAGTGTCCGACTTTTCGTTGACATAGTATATAGAGACCGGTTTGATGCCACCCTCCTGGCGCTCTATCTCCATAGTGAAGTTGCCCTTTTCATCTGTCTCGGTCTCGCCGGCGGCGTTGTGATTGTCGCCTTCGCGGGCACAGATGTAGACACCATCCACAGCAGCATTTTTCTTCGACTTTGTTTTCAAATGGCCGGTAAGTGTAATGCTATCAGGATCGGCAGAGAAACTGCTGAGGAGGAACAGGGCGAGGATGCAGGATGCGATGAGTGCAGTTTTCATGATAGCAATTTACATTTTTTCGAGTAAGATATTGGCGGTTGCTACAACACCCTCCTCGCGGCCTATAAAGCTGAGGTGTTCGGTAGTGGTGGCTTTGATGGATACGTCCGTAATTTCGAGCTGCAGTATATCGGCGATGGTGCGGCGCATCTGCTCTACATAGGGACTTATTTTGGGAGCTTGCAAGAGCAGGGTGCTGTCGATATTTACAATGCCGTAGCCATGATCTTTGATGAGATGATAACAGCGCTGTAAGAGCACTTTGCTATCGATGCCTTTATAGGCTGCGTCTGTATCGGGGAAGTGCTTGCCTATGTCGCCGAGGCAGAGTGCGCCGAGCATTGCATCGCAGATGGCGTGGAGGAGGACGTCGGCATCGGAGTGGCCTACAGCACCTTTGTGGTGCGGAATCAAAACCCCACCTAACCAAAGCTCGCGGCCCTCGGCGAGTTGATGAAAATCGATCCCTTGTCCTATCCTGAAGCTCACGGCTGTTATATATTTAGATTGAATTTTCTTGCTGTCTCCTGTGCTATTTCGTAACCTGCATCAGCGTGGCGGATAACGCCCATTGCAGGGTCGTTGTGGAGGACACGGTGCAGGCGCTCTGCTGCATCGTCGGTACCATCGGCAACTATTACCATACCTGCGTGCAGTGAGTATCCCATGCCTACGCCACCACCGTGATGGAATGATACCCAACTGGCACCACCGGCAGTATTGATGAGCGCGTTGAGTATTGGCCAGTCGGCAACGGCATCGCTACCGTCTTTCATGGNNACGGAGCCCGTGTCCAGGTGATCGCGACCTATTACAATGGGGGCTTTTACTTTACCTGTGCGAACGAGTTCGTTAAACAGTGCACCTGCTTTCTCACGTTCGCCCATGCCCAGCCAGCATATGCGCGCAGGCAGGCCCTGGAAGGCAATGCGCTCCCGCGCCATATGCAACCAGCGGTGCAAGCCCACATTGTCTGGGAAGAGCTCCATAAGCGCTTTATCGGTAGTGTAAATGTCTTCGGGATCGCCGCTTAGGGCTACCCAGCGGAACGGGCCTTTGCCCTCGCAAAAGAGGGGGCGTATATAAGCCGGCACAAAGCCGGGGAAATCGAAAGCATTGGTTACACCGCGCTTATCGTGTGCCTGGCCGCGGAGGTTGTTGCCGTAATCGAAAGTGATGGCGCCGCGTTTTTGCAGCTCCAGCATCTGGCGCACGTGGCGGGCCATTGTATCGAGTGAGCGCTTAATGTATTCATCGGGGTTGGCTGTGCGGAGGGCGTTTGCTTCAGCTACACTTAAGCCTTCGGGGAAATAGCCGATAAGCTCATCGTGTGCTGAGGTTTGGTCGGTGAGGGTATCGGGGGTTATATTGCGGTCAATTAAACGCTGCAGTAAGTCTACAGCGTTGCAGCAGACACCTATTGAGATACCTTCGTTATTCTTCTTTGCTTCGAGGCTCCAGTCGATGGCCTCGTCGATGTCGGAAGTCCACTTGTCGAGGTAGCGGGTCTCTATTCTTTTTTTGATGCGCCATTCTTCCATCTCGGCAGCGAGGCATACGCCCTCGTTCATGGTGATGGCGAGCGGCTGAGCGCCGCCCATGCCACCGAGGCCGGCGGTTACATTGAGTGTGCCTTTAAGCGTGCCGTTGTAATGCTGGTTGGCCAGCGATAAGTATGTTTCGTAAGTGCCTTGTACAATGCCCTGCGAGCCGATGTATATCCAACTGCCGGCGGTCATTTGCCCGTACATCATGAGGCCCTTTGCTTCCAGCTCGCGGAAGTGCTCCCATGTGGCCCATTTGCCTACGAGGTTTGAATTGGCTATGAGTACACGCGGTGCATTCTTATGCGAGCGCAATACGCCCACAGGCTTGCCCGATTGTACCATCAGGGTCTCGTCTTCCTCAAGGTTAATGAGGCATTCAAGAATTTTATCAAAGCTCTCCCAGTTGCGGGCAGCCTTACCGATGCCACCGTAGACAACAAGGTCCTGGGGGCGCTCGGCCACTTCAGGGTCCAGGTTGTTTTGTATCATGCGGTATGCAGCTTCTGCAACCCAGTTCTTACAAGTAAGCTGGTTGCCGCGCGGGGACCTGATTATTCTTTTGGTTGAAGTCAAAATTTAAAATTTTTCGCGTTGCTCAAGAGATCACTTCGTTAAGTTCAAAAGTCAAAAAAACTTTTCTTAGTTAAGCTTTGCTATTTCTTCTGCGAGTATTTGTTCAGTGGCTTGTTCATTCACTTCCTGCTTTACAAATGTTTTTCCTGTTACCACTTCGTATAGCTCTATGTAACGCTCAGAGATGCGTGCAACCACCTCGTCGGTCATTTCGGGTACCTGCTGGCCTTCCTGTCCCTGGAAGCCATTCTCCATAAGCCATTCGCGAACGAACTCTTTTGATAATTGCTTCTGTGGTTCGCCGTTCTTCTGGCGCTCTTCGTAGCCGTCCATATAGAAGTAGCGTGAAGAATCGGGCGTGTGGATCTCGTCGATGAGGTAGATGGTATCACCTATTTTGCCGAATTCATATTTAGTGTCCACGAGGATAAGACCACGTTCTTTGGCCATTTCGCGACCGCGCTTGAAGAGTGCAAGCGTGTATTTTTCGAGCTGCTCGTATTCTTCTTTTGAAACGAGGCCGCTGCTGATGATCTCTTCGCGGGAGATATCTTCGTCGTGTCCTTCGTGCGCTTTTGTTGTAGGCGTGAGAATGGGGCTTTCGAAGAAATCATTTTCTTTCATGCCATCGGGCATTGAGATGCCGCAAAGCTCGCGCTTGCCGCTTTTGTAGGTACGCCATGCATGGCCGGTGAGGTTGCCACGCACAACCATTTCAACGGGGTATGTTTCGCACTTGTAGCCGATGGTTGTATTGGGCAGTGGTACGCTCATCATCCAGTTGGGGAGGATATCCCTTGTGGCGTCGAGGAACTGTGCGGCGATCTGGTTGAGCACCTGGCCCTTGTATGGAATGGGGCGTGGCAGCACGACATCAAATGCCGAGATGCGGTCGCTAACGACCATTACCAAGTACTTATCGGCGATAGTGTAGACATCGCGAACTTTTCCTTTATAAAATGCTGTCTGGTTGGGTAGCTGCATATGATTTGAGGCTTTATAATTAAATAAATGGAGTGCAAAGATAGGTAACCGACCAATAGGTTAAGAGATTAAAAGGTAAAAAGATATCCATAAAGGGAAGCATGTTTTGCACAATAATATTTGCATTTAGTAAAAAAATATATTTATGAAAATTTGATAAACTAAAATTGTAGTTTTAACATTGAACTAAATTTATAGTTCAAAAATGAAAACACTTACCAAGGCTGAAGAACAAGTAATGATGGTGCTATGGAAAATGGGCCAGGGCCTGCTGATGGAGATAGTGGAAGCGATGCCTGAACCTCAACCGCATAAGAACACTGTAGCAACGATATTGAAGATATTAGCAGAAAAAGAGTTCGTAAAGGTGGAAAACCTGGGGCGGATACACAGGTATCACCCGGCGGTGAGCAAGGAACAATACTCGAAGGCGACATTGACGGGGATGGTGAAGGGGTATTTTGAGGGATCGTTCAGTAACGTGGTATCGTTCATGGTAGAAGAGAAAAAGATATCGGTGGAGGACCTGGAACTGTTACTAAAACAATTAAAGAAAAAATAGGGCATATGCAGGCAGTCAATCTTTTTTTGATCAAATCGGTTTTATCGGCGGGAATACTGTTTGGTTATTATTTGTTGTTCCTGAGGAACAGGAAGATGCTACAGTACAAGCGTTTTTATCTTTTAGCAAGCGTGGCTATAAGCCTGGTGATCCCGTCCCTGCATTTTGAATGGCATAGTAACAGTACTGCGCCGACGGGAAAGGCGCTGGCTTTGTTGCAGGTCATGAACTCGAACGAAGTAGAAAAGGAAGTAGCGGGCAAACAGGTTTCAATGGTTTCGTTTCAAAGTATTGCTGTGGCGGCGTACGCATCGGTGGCCCTGGGCTTGCTGATGCTATTGGTGGCCAAAGTGGCATGGGTGTACAGGCTGAGGCGAAAAAGTAATGTGATACGGATGGAGGGTTTCGAGCTTGTTAGTACACAAAGCAGTAAGGCGCCCTTCTCGTTTATGAATAAGCTGTTCTGGAAAGAAGATATTGCAATAGATAGCGAGGGCGGACAATATATTATGATGCATGAGCTGGTGCACATAAGGCAGCGCCATACCCTGGATAAACTCTTCATGCAAGTAGTAACAGCCTTGTTCTGGATCAATCCTTTTTATTGGCTGATGCTGAAAGAGCTATCGTATGTGCATGAGTTCTTAGCCGATGAAGGCGCGATAGGGGAAGGGGATACAGAATCGTTCGCGAAGATGTTATTACAGTCGCAGTACGGGAGCAGTTATCCCGGTATTATCAATCCATTTTTTTACTCATCAATAAAACGGAGGTTAATTATGCTAACAAAAACAAACAAAACACGTTATAGCGTGCTACGCAAACTGATGGTATTACCACTGTTAGGAGCGACCGTTCTGCTATTTTCATTCTCGAAAAAAGATGTTCACAGGGCGAATAGAAACATCGTAATGGTGCTGGATGCGGGGCACGGCGGCAATGACAATGGGGCTGTTGGGAGTAATGGCATGTCCGAAAAGGATATGGTGCTAAAGGTGACCCGCAAAATGGCATCATTGGCAGGTGACTACAATATTAAAATAGTAGAGACCCGTAAAGACGACAATTATATAACGCTGCAGAACAGGGCAAAGATGGCGAATGATGTAAAGGGAGATGTGTTTGTTTCGATACACATTAACAGTAAGGAGACACCCGGTTACAATGTGATACTGGGTAAGAAAAATGCAAAGCATGATGAGAGTGAAAAACTTGCCGCGAATGTTATTGCCAGGCTGAAGAGCATGAAGATAGCGCCTAATGTGGAAGACAAGGGCCTGTGGGTGCTTAACTATTCAAACATGCCTGCGATACTGATAGCATGCGGTAATATTGATAACAGCAAAGACATGGCGATGATAAATGATGATGCAGCACTGGAGCGCTATTGCCGGAATATACTGGCGGGTGTTGTTGCTTATTTGTAGGTCATAAGACAGTTTATTCGCCGGTTTCTGTTACAATAGCACGTATTGTGGTGTCCAGGTCTTGCGCAGCTTCTTCTATCATCAGCAATCTTTCCCTGTCGATGACATAATCATCATCTTTTATGGTATTAATTAAACCCATTATAGAGGTGAGGGGTTGACGAATGTCGTGGGACTGCATATGCGCTATTTTTCGCAGTGAGGCGTTATTAGCTTCAATCTTCTCCACATGTTGCTGTAACAGCTTATGGCTAAGTTCCAGTTCCATTAAAAAGGTGACCTGCCGGGAAAGTATTGTCATGGTCTTTTGCTGCAGCGCCGAGATATTATTTGGCTTGACATCAAAAAGGCATAAGGTGCCCAGCCGTAAGCCATTATTAAGCACGAGCGGCGCACCTGCGTAAAAGCGTACATTGGGATTCTCCTGTACTAAGGGATTGCTATCAAAGCGACTGTCTTTTGTGGCATCGGGAATAATGAGCAGTTGATCCTGTTGTATTCCATACTGACAAAAGGAAGTTTCCCTGGGCATAACCTCAGCATCTATACCAGTACGTACTTTTATCCAGTTTACGTCTTTATCCAACATAGTTATCAATGCAACCGGCATTTCGCAGAGCTGTGCTGCCAGATCTACTATATCCTGAAACTCTGAAGACTTGTCGTAATCAAGGAGCAGAAAGCGATGTACCGCCTCCAGCCGTTTTTTTTCGTCTTGGTTTACCATTTTGCAGATATCGTTGGGGTGAAAAGCCTAACTACATAAAAAGCATGCCATTAGAGTGGAGGTTTTTTTGACATGCAATGGTGGCGTACCAGCCGAAATACAAAAACCCGCCTTTTATGGCGGGTTTTTGTATGTGTAAAGGTGTCTTTACAACCTTGCTTTTACATTGGCTATATCATGCAGGCGCTTCTGGGCTATTTTCATAGCGGCTGCCTGTGTGTGTATCTTTTCGCGGTCGGAAAGCTCCAGTATCTCGAGCGTGCGGCCATATATCTTTTCAACATTGCCTGTTACGCGGTCGCGGTTATAATCTTCGAGCTCCGCAGCTACGTTTATCAGTCCACCGGCGTTGATGAGGAAGTCGGGCACGTAGATGATGCCTTTTTCGATCAGCATAGGTCCATGTACGTTCTCATCGGCAAGCTGGTTGTTGGCAGCACCTGCAATTACAGGGCATTTCATTTTGGCAATGCTTTCGGAATTAACCGTAGCACCTAAAGCGCAAGGTGCGTAGATATCGATATCAAGATCGAAGATCTTATCATTATCTACTACTTCAACACTGTGGAATTTATCTTTTGTTTCTTTTATTTTATCCTGGTTGATATCGGTGATGAATACTTTAGCACCATCCTGCACCAGGTGGCCTACGAGGTACTGGCCAACATGACCCACGCCCTGTACCAATACTTTCTTGCCACTCAGGCTATCATTGCCCCATGCTTTTTTAGCTGCGGCCTTCATACCCATGTATACGCCAAGAGCTGTGAAAGGAGAAGGATCGCCACTGCCACCCATGTATTCGGGTACGCCTGTAACATGGTTTGTTTCCAGAGCGATGAATTCCATGTCGGGGGCAGAAGTATTCACATCTTCGGCTGTAATGTATTTGCCATTCAGGCTATCTACGAACTTGCCGTAGCGGCGCCAGAGGGCTTCGGATTTTATTTTTGAAGCGTCGCCTATAATAACTGCTTTACCACCACCCAGGTTGAGACCACTGATAGCGGCTTTGTAGGTCATACCGCGGCTGAGGCGCAGGGCGTCTATTATACCTTCTTCATGACTGGGGTAGTTCCAGAGGCGGGTGCCGCCAAGGGCCGGGCCCAGAGTAGTGTTATGGATAGCTATTATAGCGTTAAGCCCGGAGTGAGGATCATGGCAGAAAACAACCTGCTCATGTTCCATCTGCTGCATAAGGTCAAATACAGATTGCTGCATGAAGTTTTTTAAAATTAGGCTGCAAACCTAAGAAAAAACCCCCGAACACCAACCCCCCGCCCCCTAAAGGGGGAGTTTTTGTTCAGGGGTATATGGTTTATCCTAATTTGAAAACTATGGGGAGGGTGAAATATACTTTTACAGGGGTACCATTCTGCTTGCCGGGTTTCCATTTGGGCATAGTGTTGAGCACGCGCAGGGCTTCTTCATCACAACCGCCGCCTATGCCGCGTAATACCTCGGCTGCGGCTATGGAACCGTCTTCGTTGACCACAAATTTAATACTTACGCGGCCCTCGATGTTGTTTTCCTTTGCCATTTCGGGATAACGTATGTGTGATGCAAGGTAGGTGCTGAGATCGCCCTCGAATTGTGGCATCTGTTCGACATAGGTGAGTATCTTTGGTTTTGGTTCTGCAAATTTAGCGGGGCCGTCGCCTGTTATCATTGTTTTCTTAAGCGCGGGATCAAGGGCATTGGGGTCGCCTTTAGAATCAGTAATACCGGGAGTTTTGTCCACCAAGTCCTTTATTGTTTTGGGGGGCTCGGTCACCAGTTCGTCCTTCACAATTTTGGGAGTTACCCATGTTACGGTTGGTTTTACTGCCGGAGGTGCTACGGGCTTTGGCAAATCTAATTTCGGCCTGGGTAAGTCGACCTTCAGCGCCGTGATGTCGGTTGTCCTGATAACGGGGGGAATGATCGCAGTCTCGTGTTTAAACTTGCCTGCAATTGCATTGCCGGCGACAAGCAGTACAATGACAGATAATGTTATTACAGTGGCTTTAAATGCCCTTTGGGAGTAGTGTTTCCTCAGCTCGTAACCACCATAGTTCTTGTTGCGATGGTCGAAGAGAATGTCGAGATAGTCGGCTTGTAATAATGCTGTGCGTTCCATAGTTTGTATTTATGATAGAGATGCGAGGCGTTATTTTTTCCATAAATTATTTTTGTGTGGTTAGGCACAAGAACGCCAGGCGCAATGGCTTTGCTGCATTCTTGCGCCGGCATATGGTAGTGTTTTCCCAACGCGAGTAGAGACGCAAAATCTTGCGTCTCTACTCTTCGTGAATGGTTTTACAAATTATACTCAACGTGTCTGACCGCCTGGAGCGGTACTGACGCCGCCCGTTATTTTCGTTGTGCTTTCCAATCGTCCCGGTGCTTGCGGAGCGGGTGGTCTTTTGATTTGTTGAAGATCATCGGGCCGTTCTCGCGGCCTGCGCGGCGTTCGCGTTGCTCGTCTTTGGGCAGGTGCATCTCTTCGCGGCACTCTTCGCTGCAGCAGCCTTCATATTTTACGGCGCAGTCCTCACACTGTATGAACAGCAGGTGACAGCCATCGTTCTTGCAATTGGTGTGTGTGTCGCAGGGTGTGCCGCAAATGTGGCACTGGGCTATTACATCTTCGGTGATGCGCTCACCAAGGCGGTCGTCGAAAACGAAATTTTTGCCTTTGAATTTTAACGGCAGGTGCTGCTCTTTTGCTTTGCGGGCATATTCTATGATGCCGCCTTCGACGTGGAATACGTTCTTAAAGCCGTTGTGCAGCATATAGGCGCTGGCCTTCTCGCAGCGTATACCACCGGTGCAATACATTATGATGTTCTCGTCCTTTTTATCCTTGAGCATGTCGACAGCCATGGGCAGCTGATCGCGAAATGTGTCGGAAGGTATTTCTATAGCATTCTCAAAATGGCCTACCTCGTATTCGTAGTGGTTGCGCATGTCCACTATTATCGTTCCGGGTTTTTCGGCAAGTTCATTGTACTCGGCTGCTTTAAGGTATTTGCCTTTATTAGCCATATCGAATGTTGGATCTTCGATGCCATCGGCCACTATCTTAGGGCGCACCTTCGCACGGAGCACCCAGAATGATTTGCCGTCGTCTTCGAGCGCGATGTTCAGGCGAATGCCATTTAACTCGGGAGCGAGGCTGTAGAGCGTGGAGCGGAATGCGTCGAAATTGCTTTCAGGCAAGCTTATTTGTGCATTGACGCCTTCATTGGCAATGTATATGCGACCAAATACTTTCAGCTCGTTGAATTTTATGTATAGCTCGTCGCGAAATTTTGCCGGATCGGCAATGTGGAAATATTGGTAGAAGGAGACTGTGGTGCGTGGCTCGGTTTCGGCGAGCATGAGCTGCTTCAGTTCCTCATTATTGACGCGGTTGTGTAGCACTGGCATGGTGTACCTTCCTGTTTTTTTGAATGAGAAAATGCAAATTTACGGAATTTGGGATTGGGAATTTGTAATTTGGAGGTACAAAATGCTGTAAAATGAGGATGATATTGGTCATTGTTTTTCTGTCAGGAACCAGCGTCTACGCAGGGGATAAGGACACGATCACGGATGTGTATAAAGGGGTATTGTACGCTAAGGGCTGCAAGGGCGTTAATACAGTACTTAGCCTCAGGCATGTAAAATATGCCGATGAAGGAAGGTATACGCTTACCGAACAATACTGCAATTACCCTAAGGCTAAGACGATAAGTGGCGAGTGGACCGTATTGCGCGGAGACGCTACAAACGAAAATGCTACAGTGATAGAGCTATATGATATCGTGACAAACAAACCTGTAAGGCATTACCTGAAATTGAAAGATGGGAGCATTAAAATGCTGGACGAAAAACTAAAGGTTATCGGGGCAAAAGGGAATTATATACTAAAAAAAACTAAAGCCATTTAAGCGGATTTCTCCGGCCCATGAAGATGTAGCGTTTCATATTCATCCAAAAGGCGAGTATCATGTAAATAATGATTGGGGAGCCCATGGTGAGGAAGGAGATGTAAATGAACCAAAGGCGGATGCGCGATGTGGCAACGCCCAGTTTTTCGCCAATGGCTGAACATACGCCAAAGGCCTTCCATTCAATAAAGTCTTTTATTTCGTAGAGACGGTTCTGCATAGTGTTGTAAATATAAGGAATAAGTTGGAACCCTAATTTACATGATTTAAAGGATTAACATGATCTTATGTGGCCGTTGTTCTATATCCGCAACGCAAACCTGTCAGACCGCGAAGAGCGGTGCTGACAGGTTTGCTACTTATAAAGCCTCCCGTTTTGGCGGGAGGCTTTTATACTATTCTATAAGTATTATGCTTTCTGTTTGTCGGCAAATTCCTGGCGGATAACATTGAGTGCGCCACCTGCTTTGAACCATTCGATCTGCTGATGGTTGTAGGTATGGTTGAGCAATATCTCTTCGCTGCTGCCATCTTTATGGTGTAATACCATGGTGAGCTGTTTGCCGGGTTCGAAGGATGTGAGGCCGATGATATCCATTGTATCGTCTTCCTGTATCTTATCGTAATCGGGTTTTTCGCAGAAGGTGAGTGCCAGCATACCTTGTTTCTTCAGGTTGGTCTCGTGGATACGTGCAAAGCTCTTAACCACTATTGCACGAACACCGAGGTGGCGGGGTTCCATGGCGGCGTGCTCGCGTGAGCTGCCTTCGCCATAGTTCTCATCACCGACTACCACGCTGCCTATGTTCTTTGCTTTATAAGCACGAGCTGTTGCAGGTACTTCGCCATACTCGCCAGTGAGCAGGTTCTTTACTTTGTTGGACTCCATGTTGAAGGCATTGAGTGCGCCTATCAGCATGTTGTTGGATATATTGTCGAGGTGGCCACGGTATTTAAGCCATGGGCCTGCCATAGATATATGATCGGTAGTACACTTGCCGAATGCTTTTATCAGCAGTTCGAGGCCCTTAAGGTCGGTACCTTCCCAAGCCGGGAATGGAGCCAGGAGCTGTAACCTGTCACTTGTTTCGCTAACGAGTACCGATACCTTGCTACCATCGGTAGCAGGGGCCTGGTAGCCTGCGTCTTCTACAGCGAAGCCTTTAGGAGGCAGTTCAGAACCTACAGGTTCATCGAGCATTACTTCTTCGCCTTTGTCGTTGGTCAGTTTGTCTTTAAGCGGATTGAAGCTTAAGCTGCCAGCGATAGCGAAAGCCGTAACTATCTCAGGAGAAGCTACGAAGGCATGTGTGCTTGAAAGGCCGTCGTTACGTTTTGCAAAGTTGCGGTTGAAGGAAGTAACGATGGTGTTCTTACGGCTTGGGTCGTCCATATGACGTGCCCACTGTCCTATGCATGGACCGCAGGCATTTGCCAATACCACACCGCCCATCTGGTCGAAGGTATCCAGCATGCCATCACGATCGATGGTATAACGTACCATTTCAGAACCGGGTGTGATGGTGAACTCGCTTTTTGCCTTCAGGCCTTTTTTCATTGCGTTGCGAGCGATGAAAGCAGAGCGGGAAATATCCTCGTATGAAGAGTTGGTGCATGAGCCAATCAGTGCAACCTCAACTGTGTCGGGCCAGCCATGTTGCTTAACGGCAGCGGCCATTTCGCTGATAGGTGTAGCCAGATCGGGAGTGAAAGGACCGTTCACATATGGCTCCAGTTCGTCGAGGTTTATTTCTATTAGCTGATCGTAGAACGTATCGGGGTTTTCGTATACCTCTTTATCTGAACGCAGGTGTTCGAAGATACCATCGGCGAGTTTGGCTATCTCATCGCGGTTGGTAGCGCGGAGGTAATCACCCATCTTATTGTCGTAAGCGAAGAGTGAACATGTAGCACCGATCTCCGCACCCATGTTACAGATAGTGCCTTTGCCCGTGCAGCTTAGGCTTTCTGCGCCGTCGCCAAAATATTCAACTATTGCACCTGTACCACCTTTTACGGTAAGGATACCTGCTACCTTAAGGATAATATCTTTTGCAGATGTCCAGCCGTTCATTTTGCCCGTGAGCTTAATGCCGATCAATTTTGGCATTTTGAGCTCCCATGGAAGGCCGGCCATTACGTCCACCGCATCGGCACCACCGACGCCAATGGCTATCATACCAAGGCCGCCTGCATTTGGGGTGTGGCTATCGGTACCTATCATCATGCCGCCGGGAAATGCATAGTTCTCCAATACCACCTGGTGAATGATACCTGCGCCGGGCTTCCAGAAACCGATGCCGTATTTATTAGATATGGAAGCAAGGAAGTCGTAAACTTCTTTGTTCACTTCATTAGCTGTCGCAAGATCTTCCACGGCGCCTGTTTTGGCCTGTATCAGGTGATCGCAATGCACTGTGCTGGGTACTGCAACTGTAGCACGGCCGCAGGTCATGAACTGTAGCAGGGCCATCTGTGCCGTTGCGTCCTGCATGGCTACGCGGTCGGGTGCGAAGTTGACATAGTCTTTCCCTCTTTCAAAAGCTTTTTGGGCCGATTCGTAGCTATGCGCGTACAATATCTTTTCGGCCTGTGTAAGCGGGCGGCCAAGCAGTTTGCGTGCAGATTCTATTTTTTCGGGTAGTTGAGCGTAAACCTGTTGAATGAGATCGAGATCGAATGCCATTGGAAGAAAATTTGGTTTATTTTATTTTGAAAGACGGTGCGAAATTATTTAAAATGAAAGACAATTGAAAATCAAAACCAAAGAGTGTCGTATTGTTTATTGTGTCATACTATGGCTGCGGCTGATAATGAGCATTATAGGCAAAAAATCAATATGTTATTCTTTTTTTAAAGTTGGGTGAATGTCTTAATTTGTAGCATGCCGTAGGCTCTAAATTGCCCGCCGGTACTATGAAAAAGATATTCGCCACAATATTTATCTTCTCGCTTGCGTGTGCTGTACCGTGTATTGCCCAAAAGCAGGAAAGCCGTCTTAAACAGCCTGCAAAGACGGGGCCCAAGATAACGAAGGCTATACCTGTAAATAAGGTTGAAGCTAAGGTAGCCGTTACACCGAAGTCTGAAGCCAAGGCTGCAAAACCGGTAAGCAAGGTTGCCGCAGCTAAGCTGGCGCATGAGCAAAAAGTATCTCCGCCCGCGATCAAGGTAGTACCAGTAGCGAAAACTGAGGCGACTAACTGCAAGGTGGTGGCTGCAGCACCGATGGCTCAGGAGGAAGATATGTCGGAGGTACGGGCTGAAGCTAAATACGATAGTGTGCTTTGCTTTCCGCTGAAGAAGGATAATATCTATTCGCTGTACACATTCGTTATAGATCTGCGGGATAAGAACATCATAAGGCAGTACAAGCCTATGTTCGACCGTAATAATTATGCATTTACAGGGTATGTGTGGCAGGGACTGCTGAAGCAGATGATCAACAATGCCGATGAGAAAATAATGAAGAATGTTTTTATTAAAGCGGAGGATAACCTGGTGTGCTTTACCATAACTCGTTTTGAGGTGCAACATGAACTGCCTGAATATATCTGCCCGATACTAAGCAGCCCGGCACGGTTTGCATCGTATGTGCGGAAGGCGAACAGGGAGGATATTAATAATTATTAACCCCCCGACCCCCTGAAGGGGGAGTACTAACAAGTGGTAGTTACCTACAAATGTTCAAGGCCCTTAGGGGTAACGTAATGTAGCAGCGCATTGAAAGTAAAAGTCCCCCGTTTAGAAACGGGGGACTTTTTATTGCGTGTAGTACTGTTATTGTTATGGGAAGATGCCGAGCTCTTCGTATGCTACACCAACTTTGTTGATGGCTACTACGAATGCAGCAGTACGCATATCGGTAGCGCCTGAGCTAAGCAAGGACTCGCGGATCTCGTGATAAGAACCGATCATTGTATCTTCAAGACCTGAGTAAACAAGATCAACTTCATCAGGGCCGTGCATGATCATGCCGCGCTCTGTGTCGTTTACTTTTTTACCTATAAGGCCTTCAACTGTATTGAGGATATAAGCGTTCTGGTTTTCGCTGAAACGTTTGTCCATACGGCCGAAACGAACGTGACTGAGGTTCTTCAACCACTCGAAATATGATACGGTAACACCCCCGGCGTTGAGGTACATATCCGGAACAACGATGACACCTTTTTTGTTCAGTATCTCGTCAGCTTCAGGCGTAAGAGGGCCATTAGCACCTTCACCTATGATCCTGGCTTGTATGCGGTCGGCATTGCCGGCGTTGATCACATTTTCGAGTGCTGCGGGGATAAGGATATCGCACTCCTGCTCGAGGGTGAGGGCGCTATTCTTGAATGAGGTCGCACCTTCATAATTGAGTATAGAACCTGTTTCTTTACGGAAAGCAACTACTTTTTCAAGTTTGATGCCGTTGGCATTATAGATACCACCTTCGTACTCTGCAAGGCCAACAATGATAGCGCCGTTGTCTTCGAAGAACTTAGCAGCGTGGTAGCCCACGTTGCCAAGGCCCTGTACTATTACTTTCTTGCCTTCGATACCTACAGGAAGACCTAGTTTCTTCATGTCTTCGGCAGTGTTACACACTTCGCGAACGCCGTAGAAAACACCAAGACCTGTGGCTTCGGTGCGGCCGCGCACACCACCCTGAGTAACCGGTTTGCCTGTAACGCAACCAAGTGCGTCTACTTCACCGGGTTTCAAAGAAGCGTATGTATCAGCTATCCAGCTCATTTCGCGAGCGCCTGTACCGTAGTCGGGTGCAGGAACATCGATGCCGGGGCCTATGAAGTTTTTCTTCACCAACTCAGAAGCGTAACGACGTGTTATTTTTTCGAGCTCAAAGGGAGTGTAGTTCTTTGGATTTATTTTGATACCGCCTTTTGCACCACCGAAGGGTACATTAACGATAGCACATTTGTATGTCATGAGGGCAGCAAGGGCCATTACTTCGTCCTGGTTCACATCCATGCTGTAACGGATACCGCCTTTACATGGCAGCTTGTGGTGTGAGTGCTGCACGCGATATGCTTCTATCACTTCGATATTATCGCCGATGCGCACGGGGAATTTCATCCTGTATACCGAGTTGCAGGCTTTGATCTGCTCGAGGATACCTTTTTCAAATCTTGTAAAAGAGGAGGCTTTATCGAAGTTGCGCTCCACGCCGTGAAAGAAACTGTAGTGCGCGTGAGCTGCTGCTGCGGTTAATGTATCTGACATATTTTTTTTGAGTTAAGAAAAGTTGGATTATTTATTGAATGATCTATGGATTATTTTTTTCAAGCCTGGTTATTTTACGATCGAGGCGAACCAGGAACGCTATAATGCCCGCAAAGATAGTGGCTAATACTAAAACAACAACGTATATTTTGCCACTGCTGCGCAGGGCGTTGGCCATTTCGGGCTCGGCAGTTTGGGCATTAGCTATGAATGCTGTGAGTACCATTAAGACCGATGTGATGAACGCTTTACGCATTGCTATATTTTGTTTTAATTAAAAATTGCTTTCTTTCTTATACCTGATCAAACCCAGCCTTACTTTGAGTGTTGCCATCCAGAAGCCCAGCAGTATCCAGCCTATGACGGCGGGGTAGAAGACCAGGCGCATATTGCTATCGAGATCGTATTGCTTGAATGCAGGGTTGCCGCCATTGCCCGGGTGCAGACTATCAACCATTCGGGGTAATATAAATATGAGGGGTATCATGAGGGCATAAGCAAAAATGTTATACACCGAGCTGATCTTGGCACGCTTCTCCTCATCCTTAAGGCCATTGCGGAGCACCATATATGCAAAATATATAAGCATGCACATGGCGGTGCCGAGCTCCTTAGGGTCGTTGCTCCAGGCCTCGCCCCAAGTGAACTTTGCCCACTCCATGCCTGTGAGCATGCCGAAGATGCTGAAGGCTATGCCGGTGGCGGCCATTTGAGAGGAGTAGATATCGTCTTTAAGGTCGCCGGAGCGGAGGTATTTGATGGCGTAGATAGCTGATGCGGTAAACAGGGCTATCATGGTAAACCACATGGGCACGTGAAAATAGAGGTTGCGTATGGTCTCGTTAAGAATATCGAGGCGGGGGACAGGGATGAGGAGGCCGCCTATAATAGTATAGCCGACAAACAGAATGCAGAGTAGTTTCCACCACCAGGTACGCATGGGGTTTTTAAAAAATTTTGGCAAAGGTAGGGGTTTTTAAATGTGCAAATATGAAAATGTGGAAATGATTGTGATCAGTGGAGGGAGAACCACGATTTACATGATTAAAAAAGGATTGAAGGATGATCAGATTTTTGGTGCATGGTAAATCATGGTTTTATGGTGATTGCCCGATGGGTGTGAAAAATAAAAATCGGGCATTTTTTTAGGTGCCGGGTGGCTGAAATGGTTGTGGGGACTATCATATAATGTTTTTGTTCCCATGCCCGATTTGCGCCCGATTTGTGCCCGATGGTGCATAATCACCCCGGCCTGATTCATTCAATGGAAATATATGTCCCGTCCTGAAAAAACCTTAC
>DDET01000018.1 GCA_002336915.1 Bacteroidetes bacterium UBA1947 | reverse complement strand
ATCATCGGCTGGTCGGACACCAGCAACAATGCCCCCGTTGGTATCTTATTGTAAAAACCTGTTGTAAAGATAGTAGCCGTCTCCATATCTATAGCCATTGCCCGTATCTTACGCAGATATTCTTTGAATGCATCGTCATGCTCCCATACCCTGCGGTTGGTGGTGTAAACCGTACCGGTCCAGTAGTCACGTTTATTATCTCTTATGGTGGTGGAGATGGCTTTTTGCANNAGTAATCGTTGCTTGTACCATCGCCGCGTATGGCAGCTATAGGCAGTATCAGGTCGCCTACTTTATTTTTCTTTTTAAGGCCACCGCACTTGCCCAGGAACAATACCGCTTTGGGGTTTATGGCCGAGAGCAGGTCCAGCATTGTAGCTGCACTGGGGCTGCCCATACCAAAATTAATAATGGTAATGCCATCGGCAGTAGCACATTGCCAGGGCTTGTCGAGGCCTATGACCTCCACCTTATGCTGTGCTGCAAATAAGTTTACATAATTGCTGAAATTGGAAAGGAGGATGTATTTACCAAAGTCTTTGAGTTCCTGCCCTGTGTACCGGGGCAGCCAATTCTCCACTATATCTTGCCTGGTTTTCATATACAAAGATAGCAAATTCAAAATTATCGCGGTAATACAAGGTTTAATCTTATGTTATATTCATTTTATCTTTTCAATTTTTTCCGCTTTACTTTTGAGCAGGCATATGATAGGGCTTGATTTTACCGGCATAGAACTGAAATTAAAACACGAAGGCGACACAGCTTATGTGTTCGACCCTGTGCGTAAGGCATGGTTCGTGTTAACTCCTGAAGAACACGTACGCCAGTATTTGTTGTATTATTTGACCGGTGTAATGCAATACCCCATGGGCATGATAGCCGCCGAGAAAAAAATAATGGTGGGCGATATGGCCAAGCGGTTTGACATTGTCGTTTACGATCGGGAACATAAACCATGGATGCTCATAGAATGTAAAGCACCGGAAGTAGATATCACAGAGAAAACCCTGCACCAATTGCTCAATTACCAACGGAGTGTTCAATGCAGGTACTGGGTGTTAAGTAATGGCAGACAAACCTTTTGTGCCGATGGAAATAATATTGAAAGTATTCTTTGGTTGGATAGATTACCCGCCTATGATCTTTAGGTAATTGTTGTTATTGTCCAGCGTTTGTATGGCACGCTGTACTACATTGTCTTTTTGGGTGTTAATGTAGTAGTAACCGTTATCGTGAAACAGGAGACGCGCAAGCTGTGCTCTTAGCTGCAAGCGGAAGTATGCATTATGTTCGGGTTCCTGTAATATCCTTTTTGCTATAAGCCTGCTGCTCTCACTTAGTGCCGCCATATACGCGGCTACGATGTCATCCTCCCCGGCAAACTCCTTATCATAAGCCCGCACGTTGCGGAACTTCAGTACATCCCTATGCCTTATAAAGTAATCCCAGAGCGTGTTTTTCAGTTCTTCGCTGTATATCATATTCAGGAAGGTGGCCGAAAGTCGTGCAGTATCATATGCCACATAAACATCCGGGTGGATACCGCCACCTCCATAAACAAGCCTGTGCTTAGCAGTGTAATAATGGGTAGTATCGGCTGATGCAAATGAATCCGTACCGGTAAGCTCGCCATTTTCAAATCGCTTTGTGAAGTCTGCTTCGTATGCCTCCTTACCCTTGGCAAATGAACGCTGTATACTGCGTCCCGAAGGGGTATAGTAATGTGCAATGGTCAAGCGCAATGCAGCACCATCTTCCATTTCATATTGCTCCTGCACCAGGCCTTTGCCAAAGGTGCGCCTGCCCACAATTATACCCCGGTCCCAATCTTGTATAGCGCCCGCAAGAATCTCACTTGCCGAGGCCGAGCTTTCATCAACCAGTATTGCAAGCTTTCCTTTCTCAAACATGCCATCACGGTCGGCGTTGTAATCAACCCGCTGGGTATGTCTTCCTTTCGTGTAGACGATCAGTTTTTCATCGTCCAGGAATTCATCAGCTATATTCGTAGCATCATCCAGGTAGCCGCCGGGGTTATCGCGCAGGTCAAGCACCAGTTGTTTTAATCCCTGTGCTTTGAGTTTTTTAAGCGCTTTAGCAAACTCCTCATATGTGGTAGCACTGAAACGATTTATTTTGATAAAACCAGTTATGCTGTCCAGCATTATTCCCGCTTCTACACTGAATACCGGAACTACATCGCGCTCAATAGGTATTTGTTTTATACGCCCTGTAAGGGGTTGCCTCAGGGTGACATATACACGCGAATGCTGCTTGCCTTTCAAAAGCTTCATTATCCTGGCCGATGTTACCTGCCGGCCCGCTACAGTACTGTCATTAACCTTTACCAACTGGTCCCCTATCTCCACCCCTGCATGTTCAGCAGGGCCGTTCTCTATTACCGACGTCACTTGTATAGTATCACGAATTATGGAAAACTCAACCCCTATGCCAAAAAACCCACCTTCCAGGTCTTCATTCACTTCGTCCAGCTTGTCGGCGGGTATGTAAACGGTATGCGGGTCGAGGTGGCTAAGGATACCGGAAATGGCGTCGCTATACAGCACATTACCATCCACACTATCTACGTACTTAGCATTAATAAGGTCTATGATCTCTTCGAGGCGGTCATTACGCTGTATGATGGCGTCTATATCGCGCTTATTGCGCAAGGTATCACGCAGGTTGAAACCCAGCACCATCCCAACTATTAAAATAAAAGAAAAAAGTAGCGGTGTCCAGACCCTAAACCTACCCATTCTGTGTTCGCCCATGACCTGATTTGGAGTGCAAAGGTACTTGCAAATATGTTACATAATAATAAACAAGAAACATAAACCTATAAAAAACATGCCCTGCATAAAAACATTAAATAAAGGCGCATGATTTAAACGGCAGGATTAGGAAATTCTATATTACCTGTGCAAATTTGTGTCATTAAATCATCCACATGTCATTACTTATCGCCGAAAGTGGCTCCACGAAAACCGATTGGTGCCTTCTGAAAAAAGGAGCAAAACCGGTAAAGCACAAAACCGCCGGCATTAATCCTTACCTGCAGAGCAAGGAAGAAATGCAGGCCGTGTTGGATAAGGAATTGACCAAATGGCTTACAAAACACAAACCCACGGCAGTATCCTTTTATGGTGCGGGACTCGGAAATACCGCCAGGCAAAAAGAAGTAAGAGATGTGCTGAAGAAATATTTTGGCATCAAACAGATAGAGGTGGAGAGCGACCTTGTAGCAGCCGGGCGGGGACTCTGCGGCAACAAAAAAGGGATAATATGCATATTAGGTACCGGCAGTAACTCCGGCTACTACAACGGTGAAAAGATCAAGGACAAACAGGTATCCCTGGGCTATATTCTTGGTGACGAAGGCAGCGGCAATTACCTGGGCAAACGCGTGCTGCAATACTACGCCTACAATACCTTTGATACAGAACTTAAAATGGCATTTGAACAGCATTTTGGCAGTGATGTTTCACAAATATTGCATAAGCTGTATCGCGAGCCATTCCCCAATCGTTACCTTGCCACTTTTGTGCAACTGCTGAAGGAGAATAGAGGGCATTTTATGGTGGAGAATATTTTAGAGGACTGCATTGATGATTTTTTCCATCACCAGGTAATAAAATACCGCCAAAGCTGGAAGCTGCCCGTGAACTTCACCGGCTCGGTGGCATACGAATTCAGGGACGTGATAGAAGCATTGTGCGGGCAGTATGAACTGGAACTGGGCAAAATAGAGAAAAGCCCCCTGGAGGGCCTTATTAAATACCACAAAGTTTAAAGGATCGGCATTCGATCAGCACATACCCGACTGAAATAATCCCCGGTATAACTGAACAAAAAAATAGTCCCGCTTTTCAGCGGGACTATTTACTATTTTAATTTGCTTATCGCATTAATCTTTCCTCAGGTTCGGGAATGGAGGAGCTACATTAGCAGGTCCTTCTTCGCCGCTCATTGCAGAACGATACATAACTGAGTTAGCATCACCTGGCTGACCGTATTGGAATATGAAACGGTTACGATCGATACCATGTTTTTCACTCATGTATTCGATGATCGCATTTACACGATCCCATGAGCGCTGCTGCTGCAGTTTGCTGCCGTTACCTGCACCTGTAATTACTACTTTACAAGTTGGGTTAGCCTGCATCTGAGCTGCCATAGTAGCAAGCTGTATCTGCATTGTTGGGCGGATCTTCGATGAATTCATATCGAAAGAGATAGCACCTGAACCAATGTTACCGCAAGTAGGAGCAGCAGTACCGCAACCTTCTGGGCAAGGGCACTTACCAACACCATCAGCATCAACAGGCTGGCACTCAGTTGGAGTGATCAGTTGTTTATCACGGAAATCAGGAACACCATCACCATCTGTATCCATTGGGCAACCATGGCTGTCAACTGCAACACCTGCAGGAGTACCAGGACACTTGTCGAACTGATCAGTGATACCATCACCATCAGCATCAGGCAGTACCGGATCAGGCAGCAGCATGTGGCGTGGTGAGTTAAGTTCGCTGTAAGCGTAGTCAAGTGGGTTGATCCAGTAAAGTGGCTCGATCGCTTTCTTCTTATTACCTATGTTAAAGTTCAGGTTAAGAGAAAGGTAGTTGATCATATCATTGTTCTGAGTCTGCACCGGTGAGCCATATACCTGCTCAGCCCAACGCTGTCCGTCCAACAGATCATCATCCCATGGAATAGACAAGCGGTCCTCAATAGCAAGATTTACGCGCTTGCTCAGGCGGAATGCCATACCAACACCTAAACTTGGTGTGAATTTCTTAGTATAGCCACCGTTCTTACCGCTATAACGCCTGCCGTTCTCGTTTTCAGCTTCAGACTCGTAAGTTTTATCCATAGCAGTTTTCAGCTTGCTACGTATGTCCTTACGGTTCTCATATATCTGCGGTGTGTTACCTATGATATCAGAGAAGTTATATGGCTGATCAGTTGCATCAGCAGCATTGATCATTGTATGATACATCAACGCGCCAAGACCTAAGAAACCATATACGCTCATGCCTGTACGTGCCTTGTGGAAACGTATATTGTTGGCAGTTGCTATAAGGTCCAGGTTCACCTGGTGCGATGTCATTTTGTAGTTATAAAACACAGGTTCTACAGTGGCACCTGTAGCATTTCCTGCAAATTGGTAAGATGCGATCTCTGCACCATTCCAAGCCGGATTCCACCTGTAGTTTTCAGATTGCTGCCATGCCTGTCCTTTACCAACGCCATAGTTATATTCCAGGCGGGTAGATATTACATAACCCCATGCTTTGCGCACGTGTACGTCAAATCCGTAGCCGCCACCCTGCCATAACATGAGGCTGGGGACGTCGCCAATAACATTATAAAGGCCGCCACCGAAACCTATTTCCCACATGTTGCGAGGCTTTGCGGGGAAGAAGTACTGGTGATTCATGAACTTGCGGTGCTGGTCCATGCGGTACTTTGGAACATAATTGGAGTCCATAACATCGTAGTTCTGACCACGATACGTCATATCACGGCCTGCCCACTGGGCACTGCCCGTAGGTTGTGACTGACTTTCTTGTGCGAACACGGGTTGAGTTGCAAATGCGCAACATAATCCGGCTAGCAATAGGTACTTTTTGTTGACCATAACAGATTTGTTTATTTAAAGATTCTGGTTAAACTATTTAAAAGATTCTGGTTAAACTTAATTTTGGGTAATATGGAAATTCGGAACAAAGGTATAGTACACTTTTAAAAAAACAAAGAATAAAAAATAAAAATGTTTCATTAACAACTTTTTTACAAATGGCAAGGACTATGCCAAAAAAATACTTTCTCTAGTCAAATACATACCCGACTTTTGCAATCTTTATAGCAGGCGATACCATAAATGGAGCTGGTAAAACAGGTAATAGGCGCAGAATTGAACACATTTGAGAAAAAATTCTCAGATAACGTAAAGGGCTCAAATCCTTTATTAGACAGGGTTATGCGTTTTATTATTAAGCGAAAGGGCAAACAAATGAGACCCATGTTCGTGCTGCTTTCTGCCAAAATTGCCGGCGGCATAAATGAAAAGACTTACCGGGCTGCATCGCTTATAGAATTACTCCACACGGCCACCCTGGTGCACGATGATGTGGTAGACAATGCTATGATTCGTAGAAATTTTTTCTCAATAAACGCATTATGGAAAAATAAGATCGCGGTTTTAGTAGGAGATTACTTGCTGGCAAAGGGTTTGCTACTATCTGTGGAGCATAAGGATTTCCCCATATTACAAATAACTTCAAGGGCAGTGAAAGAAATAAGCGAGGGAGAGCTATTGCAGATGGAGAAAGCCAGAAAACTTGATATTAAAGAAGATATATATTTTGAAATAATTAAAGCTAAAACAGCATCCTTGTTGTCAGCAGCTTGTGCAGCCGGGGCTTTCTCCGCAAATGACAGCGAGGATCAATCTGATGCCTTCAGGCTATTTGGGGAAAAAATAGGCATAGCCTTCCAAATAAAAGATGACCTGTTCGACTATGGCCAGGCAAATGTGGGGAAACCGACCGGCATAGACATAAAAGAGCGGAAAATGACCTTACCATTAATATATACCCTTCAAAAAGTGGACAAGTCGATAAAAAAGAAAATAATATATATTGTAAAAAATAAAAATACAGACCGTCAACAGGTTAACGAGGTGATAGAAATTGTGAAACAAACAGGCGGTATAGAATATGCACAGCAGAAAATGAAAGAATACCAGCAGGAAGGATTAGAACTGTTATACAAGTACCCCGATACTCCCGCACGCAGAGCAATGGAAGAATTGGTGGCTTATGTTATAGATAGAAAACATTAATTCCTTACTTCTAGATAGCATTATATAAAATAACAATAGCACAATCAGTTTCCCTTTATTTTGATTGGTTAATTTGCAGGAAGGTAATTTATGGCTAAACGGGAACCATCAACAGAGAACAAAGGATATATAGAGATACAAGGCGCAAGGGTGCATAACCTGAAGAACATTGACGTAAATATCCCCAAAAATCAACTCGTAGTAATAACAGGCATTAGCGGCAGCGGAAAATCTTCGCTTGCCTTCGATACTATTTTTGCCGAGGGTCAGCGCCGCTATATGGAGAGCTTTGCTGCATACGCACGCCAGTTCATGGGCGACCTCGACCGTCCTGATGTGGATAAGATAACCGGGCTCTCCCCCGTTATCTCGATAGAACAAAAAACTACTAACCGCAATCCGCGTTCAACGGTAGGCACTGTAACCGAAGTATATGATTTCATGCGCCTGCTATATGCAAGGGCGTCTGATGCATATTCATATAATACAGGCAGGAAAATGTCCAAGTTCAGCGAGGATGAGATCGTTGCACATGTACGGGAACACTTTAACGGAAGGAAAATTGCACTGCTCGCACCAATAGTACGCGGGCGCAAAGGACATTATCGCGAGCTCTTCGAGCAACTACGCAAGCAGGGTTACCTGAAGGTGCGCGTGGATGGCGAGATAATGGATCTAAAAGAGCGCATGCAATTGGACCGCTATAAGATTCATGATATAGAGTTGGTGGTGGACAGGCTGGTGGTGCAAGGCGACGCGCAAGCACGCCTTAGCCAAAGCATACAGAAGTCTTTGCAAATGGGTAAGGAACTTTTGTTCGTACTTGATGTGGACAAGAATACCTATTCGCAATACAGCAAGCAATTGATGTGTGCCGATACGGGCATATCATATGAAGAGCCATCGCCCAATACATTTTCTTTCAACTCACCTTATGGCTATTGCCCTAAATGCAAGGGGCTGGGCAGCGTATACCTGGTGAACATGAAAGAAGTGATGCCCGACAAAACAAAAAGCATAAACGACGGAGGCATAGCCCCGTTAGGTTCCGAGCGCGATTCATGGACCTTCCAACAGGCTACCATCCTGGCGAAGAAAAATAAAATATCGCTCACTACTCCCATAAAAGATATACCGGAAAAACAGCTGAACATTTTGCTATACGGCAATGAAGAAGGTGTCATTACTTATGTGAGCGACGAAGCCGAAGCATACCATGAGCAGGTAGCACAACATAGCTATGAAGGCATCGTAAATATGCTGCTGCGCTGGTTCAATGAAACCACGTCAGAAGCGATACGCGATTGGGCGGAAGCCTATATGCAGTTAACCACCTGTCCTGAATGTAATGGAGCAAGGTTGAGAAAGGAAAGCCTCTGGTTTAAAGTGGACAACCATAACATCGCACAGCTCTCCGATAAATCTTTGCAGGAACTGATGGATTGGTTTACCGGCATTGAGGACAGGCTGAGCAGCAAACAAAACCAGATAGCTAAGGATGTACTGAAAGAAATACGCGACCGCCTGCACTTCCTGCTCGATGTAGGTTTGCATTATTTAGCGCTTGGCCGCCCTACCCGTTCGCTAAGCGGTGGTGAATCACAACGCATCAGGCTGGCAACTCAAATAGGCTCTCAGCTCACAGGCATCACATATATACTGGATGAGCCAAGCATAGGCCTGCACCAGCGCGACAACCACAGGTTAATAAAAGCATTAAAGAGTTTGCGCGATGGCGGCAACTCAGTACTTGTTGTAGAGCATGACAAGGACATCATGCTTGCTGCCGATCATCTTATAGACATTGGCCCTTTGGCAGGCGTGCATGGTGGCAGGATAGTAAGCGAAGGCACGCCTGCAGACGTACTGAAAAGTAAAACGACGACCGCAGGTTACCTGAACCATGAGCTGAAAATTGAAGTGCCCCAAGAAAGACGCAAAGGCATTGACAAAAAAATAGTATTGAAGGGCGCTACCGGCCACAACCTGAAAAACGTAAGTATCGAATTGCCTCTTGGTACGTTCATATGTGTAACAGGTGTATCAGGCAGTGGTAAGAGCACATTAATAAACGACACACTTTATCCATTATTAGGGAAACACTGTTACCACAACTTCAAGCAAACACCCATGCCCTATAAAAGCATAGAGGGCCTTGAACACGTGGACAAAGTAATAGAAATAGACCAGAGTCCCATAGGCCGCACACCACGCAGTAACCCTGCCACTTATTGCGGTTTCTTCAACGAGATACGCCAGCTTTTTGCACAAGTACCGGAAGCTAAAATAAGGGGGTATAACGCCGGCAGATTCTCCTTCAATGTAAAGGGTGGCCGCTGCGAAGAATGTCGCGGAGGTGGTATGCGCGTAATAGAAATGAATTTCCTGCCCGATGTATATGTGCCCTGCGAAAAATGTAATGGTCGCCGCTATAATCGCGAAACGCTGGAGATCCGTTTCAAGGGCAAGTCGATAGCCGATGTGCTGGATATGACCGTGGATGAGGCCGTGGCTTTCTTCAACAACATTCACTTCCTGCATCGTAAAATAAAAACGCTGCAGGATGTTGGCCTTGGCTATGTGACATTAGGACAAAGCGCCGTGACACTTAGCGGGGGTGAAGCACAACGTGTAAAACTGGCAACTGAGCTTTCTAAAAAAGACACCGGGCAAACCATTTATATCCTTGATGAGCCTACAACCGGTTTGCACTTTGAAGACATAAAGCACCTTCTTGCGGTGCTCAACAAGCTTGCCGACCGTGGTAATACTGTGCTGGTAATAGAGCACAACATGGACGTAATAAAAGTTGCAGACTATATTATAGATATGGGGCCCGAAGGTGGCTCAGGAGGCGGTAAGGTAGTAGGCGAAGGCACCCCTGAAAAAATAGCCGCGATAAAAAACAGTCACACCGGGCAATATTTAAAACCGGAATTAGAATTATAAAAAAAGGGGCGGGAAAATATCCCGCCCCTTATCATTTATATCTTTTTTCGCCTAGGCTACAGCTTCTTTCTTTAATACCTGCGCCATGGTAATCCCTATGTTTGCCGGGCTATCCACTACATGGATACCACACTCGCGCATAACTTTCATTTTCGCTGCTGCTGTATCATCAGCACCGCCTATGATGGCACCCGCATGGCCCATACGGCGGCCGGGAGGTGCTGTTTGTCCTGCTATAAAGCCCACTACAGGTTTGCGCATGTTGTTCTTCAACCAATTGGCAGCTTCAGCTTCCATGTTACCGCCTATTTCGCCTATCATGATGATACCATCTGTTTCTGGGTCGTTCATCAGCAGTTCCACTGCTTCTTTAGTGGTAGTGCCTATTATCGGGTCGCCACCAATACCTATAGCGGTCGAGATACCCAAACCGGCTTTCACAACCTGGTCGGCAGCTTCATAAGTAAGGGTACCTGATTTAGATACCACACCTATACGACCTGTTTTGAACACAAAACCGGGCATAATGCCCACCTTAGCCTCGCCTGCAGTTATCACACCGGGGCAGTTAGGCCCTATCAGCCTGCAGTCCTTTCCTACCAGGAATGCCCTCGCCTTGATCATATCCTGTACAGGTATGCCTTCCGTGATGCAAATGATCACCTTAATACCGGCGTCGGCAGCTTCCATTATTGCGTCCGCAGCAAAAGCAGGTGGTACAAATATGATAGATACATCAGCACCTGTAGCATCTACCGCATCCTTTACCGTATTAAACACGGGACGGTCTATATGTTGGCTACCACCCTTGCCCGGGGTAACACCACCTACTACCTGTGTGCCATACTCTATCATCTGGGTAGCATGGAAAGTACCTTCTGTACCTGTGAACCCCTGCACAATAACTTTTGAATCCTTATTAACTAAAACAGCCATGAGCCTTATTATGAATAAATGAGATTTTAAAATGAACGCGGGCAAAATTACGGGAATTGACATCAAAACCAAATTGAGATATCCAGTCCTGTTAAGAAAATTAAAATTAAAGGCCTCCACCCAACCTTTTTTTAGCCTCCCGCAGTCTTCTTAATTGCTACAATGATAAACCTGTATTGAAAAATAAAAGATTGAATTTTGTAATGGGTAATCAATTCTAGATTTCGAAGGCCGGTATCCACCGGCTTTTTTCTTTTCCTTTAAGGCCCCGACTTATTGGCCAGTTTTTTATATGTATATATTGTAAAAAATGTGTCCTGGTACTAACAATTTGTGCATATATCTCGTCATAATACACGTGCACCAAACATTTCACTTAAAAATTTACCTATGAAAAAGACCTGCTACTTTAGTTTGCTGGCCCTTATTCTGCTTTGCTCCATCAGTCATGCCGGAGCACAGTCCATCACCAGCTACGTTGTCTCCAATCCACCTGACAGTTCGTGCCTGGCTCCTGTTATGAGTATATATACAAGTCCCTATGCAGCAGGCGGACAAATTGAAACTTCTTGGGGTGATGGGTTGACCAGTACTCTTCCAATAGGCAATGTAGCCGGTAATGGCGTTACACAAGACATTCATGGCTATGTTTATGCCGGCCCCTATACCATTAAGCATGTACTGATACAAAACGCCAACAGGGTAGATTCAGTTAGCTATTCCTATAATTATCAACATTGCCGGATGGGTACGTTCAGATCTTACAATGATGTTAATAACGACTGTGTTTTTAGTAGTCTTACAGATGCATACCTCACCGTACCAGTATCTGTGAAAGTTGACTCCGGCAATGTTCCGATCGATACAATTTCTGCAACCGGCGGATTTTTCTATAACATTCATGGGCCAGTAGGTACAGTCTATACTTTCACCATCCTCAGCACTACTCCCGGTGTGGTGGTCACATGCCCCGCAAACGGAGTATTGACCGATACCGTGCTCTATTTAGTAAACAGTTATACGGCAAAAGAATTTGCGTTTAATTGCAGCGCTGCAACAGATATCGACCTTGCCACCAGTGCTGTTGCACGGACGGGCAGGCACCATGCCAGCGCCACCGTACTGGTTACCAACAACTATTGCAATCCCCAAAATGCCACCTTTACAATGAACTTCAGTCCCAAGTATAACTATCAGAGTGCGGACCCTGCTCCCACAACCGTAAGTGGTCACACACTTACCTGGGACTTGCCTGGCTTGTCATTGCAAACACAGGTAAACATTCATGCAGACTTCGAAGTACCCACTACCTGGCTTACACCAGGTGATACCGTACATTCAAGCTATTACCTTACACCTACTGCAGGAGACATCAATGCAACAAATAATACTGTTATCCTGGAAGACACTGTTTTTTCCTCTTATGATCCCAATATGATAACCGTGATGCCTAAAGGAGACATCGCTGCCGGCACTAAACTTACTTACTCTATAGAATTTGAGAATACCGGCAATGATACAGCAATGAATATTCATATACTAGATACATTATCCCCCAGCCTGCTCCCTAAAACTCTGGACATTGTAGGCAGCACACACACAATGAACATTAGCGTGATCAAAGACATTTTTGGCAACAATATCGCAAAATTTGATTTCCCAAATATCAACCTCCTTGACAGTTCACATCATAAAGATTGCACTGGGATGGTGGTATTTACTATAGATACTAAACCCGGCCTTACTCCGGGAACATACATTCCCAATACCGCTGGCATTTACTTTGATGACAACGAAGTCGTTATGACTAATACGGCAGTGAAAATGATAGCGGTTCCACAGAACGTTACCGTTATCGGCAATAATATCGGCGTAAAGCTGTATCCTAATCCTGCTAATGACGTTCTCACGATTAGCACAAACGCACAGGCCTACAACAGCCTTGAAATAAACAACACCATTGGCCAGTTACTGATCAAACAAAATGTGACGCAAGCCGACACCAAAGTGAATGTAAAGAGCCTGCCTGCAGGGATCTATACCATCACACTAAAAGGCAACGGTGGTACAAAAACACTGAAGTTCGAAAAATTATAATTTACACTAGCCACCCCAAAAGAAGCAAAGCCCGCGGATGCGGGCTTTGCTTCTCGAATTATATTTTTACTTTAATTCTAACGTTTCCATATATTATTACGTCAATACTAGGACAACTCCTTTTTAACCTTAAAAAGATCGAAACCCCATGCGTAAAATTTATGCATACCTGATTGCCATTTTCATATTGTGTATAGACAGTTCAACAGCACGGGCGCAATACACAATTACTTACGCCTCAGTGGATACCACTCAAATTGTTGACAGCACCTGTCACCCTCTATCGATGACATTGTATACCGACGTCTATTCGGCAGGTCAAAGTATTGAAACTTCATGGGGCGACGGAACTAAAAATACAAGCTATCCAGTTAACAATGCAGGACAAGGCTTTTTGAGTGTGCCTCATTCTTATTACTCGCCGGGTACCTATACTATCAAAAATGTATTGATTTACAATCAACAAAGAATAGATTCTGTCGTGAGGAACGCCGGATATTACCACTGTCGTACTGCTAATATTTTCTTTTATTTTGACGCGAATAGCAATTGCGAATTTGATAGTCTCATTGACAATTATGCATATTTCCCCGCGAGGGTCGAGATTGATTCAAGTCATGTTGCTATCGATACAGTCTCTGTAACAGGGGGATTATACTACCGATTTTCGGGCCAAACAGGAACAGTTTACCAATTTAAGGCTATTTCGCTTCCGGATGGGCTGCAACTCTCTTGCCCTTTAATCGATACAATAATCGATACCGCGCTTTACCAACAACACGACAATGTGCCTAAGTCTTTAGGTGTGTTAGCAGTCCCAACACCTAATTTTGATCTTGCAGCAAATGTGGATGTGCGGGCATATTCTGCCCTCGCAAATGCATATGTTTTTATTTCAAACTCAAATTTAAATGCGCAAAACGCGACACTTACCATGCATTTCAGCCCCAAATATCAATATAGTGTTGCTTATCCTCCACCTACAAGTATTAACGGCGACACATACACATGGAATTTAACAAATATATCCGCGATGAATCCCGGTAACATTTATATCTCATTTATTCCCCCGACGCTTGTGCTACCCGGCGATACAATTTTAACCAGTTATTATTTATCGCAGCTTGGTGGTGATGTAAACCTTGCAAATAACACTGTTATTAAATGCGACACTGTACACGCTGCCTGGGATCCAAATCATAAAAGCGTGTCCCCTCAGGGTGACATTACCGCAGGCACGGAATTGGAATACACAATCGAATTTGAAAATGTAGGCAACGCCTCGGCACAAAACATACATATTATGGATACGCTTTCAGACTATGTGCTTACTAGCACATTAAAAGTTGTTTCCGCCAGTGCTTACATAAACACGATGCTTCTCAATGACGGTGCAGGGCATAAAGTACTAAAATTCGATTTTCCGGGCATTAACTTACCAGACACTTCGCATCATGATTCATGCCGGGGACATGTCATCTACAGTATCCAAACAAAACCCAATCTGATTCCAGGCACTTATATCCCCAACCGGGCAGGCATCTACTTTGATTTTAATGATGTGGTGATGACCAACACGGCAGTAAACAAAATTGGTATCCCCCAAAGTGTAACTACCATTGGTAATACTTCATCCGCAACACTCTACCCCAACCCGGCAACTGACATCCTGACAATCAAAATAAATGCGAACGCCTTCAACAACCTCGAGATCAACAACACCATAGGCCAGTTGCTCATAAAACAAAAGGTAACGCAAGCCGATACCAAAGTGAACGTTAAGAACCTGCCTGCAGGCATCTATACCATCACACTAAAAGGCGACGGTGGCACAAAAACACTGAAGTTCGAAAAGTTATAATTTACACCAGCCACCCTTATAAAAGACAAACCCCGCAATTGCGGGGTTTTGTTTTTAAAATATATTACTATCAACATTGCCGATGGTTTCAACCATGGGCAAAAAACGTCGACAAATTAATAACCGTTTCAACGGTTTAAAATATGCTAATTGATCCCGTCTGTGCTCACATCCTTCGCTATCTTCTTCACTAAACCTTGCAGCACAGATCCCGGTCCTACCTCTGTAAATTGAGTAACACCATGTTCCACCATCTTTTCGATCGTCTGCGTCCAGCGCACAGGCGAGGTAAGCTGGTTGATCAGGTTCTGCTTAATGATATGCGGATCTATGTACGGGCTAGCATCGACGTTCTGGTATATGGGGCAGGTAGGATTGTTGAAATGCGTACTTTCTATCGCAGCAGCCAGCTCTTCTTTTGCAGGCTCCATGAGCGGCGAGTGGAATGCACCGCCCACTGGTAATACCAATGCACGTTTTGCACCGGCGGCTTTCAGCATATCGCAGGCTTTTTGTATGCCCGCTATACTGCCGCTTATTACCAGTTGCCCGGGACTGTTATAATTTGCCGGTACAACAACCTCATCAGTTATCTCTCTGAGTATTTCTTCTATTTTAGCATCTTCCATACCCAGCACCGCAGCCATGGTCGATGGGTTTATCTCGCAGGCCTTTTGCATGGCCATAGCGCGCTTGTACACCAGCTTCAATCCATCTTCAAAGGACAGCACTTTATTAGCCACCAGCGCACTCAGTTCGCCCAGCGAATGCCCTGCCACCACATCCGGTATCAGGTCGGGGGTAGTATTAAAGAGTATCACGGAATGCAGGAACACCGCAGGCTGCGTTACCCTTGTTTGCTTCAGGTCTTCATCGGTACCGCCAAACATTATATCCGTTATGCGGAAACCCAGTATCTCATTTGCCTGCTCAAAATACTCCTTTGCCAGCGAGCTTTGCTCGTAAAGGCTCTTACCCATCCCGGCAAACTGTGCCCCCTGCCCGGGAAATATATATGCGTGCTTCATAAATATTTTTTTTACAGCCGCGAAAATAAGCTCAAATACACCAATCCGCAAACATTTACTTATAGCCCTATTGATGGCCTCTTTTTGTCCGTGAGCGAGGGGTATCGTATCTTTGCAATATGAATTGGATAGCGTTGACGGAGGAGACTCAATTAGAAACAATAAAACAGGAAAGCAGGCAGCAGCCTGTCATTATTTTCAAACACAGCACCCGCTGCGCCACAAGTGCGATGGCAAAAAATAGGCTGGAGCGGGAAGAAAGTCCCGAAGAAGTGAAATTCTATTTCCTCGACCTGATAAAGTATCGCCTCATCTCCAACAAAATAGCCGATGAATTTGGCGTGTACCACGAATCACCGCAAGTGCTGCTGATCAAAGATGCTGAATGCACCTACGATGAAAGCCACATTGGAATAAGCATGCAAGACATCAAGGAACAGATCAAATAATTTTGAAAACTAGCGGGATACCTATTACTAATTAACTGATCAACTAGTTAACTAGTCAACTATAGAACTAAATAGCCTTCCCTTTCCACTTCCCGCTCTTCAGGTAGATGAAGGAAGCCAGCAAAAGACTGCTCCAGTACACGAACTCCGATACCCATGCCCATTGCAGTGAGCTATGGTTGCGCTCTATTACCGTATAGCAGTACACCAGGTAGGTGCACACGCACGCTATTTCGATAAAGAGATTCACCACCGTATTCCCGGTACCTACTACCCCATTAAAGGCTACCGTAGACAGCGACATGATCATTGTTGCCACTACGATTACCTGCAAGCTGGGTACGGCAAAGTTGATAAGGTCTGCATCATTACTATATAGCCCCAGGAAGGTATGCGAAAATGCAAGCAGCACCACGCAGAGCACTGCGGTACACATCAAGCTCAGTTTGCTCACCTTCAGGATAACGCTGATCACCTGGCTCTGTTTGCCCTGGCCTATGATATTGCTCACCATGGTATTGCAAGTGGCTGCAAAGGCCCATGTTATTACGCCCACTATCCCAAATATGCTGCGCAGTATCTGCGAAGCGGCAAGCTCCTTCTGCCCCAGGTGCTCTATGAAAATGAAAAACACCTGCCAGCCGCCTATACTGAACAAAAATTGCACGATAAGCGGCGAGGCCACCGCCAATGTTCGTTTGGACAATTTGAAATCGAAAGTGAAATAACGCTGTACCGGGTAGCGCTCATACATCTTCCGGAAGTAGAATATCCCATACATAACAGCACAAGCTGCTATCTCAGACATGATGGAAGCTACGGCCGCGCCCCCCAGGCCCCACCGTGGGAAACCTAAATTGCCGAAGATCAGGGCATAGTCGAAAAAAATATTAACGATCGCCCCCACTATCGACCCGTATATCAGGAACCTCGATTTCTGTATGGATATGAAAAAAGAATTGGCTATCTGGGTCAGCATCAGGAACGGCAATCCCCAAACCCTTATATATAAAAAGTTGATGGTAAGGATGATATTATCACTATTGTGCAGGCTTAGCCCGAAGATGATAGGTGTGGCCCAAAGCGATAGCATCATCAAGCCCAGCGCGAACATCATTGCAAGCATGGCCCCGTTCACAAACACCCTTGCCAGCCCGCTGTCATCACCTTCGCCAGCCCTGCGCGCCATCTGCACCTGCATGCCGCTGCTCAGCCCATAGCCTATCATTGAAATGATCAGGTAAAATATCCCGCTCACCCCGTTCACACCCAGTTCACGTTCACCAAACCGCCCCAAAAAGGCGGTATTGGTAAGAAAGCTCACCTGCGGCACCAGGATGGCCAGCGATATAGGCGCTGCCAGTCTTATGATATCCTTATTAGTAACAGATACTTTCACCCCCGCGTTTTCATTGCCTGCAAAAAAACGCATTTATATCATATAAACCTCGTTGCCTACATATTTCTGAAAACAAGCCTGTGAATAATGACTATCATTCAAAACTTGGGTATTATATGTCCCTATTGTCGCAAAAATATTCTATAATTGTGTGCGTTTACATGACAGAGATAAGTAATAGTAATTTAAGCCAGCAAGTATATAATGCACACGGCGGCGATTCCCTGCTTAACCAGGTGAGGCGCGTGCTTTGCGTACTCATGCCAAGGGCATTGGCCATAGCTGGCTTTAGCGAGCACGGCGACCTGCTGATGATACGCTACAGCGATTACAAAAAGAACCTCCCTGCCTGGATTCTCGATTTTTTTGAGCACCAGTTTATCAACGAGCCCTTATTGTCCGATCCTAATAAAGTTACAGCCGCATTTATAGCCGGTGAAAAGAGCATGGTAGTACCGGAAGTGCTCTTTAATGAAACAACCGCGGAAGAGTGGATGAGGAAGATATACTTCGTGGAAGGTAACGAGATCATCAGCAAGCACAACCTGCGCGAGGATAAGTCCAACTATCTCTACGCATGGCCGGGCACTATCAAAAGCCTGATGACACGTTATTTTGGCAACGCCAAGATATTGCCTTTCGCTTCTTACCAGTTTTACAAACCATACAAATCAGAGTGCTCCCTGCAATGTTGCATAACGGGCGAGCACGTATATGGCACTTTGTATAATAACCGCACGCTCCACTGGCACCAGGTATTCCCCTACGACAACGCTGAGGACATAGCCTATCATATACGTCTGCTCTGCCAGCAGAACGATATCGACCCGCAAAAGATGGGACTGCAATGCACCATGTCCAATAAAAGTCTTACCGGTATCGTAAACGAACTGGCACAATACTTTCCCGAGCTTAAGGACGGCACCGGCAGTGTGGGTACCAACGACCGCAACTGGACGGGCACTATTTATTTGTTACAACAGCTTTACGCATGCGCATTGTAGGCGGCACATTCAGCGGAAGAAGATTCAGTCCTCCAACAAGTACACCGGCAAGGCCCACAACCGATATAGCAAAGGAAGGGCTCTTTAACATCCTGCAAAACATGCTCGATTTTGAAGAGGCTAAGACCTGTGATCTATTTGGCGGCACAGGTAGCATCAGCTATGAACTGGCATCGCGGGGCACCGAAGACCTTACACTCATAGAGCGCGACCAGGGCAATATCAATTTCATCAAAAAGACAGCCGGGGAGCTGGGCATTGAGGATAAGCTGCACATCATAAAGGGCGATGTATTCAAATTCATGAAGCAGAATACAGAGCAATACGATTTCATTTTCGCCGGCCCACCCTATGCGCTACCTAATATTGACGACCTGCCCATGCTGGTCTTCGAAAAAAATATGTTGGCGCCAAATGGTATCTTTGTGCTGGAGCATACCCCACGAAATGATTACCAGCAGCACCCGCATTTTAAGCGCATGAAAAATTACGGCACCACGATATTTTCTTTCTTTACACAACCTGCAGAATAGGCTATGCAACGTATCTGTTTGTTCCCCGGCACTTTCGATCCCATAACCCTGGGGCATATCGATATCATTGAGCGGGCCGTTTCTCTTTTCGATAAGCTCGTTATAGGCGTGGGCATCAACTCCTCCAAGCAACCTATGTTCAGCATTGAGCAGCGCACAGGTTGGTTCAAAGAGATATTTAAGAATGAACCCCGTGTTGAGGTAGTGGGATATGAAGGTCTTACCGTCGACTTCTGCAAAAAGATAAACGCACAATACATCCTTCGCGGCATCCGCTACGTCAGCGACTTTGAATACGAGAAAGCCATAGCTGATATGAACCGCATGCTGGAACCCGGCATTGAAACACTCTTCCTTACCTGCTCACCCAGCTATTCTACTATTTCCTCCACGCTTGTGCGCGATGTTATCCGCAACGGTGGCAATGTAAGCATGTTCGTTCCGAAGGAGGTGAAATTCTAACTGCACGGGAAGACATCTCCCAAAGTTAAAGACCCCGTCGGGGCCTTGTGATCTTCAATACATCAAAGGAATCACGGCTAATCGCCTGAACTCATTATTGATTGTAATATCATAAGCTATTCCGCCTTGCCATTGCCTTTTGCCTGTTATACCGTTGTGTTTCGATATTTAGCCGCTTCAGCAACAGGTACAATACAAGCCCGTCGTCTATCCAGCCCAGTACCGGTATGAAATCTGATATGAGGTCAAATGGGAAAAGAATATACGCAATGCCAAATATGATTGCCAGCGTGGTAAGGAACGACATTTTGTAGCGACCGCCGAAGGAGTCGCGTATCATTTGCCATAATGTTCTGCGGCTGTGAAACAAATGTGTTGCATGGCGTACATTTTTCACATGCCGCGCAGGTGTAAGTTTCGGCATATGCGGGGTATTTACTAAAGCAAATTTACACCCGCTAATGTTGGGGTATTGTTAAACAACAAGAGCGCGATTTTACTTTAACAAATAGTTCTTCGGGATAGTAAAAGGAAAATCTATCACCCGGTCGAAATCCATACTTAAGTAATTCATATCCAGGAAGTATTGCTGCCCGGCATTCGACATGTTAATAGCCCTGCTGAAAGAGAAAAACCTGTTGTCCACCAGCACGTAGTTAGCGTACTGTATTGCGGCCTGTGGCCCGCCCGGCTTCTTGTCGCGGAATTGCTCGCTGCGTATGGTGCTGTCGTTCTTATTATAAGTTACCTGTTGTATATAGTTAGGAGTTTCAGCCTGTAGAGACCAGGCACCGGCCAAACCGATCGCGTCCGTAATATTGCTGGTTTTATCCAACACATTGCCTACAATAATATTCTGCAGTATCGAATAATCCATGGGTGTAGGCAGCAATGCTTCGGCTTGCTTTAATGTCATCATCGTCACTGATTTATCCAGGTAGTTGATCATCTTAAAGCTATCGGGCGTTATATATATACGTGCCACCTGTACAATACCACCTAAGGCCGTAGCCGATACCCAAATGATCTTGTCTTTTTGTATACGGATGTTTGCGGTAAAATCCTTTTTGTCATCGCCAGCCTCGTAATGCATACGTGCCTTTCCTGCAAATGTTGTGTAATTTATGTCCTTATTCCAGATAGGAACAAGGCTGTCGATAAGAAGCTTTTTCTCGGGCGTTATCCCTTTTTCTTTATTCGCTATAGCAGTAGTGTCTGCCTTCTTAGTTACCGTTACGGTATTGGTCTCTTTATCATTTTTTTTACTTACTTTTTTGCTTGCCGTGCAGGCAGGCAGGTAGCATATTATAACCAACGCAGCAATTACAGCGAACCACTTATTCATACAGCTTCTTGTCTTTTATTTTTTTGTCCAGTTCCGGGTTGTCGTTTCCTTTTTCTTTGGCTTTCTTCCAGTTTTCCATCGCCTTATCTGCATTGTTCAGCTTATAGTAGATATCACCAAGGTGTTCATACAAAGTACCGTCGGCACTTTCTTTGCTGCCGGCTATTGCTTGCTCCTCATACTCTTTCGCTTTATCATACTTGCCCATTTTGAAAAGTATCCATGCATAAGTGTCCAGGAAGGTCGGCTCATTGGGCCTCAGCTCCAGTGAGTGCTTCGACATTTTTTCAGCTTCCTCCAGCCTCACTCCCCGCTCTGATAAATAATAACTGTAATTGTTCAGCATCGATGCATCATTGGGCTGCAGTCTCATGGCCCTGGCATAGCTGCTGTCGGATTGCACGTATTGTTTATCCATGTAATAGAGGTCCCCCAGTGTCGAGTACATTTCTGCCTGCAGTCCCGCATTACCATCGGGCTGCAGGTCAATAGCACGATTGATTGCTTTTGCAGCCCCGGTGTAGTCTTTTTTATTCATATGCCCCAGCCCGTTCAGAAAATGTGCAAGTGCCTGGTTGGGAAATAGCCTTATCGCTTTTTCGCTGTAGAAGATCAGCGAATCCGCATCTTTCTTTGCAGTATAGGCCGATAGCAAACGTTGCCACACATCGAAATGTGCCTGGTCTATCGCAAGCGATTTCTTGAACTGGACAGCGGCCTCCTCGGTCTTGCCGTTCATTATCAATATCTGCCCGTATATATCCTGCACCTGCGAATTGTCAACGCGCTGCGCTGCAAGACTGGCGGCTATATTTACAGCTTCCTTTTTTTTCAGGCTGTCGTCGCCTGCCTCTTGCATTAGCTCCACCAGCATGCCTATTTGCGTTTCTGCATCAAGGCCCTTGTTCAACACCAGCTTTTTCAGGTATTCAACATACTTTGCGCTGTCATTTATCCTCTTATAATGGTCTGCGATCCCGTATTGTATGCCAACATCGTCAGGCAACTGTTTTTGGGCCTTGTTGTATATTTCCATTGCCTTTTCAGGCTGTTTATTAATATCATACAGTTCTGCCATCAGCGCATAGTAGCGGCCTGTCGTAGGGTTTTCCTCTATCAGTCTCTGCGCTACTTTTGCCGCATTGTCCAGGTCATTCATGTTGCGGTATATCTGCAACTCTTGCTGCAAATAGGGCTCGTCATCACTGGTTTTTGCTATCAGTTGGTCCAGTATTGCCAGGGCTTCCTTATGCTTATCGGCACGCTCGTAGTTAAGCGCAGCCTTGAACAGGTAATCATTATTGCGCTTTTCATCTTTGGCCAGCTGGCTGTATACATCTGCAGCTTCACTGTAATTATTATCCATGCCTAGTATATTTGCATACTGCTCTTTATACCATTTGTTCTTATCGTTCAGCGCTATAGCTTTCTTAATATACTCGGTAGCCTTGCTTACGTTCTTATCTTTTATGTACAGTTTGGCAAGGTCGTAATATGGCGCTGCTTCTTCAGGTTTTAGAGCAACCACCCCTTGCAATAAGCTTACTGCCAGCTTGTCATCGTCCAGCATGCGTGCTTTTATGGCATCGTAATACATGGAGTCAGCCTTATCTTCTGTCCTCGTGAGCGGAATTTTTAGGTCCTGCCCTGTTGAAGGAAGATAAAAACAAGCTGTAAGCAATGTAACAGCTATATGAATAACACCTCTCCGGCTCAGCAAATTCATGATTGTGTAGAAAAATCGCCCAGGCTCAGTTCCTTCGGCTTTTCAGTGTAAGTTACGTTTTTACCCAATAGCGAGTTTTCAAATCCCGCATTTTTAACAACTGTATAAGCCTGCACTATACTATTTGATATCCTCGAATCCGACACCTCAACACCGGCCTCCAGGGATACAAAGGGGCCGATCACGGAGTTCTTTACCACAACGTTCTCACCCAGGAAGCAGGGAGCTATGATCACCGAATTTTCTACTTTGGCCGATTTGGCAACCAGTTGTTCGGTGTCCTTCTTAATATCCAGTATCCTTTGATTGGTATATATAGTAGCATCCTTGTTACCGCAGTCCAGCCATTCATCCACCTGGTCCATATAGAATTTCACGCCATTTTGCAGCATATGCTCCATAGCATCGGTTATCTGGTATTCTCCCTTCAATTTTATATCCTCATCTATCAGGCGCTGCAACTCCTTTTTTAATCCCTCACCATCCCTGAAATAATAGACCCCTATTATCGCCAGGTCCGACACGAACTCCTTCGGCTTTTCCACAAATGCCTCTATCTGGTTATTGGCAGTCAGCTTCACCACGCCGAATGCCGACGGGTCATCGATCTTCTGTGTCCACACAATAGCATCCTTACTTGTGTCTATACTAAAGGTAGCCTTGAACAATGTGTCCGCAAATGCTATGAACACATTCCCTTTCAGGCTCTCCGCTGCACACAATATGGCATGGGCTGTTCCCAACGCCTGCTCCTGGTAGCATATCTTTCCCTTTGCCCCCATTGCTTCCGCCACCTGGCAGAGGTGCACTTCTACATCCTTCCCAAATCCGGGCCCTATGATAAAGGCTATTTCATCTATCTTCTCTTTGCAAGTGGCTACTATATCTTCTACCAGGCGTTGCACTATTGGTTTGCCTGCAATAGGTATTAATGGCTTTGCGGTGGTTAAAGTATGTGGCCTCATTCTTTTGCCCATACCCGCCATTGGAATGATTATATTCATTGAATGCTTTTTGAATTTTGACTTTGAATTTTAACTTGCTAATGCGTCCCCGAGTGTCCAAATCCTCCGGCTCCCCGTTCTGTTCCTTCTAACTCATTTTTCAGCACCCACTCTGCTTTCTCATACCTTGCTATGATCATCTGGGCTATTCTTTCCCCATCTGTCAGTTCCTGCACTTCCGTGCTCAGGTTGATGATCGGCACCATTATCTCACCGCGATAATCGCTGTCTATTGTTCCCGGCGTATTTACCAGGCTGAGTCCTCGTTTTATTGCCAGGCCGCTCCTTGGCCTTATCTGCGCTTCGTAGCCATCAGGCAAGGCCATATACAGCCCTGTCGGTATCAGTCGGCGCTCCATGGGTTGCAGCCTTATGGGTTCAGGTAGCCATGCCCTCAGGTCCATACCTGATGAACCTGCTGTCTGGTATCCCGGCACCTCGTGTGGCGATTTATTTACAATAGATATATGTACAGGCATAAATGTGTGCGCAAAGGTAAGCACCAATAAATAAAAAACACTAACCCATACTGCGCCACCCTGCTTATAAAAGTATAGTGCCGCAAAGCGTTATCCTTATACTTATTGTTAAACCTTCATTATATTATTACTAATAGACATGTAAATATCAAAAAAGCAGTATGGAATGGTTAATTTTGTAGCAATTCAGTTTTCTAAAAATATAATTACTAAGCTGATCTGTAAATGGCATTGTTAGGAAATCTTATAGCACGTTCATTAGAAGTAAGGAAAAAGTTTCATCTTCCGGTAGCAACACCAATAGCTTACCAGCGGCATACTTTGCGACAGCTGCTGGACAAGGGTCAATACACGGCATTCGGAAAACATTACGGTTTTAATAATATTCTTAGCCGCGAGATCGATTTTGTGAAGGCTTTTCGCGAGCGGGTGCCGCTCTATACATATGACGAGATGGACAAGCAGTGGTGGTACCGCAATCGAATGGGTGAGGAAAATGTGAGCTGGCCCGGGAAAGTGAAATATTTTGCCCTTAGCTCCGGCACATCAGAATCTGCCAGCAAACACATACCCGTCACGCAGGACACCATAAAGTCCATAAACAAGGTTGGCTTCAAGCAGCTATGCAGCATGGCCAATTTCAAGGTGCCTGCAGTAGCATTTGGTAAGGGTATCCTGATGCTGGGTGGCACTACCTCGCTCTTTGAGCAGGGCGACTACTACGAGGGCGATATGAGTGGCATAAGCGCCATCAATATGCCTCGCTGGCTATCTTCATTGCTATATAAGCCGGGCCAGAAAATATCCAAACGCCCGAAATGGGAAGACCGTATAAGGCTCATCGTGCGCAACGCACCCAAGTGGGACGTGGGCACCATCTGCGGTGTACCTGCCTGGGTACAGATAGTGCTTGAAGAAGTAATAAAATACCATAAGGTTAAGAACATACACGAGATATGGCCCAACCTTACTATTTATATACATGGTGGTGTTTCATTCGAACCTTACCGCGATAGTTTCAAAAAACTCCTGGGTAAGCCTATTAAGTTCATTGAAACATACATGGCATCCGAGGGTTCCTTCGGTTTCCAGGCCCGGCCCAATGCAGGTATAAAGCTGGTACTTAATGCCGGTGTTTTCTTCGAGTTCGTTCCCTTTACTGCTGATAATTTTGACGAGGATGGCGAGCCCAAACCCAACCCGGTCACATATACCATAGACGAGGTGCAGGAGAATGTTGAATATGCTGTAATGATCAGCACCTGCTCAGGCGCCTGGCGTTATATCATAGGCGATGTGCTGAAGTTCACCAATGCGAAAGAGCACGAGATAATGATAGTGGGCCGTACCAAGCAATTCCTTAGCCTCTGTGGAGAACACATGTCCATCGACAATATGAACAAGGCGATTGATACTGTTGCTAAAAAGCTTAAGATCACCATTCGCGAGTTCACCGTTGCAGGCTTTAAATACGACAATCTCTTCGCACATCGCTGGTATATTGGTTGCGATGATCCTGCAATAGATGCCAACGAGGTACGCCGTGTGCTGGATGAAACGCTTTGCATAATAAACGACGATTACGCTGTAGAGCGCACATCAGCACTCAAGGAAGTTTTTGTGGAGGTGATACCTAATGCACTATTCTACGATTATATGCGCCATAAAGGTAAAGAAGGGGCAATGAACAAATTTCCCCGAGTGCTCAAAGGCACAAAGCTGCAAGACTGGGAAGCATTCGTCAGCAAGCAGCAGGTACCGGTGCTTTCATCAACGCACTAAATTTCTTTATTTTATTTTCATCAAAGCCCCGGTATTACCGGGGCTTTTCCTGTTCGGTTAACCAGCATTTACTGCATCTTCATGATATCAGTTTCAAATTTTCCCCTCTTTGATATCATCCACCACCTGCGGATCTAATAAGGTGCTTGTGTCACCAAGGTTAGCCATATCACCTTCAGCTATCTTACGCAGTATGCGGCGCATTATCTTGCCGCTGCGTGTTTTGGGCAATCCTTTTACAAATTGTATCTTGTCGGGCTTTGCTATCGCACCTATAATACGGGTAACCGTCTGCAATATATCCCGCCTAGTGAGCTCGTCATCCCCATGTGTATTACTGTGTATCACGTAGGCATATATCCCCTGCCCTTTCAGATCGTGGGGATAACCTACTACAGCACTCTCTACCACACCTTCATGCATATTGATGGCATTCTCCACCTCTGCAGTGCCTATACGGTGCCCGCTCACGTTCAGCACATCATCCACCCTGCCGGTAATTCTATAGTTACCGTCCTCATCCCTATGGCAGCCGTCACCTGTAAAATACAAACCGGGATATGCCGTAAAATAATTGGTCCTGCAGCGTTCATGATCACCGTAGGTGGTGCGTATGATAGAGGGCCATGGGAACTTGATACATAAGTTGCCACTCACGTCATTGCCCGCTATCTCATTCCCCTGCTCATCCATCAGTGCAGGCTGTATACCCGGCAGCGGCAGTGTAGCATACGATGGCTTTGCGGGTGTAACTCCCGCAAGGTTCGATATCATGATACCGCCTGTTTCCGTTTGCCACCATGTATCTACGATCGGGCATCTACCCTTACCAATATATTTATCAAACCAATGCCATGCTTCTTCATTGATAGGCTCGCCTACCGAGCCCAATATCCGCAAGCTGCTTAGATCATGCCCCTCTATATGTTCCGCACCGTATGCCATCAGGCTTCGGATGGCTGTAGGAGCCGTGTACAGGATGTTTACTTTATGCTTGTCCACTATATCCCAAAACCTTCCGGAGTCAGGCCATGTCGGTATGCCCTCGAACATCAGCACCGTAGCACCTGCACACAGAGGACCGTACACTATATAGCTATGCCCTGTTATCCAGCCCACATCGGCGGTACAGAAGTGTACCTCTCCCGGCTTGTATTGGAACACGTTCACAAAAGAGTAGGCTGTATAGACCATATACCCTCCGCAAGTATGCACCACGCCCTTAGGCTTTCCCGTTGAGCCTGATGTATATAGTATGAACAGCGGGTCTTCCGCATCCATTATCTCTGCGGGGCAGTTCGCATCAGCTTTATCCATTTCATCCTGCCACCAGACGTCCCTGCCCTTTATCATACTCACAGGTGTTTTAGTACGCAGCAGCACAATCACTTTCTTTACAAAAGCGCATTGCTCCAGTGCATCGTCTATCACGGCTTTCAGCGGTATTTCTTTAGCACCCCGATATGCCCCATCGCCCGTAATGATATATTCTGCTTGCGCATCCTGCAGCCTGTCGGCTATACTGCGCGCACTAAAGCCCCCAAAAATTACGGAATGTATGGCCCCGATCCTTGCGCATGCCAGTACGGCTATTGCCAGTTCCGGCACCATACCCATATAGATGCACACCCTGTCGCCCTTCTTCACACCATTATTCTTGAGCACATTGGCAAAGCGGCATACCTGCTCATGCAGTTCCTTGTAGCTAAGCACCCTATGATCTTCCTTAGGGTCGTTCGGCTCCCAAATTATAGCAGGCACATCGCCTTTTGCCTCAAGATGCCTGTCCAGGCAGTTCTCTGTTATATTCAGCTTGCCTCCTATGAACCATTGCACATCGGGCCCCTCAAAGTTCCAGTCGAGTACCTTATCCCAGCGTTTGTGCCAGTGGAAATTGCCGGCTACATCGGCCCAAAAGGCTTCGGGTGCCTCCACACTTCTTTTCCATGCCGCTTTATATTCCTCAAGCGAGCCTATTTGATACGGATATGACATAAATATATAAGATTAATGATAGCCGAAGTAAATTTACTAAATTGGATATTGAGATGGAGGCTTTATGTATTAACATCCGGCCATTATTAAATACATTTGTCCCATTATTAGTTTACAAGATACTGAATGAGTTTATTAAGCCAGCTTTCCGAATCCCTGACAGGCTCAGAGATAGTGCGTCTCGGTAATGAGATAGCAGACCGTATACGACAGGGGGAGAAGATATACAACTACACCATCGGCGATTTTGACCCGAAGATATTCCCGATACCACAGGAGCTGGAGCAACTGATCATAGAAGCCTATAAGAACAACTATACCAACTACCCGCCCGGCGATGGCTTACTGGAACTAAGGCAAGCCGTGGCTGCCTTCATAAAAGACCGACAAGGCATCGAGTACGGCATCAACGAGGTACTGATCGCTTCAGGCGGCAGGCCGCTCATCTACTCCCTGTTCAAGACGATAGTAGATGAGGGCGATAAGGTGATCTATGCTGTACCCTCATGGAACAATAACCATTACACCCATATGAACCATGGGGAACATTGTGTAGTGGAAGCCCTGCCCGAGAATAACTTCATGCCTACGGCGGCCGATATAAAGCCCCATATAGAAGATGCTACGCTGATATGCCTCTGCAGCCCGCAAAACCCCACCGGCACTACGCTTAACAAAGCAGCGTTGGCAGAGATATGCGATATGGTGCTTGAAGAGAACAGCAGGCGCACAGGCGATACCAAGAAGCTCTACATCATGTTCGACCAGATGTATGGGGTACTTACCTATGGCAGCACCCGCCATTATGACCCCGTATCACTAAGGCCGGAGATGAAGCAGTACACCATCTTTGTAGATGGCATTTCCAAAGCCTTTGCTGCCACGGGTGTGCGTGTGGGCTGGTCACTAGGCCCGGCAAAGGTGATAGCCAAAATGAAAGCCCTGCTCAGCCATATAGGTGCATGGGCACCCATGGCCGAGCAGAAGGCCACAGCCCAATACCTGGTGCAGAAAGATGCCATCGACAAATACCTTAGCCAGTTCAAAGCAGCCATCGAAGAGCGTCTTGTGACTATATACAATGGCTTCATTGCGCTCAAAGAAAAAGGTTATCCCGTTGACGCCATTACCCCACAGGCTGCCATATACCTTACCATTAAGGTGGACCTGCGCGGCCGCACAGCTAATGACAAGTTCCTGGAGACCCAGGGGGATGTGACCAGCTATATACTGGACGAAGCGAAGCTGGCCATTGTGCCCTTTTACGCCTTTGGTGCCGGTAAGCAGTCGCCATGGTACAGGCTGAGTGTAGGTACCTGCTCGCTGGAAGAAATAAAAGAAATGTTCGACAAGCTGGAAGCAGCACTACAAAAAACCACTTAATGGAAGCTATCACACTGGACGGGAACCTATTCTTCAAGCTGCGCTTCAACACCATGCATGGCGATACCGACTTTTATTGGCGTATCATCATCAATGATGAAGAGTACCTGGCCCGTACGCTCAACTGTATGGTCAATACTTTTTCCGATGAGTCCTTCGACAAGAAGGCCAATGCTACCAAGTGGCATATTGCGGGTATCTGCCAACACTTTAAGATAGACGAAGAAGGCAATGCTTCCTTCAGCAATTAGTGCTGTACATCCAGCTTAAATGTTTGCCTTGCACTTGCCGTTGCAACATTGACAAAGTACAAACCTTGTGGCAATTTTTCCACCTGTATTTCTGCCAGGTTATTACCTGCATTATAGTTCCCGCTTGTTTCGCTGAGCAGCCTTCCGCTTATATCCATTAGTTGCACACTCACTTTTTCCTTTTGCGCCAATGTAAAATAAACATTGGCTACATCCGCTGCAGGATTAGGGTATACGCCGGCATTCATTGAGCCTGCTTTTATATTGTTCACCAATAAGTAACCCGGCAGCTCAGCGCTGTTCAGTATGGTGCTGTCGTCATAACGTATGAGCATCACAATGGCCTTCAGCTTGTTCACATTCCATGAAGGGTCGATATTCGTTTGAAAGGTGTAATCTTGCGTAGCATTATGCAACAGGGCCTGTGGCAGCATGCCGGGATCGCCCTGGGGCCATGGTATAGCGTTCCTTGCCACATGCTCGTAGTGCATATTTGCTGCAGGTATTATGCCCGGCATATTCTCATAGCCACCCATGGTGCCATGCGAATGGTTATTGTAGTAGTTCGATTGGTTGTACTGGCTGCCTGTACCAGTCACCCCATCCTCGGTTAGCACCATCACCAGCCGGAAATCGCCGTACATATCTATGGCCGAAGTGGTATGTGCATTCACGGTTAGCTGGTTACCCGCAAGGCCACCGTCTACAGCAAGGCCGGCAAAGCCGAAGTAATTTTTTTGTTCCGAAACGTACTTAAAGAAATGTCCCTGTCCTGCATCCATGCGCCTGTCGAAGAGGAAATAAGGCGTATAATATTGGTTAAGGTTGTAGAGGTACTGCGGATAGCCGGGCACTTCCATCACATCACCATCGTGCACTATGATCCTTGATACATCCGCAATGTCAGCAACCAGTTCCATATAGGTATACACCATCGGCCCCATCGTATCCCATGTAGCAGAGCCTGCCTCTATGACCAGCCTCTTCGCGGGCATGAAATATGCGCCCCTTATGGCCGTGAAGGCGCTGTCGTTATATGCATAAGCATCGCCGGGCAGTTCCACCCACATCTTTACGTCGTGCCTGGCATCGTCCAGTACCGTATCGGGCACCAAATGTGTGAAGTCGCAAATAGTAAAGCGGGGGATATGTACATTGGATATAAGGCACTGCTGCACGGGATTGGCATCCTGCTGATACTTCACTACGAATGAGGTGACCGTATCGAGCCCTGCGTTAAACACCCGCGCCTTATGCACAAAGCCCTGGTTGATCGTCACGTAACTTTCCAGTGTGTCGAGTGGGCTTACGTATTCCAGCATCAGGTCTTTATTAGCAGGCTTGAAGACCTGCACGTTATCCACCGCCCAACCCATCATGCTTTCGCCATCATCGCTATAACGGAAGCCTACCCGGAGATCGGGAACATTGCTATATGCCGAGAGGTCGACGAAGCGCGTATCAAAGTCATCCAATACAGCGTTTACAGGCACATCCTGCACTACCGTCCAATTGGCGCCGCCGTTGGTGGAAACCTCGACGGTGGCGTGCTCCACATGCCCGTTCACACTGTCTCTCCTGAAGTAAGAGTCATACCGCAGCCATGCGCCGCTTATGCCGCTGAGGTTGATGGCAGGTGTGAACATGAACACATTGCTATTGTCGGGATTGGAAGGATGTGCTGGATCGGGGCAATCAACTATTGCCGCCACTAGTGACTTGCCGGGTATACCAAAGCACAAACCATTAGACGCAGCAGGTACTGCCCGCCATGGCACTACGCCTGTGTACTGGTGTGTCCAGCCCGGTATGTTATAGCTGATGAAACTGTTGAAATCCTGGTTGAATATTACCTGCTGTGCTTCAGCATACAGCGATAATGAAAGAAGCAATAAGAATGTAGCATATCGTTTCATAGAAAAGCGGCAATTAATGTGCACACAAAAGTTAGCATTTTTATTTACTAATACATGATCAATTGAAGGTTTTACAGATAAGTGACAATGTCAAAATTGCTACAGGATATCCACATTCCCATCACAAAAAGTGAATGGAGCCATTGAGAATTGAGCCATTCTGCCATTATCAAAATTTGTGAATATCCTTTTTTGCAAAAAATAATTCCCCACCCGACCTTTGTGCCGAAATTGATATTTTTTATGAACCTTCTTCACTATCTATTATTACCACGCGCTTCGCCCTGGCCCCCATGCTGGGGCAAGAATGCTGCCTTGCCTTTGTGCGTTAGCGTTGTTGTGCCTTCCCCCAACACATTCCCTCCAAATTCTATTTTTCACATTAAACACTACACATGATAAAACCACAAGAACATAATTCAGCCCGCGAGCTCTTTTTCCAAACCGACCATTCACAGGCCGAGATCGCAAGGCAAGTTGGCGTCGAAGCCAAGACGGTAAACCTATGGGTAAAGAACGGGCGCTGGAAAGAAATAAAAGAAGCCGCTCGCCGCACACCATCCATATTGGTCGAGCAATACTTTACTCAGCTTGCTGAGCTAAATAATGCCATCGCCAACCGCGACGAAGGTAGCCGCTTCCCCACACTCAAAGAAGCCGAGACCATGCGCAAACTCATAGTCTGCATAAACAACATCCAGAAGCAAACATCATTAGGTGCAAGCATAGATGTTGTACAAAATTTCCTCGGCCGCGTTAGTAGTCGCGATAACGAACTCGCACAAAAAGTAATACCCTACGCCAATGAATATCTGCAAGGCAAAGAACTGAACGGTCACAGGCCCTTCGAGCTCGCCTACGATGTCCTCGACCATAGTCAATCCATAGTCAATGAACAGTCATCTGAAATTCCCTCTTTGAAGGGGGACGTTCCGGCATCAATGAATATTGATGCGGAACAGGGAGATGTAACTACTCGCGACGAACAAAGCCCAACAGAGATCCCACCTTCAGACCATAGTCAATCCATACCTGTCCCGGCTCAGACGGGAGTCAATGACGAGTCATTAAATGAACAGGAGCAGGTAATTTACCTACCCAGATGCATCCGCGATCCCAACGATCCTTACACATTTTACTACGACAAAATAACCAGGCGTACAGCAGACAGCCCCAAATACGGCAAGCCACCCGATGGCTTCCGTGAGGTGCCTAAAAAAGATTGTCTCGATAAAGACTATTATGGCAAAGGCTTCGGCCGCTACAATTGGTTGTAGCTCAATTTGGCATTATTTGTGTTGCACCACATTCATTAAACCTATTGTATGCGCAAAACTTTATCAGGCATAGTCTTACTCACAGTCCTTTGTTGCGGCAGCTTGCGGGCACAGCATTACCATTTCCCGCATCACTCGGATGCCTACAATTCTGTGTACGAACTGGGGCGGCATGAAATAAGGCTCAGCGCCGGTGCATTCAGTACCGACCAGGATGCAGGTATATCGCAGCGCAAATACACCGGCTTTGATTTTCCCTCCAGCCTTTCCTTTGCCGATTTTCTTGGCTACAGGTATCACCTGGCCAAATGGCTGGCGATAGGTATTGCAGCGGGAATAGATTATCAAAGCGGCAAGACCACGAACTATTCAAAAATGAACGACAACCGGGAAACGGGCCATTATAAACGCTGCGCATATACTATCGCCAACGATTATACCTTCACCTTTATCGACCTTGAGACCTTCCAGATGTACGGGGGCTTCGGTGCAGGCTACACTTACTATAACGATAGCCGTACGCTTGATGAGGATTACTATGATAATTTATCGTCTTACCAACTGGAGCGCGCAGGCCCACGCACAAAGGAAACGCATACCCAACATGTGAACGGACAAGTAACCGTACTGGGCATAAAGGGTAATGGCCCGGCGGCTTTTTTCTTCGAGCTGGGCTATGGCTATAAAGGCATAATGTGCCTGGGTATCAATGCACGGTTTTAGGCCCCGTAACACATAAAGCAAGCCTCATAAAGAGATGGACAATAGGCAGGTATTAGTTACCTTTGCAACGCTTTTAGAATCTCTAATATATAGAATGTCCGACATACGACCTTTTCTCAGGCTTAGTGGTTTGGAACCGCTTACCCTGAGGCCCGAAACCAATTTTGTGAACATAGGGGAACGCACTAACGTGACGGGCTCCAAGAAATTTGCGCGCCTCATACGTGAGAACAAGTATGAGGAAGCATTGTCGGTGGCAAGGCAACAGGTGGAAAGCGGCGCACAGATACTGGATGTGAATATGGATGATGCCCTGCTGGATGGCGAGCTGGCTATGACCACCTTCATCAACCTGCTGCAGGCGGAACCCGATATTGCCAAAATACCCATCATGCTCGACTCCTCTAAATTTTCCATCATAGAGGCGGGACTGAAATGCGTGCAGGGCAAATGTATCGTTAACTCCATATCACTAAAAGAAGGCGAGGAGAAATTCATAGAGCAGGGATTCACTTGTCGCAGCTACGGTGCTGCGGTAATAGTAATGGCCTTTGATGAGAATGGCCAGGCCGATAGCCTGGAGCGCCGCGTGAGCATTTGCGAACGGGCCTATAAAATACTTACGAAGCAGGTAGGCTTCCATCCTGAAGACATCATTTTTGATCCCAACATATTTGCGATAGCTACGGGCATTGAAGAGCATAATAATTACGCGGTCGAGTTCATAGAGGCTACGCGCATCATAAAACAAAAAATGCCCCTTACGCGTGTAAGTGGTGGTGTGAGCAATGTGTCCTTTTCCTTTCGTGGTAACGATACCGTGCGCGAGGCAATACATAGTGTGTTCCTGCTGCATGCTATTGAAGCTGGCATGGATATGGGCATAGTGAATGCCGGCGCTTTGCAGGTATACTCCGAGATAGATCCCGTGTTGCGTGAGCTGTGCGAGGATGTGGTGATGAATAAACGCCCTGACGCAACAGAACGGCTGGTGAACTTTGCGGAGACCGTTAAAGCAAAAGGGAAGGAAGAAAAGAGAGACGATGCATGGCGCGGCACCAGTGTGGAAGAACGCCTGAAACATTCCCTGGTGAATGGCATTACCGATTTTATAGAGCTGGATACCGAAGAAGCAAGGCAAAAGTATGCACGTCCGCTGGAAGTGATAGAAGGGCCGCTGATGGATGGTATGAACGTGGTGGGTGACCTGTTTGGCAGTGGCAAGATGTTCCTGCCGCAGGTGGTGAAGAGCGCGCGCGTAATGAAGAAGAGCGTAGCGGTGCTAACACCCTATATAGAAGCTGAAAAAGAAGTACGCCGACAGGCGCACGAAGATGCAGGCACCGTGAACGAAGAAACCGCCGGTGCCGCCAAGATACTCATGGCAACTGTAAAAGGCGATGTGCATGACATAGGCAAGAACATAGTAGGCGTTGTGCTGGGCTGTAACGGTTACGATGTTATAGACCTGGGCGTAATGGTGCACACCGATAAGATACTGGATACTGCTATAAAAGAAAATGTGGACATCATTGGTCTTAGCGGCCTCATCACCCCATCGCTGGATGAGATGGTGCATGTGGCTAAGGAGATGAAACGCAGGGGCATGAAGCAGCCGCTGCTGATAGGCGGTGCAACCACATCGCGCACGCATACTGCAGTGAGGATAGCGCCTGAATATGATAATGGTGTAGTGTATGTATTGGATGCAAGTCGCAGCGTGACCGTAGCCGGCAGCCTGCTGAATAATGACAATAAGACCGAATTCTTAACTAATATAGATACAGAGTACGCCAAGCTGCGTACTGACTTTGCCAATAAAAAAACGGCTAAACAGTATATACCTTATTCAGAGGCACAGAATAAAGGCGTACAGATAGACTGGAACAACTATACCCCACCCGCTCCACAATTCACCGGCACTAAGGTATTTGCCGACTACGACCTTAACGAGATAAGGCAATATATTGACTGGGGGCCTTTCTTTATAGCATGGGAGATGAAAGGTAAATACCCTGCTATACTTAGCGATGAGTATGCAGGCAAGGAGGCTACCAAGCTCTTCAACGATGCTAATGCGATGCTGGATAAAATAGTGAATGAAAAATGGCTTACTGCAAAAGGCGTGATAGGTTTCTGGCAAACCAGCAGGCCCGCTCCTGATACTATTATAGTGCGCGATGATAATGGCAATGAGCTGCACAGGCTGGAACACCTTCGTCAGCAGGTAAAGAAAGCTGCAGGCCAACCGCAATTCTCACTGGCCGATTTTATAAGCCCTGTGCAGAGCGATTATGTAGGCGCATTTGCCGTAAGTATACATGGCATTGAGCCACACTTGCAGCGCTTCATGGATAACCACGACGACTATAATAAAATAATGCTGCAGGCAATGGCGGATCGCCTGGCCGAAGCATTTGCCGAAGTACTGCACCTGAAGACCAGGAAAGAATACTGGGGCTATGATGCAGATGAGAACCTGCCTGTAGAAGAACTGGTGAAAGAAGAGTATCGTGGTATACGCCCTGCACCGGGCTACCCTGCCTGTCCCGACCATACTGAAAAGTATAAGCTGTTCGACCTGCTGGGCGCTACAGAGCATGCAGGTATACAGCTTACTGAATCATTAGCCATGTACCCGGGGGCCTCGGTATGCGGCTGGTATTTCAGCCATCCCCAAAGCACTTACTTTGGCATAGGCCATATAGAGCAAGACCAGCTGGAAGACTATACAAAAAGAAAAGGCCTGCCTGCCGACGAAATGGCAAAATGGCTTTCACCGATATTAGAATAACTTAATTAGATTTGTTATAGAAACAATTGAAATGGAAACAAAACATTTATCATATTTAAAGGTTGAGAATTTTAAGAAGTTCGATTCCTTGGAAGTAAATGATATTGGTACATTCAATCTCATCGTAGGTGATAATAATGTGGGGAAAACTACAATGCTGGAGGCATTATTGTTTGATGACGCGAGTGTAAATCAACTAATGAGAAATTTTTTAAACACCTTGGCTATTAGGAAATTAGACTTGCGTAATCATAAAAATGTAAACTATTTCGATTTATTTACGAATAAGAACAATAGAAAAATTTTATACGAATTTAAATATCACAGTTCGCAGACAAATCGCCTAAGTTTAAGAGTAAAACATAGAAGCGAAATATCTACTGAAGAGGCACACAAGCTTGGCGCATATATATTGTTAAATGACCGTTCACAATACTTGCTGGAATTTCTTTTGAATGGGGAAAAACAATTAAAATTTATAGATGACATATACACGAGTCAAATATATTACCCGCTTATATCGTTTGACACAATTTATGATAGCGATCTTGTAGAGTTTTTCTCCAAAATCTCCCTTGACAACGATAAATTTGACGATTTTAGAAATGCACTGCGTTATTTTCTTCCTAAACTAAATTCGGTAGAGATAAATAATGCAATTATCCCCCAAGAATCGACGTTGATAATAAGAGAAGATGAGAACATTCGTCCTTTAGCGGTATATGGAGATGGTTTTAAGAAATTTTTTAGATATCTGCTGGAAATTGACTTGTGCGAAAATAACAGGCTGATGATGGATGAAATTGACACAGGCATACATTATAGTAGAATGAAAGATTTTATTGAAAAAGTCCTGACTGCTGCAAAAAATAAAAATGTACAAATTTTTGCGACGACCCATTCTAAGGAGTGCATTGAATATTATACACAGGCAATACGAGAGTTGGGGTTTGAAGATAAAAGCAGAATAATAAAACTTGCTGATACAAAAAGCGGCATAAAAGCATATACATCCCGATTTGAAGAATTTAATAACTCCTTGCTGGCCGAAAGTGAAATAAGGTAAAATGAAAGAGTTCAGAATATTCACAGAAAGCAAAGCCGACATTAAATTCCTTCGTGACTACATTGAAGAAATTTTTGAAGAAAATTTAGGTGATAATTATTTTGACCCTCTGTTTTCATGGTCTGGATACAAAGCTGGTGGGAATGTGAAAGAGGCTATTCGTGAGAATCATGACAATGAGAGAATAACCATACTAATACTTGACGGTGATGGTGATATAGAACAACGAAGAGAAGAAGTGATAAATGATTTCAAGGGATATGGAATACCTGTGATGCTATTCTTATTTCCAAACGATAGTGCAAACGGTTGTTTGGAAAATCTACTTAGTGAAATTGCGGTTCATCGCAACCTAATAGAGTGCTTCGAAGGATACGAACAGTGTATAAATGGTTATAACGTACCGGTAATTAAGGGGAGAATATATGCGTATCTCGAGGCATTATTGCCCGAACAGGCCCGGAGAAATAATGCAATAAAGGAAGAAAATAGAAATTACAGAATACAGGAATATTGGAATTTAAATCATAATTTTTTAGAGCCATTAAAGCAATTCTTATCTCCCTTTTTACTCGATTCAGATGAATAGCCCCGATATTGTTGTTAACGAGCCGAAGCCGGTAAATTCTAAGTTCCTGCGTGTGCTGGCTACTACAGCTTCTTATGTTTTCCATCCCGTGTTCATGCCTACAGTGATGACACTGGCGCTGTACAAGCTGGCACCCGTTAGCTTCGCCGGCATGGACATGCAGTTGCTGAAACTGTGGTTGCTCCGTATCGGAATCTCTACATTATTCTTTCCGCTGCTAAGTGTACTGTTAATGAAAGCGCTGGGTTTTATTCAAAGCATACAGCTACATACTACCAAAGACCGTATCATTCCGCTTATCAGCACCATGATATTCTATTTCTGGGCAGAGCATGTGGCGGCTAACGTTCCCAATACACCGCTGATCCTGCGGGTGCTCTTAATGGGCGCTTACTGGGGTATCATACTGATGTTCCTGGTGAATATCTTCTTTAAGATCAGCATGCACACTACTGCCGCAGGCGGCATGGTAGGCATCCTCATAGTGCTTATGATCATAAGCCCTGTGAATATGGTGGTGCCACTGTTCATTGCGCTGGCCATCTCAGGCATCATAGGCACTGCACGAATGTTGCTGGGCGCGCATAAAATATGGGAGATATGGCTGGGCTATATACTGGGCGTGCTGGTAATGCCCGCGGCCTACCTGTATTTGAGATAACAAAAAAAGGTATGCCCGGAAGCATACCCTTTTAGAAAGAATATAATAACGACTAATACCTGTAATGATCCGCTTTGAAGGGGCCATTTTTGGCAATGCCGAGGTATTCAGATTGTGCATCTGTAAGCTCTTCGAGCTCAACACCAATTTTAGCAAGGTGCAGGCGTGCTACTTTTTCATCAAGATGCTTTGGCAGCACATATACTTTGTTCTCGTAGCTGGCGTGGTTTGCCCACAGTTCCATCTGCGCAAGTGTCTGGTTGCTGAATGAGTTACTCATTACAAAGCTAGGGTGGCCGGTAGCACAACCAAGATTTACAAGACGGCCTTCGGCAAGTACGATAACGTCTTTGCCATCGATGTTGTAAAGATCAACCTGTGGCTTGATGGTATCTTTAGTATGGCCGTAGCTCTTATTGATCCATGCCATGTCTATTTCGATATCGAAGTGGCCGATGTTACAAACAATAGCCTTGTCCTTCATCAACCTGAAATGCTTTTCTGTGATCAGGTCGCGGCAGCCTGAAGCAGTAACAATGATATCTGCTTCTTTAACGGCATCAATCATCTTCTTCACTTCAAAACCGTCCATTGCAGCCTGCAGGGCGCATATAGGATCGATCTCGGTAACGATAACACGGGCACCGGCGCCACGCAGTGATTCTGCAGAGCCTTTACCCACATCGCCATAACCACCTACAACGGCAACTTTACCTGCCATCATTACATCGGTAGCGCGGCGGATAGAATCAACCAGTGATTCTTTACAGCCGTATTTATTATCGAACTTAGATTTGGTAACTGAGTCGTTCACGTTGATAGCAGGTATTGGCAAAGTGCCTTTCTGCATCCTTTCGTAAAGACGATGTACACCTGTAGTAGTTTCTTCACTAAGGCCTTTGATGTGCTGAATGAGCTCAGTATAGTTATCGAATACGATGTTGGTAAGGTCACCACCATCATCGAGTATCATGTTCAGCGGACGATCTTCGCTGCCGAAGAATAATGTCTGCTCAATGCACCAGTCAGCTTCCTGCTGAGTCTGGCCTTTCCAGGCGAAGACGCCGATACCTGCAGCAGCTATAGCAGCAGCAGCATGATCTTGAGTAGAGAATATATTACATGAGCTCCAGCGTACTTCTGCACCCAATTCTACGAGCGTTTCGATCAGCACCGCGGTTTGGATTGTCATGTGCAGGCAACCGGCTATGCGGGCACCAGCCAATGGTTTTTGTGCACCAAACTCAGCACGGATCGACATCAGGCCGGGCATTTCTGCTTCAGCCAGCTTTATTTCTTTACGACCCCATTCTGCGAGGCTGATATCCTTAACCTTGTAAGGCAACTTAAAATCAATGTTAGAACGAGTCATTGTACTCATGATATATTTTTTATTATTTACGATTTTCAAAATAAGATGGCAAAGATACAGAATCCCCTGCTAATATTTGGTCAATAAAAGCAGGGGGAAAGTAAATAACATTAAAGATGACTAAATGTTCAGGGCAGCCCTTTATTTTCTAAATCAAGATGAAACAAAAGGCATATTGACAATGGAAGAGCTATTCCAGTTATCTCATGTATGGGACTATAAAAAGTACTCTTTATTATCAATATCAAATGACATAAAATAGTAAAGGCCTCCTGAAGGAAGCCGTTACTATTTTTAAGCGCTTTATTTAAGCGTTCATATATGCTTTGATCTTCGCCTTAAGGGCAGCGCTGGCCGGCACGAGGGGCATGCGCAGTACATTTTCGCAGATACCCATTTCGGCTAGTGCGCATTTGACACCAACGGGATTTCCTTCAGCAAATAAAAGGTCTATCCCGGTGAGCAGTTTGTAATGTATCTTCCTTGCCTTATCGAGCTTGCCTACGATGGAAAGGTTTATCATTTCTGTGAACTCGCGCGTAAAACAATTGGCTGCTACAGATATAACACCCTCCATACCTATGGCAATATGCGCCATTGCCAGGTTATCATCGCCGGAAAGCACTACGAAATTGTCAGGCTTTTGCTGGATGATCTCCATACACTGCACCATGTTACCGCTTGCTTCTTTTATGCCTATTATATTAGGTATATCGTTGGCCAGTTTTATAACTGTAGCGGGCAGTATATTACAACCCGTGCGGCCGGGTACATTATAAAGAATGATCGGCTTGTCGGTAGCTTCGGCTATGGTCTTAAAATGTTTATAAAGGCCCTCCTGCGATGGTTTGTTGTAATAAGGCGTTACGCTGAGGCCACCATCAACATCAGTAAGATCAAACAATTTTATTTGCTTCAGTAACTCAGCGGTGTTATTGCCACCAATACCACAGATCAGGGGAACTCTTTTTGCGCACTTTGCGACCACGCATGCCAGAACATCCCTTTTTTCCTCATCGCTGAGTGTTGGCGTTTCGGCAGTGGTGCCTAATGCTACGAGAAAATCAACGTGATTACTGATCACATGATCAACTAATTTTTCAAGCGCTTTGTAATCAACCTGTTCATTTTTTAAAAATGGAGTAACCAATGCTACCCCAGTGCCCCGGAATTGACTTTGCATTTTTTGTGGTTTTAAAAAAAATTATTAAATCACTTCATCATAAAAACCCATTTGGGAAAACTTCCCTATGCGTTGTTCGATACGGGTTTCGGGGGCGATACGGGAGAGTTCGGTAAGTGAATTAAGGAGATATTGTTTTAGGGTGTTGGCCATGGCTTCCGGGTTTGCATGCGCGCCACCTAAAGGTTCGGGTATCACACCATCGACAAGGCCAAAACCGCTCATGTCGCCTGATGTTAATTTAAGCTGCTCAGCTGCCTTTTCTTTAAAATTCCAGCTTCGCCATAGTATGGAAGAACAGGATTCGGGGGATATAACCGTGTACCAGGTATTCTCGAGCATAAAGACCTTGTCACCAATGCCTATGCCCAGTGCACCACCTGATGCCCCTTCGCCAATGATGACGCAGATAACGGGAACTGTTAGCTTTACCATTTCAAAAAGATTCCGCGCTATTGCTTCACCTTGTCCACGCTCCTCAGCTTCCAGGCCGGGATAGGCCCCGGGGGTATCAATAAGGGTAATGATCGGCCGGTTGAATTTCTCAGCCATCTTCATCAGGCGCAGGGCTTTGCGGTACCCTTCCGGATTGGCCATACCAAAATTGCGCAACTGGCGCATTTTGGTATTGATCCCCTTCTGCTGGCCCATTACCATAACAGGCATACCGTCGAGCTCGGCCATGCCACCAATCATTGCCTTATCATCTTTCACCTGCCTGTCGCCATACAACTCTGTAAAATTTGAAAATACATTTTCAATATAATACAATGTATATGGGCGTTCGGGATGGCGGCTTAATTGAACTCTTTGCCAGGGGGTAAGGTTGCTGTATATCTGGGCGCGTGTTTTTTCGAGCGATTCCTCCAATTCTCTCACAGAGCCGCTAACGTCGACCTGGTTCTTAGCGGACATCTCCTTTAACTTGGTGATCTGTCCGTATATCTCCTCAATAGGCTTCTCAAAATCCAGAAACTGCATAATGTCTGTTTAAAGGTACAAATGTAATAGTTAAAGACCTTAAAAGCCTTATTTAAGCAAAAAATGCCCCATTGTCATGCCGCCTGCAAATACCAACAGTAAAACACCATTAAAACCTTAAACATTCCGCACTTGAAATTAAAGCCATTTCCTGAAAATTTTCGTGACATATGTCACCGAGAAAAACTTTCTTTCTACAGGTCAATCTCTAAAAGAAAATAATGCCTCCATAAAACATTATACCACCACTTTATATATAGTATGGATATAATTTTATATCAGGAAGAACAATACATGCCGGCCAGGACATTCGGTCTATGCGAATAATGCATTTACTACCAGAGCAATTTAGTACTATTCAACAAAATACATTTTCAATAGGCCTTTATTCTTCGCTTCAACCTCACCCCGGTATACGCATTTAAATTTATCCTTTATCAAATCGTAAGTGGCCTGCGAGATATTGATCTTACCGGGCATGCTGTTCTGTTCCATCCGGGCGGCTGTGTTGACGGCATCGCCCCAAATATCGTAAGCGAACTTCTTAACCCCTACTATGCCCGCAACAACACTGCCGGAATGAACGCCGATCCTAACAGCAAAAGACTGTTCGGGGTGACTTAATTTTCTCGCGGTCATAAAATCCCTTATCTCAATGGCAGCTTTAACAATTGTAGCAGCGTGATCTTCGCTGGCAGCAGGTAAGCCACATACAGCCAGGTAAGCATCACCAACGGTTTTAATTTTCTCTATACCATATTTGGTTATGATCTCATCAAATGCAATGAAGCATGCATCCAGTTCATTTACCAATTGCTGAGGAGTAAGTTTTTCCCCGGCGGTTGTGAAATTGACAAAATCTGTGAATAGTACGCTTACATCGTCGAATGCGCGGGCCTGCACATTTCCTTTTTGTTTCAACTCATTTGCCACCTCCCCTGGGAGTATGTTCAGGAGCAGTTCCTCCGACTTTTGCTTTTCGGCATGGATAATTGCATTTGTTTTTTTCTGGAGGGTATAGTTTCTAAAAATAAAAAACGATAAGAGGCCCAATAAAACAATACCGGAGATGCCGAAATAGGTATAAGTTTTTTGCTTTTGCAATCTCAGGTTCAAAACTTTCTTTTCCTCAGCTTCCCTTATGCTGTCGCGTGCCTGTATCTTCTCGAACTCAAATTGTATTTCTTTCCTGGCAAACTCTTTCTGTTTCCTATTGCCGAACAGGCTGTCTTTTGTAATAATGAACTGCTTATATGCTTCCAGTTCCTTTGCCGGCAAATGCATTGCCTTGTATGTTTTGCTGAGCTCTTCCCAATCGGTATTCTCATCGTCCAGGGTGTGGCGGGACGAATCAATAGACAGAGCTTTGTAAAGGTAAGAGAGCGAAATGGGATATTTCTTTTCGCCCCGATAAATGATACCCAGCAAACGGTATATGCCCGGAGTGCGGTAGTCATCCTGCGCCTCACGCTGTACCTTAAGCGTTCTGTCTGCATATTCCCTTGCCTTTACGTAATCGCCCAGGTAGGTATAGACGGTACAGTAATTCATGAAAACATCCCTGATAAGCGATTCGTAATGGTCTATTTTGATCGCCTTATATGCTTTATCAATATGATCGAGCGCAAGAGCATACTGCTTGCGGCTGGCATAAATGCTCCCGGCATTCAGCAAGGCAATGCCTTGCATATTCTTATCTAAATCTGCGGCCTGCTTTATTATGTCATTGTACATTTGGAGGGCCCTGTCATCATCAGATATGGACGAATAGACGTTAGCCATATTATTCAATATATTCAAGCGGGACAATCCAATTTCATCCTTTTCTAAGCCATGGGCGCCCGACAATACATTCAGCGTTTTTTGATAATAATCGAGGGCGCCGAGGTGATCGCCTAATTCCTCGTAACAGGACGCAGCGTTGCTCAATGCGTTTACTTTGTCAGAATAATCAAGGGGACCATACAGCTTGAGGCACTTATTATAGTATACTATAGCGTCTGCAAAATCGCTACTATTACTATAGACGATAGCCATGCCATGATATGCCTGCGAACGGATATCTTTGTCAGCATCCTTTGCAGTTAAGGCAAGACAGCTTCTGTAACACCAAAAGGCGCGGGCAGTGTCATTGATATACATGCCGTAAATAAAGCCCAAGGCATTATAGGCTTTCCCCAAGTCTCTGCCGGAATGTATTTTGCGCGCAAGTTTTGCGGCTTCATTGGCATAGGAGAGCTTAACTGAAGTATCTGAAGAGGTGTTAGATAATTGAAGCAGTATGGATATTTTGCCGGCATCTTCCCGAGCTGTTGCCAATAAGGCTTTTAAAGAGTCGGACTGCCCTGCAAGTGCGGTACCAATACCAATACAGAGCAGCGAAAGAAAGACAAATATTGTGGTGATAAGCTTTTTCCAAAGGGACATTGCCAACAGGATTTCTGCGACATAGATACGAAAAATACAGCACTCACAATGCAGCGGTAAATAGCAAACAAAAGAAGCCTCAATAATTGAGGCTTCTTTTGTAAGAGAAATAAATGCTATTCAATTACTTAGTCCAATGGTATGCGGCTGCCATTTTCAGCAAGCCACATATCAAAAGACTTTAAAGATGGGTTTAGCTCACGCGAGTAATCAACATTTCTTATCGCATTACATTCGTCAGCAAAGTCCCGATAGATCTGGAACATATTGCCAATATCATCGGCACCCGGGAACCCAAAGCCACGATACTGTTCGGGAGTTACCTCGTTGTATAGAACTTCCTGGCCTATGGCTTTTGAAATTTTCTCCGCCATTTCGGTAAGGGTAAGCTGCTCCCCGGCAACACCGATGCGCTTGCCGGCCAATTCCGGACCTTTCTTAAATATGCCATAAGCACATTTGCCAATATCATCTGCACCGATGCCCGCCATTTTAGCATTGCCCATGGGGAAAGTGATGTAATACTTGCCATCCGGCCCTTTCTTAGGACCCATACCGAAGTATATCAGGTTGTCCCAATAATAGGAGGCCAACAAGTAGGTAGTGGGCACACCTGAATTTTCAAAATATTGATCTCCCTCACCTTTACCATCGAAGTGAGGTACTTTATACTTGTCGCGAAGCGTTGGCATACGATCGTCATCGAGCGGGACCAGCGTACGGGTGTCTTCCAGCGTAGACCAAATGGCATGTTTAAGGCCTGCCTCTTTAGCGGCGGCTGCCATGTTCTTTGCATTCTCAACTTCCTTTTCAGGCGAAAAATGGTCCCAGAAAAAAGTGACGAAATACGCACCGTAAGCGCCGGTCAAAGCCTGCTTGATATTTTCGGCATCGTCTATGTTGGCGCTGACCACTTCGGCACCGGCAGTGGCCAGTGCTTTTGCTTTGTCCGAGTTTACATCCCGTGTGACGGCGCGAACCGTGAATTCGCTATCCTTATCATCCAGGATAGCCTTTACAAGCCCACCCCCTTGTGCGCCTGTTGCGCCAAATACTACAATTATTTTCTTTTCAGCCATATCGTTTACGTTTTTGAATTGAGTACTAAAGATAGTACTGTTAAATTACTACTATATAAATAATGTATGTACACCTATTTGGTTCTTTTATGAGAAAGAACAATCCAGCAGGTAGATCATCCAGCAATTAGCAAAGATAAAATAATTGTTTACGGAGTGATGGTTAGCAGTATCGATCGTTCATTTTGGAAGAAATATAAGGAACACCTTCAAAATAAATCCCGCCAGGAGGAAATAGTCATACGTCAAACAGAAATGGGCTTGTTACAGCCATCTATTGTTGCATACCGTAGCAATCCACTATTATGCCCGCGAGCTTTTTATATAGCCGTTGGTACAGCCTTTGTAAAAAGTACTATTGACTTCCTTTTCTTACAAATGCTCATGGCAGCTTGAGTATAACAAAAGGGAGCTGAGAAACCCGGTTTCTCAGCTCCTTACAGCTCTGTTGCGAGTGGCGTTGATTCACAGAATACCTAACTCCCTGGCAAGAAAAAAGCTAGGCACCAAAGGCCTGAAACCGATCTTTCTGATCTTCTCCGAGCTGATGATCCCCTCGAACGGATCTTCGAGCGAGCCCTGGGCGCGATCAAATATCTCCTCTGCCTGGCCCACCGACTCTGCCAGTTCATAAAGGGTAATCGGTGCGTCATCCACGATATTGAAAATTTCCCCGTTAAGCCCCTCTTGCTGCAATAATAAAAACAGCCCTTGCGCCACATCAAGGTGGTGTATCATGTGCATTCTCGAACCCGGGTGGCGTCCCCAGGTTTTTAATATGGGCATGATCTCTGCGATATGCGGGTCCCGCTCTCCATATACAAAACCCAAACGGAGTGTGCGTACATCAAGGTCCATTTGCAGCAAGGCTTGCTCAGCTGCTATCTTGCTGGATGCATAGGCCCTGGGATCGTTAATATCTACAATATCATCCTCCTTTGCCGGGTGTCCGTAACCGGAACGGTAGACGTTGCTTGTACTTACAAAAACGAATCGTTTAACACCTGCTGCGACGGCGGCCTCAGCCAGGGCCACAGTGCCTGCATGATTGGTTTTGACGATGCCTTCGTTATCTGTAAAAGTCCGGAACAAGGCGGCTAAATGGACAACGGCATCCATGCCTGCCACTGCAGGTGGTAATGTACTTGCGTCATAAAGGTCGCCCACCACCGTTTGGGCGCCCGGTATCGCTTTTGAGGCGTCCCTTACTAATATTGTGACGTCATATCCTTTGGCTATCAGGCGCGGAACAAATCTGCTCCCGACTTTTCCTGTAGCCCCTGTAACTAAAATTTTCATAAGGCAAAGTTCGACGTACTTATCGATCAGGATAAGCTACAATCAAACCAATAATTATGATTTTCAAACTTTTCGGAAGGAGTTGGGTGTAGTACCGGTAATCCGCTTAAAGTAGTTATTAAAATAAGCAGGGTAGTCGAAACCCAGTGCGTAGGCGATATCGGCAATGCTCCAATCTGTATGCTTCAGGAGGGCTTTGGACTCCGCTATAATACGGGCGGCTATGTGTGCGGACGTTGGCTTGCCCGTAACGGCTTTCACTGCACGATTCAGGTAATTCACATGAACAGCCAGGCTTGCAGCGAAGTCGTGCGGGTTACGAAGTTTTAAAGGATCATTGCTTCGTTCTATTGGGAACTGCCTTTCTAACAGATCGATAAACTGATGCGCAATGCGGCTTGTGCCATTTATCAATCGCCCGGCCTGTTGCGGTGGTTGTATCTCCAGTGCTTCGTGAATTATTAAAGCGATGCAATTTTTGATCAGATCAGCTTTATGAAGGTATTCGCCATTGTAGGCCTTTAGCATTTTTCTGAAGATATTACCGATGAAGAATGCTTCATCTTCGCTCAGGGGAATAACGGGATTATCACCGATACTGAATAAGGGGGATTCCTGGAACTCGCGGGTATTGATAAAACTTCCGGTAAATATGCAGGCGTATCCGCTGGTCCGGCGAACGCGGCGAACAATAGAATGTGCTATTTTCGGATTGACAAAAAAGAGCGCAGTTCCTTTTATCTCTACAATTTGACCGCCATAGTCAATCGTCATATCACCATTCACTAAGCCCATTTTATAAAAATCTCGCCGGCCGGTTCTAGCCGGAACATCGACAGATTGGGATAGTTCATGCACCTTAAAACCTTTGAGTTTTGACTCATCCCAACTTAATCCGGGGATCCCTGTCTCCATATAGCAAAGTTAACAAAATCAAACCTCTATCATTGGGCCGACAAACGCTTTTTCCATAACCTCGTGTAAAGTCAGTTGTGCCTTCATTTAATTGTCTGCTTTTATGGAATCGAGCAATATTTCCGGTGAAAACTATACTGTGACAAGCCACTATTATGTTCCCCGAGCCTTTTTATATAGTGGGTGGTACAGCCTTTGTAAAAAGTACCGTCGACTTCGCTTTCTATAATATACACGTAGCAATGCACTTAACGAAAATACAAAAGCCACTCAAATTGAGTGGCTTTCGCGGACCGGACGGGACTCGAACCCGNNTAACCAACTGAACTACCGATCCGTTTACCAGTTAGGGCTGCAAAGATAAGCGCAAATTTCTGATTTCTGCAAATGAAAATTTCAATTTTTCTAAATAGTATATGGCGCCAAAAAACAGCCTTTGCGGGCAACAAAAAGCCCACGATGATTCATCGCGGGCTTTTCTATTATAATACGAGGAAGTTACCGTTTATAAACTTTAATTACTTCGGTGTTGAACTTGTCCACATACTTAACAAAGTATAAGGCCTGTGGCAGTTGTGTAAGATCAACGACCGCCTTCTTATCTATTATGGCAACGTAGTTTATGATCTTGCCGTTAATATCTGTAAGTACCAGTGTTGCGTCGGGGTATTGAGGCCCGTCGACGGTAACGGTAAGCATATCGCCGGTTGGGTTAGGATATGCAGAAACGGAGAGCCTGCTGTTAGCCGGAAGATTGTTCACATCAACAGGGAAGTCGGTACGGAATGGGGTATCGACCCACAGGGAATGGTGGTCCATATCGCATTTGGTACGAACGTGGAAATAATAGTCAGTATTAGGCGTGAGGCCTGTAGCGGTATAGCCGGGGAAGCCTGTGGAATTTGTTTGTTCACCGAACAATACAATCGGGTTTTGATCTACAACCACTTCGTACCCGGTGTTACCCAGTACAACCGACCATGCAAAGGTGGCGGTGGTTTGCGTATAGCCCGTCTCGTGAACGTTCTTAGGCTTCTTACACGTTGGGTCGACAGTAGTAAATGTCTCTGTGCTCCATGGCGAGTAGTTACCGCTATCGCAATCCGTTCGCACATGTACATAATATACACTACCTGAGAGCATACCGCCGGCTATTGCATTGGTAGCCGTGGTAAATGTACCTGCAGCAGGAGGGGTAAATGACTGCGTTACAGAATATTGGTAACCAACGGCCCCGGCAACAGGATCCCAGGTGACATAAGCAGAGTTGGAGGTAACGTTGTTGATAGCCAGATTGAGTGGCTGTGTGCACCTTGGCGGAGTAGTAAATGATACGGTGACCCAAGGCGATTTATTACACTGGCTGCATTTGCTCCTTATGTGGTAATAATAAGTTGTGCCTGCCAGCAAGCCGGTAAATGTTTTGGTAATATTTTGCGTGAGGGCACCATTACCTACGGGTGGAGCAGCGGTAAGGTCCAGCACCCACTCATAATCTGTTACTCCGGTGGCCGACCAGTTGACCGTAGCACCTGCAGTATTTACGTTAGTGTAAACGCTTGAAACGTACAACAGAGGGGGATTACATGGAGGCGCTGTGGTAAATGTAACCGTTTGCCATGCTGAGTAATTGCCCATACCACAATCGGTACGCACATGCACGAAATACTGGGTTAAGGGCGACAAGCCTACCGCAGTTACATAGTTATTGGGGACCGGTGTACCCGCGATAGTAGGCGTAAGGTTAACCTGGTCAACTATATATTCGTAACCCGCAACACCATTTGGTAAAAATGTAGGCGCTGCCCAACTGATATCGGCGCTGAAGCTACTGATACAGGTTGTTGTGATGCCGGTCGGATCGGGACAAGTGGGCAGCCACCTGTAAACCATGCCCGATTGAGGATCAGTGTTAATATTATTTTGGGAAGTAACTGTGCTAACCGTTGTTGGATTGGTAGCCGCTTGTACTGACATGAAGTTATTGGCGGCGGTCGGAATGCCTGTAAGGCCGATTGAAGCTGATGCATTTGCATATATACTACCGCCTGCAGGCACTGTGTAAGCGAAGTCGATGACATTGTAGGACTCATAAAGCTTCATTTCCATTGAAAGCGAAGCAGTAGTGGGTGTGGCGTTGGTAGGGAAGATAACGCTCTGCCACTCTACAACAAATATCCTGTTAGGAGCTGCGCCCAGTGTCTCATATTTAATAGGATTGGCCGTGTTCAGTTTCAGATCATCCCACAGCGGTGCCATTATCGGCCTGTTGGCACCACCATTTCCAAGCAAGTCATTACCAGGAATTGCAGTAGCGAAGTTTGAGAAACTTGCAATACCGTTTGTGCTGATATTAATGCTCGTAAACGGGGTGGGCATGCTATTATATATGAAAGGAAATAATGGGATATTATTTACCCAACCTTCATCATTTGTGCCCACAATAACACCGTTGGTAGCCGTAGCTGAGGAAGCGGTGTAAGGAAGTACTGTATCTACAAATGAATAAAACATCTGGGCACGTAAACCAGTGGATATCAATGAGAAGAAAACAATAAAGATCAAAAGGTATCTTTTCTTCATAATTTTTTTATTTATCGAAATAACATTTGGGTACTAAAATACTAAATAAAGCAATATAGCAAGTAGAAATTTCGGCTCAAATCAATTAAGCCGCAACCTAATACCCGCCGTCAATAAACATATTCTTTATTGCCATGCAAAAGAATACACTTCCTTAATATTAAAGGACGTATTTGTAGCCGAAAAGGTTAGGTATCAGCACATCTTTTTTGACCGAAATTGACCTGAAAGCACATTTCTTATTAATAGTTAGCATTTTTTAGATATTTTTATGTTTCCGAAGCGGGAATAAATAATACTTACGTTTATGGCATTTTGTTTGCTAGTACAGTATTACTATAATATTTTTACAACATTAAAAAACCAAAACAGATGAAAAAACAATCCATTTTATTTTTGGCTGGTGGCCTTTTGGCACTGGCTTCGTGCAACAACGGTGCGGGAAATGCAGGTATGACTCAAGCCCAGGTAGACTCGGCGGTGAATGCGAAGGTAGCGGAAATGACCGTGCAGATGCAGGCTAAGAACGATTCTTTGATCAACTCTGTAGCGCAGATGAAAGCTGACTCGATGATAGCTGCAATGAAAGGCGCTACCAGCAGTACTACTACTACTACTCATTCAACAACGAAGCACAACACTACTACTGCTCCGGCCCAGCCAGCGCAACCAGCACAGCCTGCAACCGTTGGCAATGGTAAACCTGATATGAAAGGTAATACCAATAATAATACCAATGCCAAGGACAATAAAACCACCGGCAATGGTAAGCCTTCAATGAAATAAAAAAGCAATACCTAAAAAATAAAAAAACCGTGACATGTCACGGTTTTTTTATTTTCTCCAGATTTAAAAAGCGATGTTTTTCGACACAGGCATTGCTGCCTGGTATGCCTTCGGACGCAATGGATGCGCTTCCGGCAACTAAAAACTCCCTCAAACCTAATCTACCGCCTTAGGCGGTAGATTAATAGGAATAATAAAAAAGGTGGGTGCTTTGGCACCCACCTTTAATAAATTACAACACAATTATTTAGTTCCTGTAAAGGTACATGTGTTTGTAGTAGAAGGAGTGCTAATACTGTAAGTTAAAGTGATTGTATTGTCAGTTAAGCTACCAGTACCGGTATAGTTTGTGGTAACTGCAGCAGTTTGTGAACCTGTAAAAGAGAAAGTACTTTTACCTGTCATGGTACCTACCGCAGTAAAGCCCTGACCATAGATGTTTGACAATGTCAATTTTATTGCATCTGAATTAGCAGTTAAAGTTAAGGCATAAGCATCAGATCCAACAGTGCAACTTTCTGTACCGTTATATACACCTATAAACTTATCGCGGCTAAGTGTAGCGCAATTTGTTCCTTCATAACCTGTAGCACATGAGCACGAGCCGTCAGTACTGTTACAAGTACCACCGTTTTTACAAACTACATCTTTACACTTGTCTTTGTTGCACGAAGTGTAAGTGATTGCGCTGAAAGCGCCGATAGTTAACATAGTAGTTAACGCAATTTGACGAAATAATTTCATAGACATCTATTTTTTTGATTAATGGTTCAAATCCTGTGCCAAAGATACAATCCTCAGGTACATCAAACAAGTTCTTTCGGTAAATTTCGAATAAAAAGCAATAAAACATTGTGTGTATATAACTGATTAACAGGATCAATAGTGACGATTTAATATTTCAAAACTTCTCTTTTAAAAGAAATTCCGGCATAAAACATATAATTTGATGCAATACAACAAACGCCCACAATCTATACACAAAACGTATTTTTGTGGGGAATGGGGTATAAAAGGATCATTGTTGCTTTGTTTTTTGCGTTTTGCTTTAATGATAGCCCGGCTGCCAGCTACACATATGATTATAATAGCAACTGCAGCAAGGCATATGGATATTTCATGGCCCTGCGATTTACCGAAGGCAATAATATACTGGTACAGGAGATGAAGGCCAACCCCTACAACCTGATGGCAACCTACCTGGGCAACTATGAAGACTGCCTGACACTGCTCTTCAACGGCGATAAGAAAGACTATGAACAGCGCAGCATACACCTGGAAGAACGACTGGACCTCCTTGACAAAGGGAGCGACAAAGACCCCTGGTACCGCCTGTGTAAAGCAGGAGTGATATTGCACTGGGCGCTTGTAGATATTAGAATGGGCGAAAGCCTGAAGGCTGCAGGCCAGTTCCGTAAATCATACCTCTTATTGAAGGAGAACCGGGACAAGTTCCCCACATTTGACTATAATAATGTATTCCTGGGCCTGGAGCAGGCGGCGCTGGGCGCCATACCGGAAGACTATAAATGGATAGCATCGATGTTCGGGATGAAGGGCGATGTGAAAAAAGGGGTAGGCCTGTTATCTGCATTTATCACAAAACACGGAGAGGGACTGCTGAAAAACGAAGCAGTTGCCTATTACTGCTACCTGAGATTTTACCTGATGTCGCAGCACGAGGAAGTATGGAACTTCATCAATAGCGATCAGTTCAGTACCCAGAACAATCTTTTGAATGGTTTTGTAAAAGCCAACCTGGCACTAAACTACCGTAAGGCCGATATGGCATTGCAAGTACTGAAAGGTGTCCAGGGCAGCACACACGCGGCACGCTACCCCATTTTTGACTATGAGACCGGCAATGCCCTATTTTATAAGCTTGACCCTACTTGCATTACATATTACCAACGTTTTCTGAACAAATACCGTGGCAGCCTGTTTGTAAAAGATACCTGGCAAAAGTTATCGCTGATCTATTACCTGCAGCAAGACAAGAAACAGGCTGAATATTGCAGGCAGGCGGTGCTGAAACAAGGCAGCACGCAGGTGGATGCCGACAAACAGGCATTAAGAGCCTGCAAGAATGAGCCATGGCCAAACATGAGCCTGCTCCAGGCCAGGCTGCTTACGGATGGTGGCTTTTACACCCAGGCATTTGATAAGATAGGAACACGTAAAGAAACAGACTACCCATCGGTAAGCGATAAATTGGAATATTTGTTCCGCCTGGGCCGCATATATGATGAGCTGAACGATGATGCGCGGGCATTGCAATATTACCAGTCGGCAATAAACATGGGTAAAGAACGCCCGGAACATTTTGCGGCACGCTCAGCATTGCAAATGGGTTTTTTATATGAACGAAAGAAGAGAACGAACGAGGCCCTTTCCAGCTACCAGTTAGCCCTCAGCATGCGGGGACATGATTACCAGGCATCAATAGACCAGCAGGCGAAAGCGGGTATCAACAGATTGTCGGTGAAATAAATAATTTAGGTGGGATGATTACTTGCGCAACAATTTATAGATCTTAATAGCGCTCATAAGCAGGATAACGAAGAGTAATAGTCCCACAATTCCCCATAACCAACTCATGCTGTTCTTTACAACCACAAGCATTACAATGGCTATTAGAAAAATGGTAGCTACTTCATTCCATATGCGCAGCTTTTGCGAACTGTATTTAAATATGCCCCTGGATTGCTGTTTGTATATAGCCTGTAGCGTAAGGAAATATGCATACAAACCGACAACAAAGCACAACTTGACCAACAGCCAGTCCGGCAAATTGAAACGATAGAACAAGTACCAGACCCATGGGCCAAAAATAAGCGTAAGTATGGCGGATGGCCATGTAATACCCATCCAGAGGCGCCTGATCATGATGCCAAACTGCTTTTGCAGGATAGATCTTTCCGGCTCGGGTTTATCATTCGCTTCGGTATTGTAAATAAACAGGCGCACGATGTAGAACATACCCGCGAACCAGGTAACAATGAAAATGATATGCAGCGCTAGTATATACGGACTCATATGAAGCGGCAAAGCTATTGTAATAACATTTCTTTTTCACCCTTGCTGATGGAATTGTACCAGCCTGCAACTGTTTTCACCCATGAGGCTTGTACGTTGATGCAGGGTATATATGTATATTGCTCCCCACCCACCTGCATGAAGGTTTCTTTGCCCCGTTCCGCCAACTCCTCCAAAGTTTCCAGGCAATCGCTAACGAAGGCGGGGCTGACAATGAGCAACTTTTTCTTTCCTTCAGCGGGCAGTTCTGCCAGGCGGAAGTCGGTATAGGGTCTAAGCCATTGGGTGCGGCCCAGGCGCGACTGGAATGAGATACTGTATTTGTCTTTGGGAATGTTCAATAGCTCCACTACCCTTCTTGTGGTCTCGAAACACTGGTGACGGTAGCACGTTTTGTGGGCTTCACTGTTGGTAGTACAGCAGTCGGCCGAACCCAAACAATGGCTGCCTGTGGGATCTACTTTTACCAGTTGCCGCTCTGGGATGCCGTGATAGCTAAACAGGAGGTGATCGTAATCGCCATCGGTGTAAGGCCTGATGCTTTCAGCAAGCGCATCCAGGTAGCCTGCCTCTTTATAGAAGGGCTTGATCGTAGAAATATTAAATGAATACCTGCCTTTTTTATGTACCTCCCGGGCACATACCACGGCAGTTTCATAACTGGCCATGGCATAATGCGGGTAAAGGGGCAGGAGTATTACCTGGTTCACTTCCGGGTGTTCTTTCGCAATAGCGTCAAATGCATCTTTTGTAGAAGGGCTGCCATAGCGCATGGCGATCTCTATCGGAACATCGATCTCCTTTTGCAGGGCCAGTTTTAGCTGCCGTGTGAGCGAAACCAGGGGTGAACCTTCTTTGGTCCAGATGGTTTGGTAGGCCTCAGCCGACTTAGGTGCCCGGAAGGGAGCGATCACCGTATTTACAAGGAAAAACCTCGACAAATAGGATATATCCAGCACCCGCTCATCCATCAGGAATTCTCTCAGGTATCTTCTTACATCAGCCACAGCTGTTGAATCCGGGGATCCAAGGTTCATCAATACCAAGGCAGGCTTTACTTTTTCAGGCATAACAATTTAGTGAATCTTTCTATCTGTAATTGCCCTGCAAAGAAAGCAAACATTCTGCCTGCAAGCCGTAACAATGATAAAAATCATTCTTTAAAATGACGAAGGTATGACACAAACATTACCTGTTCCCAAGGTCTTGAAATACCTTTGCCCTGTACTTCTTTGACCCCCATGTATAGCAATAAGAACAATAGCGAAATAGCCCGGTTTACAGTAGTTGGGATCAACTATAAAAAGACGGATGCCGCCATCCGCGGGCAGTTCGCCATTAATAATGAGCAGTACGGGCAAATTCTCACCATTGCCCCTCAAAAAGGGATAAACGAGTTATTCATTCTTTCCACCTGCAACCGCACCGAGATATATGCCATAGCCCCGGGTGTACAACAACTTACGGAGCTGCTTTGTTCGCAAACGGAAGGTGATGTTGATACATTTAATGAACTGGCCTATGTAAAATCCGGGGCAGATGCTGTGCAGCATCTATTCGAGGTGAGTGCAGGCCTCGACTCGCAGATACTGGGCGATTATGAAATACTGGGGCAAATAAAGAAAGCAGCGAAATTTGCCAAAGAGCATGGTTTCATAGGCACTTTTATTGAGCGCCTCGTTAATTCTATACTGCAGTCATCTAAAGCAATTAAGACAGGTACCCAACTAAGTGGCGGTACCGTATCGGTATCATTTGCTGCAGTGCAATACATAAAAGAGAATATCAGCAACATAAAGGATAAGAATATACTACTGCTGGGCACGGGCAAAATAGGGCGCAATACCTGCAAGAACCTCGTCGACTACCTGCAGACAAAGAACATTACGCTTATCAACCGTACCGAGGACAAAGCACAGCAACTGGCAAGTGAACTGGGCTTGAGTACCGCCCCGATCAGCGAATTGAATGCAGAATTATCCAAAGCAGACATTATACTGGTATCGACAAATGCTGAAGAACCTGTGATTCTCAGCTCGCAATTGCAGGATGCAGGCAACAAACTCATTATAGACCTATCCATACCCTGCAATGTAGAGGCGGCGGCGGGAAAGCTGGAGCACATTACACTGGTAGATGTAGATGCGCTCTCGAAAATAAAAGATGAGACCTTGCAAAAACGTAAAGATGAAGTGCCTAAAGCACTGAACATAATAGAAGAGCATTATAAAGATTTCATAGACTGGTACGATATGCGGAAGCATGTGCCTGTGCTGCGCGAAGTGAAGAACAAGCTGCAGGAGCTGGATAATAACAGCGAATCGAAAGAGAAGATACAGAAGGTGATCAACGGCCTTGCCATCAAAATGCGCAAAGAGCTGACACCGGGCTGCCAATACATACAGGCGATCAATGAGTTTATCGCTTAAGCAATGAAAAAAATAATTAGAATAGGTACAAGGGACAGCCAGCTGGCTGTGTGGCAGGCCACACTGGTACAGGGCCTGCTGAAACAGCATGGCTACGATGCCGAGCTGGTGTATATAAAAAGCGAGGGTGATACCGATCTTGTAACCCCGCTGTACGAAATAGGCGTACAGGGCATTTTTACACGCGCACTGGATATCGCATTGCTCAACGGGCAGATAGATATCGCGGTGCACTCTATGAAGGACGTACCGACAGTACCTGCAAAAGGGATAGTACCTGCTGCAGTATTACCACGGGCTTCATATAAAGACATATTGGTACCGAAAGAGCATGCAGATTTCCTGGATGATCTGCAATCAATAGCAACAATAGCAACAAGCAGTACCAGGCGTAAGGCACAATGGCTGAACAGGTACCCCAATCATAGTATCGATAACCTTAGAGGTAACGTGAATACCCGCCTGCAAAAGGTGAAAGACAATAACTGGCAAGGGGCAATATTCGCAGCTGCCGGGCTGGAACGCATAGACCTGCGCCCGGAAAACGCGGTGGACCTTGACTGGATGTTACCTGCGCCTGCACAGGGAGCAATAATGGTAGTCTGCAAGGATGGAGATGAGTACTCGCTGGAAGCATGTAAGAACTTTCACGATGAGGATACCGCTTTGTGCACACAAATAGAACGCGATTTTTTGCGGGCATTGATGGGCGGCTGCTCCACTCCTATAAGCGGATTGGCTGAAATAAAAGGCAGCAATGTGCAGTTCCGGGGCAATATACTGACGCCGGACGGCTGGCTGAAAAAAGAGGTGAGCCTGCTGGCAATAAAAACCAATGCAAAGGAAATGGGGAAAATAGCTGCCGAAACAATTATTGCGAATGGCGGGCAGGAGATACTAGACCAGCTACGAAATGCATAACAGGCCATACATATTGAGTACCGCGCTATTGCCGGAAACGCTGACCAATAAGATTGGCGCTTCGGGAATAGATGTGGATATGCTGGCCTTTATTGAAATTGAGCAAAACAAAAATGCTGAAACTACGGCGGCAATAAACAGCCTGGCACAGGAAAATATATATGCTGTCTTCACAAGCTCGAACGCCGTAGCCGCAGTGTCACAATTGATCAACAGCAAACCGGATTGGAAAATATTTTGCGTAGGTAAAGCTACTGCCGAACTGGCGAATAGCTGTTTTGATAATTCTGTCATCGGCATTGCCAACGATGCAGCGGCATTAGCAGCATTAATACTGCAACATAAAGAAATAAGCGAGGTAGTGTTCTTTTGCGGTGATATGAGGCGGGAAGAACTGCCACAGATCTTGCAGCAAAAGGCTGTGAAGATAAAGGAGCTGCCTGTGTACAGGACAACTTTAACGCCGGAAAAAGTAACACACCCTTATGATGCCATATTATTTTTCAGCCCCAGTGCAGCAGAAAGTTTTTTTTCGCTGAACAATATAGGAGCTGAGACTGTTCTGTTTGCGATTGGCAATACAACCACCACAGCATTGAGAACTAAAACGGCAAATACCATCATAATAGGCAGGCAACCGGGGAAGGAGCAGCTTATTAACGAAATGATACGATACTTTACAGCAATAAATAAAACGATTCAATGAGCCTGAAGAACGACTTACTGTTAAGAGCACTTAAAGGAGAAAATGTAGAACGCCCGCCGGTATGGATGATGCGCCAGGCAGGCCGTTATCTTCCCGATTATATAAAACTGCGCGAGAAATACGACTTCTTTACACGCGTGGAAACACCTGAGCTGGCTTGCGAGATAACCCTGCAACCTGTGGACCAGGTGGGTGTGGATGCTGCTATTATCTTTTCGGATATACTGGTAATACCACAGGCGATGGGCATGAAAGTGCTTATGGAAGAAGGCAAAGGCCCACTGTTGCCAACAACCGTAAAAACGCAACAAGATATAGACAACTTGTTTACCGACGATGTGGAAAACAGGCTGGGATATGTGATGAATGCATTGTCGCTGACGAAGAAAGAGTTGAACAACCGCGTTCCCCTAATAGGTTTTGCAGGTGCACCATGGACACTGCTTTGCTATATGGTGGAAGGCAAGGGCAGTAAGACATTTGATAAAGCAAAACAGTTTTGCTTTACTCAGCCCGAACTTGCACACCAGTTATTACAGAAGATAACCGACGTAACCATACAGTACCTGAAAGCACAGGTAAAAGCAGGCGCCGATACGGTACAGGTATTTGATAGCTGGAGCGGTATGCTGAGCCCCGCAGATTTCAAAACATTCGCACAACCCTATCTATTGCAGATAGCCGATGCGGTGAGCACTGATGCGCCAGTGATATTATTCCCTAAGGGAAGCTGGTATGCCTTACCTGAATTGAGCAAAAGCAGTGCATCAGGCCTGGGCATCGATTGGTCGCTGACGCCAAAGATGGCCAGGGAGATGACAGACAACAGCATCACCCTGCAAGGCAACTTCGATCCTTCTAAATTACTTTCCCCGATCCCTGAAATAAAGAAAGAAGTGCACAAAATGATAGACGGATTTGGAACACAGCGCTACATCGCTAACCTGGGCCACGGCATTTTACCCAATGTACCTGTAGATCACGCAAAGGCATTTGTGGATGCAGTGAAAGAATACAATAACGTAACGGTTGCATAATGAATATGAAAGAACAATTCGCAGCGTATATACATAGTTTGCAGGACAGCATTTGCGCAGGCCTGGAAACGGTCGATGGCAAAGCGAAGTTTGTAGAAGATAAATGGGAGCGCCCTGAAGGCGGTGGTGGCAAGACACGTGTGATAAGCGGTGGTGCTGTTTTTGAAAAAGGCGGTGTGAACACCTCGGTGGTATATGGTGCTTTGCCTGCAGCTATGCAGCAGGCATTTGGCGTGGGCGAAAGTAATTTCTACGCTTGCGGGCTTTCATTGGTTATTCATCCACTTAACCCGCACGTGCCTACTGTCCATGCCAACTGGCGCTACTTTGAACTGTACGATAATGAAGGCAAAAAAATTGACAGCTGGTTTGGTGGCGGCTCTGACCTTACGCCCTACTATTTGGCAGAGGAAGACGGAAAGCATTTCCATAGCACTCTGAAAAATGCAATGGATGCATTTGGCGAAGACCTATATCCAAAATACAAACAACACTGCGACGAGTACTTTATCAATAAGCACAGGAACAACGAAGCCCGCGGGATAGGTGGTGTGTTTTACGATTACCTTCGCCCTACCGATGATAGTGATGCAGAAAGACTATTTGCTTTTCAACAGGCGAATGGAAATGTTTTCCTGCAGGCATATGTGCCGATAGTGGAAAAGAGAAAGGATACACCCTATACTGAAAAAGAGGTAGAATGGCAGGAAATAAGAAGGGGGCGCTACGTGGAGTTTAACCTCGTACACGACAGGGGTACGCTCTTTGGCCTGAAGACGAACGGAAGGACGGAGAGTATACTCATGAGCCTGCCGCCAAGGGCAAGGTGGGAATATAACTACCAACCCGGAGCAGGCAGCAAAGAAGCCGAGCTACTTGAATACTTAAAACCGAGAAACTGGGTTTAGGCCCTTTAAATACCGCATTATGCAATTAATAAGAAGAAACCGGATTCTCAGGCAATCGCCTGCTATCCGCGCGATGGTAGCTGAAACCATCATTAAGCCGGGCGACTTCATCGCACCGCTGTTCATTACAGAGGGCACAGGCATTAAAGAGGAAATACCCTCAATGCTCAACTACTACCGTATGAGCCTTGATAAAACGGTGGAAGAAGTAAAAGAACTCCGGGGTCTCGGAATAAAAAGCGTGCTGTTGTTCGTGAAATGCAAAGACGAACTGAAAGACAATAAAGGAACCGAAGCCCTGAACAAGAACGGCCTGATGCAGCGCAGTATAAAAGCTATTAAAGACGCTTGTCCGGATATCGTAGTGATGACCGATGTGGCACTTGATCCCTTCTCATCCTACGGGCATGACGGCATTGTAGAAAACAATGAAATAGTAAATGATGCGACAGTAGAAGTACTGGCCAAAATGAGTGTAAGCCATGCAAAAGCAGGTGCCGATTTTGTAGCTCCCAGCGATATGATGGACGGCCGCATACTGGCTATACGCGAAGCACTGGAAGAGAACGGTTTTACCAAAACCGGTATCATGAGCTACAGCGCCAAATATGCTTCCTGCTTTTACGGCCCCTTCCGCGATGCTCTGGATAGCGCACCGGGCTTTGGCGATAAAAAAACTTACCAGATGGATTTCGCCAATCGCCGCGAAGCAATAAGGGAAACGCAAATGGACGTGGAAGAAGGTGCTGATATAGTTATGGTAAAACCTGCCATGGCTTATCTCGACATAATCCGCGAGGTAAAAGACTCGGTGGATGTACCCGTAAGTGCCTACCATGTAAGCGGCGAGTATGCTATGATAAAAGCAGCTGCCAAAATGGGCTGGCTGAATGAAGAGAAAGCTGTAATAGAATCGCTCACCAGCATCAAACGTGCCGGTGCCGACCTCATAGCTACTTATTTTGCAAAAGACGCGGCCAAACTGATTGGCTAGAAAAATATTTTTAGATGACCAGTACTACTACCAAAAGCAAAGAATTATTTGAAAGGGCGCAACAGTCCATACCCGGCGGTGTGAACTCCCCCGTGCGTGCATTTAAGGGCGTGGGCGGAACTCCTATCTTCATGGAACGCGCTAAAGGTGCATACATGTATGATGCCGATGGCAAGCAATATATAGACTACATCAACTCATGGGGCCCGATGATATTAGGCCATGCTTATGAGCCCGTAGTAAATGCGATACGTGAAAAAGTATTAGGCTCCACTTCATTCGGTGCGCCCACCGAATTGGAAATTGAAATGGCCGAGCTGATAAAAAGCATGGCACCGAATGTAGACCTTGTCCGCATGGTGAACAGCGGCACGGAAGCCTGCATGAGTGCTGTACGTTTAGCACGTGGCTATACAGGCCGTAATAAATTCATCAAGTTCGAAGGCTGCTATCATGGTCATGCAGATGCTTTCCTTGTTAAGGCAGGCAGCGGCGTAGCTACATTTAATATACAAACAGTACCGGGGGTACCCGCAGGTGTATCCGGCGACACGCTTACCGCAGCTTACAACGACCTGGAAGCGGTGAATAAATTAGTAGCCGAAAACAAAGGCGAGATAGCAGCGATCATCATCGAGCCTGTAGCGGGCAATATGGGCTGCATACTACCCCAACCCGGTTTCCTTGAAGGCTTGAGGGCTATCTGCGATAAAGAAGGCATAGTATTCATCTTTGATGAAGTAATGACCGGTTTCCGGCTTGCCGCAGGTGGCGCACAGGAGCGGCTGGGCATTAATGCTGATCTCGTTACATACGGCAAAGTAATAGGCGGAGGTATGCCCGTTGGTGCATTTGGCGGCAAAAGAGAGATCATGCAGTACATAGCCCCATTGGGCAACGTATACCAGGCAGGCACCCTGAGCGGCAACCCTATAGCCATGATAGCGGGGTACACCATGCTGACGGAGTTAAAGAAGAACCCCTCTATCTACACTGAACTCGACAAAAAAACAGAATACCTGAAAAACGGCTTGGATAAAGTGCTGAAAGCTGCAAATACACCTTTTGTCATCAACCAGCTCGGTTCGATGATCAGCGTTCACTTTAGCGACAAACCTGTTACAGATTTCGCATCGGCAGGCTCGGCGAATAATGCATTATTCAATAAGTTCTTCCATGCCATGCTCAACAGGGGCATATACCTGGCACCATCAGCATTCGAGACATGGTTCCTGTGTAATGCACTGAGCACTGCAGATCTGGATAAGACAATTAGTGCAGCTGAGGAATCGTTGAAAGAAATATTATAGTTCCATCAGAACTTAAAGAAGAAAGCCCCGGCTATATGGCCGGGGCTTTCTTTTTGGTTAGGCGGTGCTTTTTTATTTTCCAAATTTCTTCTTCAGCAAGCTTAGCGCGTCATCAATGCTCACTTCTTTCTGCGGCTCTGCGGCTTTGGGCTGTTCTCTTTTTTGATATTGCTGTGGCCTTTCCTTCCTTGCAGGCGCTTCCTGCGTCTGCTTAATAGAAAGAGCGATACGCTTGCGGTGTGCATCCACTTCCAGCACTTTTACTGTTACATGCTGGTTTAGTTTCAGTGCCTCATTAGGGTCCGTAATATAAGTATGCGATATCTCCGACACGTGCACCAGCCCGTCCTGCTTCACACCTATATCCACAAAGGCACCAAAGCGGGTAATATTCGTAACCACACCCGGCACTATCATGCCCACATGCACATCATCTAAGCTATAAATATTGGCAAACTCAAACTGCTGCACTTCACTACGCGGATCAAGGCCCGGCTTCTTCAACTCATTCACAATATCTTTTACCGTGTGCTCCCCTATTGTATCTGTGATGTACTTTTTAGGGTCTATCTGTTTGAGCAGTTCCTGGTTGCCTATCAGCGCTTTCACATCTGCACCAATGTCTTTAGCCATTTGCTTTACCACATCATATGCTTCAGGGTGCACCGCGCTGGCATCGAGCGGGTTCTCACCATCCTTTATCCTCAAAAAGCCCGCACATTGTTCAAAAGCCTTATTCCCAAGCCTCGGCACCTTAGCCAGTTGCTTCCTGTTCTCAAAGCGGCCTATCTCGCTGCGATACTTCACTATATTATCTGCTATCGATGGACCAATACCACTCACATAGCTCAGCAAATGTTTACTCGCCGTATTCAGGTTCACACCCACATTATTTACACAGCTCACCACTGTCTGGTCGAGGCGCTCTTTCAGTCGCACCTGGTTCACATCATGTTGGTACTGTCCTACCCCTATGCTCTTGGGATCTATCTTCACCAGCTCTGCCAACGGGTCCATCAACCTGCGACCGATGCTCACCGCACCGCGTATGGTCAGGTCTTCATCCGGGAATTCTTCCCTGGCTATCTCCGATGCCGAATATATAGATGCTCCGTCCTCATTCACCAAAAATATCGGCAGCTTCAGGTCCAGCTTCTTAATGAACTGTTCCGTCTCCCGTCCTGCGGTTCCATCACCTATTGCAAAACACTCTGTACCATATTGCTTCACCAGGCTGCGTATCTTATGTTCAGAGTCTATCAGCCTTCCGGGTTCATGTATGTATATCAGGTCGGTCTTCTTCAGTTCTCCCTTTTCATCAAGGCATACCACCTTGCAACCCGTCCTGTAACCGGGATCAATAGCCAGTATCTTCTTACTCCCCAATGGTGAGCTCAACAATAACTGCCTCAAATTCTCAGCAAACACATTGATCGCCTCTTCATCGCCCTTATTCTTCAGCGCCATCCTGAATTCGCTTTCAAGGCTTGGCTGCAACAATCTCCTGTACGCATCTTTACCGGCCTTCCTAACCTGCTCCGCAGCTTCGTTATGCGCTTTTACATATTGATTGTCAATGATGGCCAGCGCATCTTCCTCCACAGGTGCTATCACCATACGCAGCACACCTTCCATAAAGCCCCGCATAATAGCCAGTATCCTATGCGAGGGTATCTTCGATATAGGTTCTGAAAAATCGTAGTAGTCTTTATATTTGACACCCTCCGTTTCCTTGTCCGACAACACCTTACTCTGCATGGTCGCAGTAGTCTCAAACAAGCGGCGCATCTTAGCACGCACTTCCGCATCTTCATTCACCATCTCGGCAATGATATCCCTTGCCCCCTGCAACGCATCATCAGCCGATTTTACATTCTCGGTTACATACGCCGCTGCTTCAGTAGCCAATACAATATTCCCCTGCTCCAGTATCAATAATGCCAGTGGCTCCAAACCATTTTCCCTTGCGGTCTGTGCTTTTGTCTTACGTTTCGGTTTGTAAGGCAGGTATATATCCTCCAGTGCAGCAAGAGTGGTAGCAGCATTTATCTTTTCCTGCAAGGCTTCCGTCATTTTACCCTGCTCGCTAATCGTCTTCTCTATAAATGCCTTGCGCTCCGAAAATTCTTTCTGGAACTTCGCTTCATCCTGTATGTTCTGTATCTGTACTTCATCCAGCGCTCCTGTTTTATCCTTGCGATAACGTGCTATAAATGGTATGGTTGCACCCTCATCCAGTAGCTGCAACACAGCTGTTACATCCTGCGTCCTTAAATTCAGCTTACTGGCTACACTTTGATTAAATTCCTGCATATATGTTTCTCCTAAAGACTGCGAATGTAAACCACGATTCATTAGTTCCGCTCCATTTCCTGATATTTTTTATCTTTCAAAATGTAATGCTGTTATATGGACTTGCGTGATGAAATACTAAAAGAACATTCCAAAGCACAAACCACTAAGATAGTGGCCTGGGTTGGCAGCGATAAAAAACGATTTAACGAATTACTACAGCTATTTCTCAACGACGAGTACCGCGTGGTGCAGCGCAGCGCATGGATGATCAGCCTGCTTGCAGAAAAACATCCTAAGCTGATAGAGCCACATCTCACAGCCATAGTAAACAAGATGAACGCGCCCGGGGTTCACGTAGCGGTAAAAAGAAACGTCGCCCGCATATTGCAGTTCATATCTATACCCGAAGAACTCCATGGTCTTGTAATGAACACGTGTTTCGAATTGTTAGGCGATCCCAAAGAAACCATCGGCGTACGTGTTTTCTCCATGACGATCCTTGCAAATCTCGCAAAAATATACCCCGATATAAAACAGGAACTAAAAGCTATCGTAAATGACGTACTGGAGCACGAGGCCAGCGCAGGCTTTAAAGCAAGGGCAAAAAACCTAAAGCTATTCTAGCTTACTTCACTGCAGTATCCAGCCAGCCCACTATAAAGGCTAATGCCATTGGTGAAAAAGTTTCTTCCAGTTCTCCATACTCCTCCACCGTACATTTTGTACAGGTCTGGAACAGGTGATTAAGGCCCTTCAATTCTTTTGTCACCACTACTTTGCTTTTGCCCTGGCTCAGGCCTATGCGCAGGCCTGCAAGATTGGGCCGTGATACTACTTGTATATCCCTGTCGCCATTTAGCGCCAATACTTTACAGTTCATACGCACAAGGTTAGGCTTCGGGTCGTAAGACAAGAAATACCGGTACCACTTGTTAGCATAAGTACCTACAGCGGCATCAATAAATTCTTCTTTACTCTCTTCATCGTGTATACCGGTTGTGGCCACAACCGATGCTGTATCCGTTTGCTTCACCCAGTCGTTTATATGTTGTGCCAGCGCCTTATGTGCTATTGCACTGTCTTTACTATAGATAATGTCACGTACAATATTGCTGTAAAGCATCTTGTATTTATCTATTGCAGGCTGCGGTATTCCAAGGCTCGCCATGTAGGCCGAATTCTGTTCTTCCATCAATATGCTCGATCGTACACCCGGCGCAGCCAGGAATACCACGAAGTCTACATCGTTTCTTTCTGCAGCTATTATTTGTGCTATGCAGCCACCTTCACTATGTCCCATCAGCCCCATGCGTTTCCTGTTCACTTCAGGTACTTTCTGCAGGTAGTCGAAGCTCACCATCGCATCTTTCGCAAAATCCATAGAGGTAGCACTGTCCAGGCTGCCGGTTGTTTTACCCATGCCCCGGTCATCCACGCGCATTACTATATAACCGGCATTGGTGAGGTAATCAGCTATCACTGCGAAGGGTTTATGCCCCATTATCTCCTCGTCCCTGTTCTGCTGTCCCGATCCTGTCAGCATCAATATAGCAGGAAAAGGGCCCTTACCATTTGGCGTGGTTATCGTAGCTCCGTATTGTATGCTCCTGTCTTTATTAAAGTAGATAACATCTTCGCTCTTATAGTTAAAGGGTGGCTTTGGGTTTTGCGGCCTTTCGGATCTTGGCACGGGCAACACATCGGGCGTTTCGTCCACTTTCTTCAGTTCCATTGGCAGCGAGTGCCCGGATTGCGACCACATACCCGATAGTGTAACAGGATCAACCAGCTTACCTGCAAACAAGCCATGGATATTCTCCATCGCTATCATCAGGCTGTCGCCCACTGCTGTTGCGCTGGTACAGGGCACATCCTTTGCACTCTGGTCAGGGCTGTCCATAGTGGCCTTCAGTTTGCCGTCCAGTGTATCCTTCACATGAAATACTATCCTTAGCTCTCTGCCTACATTTAATTTCCCCAGCCAGTTGCCGGCAAAATTATTCTGCGCGCCTGCATTTGCAGCACACAAAGAACAGATCAATATTACAAGAAGGTACTTTTTCATAATTGCAGGCTAAACTTATAAATATTTATTGGTTTTCTACTTCTTCATTAGCTATCGAAGGATCTTTTTGCTCCTTCCTGTATAAAGTGAAGGAGTAGCCTATGGGAATCACCACAAGAATGCTCATTATGATCATCATCACAACAGCGCTCGTCTCCATCGGGAGGAAGAAGGATAGTAACGCAACAACTAGCCCGCCTGCAAACCATAATTTGCCTGTTAGCTGGTGTGTTTTTCTCCAGTTATAATCGCTGTGTAAGGTCCATGGTAAACGCAAGCCTACAAAGTAGTTAGGTTTAACATTGTGCATCAGGTTGCCCAGGAATGCGAACAATAAACCCATAAGCGGGAACATCAACTTCCCTGCATCAATGTTATCACCCAGGCTCATCCGTATGGTGACGAAACCTATGGCTGTCATAAACAACACAAGGCCCGAGGCGATCTTGCTAAACACCGGCGATAAAGGTTTCCCTGCCCTCTTTGGGTCTATCCTGTGCAGGTTCAGCAACAGGAAGTAGGTGCCAATTGAGATCAACGATACTAAGCCCTCCACCAAAAAGAAGGTGAGCCTGCTGCTGTAATCGTCCGGCTTCATATTCGCGCCAAAGTGTGTAGGCACTACTGCCGGTATGCGTGTCCAGATAATAGCCAGGTATAACAATGGCAACATACTGATGCCGATGAAGATCAAATGTCTGGCCAGCGGTTTCTTATTCATAAAACATTGTTTAGCTACCTCGATTTCAATTGTATCACCCACTTCAATATCTCATCCACTACCGATGTATTGAGCGAATAAGTAATGAATTGCCCCTGTTTCAAAGACTCCACCAGTCCCGCCTGCTTCAGCAGGTCCAGGTGATGCGAGATGCTTGGCTTGCTTATATTAAAATGATCGGCTATTTCCCCGGCTGTCAGGTCTTTTTCCTTCAAAAGTTCCAGTATCTCCCGCCTCGTTGCATCGTTCAGTGCTTTGAAAAGTATATTCACCTACAATTAAATATTTAGACAAATGTTTAAATACTATTTCAAATAAACAAGGGCCCGGCAAAAATAAATTTTGCCGGGCCCCATTCCTTCAAATATTATTAAGCTACGCTTTCCTTGGTCCCCACATATTCCAGTGCCTTCTTTACCATGTTTTTCGACCCTATATATATAGGCACACGCTGGTGCAGTTCGGCAGGCACTATATCCAATACGCTGCCATAGCCGGTATCGGCCATGCCCCCCGCTGCCTCTACCAGAAAGGCCATCGGGTTGCACTCGTACTGCAGGCGCAGCTTGCCTTTAGGCGAGCTCTTATCTGCAGGATACATAAATATGCCGCCTTTTATCAGCGTGCGGTGCAGGTCGGCCACCATTGATCCAATATAGCGGTGCGAGTATGGGCGTCCTTCCTCCTTTTTGCTTTCCATGCAGTAGTCCAGGTAGGCTTTCATTCCATCGTCGAATTTCGAGGTATTACCCTGATTTATCGAGTATATCTTACCATTCTCAGGGCATTTTATATCCGGGTGCGACAAGCAAAATTCACCTATCGACGGCTCCAGTGTAAAGCCGTTCACGCTCAGCTTGGTAGCATATACCATCATCGTGCTCGATCCGTATATCACGTATCCCGCAGCCATTAGTTGCCTGCCGGGCTGCAAAAAGTCTACTTCTGTACATACACTACCCAGGTCGGTCACACGGCGGTATATGGAAAATATAGTACCTATGGGTGCATTCACATCAATGTTCGATGAGCCGTCCAGCGGGTCGAACAGTACCACATATTTTGAGTTGACAGAGAAATCATCGTCATAGCATACATGGTCATCGTTCTCTTCCGATGCCACACCCGCGCAGTCTGCACTATTCTTCAGTATGCTTATCAGGGTATCATTGGCAAATACATCCAGCTTCATCTGCTCTTCGCCCTGCACATTGGTTGCACCGTGTTTGCCCAGTATATCTACCAGCCCGGCTTTAAGCACCTGCTTATTAATGATCTTACAGGCCAGGCCTATATCGCGCAGCAGTGCCGACAGCTCACCTGTTGCCTGTGGAAATTGCCTTGTCTCCTGGATAGTGAATTCATCCAGCGTTATCAACTTACGTGGGGATATCATTATTAATTTATTGGATATTTAATGCAAAAATAAGAAGAATGAGGCAAATACTATTTTATCATTAAGAAATGATTGCAATACTGCCGGTATACAAATACAGAATGTCCTATATTCATATTACAAATTCACCGCGCCTTGCTAAAAATTACCTTTTACTTATTCGTTGTTATTTGTCTTTGCTCATGCTCGGCACTCAACAAAACAGCCAAATACAAATTAAATGACGGCATTTACCGCATTTATGCCATCAGGGCCGAGCGCGCTTACGTCAGTATCGAGGGCGATTCGGCTGTGGTCGTACCGATAACTGGCAAAAGAGATGGCCACTACACCTTCGACACCAGCCAAACCGAAGTATATACCAGTACTATAAAATCTGCCGGGGGCGATGAGATCATCCGCAACTTCTACCATCCCTCTTTCGATGTAGATGTACTGGCCATTCCTTTCAAATACCGCCCCTCTATTAAGGGCTTCCCCAACCAGCTCGATGTGAACTATAGCGGCGCGCTATACCTTGGCTACCGTACCGATAAATACCAGCTTAATTACGAGCGCAATCCACTTGATGTGTACACCCGCAGTGTCAATCACTTCGGCCTCAGTGCAGGCCTTATAGTGGGCCTGGGCGCTACCGATATGAACCAATGGGTAACCTTGAATAACATTAATATCGAGTACGAAGGCCTGATATTTATGAAGGGTTTGGCAATAACCGCTGCCCTGCAAAACCTTACATTTGGCGTAGCGCTGGGCACAGATAATTTACTGGACAAGAACCACATCTACTGGATCTATCAAAACAAGCCATGGATAGGCCTGACGGTGGGATTAAATATTAACTGATGGAGGGATTCAATATAAGGGTATATGGCATTTGGGTACAAAATGGTAATATACTGGTAAACGAGGAACTGATAAGAGGCAATAAAGTGATAAAGCTCCCCGGTGGCGGCTTGCAGCTTGGCGAGGGCACTATCGATTGCCTGAAACGCGAGTGGCAGGAAGAATTGGGCCTGGATATAGAGGTATTAGAGCATTTTTATACCACCGATTTTTACCAGCCTTCCGCATTCGATAATTCACAGGTGATAAGTATATATTACTTCGTCTCAGCTCAAAAACCCGCCCTGATAGTGAATACGGAAGCCAATGAGCGCACATATTGGACGGATCTGAAAGATATTTCTGCCAATACCTTTACCTTGCCTATAGACAAGATAGTTGGCTACATGCTGGCCAATATCTATAACAATACCTAAATATAGAAAAAGCTTAACAGGCTATTGATAAGTACAGTATATAAGGCCTTACCTTTGCTACCCTGTCCGGTTTTCCCGGCCAACATTCGTTATTTTCAAGACATAGCTAACAGATGAAATTACTCCTACAATATCTAAGCAGGTATAAAGGCCTTATAGTGGTAGCCCTTGTGCTGGCAGCCATAAATCAAATATTCTCCCTGCTCGATCCGCTGATAGGCGGTAAGCTGCTTGATGGATATGTCAATCACCCCCACACTACCGGCAAAGGCCTCGGGGGCGTAAGCCGCAGCCTGGGCGAATACCTTAGTGGTGCGCTCACTCTTATTGGCTTACTCATCGGTGTGGCAATGGTGTCTCGCATCGCGAAAGCCTTCCAGGATTACGCGGTCAATGTGATAATACAAAAATTTGGCGCCCGCATCTATACCGATGGCTTGCGCCATGCCCTGCAGCTGCCCTACCAGGATTTTGAGGACCAGCGCAGTGGTGAAACGCTTTCGGTATTGCAAAAAGTGCGCCTCGATTGCGAAAAGTTCATGAGCTCATTTGTCAATGTACTCTTCACCATCTTCATAGGCCTCGTATTTGTATTGATATATGCCTTCAGCCTCAACCCCTGGCTGGTACCTGTTTATTTGATAGGTGCCACAGGCCTCGCGCTGCTTACCAGCGGGCTCAGCAAGCGTATCAAGGGCGTACAAAAAGCCATCACCAGCGAGACCAATGCACTTGCGGGTTCTACTACCGAATCGCTCAGGAATATCGAGCTGGTAAAAAGCCTTGGCCTCACCGGCCAGGAGATTCGCCGCCTCAACACCACAACTATTAAGATACTCAAGCTGGAACTGAAGAAAGTGCGTAGCATTCGTACCATATCTTTTATACAAGGCACCTGTGTCAATTTCCTCAGGCAGTGCATAGTGCTCTCATTACTGTACTTCATCTTCGGTGGTTCCATTACCCCCGGCCAGTACCTGACTTTAATGTTCTATTCCTTCTTCATCTTCGGCCCTATGCAGGAAATAGGCAGTGTACTTATTGCCTACCGCGAAGCGGAAGCATCGCTCAACAACCTGCAGGAACTGATGAAGAAACCCGTAGAATACAAAGCCGAAAATCCGGAAGCTATTAATACCATAGCACGCCTGCGTTTCGATGAGGTTACCTTTCAGCACAATTCGGCGATGCGCCCTGCGCTCGAGAATATCTCTTTCGATATGAAGGTGGGCGAAACAGTAGCCTTTGTAGGCCCATCAGGCTCGGGCAAAACCACCATGGTTAAATTATTGGTTGGCCTCTACCATCCCAATAAAGGACATATATATTACAACGAGCACAGCGAAAAGAATATCGACTTCGATGAGCTGCGCAGGCAAATAGGTTTGGTAACACAGGATACGCAACTATTCTCCGGCACCATAAAAGAGAACCTGATGTTCGTGAACCCAAGCGCAACAGACCAGGACGTAAAAGAAGCACTGGATAAAGCAGCATGTGGCAACCTGCTGGAGCGTGCCGAGCATGGCATCGACACCATGATTGGCGAAGGTGGATTGAAGCTCTCCGGCGGCGAGCGCCAGCGTCTCTCCATAGCCCGCGCACTGCTGCGCAAGCCGCACCTGATGATATTCGATGAAGCCACTTCGGCACTCGATTCACTGACCGAAGAAGAAATATCCACCACCATACGTGACATTACCGACCTGCGCCAGCACATCACTATTATGATAGCGCATCGCCTCTCCACCATCATGCACGCCGACAGGATATATGTGCTGGAGAAAGGCCATGTAATAGAAACAGGTACACACCAGGCACTGCTCGATGAAAAAGGCCTTTATTATGCCATGTGGCGCCAGCAGATAGGCGAACGCAAAGACCCCCGCCGACTAGCAACAAACGGAAAGGCATTAGTATAAAAAACTTCAACTGGTTTAAGTTTAGCTACAGCGTAACTTAAATCAGTCAATAGAACGAAGGACTGAGTCCGGCAGCATATATTCAGTTGCTAAATTGAACAACACCGGTTTAAGTTTAGCGACATCGTAAATAATCAGTCTCTATCCCACCCTATTCGAGCCTTTAAGTTGCTCTATTTCCTTTTGCAGGTGCGCAAGGGTAGCCTGTATGTTCAATAGTATTTCCTTCTCTTGCTTATCACCTACCTGCTCTTTGATCGTTTCTTCCTGCATTTCTACCACGTCTTCCTGTATCTCGTCCACATCTTTTTGTATCTCGTCTATATCCTCCCCTATTTCCTCTATGTCCTCGCCCAGTTCCTCTATATCCTCGCCCAGCTCTTCCAGGTCCTCCTGTATTATCTCTATATTCTGGTTATTTGTATTAATAGACATCTGGATAAATATCGACAGGTATATGGCCTCCAGCGAAACGATGGTAGTAAGTACCAAAAGCATCCTTTCAAAGCTCACTATCCCGAGGGCCGGCAGGAGAAAGGAAACAATGAACAATACAGTATGCAGTAGCACAGAGCTGGTAGACCCTACCCATTTTGTGACGCTGTTCGCGCCCTTCTCTATTAGTCGTTCTTCGCGTTCCTTCATTCCAATTATTGCTCTTTAGGCGATAAAGATAATCCTCTTTCCGGTTTAAGTTTAGCGATAAAAAATGTGGATATCATTATTTGGATTCGCCTTATTAACGAGTGTATATTGCGGGGTTGGCTAACCACTCCTCGTCATTGCAAGGAGTGGTTAGCCATACGCTTGGCTACGACGAAGCAATCTACCGACGAAGATTTTGTTGTAGCTAACTGTTAGTTCTTTGACATATTGTAAACTCCGTCATCCTGAGTCCCGATAACTATCGGTCCGAAGGAACTGCCGGGCCATATTTTTTGCCGATGATCTATTCCTAACAGGAAACTATTAGGTAAGAATAGGAAATAACGAAAAATAATTATTTCTACGCATATGGCAATACAGGAAAGCATTTCCAGCGATTGTCATGAAAAAAGAGGAAATAACTATTTCCTGCTGGAAAAGAGAAATAATTAAATTTTATTATTTATCAACCGGAACTAAATTGGCAAAAACAGGAAGTAGATCGGAAGTGCTATCCACATCCCTTTTCCGCTGTAACTAGTTGACTGTGACTCACTAAGGACGGAGATATCCACACAAACCAGTTCCGGTTTTAAAAATCACACAAATCGGAAATTGAGAATGTATCCGGGCAATCCCTTAATCCTTTAAATCCTGGTTCTGACAACTAAAGCACTATATCCTGCAGCAAATCACTCTTCTCCGGGTAGTCAGTATTGAAATGCAGTCCCCTGCTCTCCTTCCGGAAGTGAGCACTCTTCACGATCAGGAAGCCTATGGTGATTAGGTTACGCAGTTCGGATAATTGCGGCGAAACGGTAGTTGTCTTATACAGCTCTTCCGTTTCATCATGTAGCAAATCGAGTCGGTTCATGGCGCGGCCCAGGCGCACATCATTCCGCACAATGCCCACGTAGTCGCTCATTATTTGCTGCAGCTCTTTCAGGCTCTGTGTTATAAGGATCATTTCTTTCGGCTCGGTAGTGCCACCTGCATTCCAGTCAGGCACCTCATCGCGAAAGGAGATATCATTGATCTTGGCCGCAGCATCCTCGCAACAGCGATGTGCGAACACCAAGGCCTCCAGCAGCGAGTTAGATGCAAGCCTGTTGGCACCATGCAGTCCTGTGCTGGAGCATTCGCCGCAAGCGTAAAGGTTGGTGATGGAAGAACGTCCATGTTCATCGGTCTTGATACCACCGCAGCAGTAATGCGCAGCAGGTGCCACCGGTATCATCTTGCTGAACACATCGATGCCCGCGCTTTTGCAGCGTGCATAAATATTAGGGAAGTGTGCTTTGAATTTTTCATGGTCCATGTGGCGGCAGTCCAGGTACACGTGCTCGGTACCTGCGCGCTTCATCTCGCTGTCTATGGCGCGGGCTACAACATCGCGCGGTGCAAGATCGGCACGGGCGTCGTAGCGTGTCATAAATGCCTCGCCGTCTTTGTTCCTCAATATGCCGCCATCACCGCGCACCGCCTCTGTTATCAGGAAGTTCGGGCTCACACCTATCTCGTACAAAGCCGTGGGATGGAACTGTATGAACTCCATGTTCTCTATCCTCGCCTTGGCACGATAGGCCATAGCAATACCATCGCCGGTGGCTATACGCGGGTTGGTAGTGGTCCTGTACACCTGCCCCACTCCACCCGATGCCATCAGCGTCACCTTGGCCAGTATCTTCTCTATCCTGTTGTTGTTCAGGTTAAGTGCATACACTCCATAGCATTCTATATCCGGTGTCGACTTTGTAACAAGATAACCAAGATGATGCTGCGTAATCACATCGACAACAAACCAGTGATTGTGTATCTCTATGTTAGGAAATCGCTTTACTTCTTCCACCAGCGCACGCTCTATCTCCATCCCCGTTACGTCTTTGTGGTGCAGTATCCTGTTTTCGGAGTGGCCACCTTCTTTGCCGCGCATATAGTCGCCACCGGGCTCTTTATCAAACTGCGCGCCCCAGTCTATTATCTCGTTTACTCTTAGCGGGCCTTCCTTCACTACAGCCTCTACTATCTTCGGGTCACAGAGACCATCACCGGCAATGAGCGTGTCTTCTATATGCTTCTCAAAGCTGTCGCGCTCCAAGTCGTTCACCACTGCAATGCCGCCCTGCGCGTACTTTGTATTGGTCTCGTCGGTATTAACTTTGGTGAGTATCGTGATCGTCTTATCGGGAAAACGTTTAGCTGTCTTTACCGCGAATGTTAAACCCGCGATACCCGAACCGATAACAAGGAAGTCTGTCTTTAGCATGGTGTTAAATGTAAGGCGGCTCGCTATTGATAAATATCTTTCCGGTTGCCAACATCACGGATATCCACCAATAGTATTACATCATCGACGGAATAAATGGCGCGATAATCGCCAATCCTGATTCGCCAAAGGTTAGCATATCCCTTTAGCTTCTTACAACCATGGGGACGCGGATTTTCTTCTAAAGATTTAAGTACCGGGATGATCTTCGCTATGACTTTTGAAGGCAGATTGTATAAATCCTTCTCCGCTGTTTTAGATAATACAACCTGGTACCGCTTCATTTTATTTTACCTGCTTTCTTAAGTCCTTTTATAACTTTATCAAGAGGTACTTTTTCTTCATGTTCGCGAGACTCAGCTATAATACCGTCAAGTAGATCTTCTATGCCTTCATCATAATGTTCCAGCAGCTTCAGGTCAATAACAACAGCCTTTTTCCGGTTGTGTTCATCTGTTATATAACTAACGCCTTTCATACACGATCAATTTATTACAAATTTAGGCTTTTCGGCGTATATCATTAGAAAGTAGAAGTAATACCTAATTTAATACCGCTGAAGGCTGGCTCATAACGGCATACACCACCTGTACAGTTGATACCGTCCACCTGCTTCACATAAGCCAGCGTAATGCGGTGTGGCCCTGTGCTGTAAGCGGTAAATACATTGTAGTAATGGTTGGCCTGGTGCCCCGCTGTTGGCTCAATGTTGTACATATCAGACAACGCGAAGGAGAACTTAGGCGCTATATCAAACTCCAGCAACCCGTACACCCATGAGCCGTAGTCTTGTTTGGTAGCCATATACTGGGCCTCAAGACGGATAGAATGCTTTTCAGTGAACTTGTATGTCAGTTCCGCGAACGGGGTGATAGCGGTGATGATCGGCACACCGGGTTTCACCTGGTACAGCTCCTGGTTGTAGCGCATGTATTGCACACCACCTTCAATGATCCATGATTTAAGGCCGCGGTATTCCCCTTCAAAATAACCTTCGCGATAAAGCTCCTGGTTGGTGAGCGAGTTGATGTAAGTGCCTGTCAAGGTAAAGGTCAGATCTTCGCTGGGGGCTATCAGCACATCAGCACCATATGCCTGTTCAGACAGGTCTTGTGATGCAGGTGTGTACCTTGATATAAGGCGTTGCGGGCGTATCCTTGCTACAACAGGCTGCCAGTTAATGACACCGCGTATCAGTACTTCGTTAGGCGAGGTGCGCATTACAAAGTTATCGGTGCGCTTGCCGGTAAGGTTCACAGCAATGCCTTTATGAGCCCAGCCGATAGTTGTGTATTCAACATTGCCCGGCCTGTCTTCAAGCAGTCCGCTCAGCCCTACTATAGCTTCGTGTGTTTTATACGAGCCTTCTGCATACCAGGAGAAATCACCTACAATAAGTGTGTTATAAGCTGTGAAAGCGTAAGTGTTGTATTGGGGTTCAAAGCGTGTAGCAAGGTCCTGGCTATTGATGGTTGATACTACTGCGTCCATGGAGTTCTGGTCCATAGTACGGTTCAGCACACCCACACCGGGCAGCAGGTGCACTTTGGTACCCACATTAAAATCACCCTCTGCACTGAATGCCTTGATGATCGGGTTGTAACGGCTGAAGTTGGCAACGTTCTTCTGTTGGCCCGTTAAGCCCTTCACTGTGATATTATCCGTCAGCTTGTATTTCAGCTCCAGGCCCACAAGGGAATTATCTATCAACAATCCCCTGTCCTCATAAGCACGAAAGAGGATACCACTGCCTATCTGGTCGTATATATTACCAACGGTCACGGTCAGGCCCTTGTATTCCTTACTAAGGCTCCATGCACCCAATCCAAAACCACTCATCGCCTGCGTAGGATTGTAGAGGTTGGAGTTATGGAAGGCATCGGCGCGCACAAAGGCAGTAAAACCCTTATAGTTGTATCTCACGCTCAGCCAGGCTTCGCCACCACTCAGGTAGTTATCGTACAAAGGATTGTTGGCCGCCCCTATAGCTGTATCGCGTTGGAAAAAATTTGCATTCAACTGTAAGTCGCCTGAAAGCGTACCTTGTGCGTATATTTTTACTGAAAACAGTACCAGTAAAAATAAAAGAACTATTTTTCTCATTAAGAGTGTTAAAGTTTTAAAATTTTTCCGAAATTAGAACCTTTAGCAAAAATTGGCAAGGTTTTCGATTATATTATACAAACAAATAGATATGAGAAAAATTATCACTGCTGTGGCAGTTCTCTTAATGACAACTGCGGCGCAGGCCCAGACCGAATTACCGGATACACAGATAAAAGATGTGAACACCGGCAAAAAGGTCGCATTCAACCAGACTTTCGATAAAGGTAAGGTAACTATGGTAAGTTTTTGGGCTACCTGGTGCATCCCATGCAAAAAAGAGATAAAGAACATCCAGAAGAAACTGCCTGACTGGAAGAAAGAGGTAGATTTCAATTACGAGACCGTTTCAATAGACGAGTCACGTGCGGAAGGGCTGGTGCGCAGCTACGCCAAATCGCAGGGATGGGAATTCCCTTTTTACATAGATGCCAACTCAGACCTTAAAAGGTCGCTCAACTTCCAGTCGGTACCATATACGATCATTATCGACAAGGCAGGTAAAATAGCCTATATGCACTCCGGATATGAAGAAGGTGGTGAAGAGGAAGTTTTTGCCAAAGTGAAAGAACTCAGCAAGTAATTAAAAAAAAGCATAGCGGGCGTACAGGCTTAACAGCTTGTACGCTTTTTTTATTTAGTTGAGCTGGATCTTTTCTGCTTCTTTCTTTATGGTAAGCTCCCAACGCCATGCAGTATCCATCATCTGGTGCAGGTCGTACTGAGGGGTCCAGCCCAGCAGTTCATGAGCACGGTCGTTATTAGCATATACTGCTACAACATCGCCCGGCCTGCGTGGACCTATCTTATAATTCAGTTTTTGTCCTGATGCTTTTTCAAATGCCTCTATTAGTTCCAACACCGTAACGCCATTACCTGTGCCAAGATTAAAGACCTCGCATTTATCAGCATTCCTGCCTTCCATGGTGAACTGCAAGGCTTTGGTATGCGCGTTGGCTATGTCCATCACATGCACGTAGTCCCGCACGCAAGAGCCATCGCGGGTAGGATAATCACTGCCGAACACCTGCATCTCGCCGCGCTTGCCTATGGCTGTTTGCGTGATCATGGGGACGAGGTTCTCGGGCTTTTCCTGCAGCTCGCCTATCAATGCCGACGGATGAGCGCCAACCGGATTAAAGTACCTGAGCAATGTTACATTGAACTTCCTGTTCTGCTTTGCAAAGTCCCTGCATATAGCTTCTCCCATTTGCTTGGTGCGCGCATAAGGTGATTCAGGTTCCTGCAAGGGCGCGGTCTCCATAACGGGCAGTTCCTTAGGATTGCCATACACGGAGCAGGAAGAAGAAAATACGAACTGGTTGATGTGATGCTCCTGTGCGCATTGCAACACATTGACCAGTGAATTGATATTGTTCCTGAAATATTTTAGAGGTTCCTGAACAGATTCAGGTACTGATTTGAATGCTGCAAAATGAATAATGCCTGTGATACCGGGGTTTTCAATAAACAATGCTTCAGTATCGTCCATGTCACAAAGATTAACTTTGTAGTTCTTTATGCTGCGGCCTGTTATCAGCTCGGCACCCTTTATCATACGCACCGAGCCGCGCGACAAGTCATCGACAGATATTACTTCAAAACCATTTTCAATAAGGTCTATAATTGTGTGCGCACCTATATATCCGCAGCCGCCAGTAACAAGGATCTTCTTCATCAGCAGTGTTTGTACTGCAAATATACCGCATCTATTTTACCTGCTGCAATTCTACCAGCCTTTTATATAAACCATCGTGATTTATTAACTGAAAGTGGGTACCCCTTTCGGCTATCTGCCCCTTGTCGAGCACTATGATCTCATCCGCATGCTGCACAGTGGAGAGGCGGTGGGCTATGACGATACAGGTACGGTTCTTCATCAGGTTATTGATAGCATCCTGTACCATACGCTCGCTTTCGGTGTCGAGCGAGGAGGTAGCTTCGTCTAAGATAAGTATTGGCGGGTTTTTGAGGACGGCCCTTGCAATGGTGATCCTTTGGCGCTCACCACCGCTTAGCCTTGCACCACGATCACCTGCAACTGTTTGATAACCATCCTTCTTCTGCATGATGAAGTTATGTGCATTGGCTACTTTTGCGGCGTCTTCCACATCCTGCTGTGTAGCACCGCCCGTGCCCAGTATTATGTTATTGTAAATAGTATCGTTGAACAATATAGGGTCCTGGCTAACCACGCCCATCAACCTGCGAAGATCGTTGAGCTTGTAGTCCTTTATATTGATGCCATCTACCAGCAATTCCCCGGTTGTAACATCGTGAAAACGGGGGATAAGATCAACCAGGGTAGACTTACCGGCACCTGATGCACCTACCAATGCAATGGTCTTACCTTTGGGTATCACTATATTGATGCCATCCAGTATTTTCTTATCGCCATAGGCAAAGTGCACATTCCTTAGTTCTATGCTGTCGTTGAAGCTGCTTATTGGTTCTGGGTTTGGTATCTCCTGTATAGTGTTCTCGACATTTAGTAAGTGCTCGATACGATCGAGTGCCGCGGCGCCCTTCTGGGCATTGTTGTAAGCCGAAGAAATATTTTTGAAGGGCGTGATGACCTGGTAGAAGAGTGAAATGTACCAAATGAACACAGGCCCGGTCATAGCGGTATGGCCGGAGAATATAAGATTACCACCATAGAGCAATATGATACACACTACAATGATACCCATGGTTTCAGAAAGTGGTGAGCCCAGTTCTTTGCGTGCCGCAATGCGATTGCGCACATGAAACAAAGTATTGTTCACTTCCATGAACCGAAGGTGCTGATGCTTCTCTGCATTGAATGCCTTTATCACACGCATACCTACGAGGGTCTCGTCTATAATGCCAAGCATAGTGCCGAGGTACTGCTGTGCAAGGTTAGACGGACGTTTGAGTGACTTACCAATCTTTCCTATCACCAGGCCCGCGATGGGGAGGAATAAAAGAAGAAACAAGGTAAGCTGCGGGCTTATCACCACCATGGTTACCAATGTAATAATAATGGTGAGCGGGTCACGAATAAAAATCTCCAGCACACTCAGGATAGACGTTTCCAGTTCGTTGATGTCGTTTGTCATACGCGACATCAGGTCACCTTTGCGCTCTTCAGTGAAAAAGCCAATGGGTAGTGAGAGTGTCTTTGTAAAAAGCTCATTGCGTATGCGGCGGAGTACCGAATTGCGCAAAGGGTTAAGAATGTAAACCGCCAAATAAACAAATAGATTCTTTAGTACGGTAGCGATAACAACAATTACAGCGGTATAAACCAATGCGGTCATTTTGCCATGCTGCACGCTGAAGTCGTAAATAAAGGTGTTTACCTGCTGCAGCAATCCTGTTGCCGTTGTTGCAGGCTTAGTATCCGTGAACAATAATTGCAGCACCGGCACCAGCATACCGAATGAGAACAAAGCAAAGAGTATACCCAGCAAGCTGAATAGAAAATACAGCAATACCTGGCTTTTGTATTCAGCCAGGTAATGCCGGTATTTAAGGAGTCTTTTCATCTATGCTATTCGATTGTGTATGACATGTTTCCGTCCTTCTCGTCTTTGAGCAGAACGCCTGCCTCGGCCAGTTTATTGCGTATCTGGTCGGATGTTGCAAAGTCTTTGCGGGCACGTGCCTCTTTGCGCATCTCAATGAGCAAGGCCATTACCTGGTCGAGCTTATCGTTGTCCTGCTGTTGCAAAGCCTGCATGCCTAATACTTCCTCAAGATAGATCCTGAAGGTATCCAGCATCAGCTTAAGGGTATCAGCCGATAGCGCATCAGCAGCTACCTGTCCACCTTTTATGCCATTCACAACGGGTGCGATCTCAAAGAGATTTGCAATAACTTTCGCGGTGTTGAAATCATCATCCATGAATTCGCCGCATTCCCTGCACCAGGTTCTTACCTGCTCATCAAGGGCCGCATCTTTCGCCCCTGCATTACCCGAAGCTTGTAACTTCTGTAACACTTCATATGCTTCCCAGAGGCGGCGGAATGCTTTCTCCGATGCCTGCAGTGCTTCATTCGAAAAATCGAGCGTGCTGCGGTAGTGTGTTTGCAGAATGTAAAACCTTACCACCATTGGATGGTAAGCCTGTTGTAAAATAGGGTGATTACCGCTGAACAGTTCCGTGAGCTTAATTACATTATTATAGCTCTTGCCCATCTTCTTACCGTTGATAGTGATCATATTGTTATGCATCCAGTAACGTACAGGTGCATGACCATGGACAATGGTTGACTGCGCTATCTCGCTTTCATGATGCGGGAAGAGCAGATCCATACCACCGCCGTGGATATCAAAGGTCTCGCCGAGGTATTTGCTGCTCATGGCAGAGCACTCGATATGCCAGCCCGGAAAACCCTCGCCCCATGGGCTTGTCCAGCGCATGATGTGTTCGGGCGGTGCGCTCTTCCATAAAGCAAAGTCTACTTTATTGCGCTTTTCATCCTGGCCTTCAAGGTCGCGTGTTGTTTCCAACAGATCGTCCAGTATGCGGCCGGATAATTTTCCGTAGGGGTATTTCTCCGCGTATTTTTTTACATCAAAATATACAGAGCCGTTCACCTCGTAAGCATAACCTTTCTCTATGATCGTTTTGATCATGTTGATCTGCTCTATGATATGCCCCGTGGCAGTCGGTTCAATGCTTGGGTCCTGGCAATTGAAGCTATGCATGCCCCAATGATATAGGTTGGTATATTTCTGCACCAGTTCCATGGGTTCCAGCCTTTCCAACTGCGCTTTCTTCGCTACTTTGTCTTCGGCTTCACGGCCTTCTTCTTCGAAGTGGCCCGCGTCGGTAATGTTGCGCACATAACGTACCTTATAACCTAAGTGCTTCAGGTAACGGTTCACTACATCGAAAGTAATGTAAGGCCTGGCGTGGCCAAGGTGAGATTCGCCGGATACCGTGGGACCGCAAACGTACAAGCCTACATGGCCCGGAGTTATGGGTTCAAATTTCTCTTTCTGACGAGTATAAGAATTATAAAAATGCAAATCTGACATTGCTAAAAATTGAGTGTAAAAGTATGTTATTAATGATTTAATCGGGCAAAATGAGCTCAGCCCAAGACCGGGTGGCCTTATTTAGGAGCAGCAACAACAGGAAGTGAGGATGTATGCTTTATTTCTCATGTTTATTCCTTGTAGTGCAATTATCAACCTTGCACAGGCTGCAAGATACAAATTAATTTAAAAGTGTCCTAAAACGGGGTATTTGTTCAGAAAGTGTCCTTGCACACTATTTCATAAGCTCAAAATTTACGATAACCGGATTATGGTCGGAGGCGTAGATAGTTGGCGACCTGTAGCCGATGGCACGCAGTATTGCGGGATCATAGAACATGTGGTCTATACGCAAGGTGAATAGCAGCTGGTTGTAGGTGCGGCCAAAGCCCCTGCCCTTGTCTAAGAATGCATCGTTGAGCTTTCCCCTGATAGTGGTGTAAGTGTAAGAAGCGGGCAGGTCGTTAAAATCGCCGGTGACAAAAACAGGATAAGGACTTGCTTTGATCATTGCCGCAACTGAATCGGCCTCTTCGGCACGTATGGCAAAAGCGCGGTTGAACTTCCAAATGAAAGAGCGAGAGCGTTTTATCTCGGCTATACCGGGTGTTCTCTCTTTTACCTCGTGCAGGTAGGCGCGGTCGTAGTCATTTATATTAAAGGACAAGAGGTGCAGGAAGAACATGCGCATTGTTTTGCCTTCCAATTGTACATCGGCCTGCTGCACGATGATCCAATCGCCAAGATGATGCACCCGGTAGTTAAGCAGCGGATATTTTGAAAAGATGGCTGTTCCCAGCACTACGTGGATGCCCAAAGTATTGTCTACATCGAAATGGTATTCTTTAAAGCCGCCACTTTCCAATATCTTTTTCTCATTGTCTTTTGTGCTGCTATCGCGGTACATATAATATTCGGGCAAGGAAAGTATATCGGGCTGCTGTTCTTTGATGGTGTTTATTACCTGGTCTTTGTCTTTTTTCCCCGATCCCGTTTTGCTGTAAAGGCCCATGCCATGTATGTTCCAATGCATTATTTTAATGGTGCCCTTGTGCTGCGCCATATCATTGGGATCGTTGAAATAATTGAAAGCGAAGACCGTAGCTATAAGCCTGTAACATACTACCAGCGTAACTACGGAAATAAGCGCGCGAAGTTTTTTACGCGACAATAACCAGAGGATTACAAATATGAAATTGGTAATAACCGCAAAAACGGTAGTGAGGGAAAATATGGCTATGAAACGATAATGTGCGGGGTTTACTACAGGGGCAAGACGGCAGCAGCCAAGCCATAGAGCGGCACCGAGGTTGAAAATAATAAGGGTGTGGCTTATCAGTCGGTTAAGTATGCCGGGCTTATTTTCCACCGTAACTGTCAGTTTTCTTTGCTGGCTTTCATTAATATCTCTTTCTCCTCGTTGCTGAGCGAGCTATAACCATGGCGGTTTATTTTGTCGAGGATATCATCGATGCGCTTCTGAGACACTTCGCCATGTGCATGGACATGATCGAGCACCTGCCTGCGCTTTTTTGATCTTGAACCACTAACCGCCATTTCATTCGGTGTCACTGCACCTTCCATTTTGGTGAAGATATTATACATCCATGCACCGGGCCTGTAACCGCGCTGCAGGATCTTTATATATGCAAAACCCGTTAGCGCCCCGCCGGCCAACAATAGCAACAAGGGGACGTGTAAACCAGCACCTAAAAGCATAAGCGCTGCAAAGACACAAGCTATCAGCCATAAGGGAATACTAAAGGTGGGGCCAAGGAATAACCTGTACTTAGGAGCAATAGTAATAGAAGCCGCTGCCATTGCCGTTAAGCCTGCAGGACAACCATACACATATGCGCCTTTAGGAACGGCCATACCCGGTATGAGCTGCGAGAGGAGATAGAAGATGCCGCCAATAAGCAAAGCGTAGATGAAAAGAGGGATCACCTGCCTGTAGCCTACCAGTGATTGCACTACGCTACCGAAACAGTATAGCCATACCATATTGCTGAGCAAGACCCAAAAACTATCGTGCACCCAGCCATATGTAAGAAGTGTCCACCATTTATGCGCATAAAGTGTAAGTGAAGGCATGGTAGCATTGCCCAGCATGTAATTGCTTACATCGGCACGGGGCACACCTACCAGCCACAGCACCACCTCGGTAAAGTGGTATAACACGTATGTGACGCCGCAGGCTATGATAAGCTGCAGCACTGCATTGTCATTATACGCGTGCAGAAAAGCTGATGGTGTCCGTTTATATACCTTGCTCATTAATCCTAAATTTATCAATAATAATCGTTCCTGTTCCGCTTCTTCCAGATCCTTAACAATATGAAAGCAAAGAGCATACCGCCAAGGTGCGCAAAGTGCGCCACATTATCGCCGGCCGTGTTCTTTATACCTGAGTACAATTCTATTATAGCATAGCCTGCTACAAACCATTTGGCCTTAACAGGTACAATAGCGAATAAGAGCAGTACAGAGTCGGGGAACATATAACCGAAAGCGAACAATACACCAAACACCGCGCCCGATGCACCTACTGTAGCCTCATCGAAAACGCCGGGATGGAAGATCATATTTTTATCCACGATGCCGTGCAGGTAACCATTTAAAGCAGTCTTTGATAACTCCGCGCAGTTGCTGCAATAAGGGTTACTGATCCAGTAGTCGCGCAGGCCTGTAAGCCCTGTTGTAGGAAAGTTTACATGCTGCTGAATGAATAAATTGAAGTGATCGGGTGTGGGACTTGTTTGATATACAGAGAATGCGTGCTCCAGGGTTTGGAACTGGTACCCTATAACAGCCAGGTGACAGAGTGCTGCGCCAAGGCCGCATACCATATAGAAAATAAAGAAGCGCTTAGGCCCCCAGACATTTTCCAGTATACTACCTAACATCCACAATGCGAACATGTTGAAAAATATGTGCATCACCGTGGCGTTAACATCGTTGTAACTGCCATGCATGAACATGTGCGTGACCAGCTGCCACCAATGGAAATAATGAGAACCCCAGTAATGCAGGCCCAACCAATCGGCAAGATCAATATGCAAAGCAGTACCCAGCACGTATTGTGCTACTACCATAATGACATTGATGATGATTATGTTTTTTACTACAGTTGGTAATACCTGGAAACGGCCCGGCCTGAAATCAGTCATATAATCGATTCAAAGTTCAAAGTTAATGCATTGCATCCTGCTAATGTTGCAGCCATTCAAATATCAAAATAACAAAAAATAAGAAGATGAGCGCCGCTTATTCCGGGTGCCGGTTCAATAATTGGATAACCCCTTCCTTTTGCAGGATACGGTAGCCTATACGATCGTTAGATATGCCGGGCTTTAATTCGTATGTAAACTCAAAATCACCGTTTTCGGCCATATGGGTAACGAAATAGGCAAAAAGTATCTCTTTGCGCTCGCTGAAATGCTGGGCAACCTCGTACAGATGCGTAGAAAGTATCATGAGATGGTGTGGGCGCTGCAGCAGGCCCTCTACTACTGCTTTCGTACACTCGTAGGCATCGTGCACATTCGTGCCTTTGAAGAGTTCATCCATAAGTACAAGGTGCGGGGCATCCTGCACCAGCTTTTGGGCTGTGTGTTTCATACGCTGCACCTCGGCAAAAAAGTAGCTTTCACCGCGCAGTATATCGTCCTCCACCTGCATATTAGTGATGATACCTTGCAGGAAACTGATATGCATAGAACCGGCGGGTACACCCATGCCGATGTGCGCCAGTAAGGCGCCAACACCCAGGGCGCGCATGAAGGTGGTCTTGCCCGACATATTGGCCCCGGTAAGGAGCAGGAAATTGCGATTGTCGCTAAAGTCTATATCGTAAGATACGGGCTGCTCCAGCAAAGGGTGGTATAGTGCTGTGGCCTTGAAAGTAACCGGTAATGTCGGCTGCAGATCGGGGAATACCCATTTGTTGTTTATCGTAGCCTTTGCCATAGACTGCCATGCATCGAGACGGGCATAGTGGTCCATAAGGCGATAGACCATACTTTTCATTTCGCGGCGGGCGCGGTAGCTCAGGCTTGCCAGTTCAGCATAAGGAGTCTGCCTGGTTACCTTTGCTATGTCTGCAGTAAGCCTGTGTTGCAGTTCACTTTGTATGCTTTCCAGTTCGTGCTTCAATAAGAGTGGAAGTTGCTCCTGCTTCAGTATATCGACAAGCTCTGTACAGCCCCGCAAAAAATCAGATAGATGAGATAAGGAAAACTGGGTGAAAAAATACTCGTTTCGGTTTAGCAGCTTCTGGAAAAAGGCGCCCATTGTGCGCGTAATGCCCGAGGGCGGGGCGGTAACATTATCAGCCGACTCAAAGAACTTCTCCAGCATCACGAGGGTGCCGTTCGAAATGATGGCCGGCCATAGCTCCAGGTTCTGCGACCAAAATTTTATGGTGTCCTGCAGGTTCTTTAGTTGCTGAAAATCAGCAGGCGGGTTCCAGATAATGTTTTGCAGGTAGTCGCGGCCCATTTGGGTAGTGGTACGGTCTATCAAGCCGAAGACCCCGCCGCCCGCATCGGCAGTAAAAACAGAAAGGTCTTTGAGGGTGATCTTGTCGTTTTGCATTACCTGTCGAATAACAATCTTTGCCCGCGGACGCTATCATTGATTTTGCCGTCCTCGTATACTATCTCACCATTCACAAAAGTATAACGTACCGTAGCGGGCAATATTTCATTTTCCAGCGGCGACCAGCCGCACTTGTATAAAATATTTTCTCGTGTAACAGTAGTAAACGTATCCAGGTCGACCAATACGAGATCAGCATGATAGCCTTCGCGTATATAACCCCTGTCTTTTATTTGAAAACATTGGGCAGGTGCATGGCACATTTTCTCCACTACCTTCTCAAGACTCAATTTTCCTTCTTTTACATACTTCAGCATCAATAATAATGAATGCTGCACTAAAGGCAGGCCTGCAGGGGCCTGTGCGTAAGGCTGCTGTTTCTCATCCCATGTATGAGGGGCATGATCGGTAGCTATGATGTCCAGCCGGTCGTCGAGGAGGGCTTCCCACAGGGCGGCTTTATTTTCGGGTGCTTTGATGGCAGGGTTACACTTTATCAGGTTGCCCAGGCGCGGGTAATCATCGGCAGTGAAATGCAGGTGATGCACACATACTTCGGATGTGATGCGCTTTTCGGTCAAAGGGAACATGTTGGTGAATAGCTGCAATTCCATAGCTGTAGAGATGTGGAATATATGCAGGCGGGTATCGTATTTCTTAGCCAGTTGCACGGCAGAAAAAGAGCTGGCGAAGCAGGCTTCTGCGTCACGTATCAGCGGGTGGAAGGATGCATCATCAGCATCGGGATATTTCAGCTTATTTGCCGCAATTATTCTTTCGTCTTCGCAATGGGTGGCTATCAGGAGTTCAGATTCAGAGAACAATTTGTTAAGTGTCACGTAGTTATCCACCAGCATATTGCCGGTGCTGGAGCCCATAAATATCTTTATTGCTGCTACATCCCTTTTCTTTTCATTGGTGCGCAGTACCTCATCGGCATTGTCGTTAGATACGCCCATCATAAAGGAGTAGTTAGCTACCGATGTTGCTGCGGCAATGCTGAATTTCTGCTCCAGCAAGTCTTGCGTTAATGCTGGAGGATTGGTATTGGGCATCTCCATAAAGGAGGTAGTACCACCTGCTACTGCGGCCCGTGCCTCGGTGGCTATGGTGGCCTTGTGTGTTAGCCCGGGCTCGCGAAAATGTACCTGGTCGTCTATTATACCCGGCAGCAAGTACAGGCCTTCGGCTTCTATTACTTTACAGCCTTCTTTTGGTTGCAGATCATTGCCTATCTTTTCAATATGGCCATTTTTTATCCACACATCGGTAACAAGGGTGCTGCCCTCGTTGACCATTGAAGCATTTTTTATTAGTATTGACGACATATAATATTACCTACAACAAATTTATAAAGCTAATTTAGCGGAAAGTTAAGGATACGCATGGAGAAAACACGGGGCAGGTATAAAAAAGCAATTACTTTAACCTTGTCTTATATGGTAATGGCCTGCGCAGCAAAGGCGCAAAGTACCTACCTACCCATAAATGGTGTAGACTATAACGTGCTCGATAAACTGGAAACAAGATCGGGCAAGCTGGACAGCAACTTATTCCTGGGCGACAAGCCAAGCTCCCGCAAAGATGCTATCAACTTCCTGGTAGAGCAGCGTAAAAATGCCCGCTACAATGAGCTGAGTAAGATCGACCTTCATAATATCAGGCGAATGGAATCCATCAGCGGCGAATGGATGCCGGATGGGGACGGTGCTATAGATTCGAAGCAGCCCATATTCCGCACCTTCTATAAAAAGCAGCCCGACTTCGTACATGTAAATACTGATGACTTCTTTTTAGCGGTGAACCCGATAATAGGTATCGAAGGGTTCTATGAAAAAGACAACCCCAGTAAGCCACTGTACATAAATAGCAGAGGACTGGAACTAAGAGGCAGGATAACTAATAAGCTGGGCTTCTATACGTGGTTCACAGATAACCAGGAAAAACCTGTTTCGTATGTAGCCAACTGGGCTAATGACAGGCAGGCGCTACCCGGCGCAGATTATTACCAGGCACCTGCAGCAAATAAATACGATTATATACTTGCAGGCGGCTACGTAGATTTTGCTGCGGTGAAGGACCACATCAATGTAACTTTCGGTTACGACAAACACTTTATTGGCGATGGGGTACGCTCGCTGATCATCAGCGATTTTGCTACAAGCAGTCCTTTCCTCAGGATCACAAGCCGTATAGGTAAGTTCAGGTACCAAAACCTGTTTCTTGAATTAACATCACCATATAGCAGGACCGGTGACAGGATATTGCCACGCAAATACGCAGCTATTCATCACCTGGGTGTAAACGCCACAAGATGGCTGAATGTGGGCTTGTTTGAAGCAACTATGTTCACCACCCGCGATTTTGACATTGGATATCTTAACCCAATAATATTTTACCGCAGCGCAGAGTTTGCAGCGGGCAGCAATACCAATGTGAACGTGGGACTGAATTTCAAAGCCATCGCATTAAAGCACCTGCAGTTCTACGGACAGTTCTTGCTTAATGAAACGAAAGGTGGTGAAGGCAACAGGTTTGGACTGCAGCTGGGGGGTAAATACTTTGATGCTGCAGGCATTAAGAACCTGGACCTGCAGGGAGAGCTGAATATTGTGCGTCCTTACACTTATGCCTATCACGATACGTCGGGGAGCTACTCGCAATACAACCAGCCACTGGCACATCCACTTGGAGCTAACTTTGCCGAGCTGATCGGCATTATACGCTACCAACCGATGAGGGATCTGTATGCTACTATAAAGGGCATGTACTATATACAAGGTGTGGATACTGGCGTGGCCAACTACGGCAGTGATATTTTTAAAAGCACAGAGAATCAAAGCCCGGAATTGGGGGGCTTTATAAATGGGCCTAAAGGTAACTGCGCGCTTGTGAATCTGAATTTATCCTACGAGCTAAGGACAAATTTATTTATCGATCTCGGGACTACTTATCGCAAATATGTGTACGCCAATAATTTTCTGCCGGGCACTACCAGTACAATTGTATATGGGGGCTTGAGGCTGAATTTTATACGCAGGGGGTATGATATGTTTTAGGTAGCTATTTAAGTTTCTTCATTTGTTCTTTAGCATATTCTACCTCTTCCGCGTTGCCAAGCTTTATCATTTTTTCATAGTAGCTTTTAGATTTCAAATTGTCCTTTTTCCTGTAATACACCTCGGCGATATTGTTTATAACCACGATGTCCGATGGCGACAGTTTCTCTGCTCTCAGCAGATATTCCAGGCCCTTATCGTTATCCCCATTGATCATGTATGTAAGTGCGATATTTGAAAGGCTTTGAACGTGGTCGGGGTAGTATTTTAATACCTCTTCAGAAATGCGCCTCATATAAGGGAGTTGCTCATCACCCGAATTATAGAGCGTATTTATATAATCCTGCAGGGAACCCAGGAAGTAATTTTCAGGATCCTTTAATGCCTCATTTTTCTTCCACCTCCATGCATTCCTTATCTTAACAGAATAATCGATAGCTTCTATTATCTCTTTAGTAAATTCCTGATAGTCCTTGATCTCCCCAAGCATGTATATTTTGCCAAAGCGCATATCCAGTCGGTCAGGATACAATGCAGTCCCTTTATCAATATAAGAGAATCCTCTTTCCAGCGCTTCTTTGTTGTAGGCAATACCTGAATTAATGTATCCTGCAACCTTACCCGTACTGTCCTTCAACTGATATTGGGGGTTATGGGGATTGGCCTCTAGCGAAACTATTTCTTCCGCACTTCTCTTGACATAAAAATTGTAATACGCTATGAATAGCTCTGCCTCATTAGGCTTTTGCTTCTCCCATTCATACAGCAGTTTACTGATGCCTGCAGTATCGTTTTCCTTCCACAAATCTTCAAAACGGCTACCAAAATCCTGGGAAATGGATAGAAAAGGCAACAGGATGATTACAATGGTAATTGGAATAGGTCTTATGTTTGGCATAGGTACACTAAGATATAAAAAAAGTCCCCGCATACTGCGGGGACTTTGAATAAAATCGAATTGAGAATATTAATAGCCCATATCCATACCACCACCCGGCATGCCGTGTGAATGGCCTGCTTCTTTAGGGGCTGGCTTTTCAGCTATTACACATTCTGTAGTCAGGAGCATGCTGGCTATTGAAGCTGCATTTTCCAGTGCCACACGGCTCACCTTAGTTGGATCGATAACACCTGCTGCAAGCATATTCTCATATACTTCAGTGCGTGCATTGAAACCAAAATCAGCTTTGCCTTCTTTTATCTTCTGTACCACTATTGAACCTTCGATACCTGCGTTGGCAACTATCTGGCGAAGTGGCTCTTCGAGTGAGCGGCGGATGATCGCGATACCTGTTGTTTCGTCCAGGTTGTCGCCTTTCATATCGTTTAGCACTTCAATAGCGCGGATGTAAGCTACGCCACCACCTGGTACTATACCCTCTTCCACAGCAGCACGTGTAGCATGCAGTGCATCGTCCACGCGATCTTTCTTTTCCTTCATTTCCACTTCAGATGCAGCACCTACGTACAGTACAGCTACACCACCACTTAATTTAGCGAGGCGCTCCTGGAGTTTTTCCTTATCATAATCGCTGGTAGTAGTTTCTATCTGCGATTTGATCTGGTTAACACGGCCGGTGATATTTTCTTTTTCACCTTTACCGCCTACTATAGTGGTGTTGTCTTTGTCTATGGTAATGCTTTCAGCCTGGCCAAGGTATGCCATAGAAGCGTTTTCCAGTTTGTAACCCTGGTCTTCGCTTATAACGGTACCACCTGTGAGCGCAGCGATGTCCTGCAGCATTTCCTTACGGCGATCGCCAAAGCCCGGAGCTTTTACAGCTGCGATCTTCAGTGAGCCACGCAGTTTGTTCACCACCAGTGTAGACAGTGCTTCACCATCTACATCTTCAGCAATGATCAACAGCGGGCGGCCGCTTTGCACCACGCTTTCCAGTATCGGCAGGATGTCTTTCAGGCTGCTTACTTTCTTCTCGTAAATGAGGATGTATGGGTTCTGTAATTCCACCATCATCTTCTCCGTATTAGTTACGAAGTAAGCACTCAGATAACCGCGGTCGAACTGCATACCTTCCACTACTTCTACCGTAGTTTCTGTGCCTTTCGCTTCCTCAACGGTGATAACGCCTTCATTACCTACTTTAGCCATAGCTTCAGCTATCAGCTTTCCGATGGCATTGTCGTTATTGGCCGAGATAGATGCTACCTGCTCTATCTTCTTGTTATCGTTACCTACTTTTTCAGATTGTTTCCTCAGGTTCTCAACAATAGCAGTTACTGCTTTGTCTATCCCACGCTTCAGGTCCATCGGGTTAGCACCTGCAGCTACGTTCCTGAGGCCTTCGTTAATGATAGACTGTGCCAGAACAGTTGCAGTAGTAGTACCGTCACCTGCTATATCAGCAGTGCGTGATGCTACTTCCTTCACCATCTGTGCGCCCAGGTTCTCAATAGCGTCTTCCAGTTCTATTTCTTTTGCGACGGTAACACCATCTTTAGTAACGCTTGGTGCACCGAATTTCTTTTCGATCACCACGTTACGGCCTTTAGGGCCCAGTGTCACTTTCACTGCGTCAGCCAAAATGTCAACGCCGCGTTTCATCTTGTTGCGGGCGTCCGTATTGAAAAATAATTGCTTTGCCATTTTTTATTAAAATTGAAAATTGATTATTGAAAATTTGAAAACATCAACAATTTGCACATTTGCATATTGTCACATTTGCACATTCTTACACTATCGCCAGTACATCGCTTTCGCGCATGATCAGGTAATCTTCACCTTCAAGCGTTATCTCAGTACCTGCATATTTGCCATAAAGTACAGTATCGCCCGACTTTACGGTCATTGGTTCATCTTTCTTACCAGGTCCGGCAGCTATGATCGTGCCGCGTTGTGGTTTTTCTTTTGCAGTGTCAGGGATAATGATACCACCGGCAGTTTTCTCTTCTGCTGCAGCGGGTTTAACGATTACCCTGTCGTGAAGCGGAGTAATGTTTACTTTGTTTGCCATAGTTATTGTTATTTAAAAAATTTAAAACCTTTATGTTTGTACAGGACTCTCATCAGATTCTATGCCGAGCAGTTGCGGGGCTGCAAATGTCAGCCAATTTTTCAGAATTTCGTCTTGTATTTATAAAAAAACCTAATTTGACAGTCATTTTTTCCTGTAATCTTTCATTTTGACAGAATGCCCAGGCAAGCTACATTTGGTGAAAAATAAGCTATGGCATTACAAACAGGTCAGCAAGCCCCGGATTTTACGCTTCGCGACAATGAGAAAAATAAAGTGACACTTAGTGAACAAAAAGGGAAAAACGTAGTATTACTGTTTTTTCCGCTAGCCTTTACCAGTACCTGTACCAAAGAATTATGCTACATGCGCGACAATTTAAATATGTATAATAATCTAAATGCGGAGGTTTATGGCATTTCGGTCGATTCACTATACTCGCTCAATAAATTCAAAGAAGAGCAAAACCTGAACTTCCCATTGCTGAGCGATTTCAATAAGGAAGCCTCCATAGCATATGACAGCCTGTATGAGACTTTCTCGAACGACATGAGAGGTGTATCGAAAAGGGCATCTTTCGTGATAGATAAAGAAGGCATAGTTCGCTATGCAGAAGTGCTTGAGAACGCAGGTGAACTGCCTAATTTCAAAGCCATTGAAGACACATTAAATTCTTTGAATTAATTGAATATCCGCTTATCTTTGTTAGCTAACAAAACACTCTTATGAAAAAACTATTTACACTCACTTTAGTATTATTGGCAGGGCTTACATCAAAAGCCCAAACAATAACGAACGGAACAATGGACGGTATGCACACTGTGCAAATCGCCGGGACAAATCCAACCGAGTACACACAGGCTCCTGCCTCATGGTATGGATTAGACTCTTTTGCTATTACCCTTGCAGCTACGTACATTGTACAAGATTCAAATTATACACAGCAGATATTCAGTTCAAGTAATGCTCATACAGGTGCCCCTGCGGCCAAGATCATGACAAGAGATCAGGATACATTAGGGATTGTTGCCGGTTGCTTATCAAACTGCAAGCCTATATTGACCGGTGTTCCTAATCCTAATAATATATTGGGGTCTTTAGGATTTTCGGGAGGTCAGGATATATCGACTGCTCCACATCGTCCTGGCTCTATTGGCGTATGGATACAGTATGCTCCTAAAGGAAGTGATACTGCTCATATAATCGCCAAAGTTTTAAATGCAGGAGACAGTGTGATCGGGATGGTGGACAGTGCGGTATCAGCAACGCTTGCTACATATACTTACGTAACACCACATATCACCTACTCGGGCCCTATGGGTACGGGTCCAAAAAAATTGCAAATAATATTGATGAGTTCTCGCCTGGGTGGCGGGGTTGACAGCAGTACTCTTTTTGCAGATGATGTGGCTTATACCATTGCGACTGATGTAAATGAGGTAAATGCAGATCAGAAAGCAGTGCGCTTCGGTCCTAACCCAAGCACAGGTATCGTTTACCTTTACAGCAATGTATCAGAAAAACTTAGCTGGCAGGTTTTCAATACCAGCGGCCAGGTAGTGGTAAATAAAGAACTGCTTGCAAACAACAGGGAAGACCTTTCTAAGCTGCCTTCAGGTACTTATTTCTACAATATACTGAACAGCAAAGGTGAGGTGGTACAGAAAGACAAATTCACTATAGCAAAATAAAAAGGATACCTCTATAATAAGAATAAACGCCCCCGTTATCCGGGGGCGTTTTATTTTTATGACTTGGTCAGTTCTTTATANNCCGTCCGCAAGGCCTATTTTAGGCACGTATATTTCATCAGCATTAGCCCAACGCATTATCGAGATGAATATCTGCAGCGCCGGCACAATAACATCTGCACGGTCGTCGCGGAAATGATACAGGTGTTTTCTTTCCTCTACTGTAGTATAGCTTAACTCCTTATAATAGTCTTTAAGCAGATCAACAGGCAATGGTTTGCCTTCTTTGCGCTTTGAGATCGAGAATATCTTATTGATGTTGCCACCCGTACCTATCGCTTCTATAGGCTGGTAATCCTTGACATGCGTTTTGATATACCATTTCATGTGCTCCCACTGTTCATCGCTCACTTTATCATGCAGCACGCGTATCGTACCAATATTGAAGGATTCCTTAAAAACGAGTTGGTTCTGCGCATATAGTGTTACCTCGGTACTACCCCCGCCAACATCTACATACAGGTATGCTTTGTTAAGGCTAAGGTTATCGGCGATATGCGTTTCGTAGATGATATTGGCCTCTTCCTGCCCCGTAATGACCTCAACTTTTATGCCTGTTACTTTTTCGGCCTCGTCAAGTATCTCTTTTGCATTACGTGCATCACGCATTGCAGATGTGGCACAGGCCCTGAACTGCTCTACTTTATAAATGCCCATCAATAACTTATAGGCCTTCAGTGTGTCTACCAGCAGGTTTTTTTTGTCATTACTTATAAGCCCTGTATCAAACACATCGAACCCAAGACGTAGAGGAATACGAAGCAGCACAAGCTTGGTGTAATCAACTGTTCCGTCTTTGTATGTGGCGGCTTCAGAGATAAGTAACCTTGCAGCGTTAGACCCAATATCTATAGCAGCGAGTATCAATTAGTAGTGTTTATGACGTAAGTAATTATAAATAGCGAGCTGAGAACGCACTTCTTTTTCCCCTTCTTCTTTCGGCACATAAGTGTTGCTCTGTTCGTTATCTAATATACGTCCTTTCACGTTCTCGGCAAGCTGAATATTAAGAATATCTATTAATTCCTGTTGAATTTCCTTATCATATATAGGACAGGCGGCTTCAATGCGGTGGTCCAGGTTACGTACCATCCAGTCGGCCGAAGAAATGAAGACCTGCGGCGTACCACCGTTATGGAACACAAACACCCTTGCATGCTCCAGGTATTCATCGATAATACTAATAGCGTGTATGTTATGTTTCTGCGGTTTTTGTTCCGTATGCGCACAGCAAATACCCCGCACTACCATATCTATCTTAACACCAGCCTTAGCGGCATCATATAATTTCGATATCAGCACTTCGTCCACAAGACTGTTCATTTTCAGTGTCAGGCCCGCTGGTTTTTTCCTGCCTGCAAGTTTTATTTCCTGGCTGATCTTGTCCGAAAAATATTTGCGCATATTCACGGGCGCTACCGGCATGGTCTTGCATACTTTCAGGCTATCCAGTTTCTGGACGGGAGCCTGCAGAAAATTGAAAATATGATTGATGTCCGCAATGATATTTTTATTGGTGGTAAGCAGGCAATGGTCCCCGTAGTATTTAGCCGTATTTTCATTAAAATTGCCTGTGGATACGATAGCATACTGGCGCGTGCGGTTGAACATGCGCTTTTTGATAACCCCGATCTTGGCGTGCACCTTCATATCCGGGAGGCCCAATACAACCTTTACACCTTCCTCTTCCAGTCGCGACTTCCACATCAGGTTGGCCTCTTCATCAAAACGGGCTCTAAGCTCCAGCGCCACCAGCACTTCCTTGCCATTTCGTACGGCATTGATGAGCGCGTTGACTATTTTAGAGTCCTTGGCGAGCCGGTAACAGGTAAGGCTTATGCTTTGCACATAAGGGTCTATAGCGGCCTCGCGCAGCAGGTCTATGATAGAATCGAATGAGTGGTAGGGGAAATGCATCATCACATCCTGCTTCTCTATCACGTCCATTATTCGGCCAGGCTGCTTCAGCAGCGGATGCACAAACGGACGAGGCCTTGGCTGCAGGTCTTTAAACACACTGGAAGGAAAATTCATGAAATCCTTGAAGTTGTGTATGCGCCCCCCTGCATGCAGGTTATCTTTCTTAGTCAGGTTCAGCCTTTTCATCAGGTAGTCGCGCAGCCTGGGGTCTATGGTCCTGTCATAAATAAATCGCGTTGCGCGCCCACGCTTCCTGTTCTTGAGCCCTTTTTGCAACTCGGCAATAATGTTTGTGTTCACATCATTATCCAGGTCCAGCTCCGCGTCTCGCGTCACCTTAATGATGTAACCAAGAAAACGGTTGAAGCCAAAAGGTGCAAAGAGATTAGGCAGGTTGTACCTTATAATATCTTCGAGCAGTATGATGTCTGTTTTGCCACTGTCGGGGGGCATGATCACGAAGCGTGGCAATACCCGGTCCGGTATCTCGATCAATGCATAACGATGGGCCATAGGGTTATTGGTATCACCCAGCACGCAGGCGAGGTATATGGACTTGTCACGAAGCAGGGGGATATGTGGTATACTCTCTATCATGAGCGGTATGATCTCTGTACGTACCTTCTCATCAAAATATGCAGTAACAAATTTCTTCTGTGCCGGGGTAAGCTGCTTTTCATTTTTTATCCTGATGCCATCCTTCCCCATTTCCTTTATAATGCCTGAATAGATATTGTCAAAAGCATTTTGCTGGATTATTACGGTCTTCTGTATCTTCTTAAGTATCTTATCAGGATTAGCTTCAAGGTGCATCTTGGCCGATTTGCCAAGCAGCAGCATCTTATTAAGAGCAGCCACACGTACACGAAAAAACTCATCAAGATTATTGGAAAAAATACCGAGGAAGCGCAGGCGGTCGTGAATATGGTTGCTGGGATCTTTGGCTTCCTGTAGCACGCGCGCATTAAATGCCAGCCAGCTAAGGTCACGTATAATGGTCTGTTTTGGTTGCTTCACGAAGCCGTTTTAATGTGTTCACAAAAGTATACCCTCAAACTGTAGTATTAAGGGTCCGCGAGGCAGGAAACAATAATTTTACAATTTCTTAATATTGCTGATCAGTGTACTGGTTGAGTACCCATTCACAAATGGTATTATTTCTACGCTTCCTCCATGCGCTAATACAAAATCCGCACCAACCACTCTGTCTATTGTATAATCGCCACCCTTTACCAGCACGTCCGGCTTCACAGCCGCTATCAATTCTTTAGGTGTGTCTTGTTCAAAAAGGCACACCGCATCAACACATAAAAGTGCAGCAAGCTGGAAAGCACGGTCGGCTTCCGTATTCACAGGACGTCCTTCGCCTTTCAGCCGTTTTACCGAAGCATCTGTATTGACACCCACTATTAAAATATTACCAAGTTCAGCAGCTTTTGCCAAATAGTCCAGGTGCCCCCGGTGCAGTATATCAAAACAACCATTGGTAAAAACCAATTTCTTGCCTATGGCCCGCCACTGGTTGCAGCGATGCACAAGCACATCTCTGTCGATGATCTTACTTTCTATCCATTGCAATTTCAACATGGCGTTTCCGGTTATATACGTTTATCAATAACAGTGAGCATACCCCCAGCACTATCAAAATGCCCGTTTGTGCCGCCCAGGCTACCCAGCCAAAGGCCTGTGCCGATACTTCGTTTATATTATAAGCAGTAAGTATCTCCGCTACCAGTAGTGTATAGGCACCTATACCCCCGGGGGTTATGATCATACCCACTGCCCCATATACCAGCACTACCAGCGCCACAGTTAAAGAAAGGTGTTGTGTATCGTGCAGGCAAAGAAAGCCAAGGTATATCTGCGAGGTGTACATTGCCCAGATAAGAAACGTGTATGCCATGAATGCCCACCTTTTTTTCATGTGGATGATGGACACTATACCATGGCTCATCTCGCGCATAAAATGCCCCACCTTTGTTTCTTTATGCCGCCTGTACACCAGTATGGTAGCTATCACCAATACTACCAGCCCGGCCAATATACACATGAGCACTACAGTATGCCGCATTATTTTATCGGAGAGGCTTTGCGTAAGGTCAGCAACATAACTGCTTATCACGTGGGCTTCAATAGTAAAAGCTACAACCGCAATTAGCACCAGGCATAAAAGATCAAATGCCCGCTCAGCTACTATGGTACCCACCATTTTATGCGCAGGTACCTTTTCGTAACGCGCCAGCACAGTACATTTCGCCACCTCGCCGGCCCGGGGCAACACAAGATTGGCCAGGTAACCTATAAAAACAGCAAAAGCAGTGTTGACTAAAGATGGATGAATTTTGAGCGGCTCAAGCAATAAACGCCATCGCAGAGCCCTGAAAATATGTGACAAAAAGCCTGCAATAAAAATGGGGATAAGCAAGCCCAGCCTGATGTTTTGTATGGCGCTTAAAAGGTCGTCCCTCTGCTTTTCACTAAGGGCAGATAACATGTGGTATACGATCCATATACCTAAGCCGAGGAAAATGACATACTTTAATATGGTACCAAGAGCTTTTTTCATCTCCTGTAAAGTTAATCATTACAAACTATTGTCTTCCTTTGGGAAAATAATAACTGGCTTATGCTGCTTTGCCTCCTCAAAATCCATCGTAGCATAGGAAATAATAATAACAGTATCGCCCACGGTTACCCTCCGCGATGCTGGCCCGTTCATACATATCATGCCCGAACCACGTGTGCCTTTAATAACATATGTTTCAAGCCTTGCCCCGTTGTCAATGTCCACCACTTGCACTTTCTCATTTTCAATGATATTTGCCGCCTCCATCAACGCTTCATCTATTGTAATACTGCCAATATAATGCAGGTTAGCTTCTGTAACCTTTACACGGTGGATCTTGGACTTAAGCACTTGTATTTGCATAGCGGCGCAAAGGTACATTTTTANNCGCCTACTACTTCAAATTCAATTTCAAGTATGTTCTCTTTACCGAAATCTATCTGCGCTTTGTAGGTACCTGCTTCCTTCACCTCGTCTACTATAGAGATGCGGCGGCGGTCTATTTCATAGCCTTTCTGTTCGCGTATAGCGCGTGCTATCTGTATAGCAGTTACAGAACCAAATATCTTTCCACTTGTGCCTACTTTAGCGCCTACCTTAATTGGTGATGCTTTCAGTACTTCAGTTACCTTAGCTATTTCCGCCATCAGCTTGTCTTCTTTCTTCTGCTTCTGCTTGCGGCGCTCTTCCAGTACTTTCATGTTAGAACCACTGGCTTCAATAGCGTATTTCTGCGGTATAAGGTAGTTACGGGCATATCCCGGCTTTACTTCTACCAGTTCATGGGCAGCGCCCAGGTTATCTACGTCTTTTATCAGGATTAATTGCATGATTTTTTACTTTAAAAGGTCAGTAACGTAAGGTAATAATGCCAGTTGGCGGGCTTTTTTAATAGCCTGTGACACTTTGCGCTGATATTTGAGCGAGTTCCCGGTAATGCGGCGTGGCAACATTTTACCCTGGTCGTTCAAAAATTTCTTGAGGAATTCCGCGTCTTTGTAATCTATATACTTGATCCCCATTTTCTTAAAACGGCAGTATTTCTTCTGGCGTTTTTCGACACGGGTGGAGGTCAAAAATTTTATTTCGTTTTGCTTAGCCATTGTTTCAGTTTTTTGTACAGGTTTTAAGAAGCGGTTTCTGTGTTAGCAGCAGCCTTGTTGCGCCTGCGTATGCTGTATTCCAGTGCATACTTGTCAAGGCGGGTTACCATGTGGCGCATAATGTGCTCGTTACGGTTCATCTGGATTTCCAGTTTGGCGTTTACATCGCTTGGCGCTTTGTACTCAAGTAACCAGTAAAGTCCTGTTGTCTTTTTGGCGATCGGGAAGGCCAGTGAACGTAGTCCCCATGCTTCCTGGTGAGTGATCGATCCACCGTTTTCTGTAATGAAGTCCGCAAACTTCTTTTGAGCTGCCTTATAGTCTTCTTCAGCCAGTACCGGCGTGAATATGACCATCAGCTCGTAGCTTTGAAGGTTTTCTGTTGCCATAAATTAATTAAAAAAGTTAACAATATCCCATCAGCCCGGCCGCAACGCTGGATATCCTGTTGTATTGAAAAGATCAACACGGCAGAATAGCCGGGAATATTTTGGGACTGCAAAGGTAAGAGAAAAATCTTTAACACAAAAAGAAAAATACGACTAATAATAATATCAGGGCTTTAACACTTAATCCGGGCTTAACATTCACATCACCCGTGATCGGCCTTATCTGCTACCAATAATACCGGCTTAACTCAATAGTAAGACATTATTAGCACGGCTCTTTTTAAATAATGCTGGCTTAAAATTCAGTTGTTATACACAAAGGTACTTTGCATTTCATTGTATAGCCATACATAAATTATTTAATAAATAAAATCATATTGTTAAAATAACATAAATAATATTAATACCATGAAAATCAAATATCCTCTTCCGGCAAACAGAAAGATAAGCTTTAAAACTATTATAGCAGCTTGCCTGCTGCTATGCGGCGCTACTTTACATAGTAGTGCTCAGCTCACTTTTACTGCCGCAGCACTTACGCAAACACAAAATTTCAACGCCAGCGCCACAACAGCCCTGCCCTCTGGCTGGACCATCGATACAAAAAACTCTGGTGCCAATGCCACGGCGACCGATGCTACCGCTACCTCGCTTTCTTCAACATCTTCGGGATCGGCTTACAAGTATATATCTGGCGCCGACTATTCCATCGGCTTTCTTAATTCAGGCAGTTTTGTCACCAATAATAATATTACCGGGCAACTGGTAAACAATACCGGCTCCACAATTACGTCGCTGGACATCACTTTCAATTTAAAAAAGTACCGGAATGGAGCAAGGCAGTGGGATTGGACATTTTTTGCCGGGAATACAGTTGCCACTGCTGTTAGTGTACCTGCAGGTAACCACTCTTTTCCTGCCGACGCTGCAAACGGAAGCGGCATATTCCCTCCCCTGACCACAAGTATGGGAACAATTACTATTCCGGTTAGCATAGCTAACGGTGGAAGCTACTATCTCAAATGGAACATGACCGGCCTGGGCGGCAGCACCAATGGGCAGGCAATTGGCCTGGACGATGTAACTGTTACTGCAACGATATCTGTACCCTGCACTACTCCAACAGGCCTCACTGCAAACAACATTACCACAACCACTGCCGACCTTAGCTGGGGAGTAGTAGCTGGTGCAGCAGGTTATGAGTATGTTGTAGACCAATCGGCAGCCACTCCGGTCGTAGCAGGCACACCTACAGTAAGCACTACGTACAATGCGACTGGTCTCACACCTTCCACTACTTACTATCTGCACGTGCGTACCAATTGCGGCGCTTCTTTTTCATCATGGTCAACGGCGCTTGCTTTTACCACCCTCACACCTTGTCCCAACCCAACAGGTTTGGCGGCTAATGGCATTACCACAACAACAGCAAACCTCAGTTGGAATACTGTAGTAGGAGCACCAAATTATGAATATATAGTAGATCAAAATGCTGCTTCTCCTATTGTTCCCGGCACGCTTACCGCTGCAACTACTTATAATGCCACAGGCCTCACACCTGCAACAACCTACTATTTACATGTGCGTGCCAAATGCGGCTCACCTAACTATTCGGCATGGGTTACCGTATCATTTACCACACTTACACCTTGCCCCGACCCAACCGGGCTTGCAGCAAACAATATAACAACTACTTCAGCCGACCTCAGTTGGAATACTGTAGTAGGAGCGCCCAATTACGAATATATAGTGGATCAGAATCCTGCCAGCCCTATTGTTCCCGGCACACTCACTGCCGCAACAACTTACAACGCCATCGGCCTTACACCGGCTACAACTTATTACCTGCACGTCCGCGCAAAATGCGGTTCACCAAATTACTCTGCATGGGTAACTACGTCTTTCGTTACACTTACACCCTGCCCCGATCCAACAGGACTTGCAGCAAACAATATAACAACTACTTCAGCCGACCTTAGCTGGAACACTGTAGTAGGAGCACTTAACTATGAGTATATAGTTGATCAGGATCCGGCAACCCCTATTTTACCCGGTACGCTCACAGCAGCAACAACTTATAGCGCCACCGCCCTTACTCCTACAACAACTTACTACCTACATGTGCGTGCAAAATGTGGCTCACCAAACTACTCTGCATGGGTAACTACTTCTTTTATTACACTCACACCCTGCCCCGATCCTTCGGGCCTCGCAGCAAATAATATTACAACAACATCAGCCATCCTTACATGGAACACAATAGCAAGCGCGCTGAACTATGAATACATTATAGATCAAAACCCCGCCACGCCCCTGGTACCCGGCACTGTAACTGCTATAACAACATATAACGCCACCGGCCTCGCACCATCCACAACTTACTATTTGCACGTTCGTGCTAATTGCGGCACACCTAACTACTCTGCCTGGGTAACTGTTTCGTTTATAACGCTCACCCCCTGCCCGGACCCTGCTAACATTGCAGCCAATAATATAACTACCACAAGTGCCAACCTTAGCTGGGATAATATACCAACCGCACTCAATTATGAATACATCGTTGACCAGGACCCTGCGACACCAATAGTTCCCGGCACTGTTATCACCCAAACCGCTTATAACCCCACAGGGCTTACCCCTTCAACAACTTATTACTTACACCTGCGTGCTAATTGCGGCAGTCCGAACTACTCCGCATGGATAACTACGTCTTTCACTACACTCACACCCTGCCCCGATCCCACCGGCCTTTCCGCAACTAATATCACCACCTCAAGCGCTGACCTTGGCTGGGACAATATACCCACCGCTCTGAACTACGAATACATTGTAGATCAAGACCCGGCGACTCCTATAGTACCCGGCTCGGTAACAACTACGCCTGTGTACAATGCAACAGCGCTCACATCATCCACAACTTACTATTTGCACGTGCGCGCTAATTGCGGCAGTCCGAACTACTCAGCATGGGTAACAAGTTCTTTTATCACACGTTGTCCTGACCCCACAGGGCTTACGGCCAGCCTTATCACCGACGTATCTGCACTGCTTAGCTGGGATTCACTTGCTGGTTACGCATATGAATATACTATTGATCAGTTGCCCGCTGCACCCATAGTTGCGGGCACGCCAATTGCCAATACTAATTATACCGCAGCAGGCCTCAACCCTGCTACAACATACTACCTGCATCTTCGCACCGATTGTGGTGCCGGTAATTTTTCCAACTGGGTTAGTCAGGCATTCACTACTATGAACCTTGCAGGAACAATGCTTGTAGGCTGGGATGTGAATACCCTCAGCGCATATGGGCCTTCACCATACGCTCCTACTACCGTACCCCCTGCACATGTTGCTTCAAGCGGGCTGATAAGAGGCAGCAATATCTCTGTTCCTGCGTCCCCATCGCAGGCTACCGACAACGCCTGGGGCGGTATGGGCTTTTACGGCACAGGCGGTCCATATGTAGTCAACACACAACAGGATTGTATTGACAACAATGCCTTCCTCTACTTCACAGTAAAATCACTTTTAGGTTACACACTGTCCTTAAGCAGTTTCGATATGTTCTTTGGCAGGTATAGCATCGCATCACCCCAAAATGTTACGGTACAATACGGCATCGACAGCAACAACTTCGTTGACCTTGCTACAAACGTACATACCGATACACCCATTAATGCCTGGTACGCTTTCCCTACCATTGACCTTAGCGGCATACCGGCGCTACAACAGGTTACCAGCGGGCACACCATATATTTCAGGATCATTCCAGCATACTCCGCCAACGATACGGGCACTGCAGCCTGGTATCTATACAATGGCAACACAAATCCACTATTGTACGATGGAGCAGATCTATTGCTGAAAGGAAGTTTTGATGTGGCCCTTCCCTTGGAACTTGTGTCGTTCACAGGTTTTGCCGGCCATAACAGCACAGATGGCAATAAGCTCACATGGGTAACCGCCAACGAACAGCAAATAAAGAACTTTGACCTTGAGCGGTCTTATGATGGTAAAACCTTTAGCGCTGTTGTTGCCATTGCAGCAAAGGGTAATACCACGTCACAGTCTGTGTATCAGTATAACGACAAGGGAAGTACAGCAACACACACCTTTTACCGCCTGAAAATTTATGATAACAATGGCTCGTTTAAATACTCAAAAATTGTCGGGATCTCGACCACGGGTCATGGAGAAAATATAAACCTGTACCCTAATCCCGTACACTCAAGTTTATCTATCAGTGGCTGCGATCCGAATGAAACGTATACAGTTAAGATAACTGATATGTTGGGCAGAGCCTGGGACATAAAACCGGTCACAGGTCAACAGCAAGCTACTATCAATATCGAAGTAGGTACTTTGCCCAATGGTGTTTATGTATTGCAGATAAGCTCCGCCAGCGGGGAAACTCAAAGATCAATTCGCTTTGTAAAGCAGTAAGAAAAGGATATATATTAATTTGCGAACGGCCCTTTAGTAAAGGGCCGTTCGCGTTTTTCAAAATGTCGGCCAACCGAACATTTCTGCACGCATTACGTTATATTGCAGTGTCATGGCCATTATAGCGGAAACAAAGGAACTGACAAAAAGCTTCGGCAATACAATTGCTGTCGACAAACTGTCCTTTTCTATAGAAGAGGGTGATATTTACGGCTTCCTGGGCGAAAATGGCGCAGGTAAAAGTACCACCATACGCATGTTGCTGGGCCTTATATACCCTACCAGCGGAACCGCATACATCAAAGGGCAGCTTTTTAACAATAGTAAAAGGCATTTATTACAGCATGTGGGCGCTATTATAGAGCGCCCTGATATGTATGGCTACCTTTCCGGCTGGGACAATCTTCGCATGTTTGCGGCCATGAGCTTTAAAAACATACCCAAATCGCGATTGGAGGAAGTGCTGGAGATCGTAGGGCTCACCGGCAGGGAAAAAGACAAAGTGAAGGCCTACTCACAGGGCATGAAACAAAGGCTGGGTATTGCAATAGCCCTTGTACATAGTCCTGACCTGCTGATACTCGATGAGCCAACAAACGGATTGGCCCCCCAAGGCATTGTGGAAATGCGCAACCTTATCCTCCACCTGAGCCGCGACCATGGCAAGACCATACTCCTTTCCTCGCACCTGTTGCACGAAATAGAACAGATAGCCAGTAAGATCCTTATTATTCACAGGGGCAAAAAAATGGTGGAAGGCCCTGCCGAACAACTCCTGGACCCGAATGAAACACTTGTTGAAGTTCAGATGGAACCCGATGATAACATCGCCCGGATGATAAAGGCAACCCAATGGCATGGGTCACTCACCGGCTCCGGCCCGGCCCATCTCACATTCAAAATGCATCCGGGCAAGATACCTGGGTTGAACAAATGGCTGGTGGAAAATGGGGCAAAGGTCATCGACCTGCATTCAAAACACTCTTTAGAAGCATATTTTTTATCACTCACAAATGATAGCGCTACTCCGCATAGAACTGTATAAGATATTCCACCGGCCGCGCACCTATATCAGTTTTGGCATAGTTGCAGCTATCGCGCTGGTTATACAACTGGCCATGCTGGCCGACGGTAAAAATTTTATTGGCTTTGCGCTGCAGGGCGTCAGCGAGCAGTTTGATATAAAGGGCAATGTCCTCAATGGCTACCTCATCACCTACCTGATACTACAGACCCTGTTGATCCATATTCCCCTGTTGGTAGCACTGGTGGCCGGCGATGCCCTGGCCGGGGAAGCAAGCATTGGCACCCTAAGGCTCTTGCTCACCAAACCCATCACGCGCCCGGGCCTGGTACTCGTCAAGTTCACCGCCAGTGTTGTATATGCCATGCTGCTGTTAATATGGCTGGCCATCATTGCGCTCGGCCTTTCCGTTCTGCTGTTTGGCACGGGCGATATGATCAACCTCAAAAGCGATGCCTTTGTAATGTTGCTAAAGGACGATGTACTCTGGCGCTATTTTGCGGCTTTTGCATTTGCTGGCATCGCCATGATGTGCGTGGCGGCACTGGCTTTATTGCTGTCGGTCTTTGCCGATAACTCCATCGGCCCCATCATTGGCACAATGGGCATTATCATTGTACTCACTATTTTCTCCACTTTACAACTACCCATCTTCGATGCCATAAGCCCCTACCTCTTTACCACGCACATGATAGGCTGGAAAGGCTTTTTTGATGCGCCGGTGCCCTACGATGCTATTACACATTCCGCCATTGTGCTCCTTGTGTATACCATACTCTTTGTGGCCACCACTATTATTGTTTTCAATAAAAAAGATATCCAGTCCTGATGAAAAGGCTTTTCTGTTTGTGTTTGTTTGGTATCTTACTACTCCCATCTGTTACAATGGCGCAGGATGCCACACAGCTCTTTTATAGAATACGTGACAAAGTAAAGGGAGTAAATGACTATGTGGCCGATGTAAGGATCAAGCTGGATGTCCCCTTCATGAAAGTGCCCCCAATGAAAGGCAAACTCTATTTTAAAAACCCCGACAAGATGAAGTTGGAAAGGCAGGGCGGTATTTCAATTCTTCCCCGCAATAGTTTTAATCTCACAATGAATAACCTGTTACCACCCGGCAATGTTACAGTGATCGACGGCGGATTCGACACCATCGACCACAAACGCGTACGCGTAATAAAGGTGATACCCGGTAGCGATACCGGCGATATCGTGCTCACCCGCATCTGCATAGACGAAGCTCGTATGCTCGTCCTCCATACCGAAACTACCACCCGCGACAACGGCACCATCAACATGGACCTTTATTATAACAGCTATGTAGCCTACTCCCTCCCCGACAAGGTCATCTTCCACATTAATTTAAAAGATTACAAGCTCCCCAAGGGCGTAACAATGGATTACACAGGCACGGACGAAGACCTGGTGCAGAAAGCAAAACAAGCCCGTGTAAAAAAAGGCCGCGTACAAATAGAGTATTTGCATTATACGATTAATACTGGGCTCACTGACGCTTTTTTTACAGAAAAAAAGTAATAATGAACACAAAATTGTTTTGCAACAAGAAGATATTGTTTAGTTTTATGTGCTAATAGTGAAAGCTCTATGAGGTATTTTATACTGTTTTTATCTGTATTTGTAATATTTGTTTCCTGCACTAAGCAAACTGTGACCGTGCCTGAATCAAAAGAAGATGTATTGATCAAGTCCAAATGGCATATGACCGACGTTAAGCTAACCGTTAGGGACACTTTCGGGCGCGATAGTGTTTACTCACTGGTTATATTCGACTGCAAGCTGGATGACAATATCGAATTCAAAGCCAATTTCAACGCCATCCACCATACCGGCGACAATAAATGCTATACTAACGAGGCCACCGACTACCCGTTTACGTGGCAGCTCATGGACAATGGGAAAACACTGGGCATGTACAACATTGACGACTATTTCCTTGGTACCCCATCCGTAGTGGGAGACATTTCCGATCTTACGGACTCAAAATTTACTTTCAAAACGAAGCAGGTGCTCGTGGGCACGGTTATTCCGCCTGCCGACACGCTTAAGCTTACGGCTATTACATTCCAAAAACAATAATCGGGAGATATTTACTTAAGCCATCCCGTTTATGCGGGATGGTTTTTCATTTATATACATTCATCACCAGTTCTAACGTACCTTTGCAAAGTTTTTAATACAAGAAGATTATTTTATGATACATATTACTTTACCCGATGGCGCAGTACGCGAGTACGAAGCAGGTGTAAGCGCCCTGGATGTTGCTAAATCTATTAGTGAAGGCCTGGCACGTAAGGTGCTGGCCGCTGAGATAAATGGAGAAGTATGGGACGCTACACGCCCTATCAATACTGATGCATCCCTTAAGCTCCTCCTTTGGGGCGATAAAGGCGCTAAATCTACTTTCTGGCATTCCTCTGCTCACCTTATGGCTGAGGCGCTGGAGGCATTATATCCCGGCGTAAAACTCGGCATAGGCCCGCCTATCGAGAACGGCTTCTATTACGATATTGACCTTGGTGACCGTACCATTGGCGAAGAGGACCTGAAGAAGCTGGAAGACAAAATGAAGGAACTGGCTAAGCAAAGCAACGAGTACCAGCGTCGCTCAGTACCTAAAGAGGAAGCCATTGGCTATTTCACTGCAAAGGCCGATCCTTATAAACTGGAATTGCTGCAGGACCTTAAAGATGGCGAGATCACATTTTATACCCAGGGTGGCTTTACCGACCTTTGCCGTGGTCCGCACATACCTAACACAGGTTTTATTAAAGCGGTTAAACTCACTAATATAGCCGGTGCATACTGGAGGGGGAATGAAAAGAACAAAATGCTTACCCGCATTTATGGTATCACATTCCCACAGCAGAAAGAACTGGAAGAATACCTTGCCCTGCTCGAAGAAGCCAAAAAGCGCGATCACCGAAAGCTGGGTAAGGAACTGGAGCTATTTGCCTTCTCTGATAAAGTAGGAAGCGGCCTGCCTTTATGGTTGCCCAAAGGTGCCATGCTGCGCGAGCGCCTGCAGCAATTCCTGCAAAAAGCGCAGATAGAAAGCGGCTACCTGCCGGTTATTACACCGCATATAGGCAGCAAACAGTTATACGTTACTTCAGGCCACTGGGAAAAATATGGCAAAGATAGTTTCCGCCCCATCACTACCCCGCAGGAGGGTGAAGAGTTCATGCTCAAACCCATGAACTGCCCACACCATTGCGAGATATATAAAACACAACCTCGTTCATATAAAGACCTCCCGCTCCGCCTTGCGGAGTTCGGTACAGTGTACCGTTACGAGCAGTCGGGTGAGTTGCATGGCCTTACGCGTGTGCGTGGCTTTACACAAGACGATGCACACCTTTTCTGCCGTCCCGAGCAGGTATTGGAAGAGTTCAAAAAAGTGATCGACCTGGTGATGTTCGTATTCACCTCGCTCGACTTTAGTGAGTTCACCGCACAAATATCCCTGCGCGACAAAGACGACCGCAGCAAATACATAGGCACCGAAGAGAACTGGGAGATCGCGGAAAACTCCATCATACAGGCCGCAGCCGAAAAAGGGTTGAAGACAGTAGTAGAATATGGCGAAGCTGCATTCTATGGTCCCAAACTCGACTTTATGGTGCGCGATGCACTGGGCCGCAGCTGGCAATTAGGTACCATACAGGTGGATTACAACCTGCCTGAGCGTTTTGAATTGGAATACGTGGATGCAGACAATACCCGCAAGCGCCCGGTAATGATACACCGTGCTCCTTTCGGCTCTATGGAGCGCTTTATAGCGGTACTTATTGAGAACTGTGCAGGTAATTTCCCATTATGGCTTACCCCATTGCAGGTGAAAATTTTGCCTATAAGCGATAAGTACAGCGAATACGCCCATAAAGTGGCCGCCACCCTCAAATCTGCCGATATCCGCAGCGAAGTAGATGACCGCAGCGAAAAAATAGGAAAAAAGATACGTGATACTGAGCTGATGAAAGTACCTTACATGCTGATAGTGGGCGAGAAAGAGATGGAAGATGGTAATGTAGCTGTGCGCAAACACGGCGAGGGCGACCAGGGGGCAATATCTACGGAACAATTTGTTAACGATATAAAAACAATAGTTGCAGAGCAGATGAAAGGCAAGAAAGCTGCTCCGCTGGCATAAAGTTTTAAAGACTGTAGTGTATTTATATTACAAATACACTATTTTTACAATCATTTTTAATAACCATTAATGCAGAAAAGAAGTAAAGGCAGACCGCCTTTTAGACCAAGAGTACCACAAAACGAACATCGCCTTAACAGGGAAATAACTGCGCTCGAAGTGCGCGTAATAGGCGAAGGGATTGAACCGGGCTTATACCCTATTGCCGAGGCCTTACGTATGGCAGAAGAGCAGGAAGTAGACCTGGTGGAGATCTCCCCCAATGCGGTCCCTCCTGTTTGCCGTATCATCGACTACAAAAAATTCCTTTACGAGAAGAAGAAGAAGGATAAAGAGCAGAAAGCCAAAGCAAGGCAATCTGAAGTGAAAGAGATACGCTTCACTCCTAATACTGATGAGCACGATTTCGACTTTAAGGCCAAACATGCCGAAAAATTCTTGAAAGAAGGCGACAAGGTAAAATGTTATGTTCAGTTCAAGGGCCGCGCCATCATGTTCCAGGAACGTGGCGAACTCTTGTTGCTCAAATTTGCTGAGCGTCTGGCAGAATTTGGCTCTCTTGAATCTATGCCTAAAATGGAAGGCAGGAGAATGCTGGCTATATTTACTCCGAAGAAGAAGAAATAATAATATCTATCACACTTTAACAAATAGCCTTTTCATCGGTAACCGGAAAAGGCTATTTTATTTATTGTCAAGTAAAAAAAACATTTATTTATTTGTATATGTTTTTGATTTGTTAACGACATGTAAATTTCATTAACAATTACTTTGGAATTTTACCTTTGCGAGCAAGCTATTTAATATAGAAAAATAAAATAAAAATAGGCCTGGGCAGCAATTTTTTTAGTTTCTGGTTAATAATTCGCTTTAAGGCACTTATATAAAGAAGTTTTCATGGTGATAGGGTTTATAGGGGCTGGCCTGTT